>JANWVV010000100.1 GCA_025055795.1 Gemmataceae bacterium
TCGGTGCAATGTGTTGAATGCAGTGATGCCGAAAGGCGTTGAGCACATTCTGAGCAGCGAATGCCAACTCCATGCCAGTGCAGTGTTGAATGCAGTGATGCCGAAAGGCGTTGAGCACTATCTTCGAACACATCGGCCGGGCGCCACACTTTCCGGGTGTTGAATGCAGTGATGCCGAAAGGCGTTGAGCACCTACCTCCGCGTACTCCTGCACGTCTTCCTCCGGAGTGTTGAATGCAGTGATGCCGAAAGGCGTTGAGCACAGGGGAGTCTTTCTTCGCCATGTGTGTGCACCTCCAGTGTTGAATGCAGTGATGCCGAAAGGCGTTGAGCACGCAGCGACTCCTGTTGCAGAGCGCGGGATAAAACCGTGTTGAATGCAGTGATGCCGAAAGGCGTTGAGCACCTGGCGTAATTCCAGATGGTGTAATAGTCCCCGGTAGGTGTTGAATGCAGTGATGCCGAAAGGCGTTGAGCACCTGAGCTGTGGGTCGACGACCCTGCTGCGCCGCCGTGTTGAATGCAGTGATGCCGAAAGGCGTTGAGCACTTTCTGGCGTTGCCGCCATGTTTTTAACGAGGTTAGCGTGTTGAATGCAGTGATGCCGAAAGGCGTTGAGCACGAGCTGGCAGCTCCGTGATACTCTTAACGTAAGTAAATGGTGTTGAATGCAGTGATGCCGAAAGGCGTTGAGCACGCTATTTCGTGGCGTACAACCTTGTACCCACGAAACACGTGTTGAATGCAGTGATGCCGAAAGGCGTTGAGCACCCCAAGTCGGCGCCGTCATCGCCGATAACTACCACCAGTGTTGAATGCAGTGATGCCGAAAGGCGTTGAGCACAGTCATACGCATACAAACCCGAACAAGTGTCGTAGGTGTTGAATGCAGTGATGCCGAAAGGCGTTGAGCACCCGTGTGGACGAGCAGGGTGGCACGCTGGCCTGGTCGGGTGTTGAATGCAGTGATGCCGAAAGGCGTTGAGCACTCCGTGTCGGCTGTTGAATAGATGTCCGCGGCATGTGTTGAATGCAGTGATGCCGAAAGGCGTTGAGCACATTACGACGCGTGCGAGCGCACACACGATCTTCCGGTGTTGAATGCAGTGATGCCGAAAGGCGTTGAGCACCTTGCGAAGGGCGGTCAGTACACGGCCGACGTCGAGTGTTGAATGCAGTGATGCCGAAAGGCGTTGAGCACGCGACTTTCGGCGTACCG
>JANWVV010000101.1 GCA_025055795.1 Gemmataceae bacterium
TGCCGAAAGGCGTTGAGCACCTCTGGATCAAAGTTCCAATCACCATCATTATCAGGTGTTGAATGCAGTGATGCCGAAAGGCGTTGAGCACGACCCGCCGGGCGCCTCGCGGTGAGGCGTCCCGGGGTGTTGAATGCAGTGATGCCGAAAGGCGTTGAGCACGGGGCAATTGTCCTTTTCTCATTGACTCCCACATCGTACGGTGTTGAATGCAGTGATGCCGAAAGGCGTTGAGCACGTATCTCCTAGAGATTTCGATAGCCAGCATGGTGAAGTGTTGAATGCAGTGATGCCGAAAGGCGTTGAGCACCCGGGGGCGCAGGCGCCGGTGGCGGCACGAAGAAGGTCGGTGTTGAATGCAGTGATGCCGAAAGGCGTTGAGCACGAACTATCTGCCCCCTGCACCAGATCGAACTTTTTAGTGTTGAATGCAGTGATGCCGAAAGGCGTTGAGCACTTCTTCTCTCCACTCTCCATGTCCTGTCTCCTAGCCCCGTGTTGAATGCAGTGATGCCGAAAGGCGTTGAGCACGATTTTTGTGTTTTCGATATGCAAAAATCTGGAGCGTGTTGAATGCAGTGATGCCGAAAGGCGTTGAGCACCGGATGTACGCGGAGACGGTCGCCGACGGCTGCACCGCAGTGTTGAATGCAGTGATGCCGAAAGGCGTTGAGCACAGGGATGGTGGGGCTGGTACGTTGCCAGCCCCCCACTTGTTGTGTTGAATGCAGTGATGCCGAAAGGCGTTGAGCACAGCCCTGGGGTCGCAGCGCGTCTTTTATTACGAACGTGTTGAATGCAGTGATGCCGAAAGGCGTTGAGCACGCGCCGATGAGGGCGATGGCAGCTGACCGCCATCTCCAGTGTTGAATGCAGTGATGCCGAAAGGCGTTGAGCACCCCTCTTTCTTCTCTCCACTCTCCATGTCCTGTCTCCTCGTGTTGAATGCAGTGATGCCGAAAGGCGTTGAGCACAGCCACTCCTTAACGGCATGAGCTAGAAGCTCTGACGGTGTTGAATGCAGTGATGCCGAAAGGCGTTGAGCACTTAGAGAGCTGAAACCCGCACTGCTCGGTCGTTGCCACGTGTTGAATGCAGTGATGCCGAAAGGCGTTGAGCACAGGGTTAGGTGTGACCCCTAGTACGGAGGGGTGAGTACGGTGTTGACTGCAGTGATGCCGAGTGGCGGGGAGCACTATCAGCATCCTATGTG
>JANWVV010000102.1 GCA_025055795.1 Gemmataceae bacterium
AAAAGTGTTGAATGCAGTGATGCCGAAAGGCGTTGAGCACCCAAACCAAGCCTGTTTCGTGTCGTAAGGAACGTTCCTGTGTTGAATGCAGTGATGCCGAAAGGCGTTGAGCACGTAACACCTGCATTTGCGGAGGAAGTGGTACTGGTTGTGTTGAATGCAGTGATGCCGAAAGGCGTTGAGCACATTTTGTAAGCCGTGTCCTCTAGCTCTTGCACGATGGTGTTGAATGCAGTGATGCCGAAAGGCGTTGAGCACTTCTTCGCTACCATTGCAGTACCATATAGACAGCCTGTGTTGAATGCAGTGATGCCGAAAGGCGTTGAGCACGTGTTGTGCCGCCCCGCTGGGGCTGTCGGTTTTTCGTGTTTAATTCAGTGATGCCGAAAGGCGTTGAGCACTCAGCGGCACGGAGCTCACGCTCTACTGCCCGGAGCTGTGTTGAATGCAGTGATGCCGAAAGGCGTTGAGCACAGACTTCTCAAATGCCTCAATTGCCTTCACTCGCCACGTGTTGAATGCAGTGATGCCGAAAGGCGTTGAGCACACTTGCTCCCCGTTGTGCGTATAATGACATGCCCTGTGTGTTGAATGCAGTGATGCCGAAAGGCGTTGAGCACCTCCCCCACGGATCGAATACTCATAATGATAGCGTCGTGTTGAATGCAGTGATGCCGAAAGGCGTTGAGCACCACCCCGCCCCGGCCGGGGGAGCGGAACCAGGGTAGCCGGGTGTTGAATGCAGTGATGCCGAAAGGCGTTGAGCACGCTCTGTGGACGTTGTCGCTTGGTAAGATGGAACCAGTTGTGTTGAATGCAGTGATGCCGAAAGGCGTTGAGCACGTTCGCCCGACGCTCTCCCAGGAGCGGGGCGTGGGGGTGTTGAATGCAGTGATGCCGAAAGGCGTTGAGCACGTGAGCTGACTGTTGAAACTGCCGATCTTGATATATTGGGTGTTGAATGCAGTGATGCCGAAAGGCGTTGAGCACTTCCGATTGCTACAGCATAATTAGAATTCGCTTTACTTCCGTGTTGAATGCAGTGATGCCGAAAGGCGTTGAGCACTTGTAGCTCTCAGCTAAGGAACTCTGCAACTCTGTCGGTGTTGAATGCAGTGATGCCGAAAGGCGTTGAGCACACACCGCAACCTTTACATGGACAAACAGGATTTCCTAAGTGTTGAA
>JANWVV010000103.1 GCA_025055795.1 Gemmataceae bacterium
ATTACTGGCTGTGTTGATCTACCCACTCCATGTGTTGAATGCAGTGATGCCGAAAGGCGTTGAGCACTTTGCACGTCTTTGAGCATGCTGCCGGATGCATCGAGTGTTGAATGCAGTGATGCCGAAAGGCGTTGAGCACCTCTGTAGGCCGGCCCCCACCCAAGCGGAAGCAACGATGTGTTGAATGCAGTGATGCCGAAAGGCGTTGAGCACGACCATCCTCAAGGTCGAGGATGGTCTCTTCTAGGACGCAGTGTTGAATGCAGTGATGCCGAAAGGCGTTGAGCACGTCGCGTGATTCCGCTCGGTGGCGACCTGTGGAGATTTAGTGTTGAATGCAGTGATGCCGAAAGGCGTTGAGCACGTAGAGACGGCACCGCCATAGCGTTCGGCCGCCTGCTGTGTTGAATGCAGTGATGCCGAAAGGCGTTGAGCACTCACCTAGTACGGCGCCAGTGCTACTGTCATCCGGCGTGTTGAATGCAGTGATGCCGAAAGGCGTTGAGCACCATGGTACGGATAGGGGGGTATAGGGAAAGAGAAAGGTGTTGAATGCAGTGATGCCGAAAGGCGTTGAGCACGTACTCTTCGATGCCATTACAGTACCAGATATGTAGGTGTTGAATGCAGTGATGCCGAAAGGCGTTGAGCACACGCACGAAGTGCGCACGGAAAATCTGCAGCGCCCAGGTGTTGAATGCAGTGATGCCGAAAGGCGTTGAGCACGATGCTCTTAAGAGTTTTTGAAAATGGGTGGGGGTAAGTGTTGAATGCAGTGATGCCGAAAGGCGTTGAGCACTCTATTCTACTTTCTCCATGTGCTTATTCTTACTTGGTTCATGTGTTGAATGCAGTGATGCCGAAAGGCGTTGAGCACATCAAAAAGAGTTAATATAGTAACCATACGATCAAGGTGTTGAATGCAGTGATGCCGAAAGGCGTTGAGCACTTAGAGCGTACCAGCACGTTCCAACGTTCAAAAGAGGTGTTGAATGCAGTGATGCCGAAAGGCGTTGAGCACAGTAGAAATGCCTTGCAGGTTGACCTATTTACTACGTAAAAAGTGTTGAATGCAGTGATGCCGAAAGGCGTTGAGCACCCACAATCGTGAGTTATTTTTACGTAGTAAATAGGGTGTTGAATGCAGTGATGCCGAAAGGCGTTGAGCACGTTCTTG
>JANWVV010000104.1 GCA_025055795.1 Gemmataceae bacterium
CTTTCGGCATCACTGCATTCAACACCGCGATCGTGTCACCAACACACAAGATTGCGAAGTGCCGCTCAGTGCTCAACGCCTTTCGGCATCACTGCATTCAACACCCGGCGAGAATAGATAAGGAGAGTAGAATGTTTACCAGTGTGCTCAACGCCTTTCGGCATCACTGCATTCAACACGGTACGCTACCAACGCATTTGAACACATCGGCCGGGCGGTGCTCAACGCCTTTCGGCATCACTGCATTCAACACGCGCTCCTAAAGATCAATAGTTCCACCGAGCAGTGGTATTGGGTGCTCAACGCCTTTCGGCATCACTGCATTCAACACTCGATGCCTACCGCATCCCGGGAGTTCCCGATAAGGTGCTCAACGCCTTTCGGCATCACTGCATTCAACACGGGCGTCAGGGAAGCCGCCCCCCATGCGGCCTCCGGGGTGCTCAACGCCTTTCGGCATCACTGCATTCAACACTGATAACAGACGGAGAGTTCTACGGGCCTTTCCAAGTGCTCAACGCCTTTCGGCATCACTGCATTCAACACGTCTGCTCAACTTGTTTCGCTCGATCGGTGGCTACTTTTGTGCTCAACGCCTTTCGGCATCACTGCATTCAACACCTCCAGCGGGCGGCGGAGAAGGCGGACGACTGGCAGTGCTCAACGCCTTTCGGCATCACTGCATTCAACACGTGCGAACGTGCGTGCGGAGATCTTCGGCCAGCTTCCCGGGCAGTGCTCAACGCCTTTCGGCATCACTGCATTCAACACCCAGTGGCCAGAGGGGCTGGATCCGGCCCCAGGCTGGGGTGCTCAACGCCTTTCGGCATCACTGCATTCAACACGATGGCTACGTTCACCGTGACACAGCTATGTTAGATGTGCTCAACGCCTTTCGGCATCACTGCATTCAACACAAGAGGCACTAACAGAATTAAAGAGCAATGGCGTCAACGTGCTCAACGCCTTTCGGCATCACTGCATTCAACACGCTTCGACGGTTCTACACGCAGGTCAGGAGCACCTCAGCGTGCTCAACGCCTTTCGGCATCACTGCATTCAACACACCAACACCTGTTCAACGATTACTCTCCGGAATACACGTGCTCAACGCCTTTCGGCATCACTGCATTCAACACGACGGCGGGTCCGTCCCCTGTTGAA
>JANWVV010000105.1 GCA_025055795.1 Gemmataceae bacterium
TGGCGGGCAGTGTTGAGCACATACAACCTGAATGAGTGTTGAATGCAGTGATGCCGAAAGGCGTTGAGCACGGCACGTCCTTCAGCGTGACCAGTACGTCTTGTGGGCGTGTTGAATGCAGTGATGCCGAAAGGCGTTGAGCACACGCCTTCGGCGGGCCGGGTTTAATGACGGCGTCGGTGTTGAATGCAGTGATGCCGAAAGGCGTTGAGCACAACCAACGCATCTTCACTGCGTCCGGAGGCCCCTGTGTTGAATGCAGTGATGCCGAAAGGCGTTGAGCACAAGTCGGATCTCGACGCGGTGCCCGACCCAGTCGTGTGTTGAATGCAGTGATGCCGAAAGGCGTTGAGCACACCAAACAGATTGAGGATTCACGGCCGCCCAGAAGCGTGTTGAATGCAGTGATGCCGAAAGGCGTTGAGCACGAACTCCCCATCCGTGATCATGATGTTCCCAGTAGGCAGTGTTGAATGCAGTGATGCCGAAAGGCGTTGAGCACCTGGCCTGGTCGGAGCTGCCTTGCGGCAGCGTCCAGAGTGTTGAATGCAGTGATGCCGAAAGGCGTTGAGCACCTACTGCACGGATCAAAAAGGCGAAGCAGAGGCTAAAGTGTTGAATGCAGTGATGCCGAAAGGCGTTGAGCACTCGTCGTAAGTTATAAGACGGCACCAAGGAGCAAATTCAGGTGTTGAATGCAGTGATGCCGAAAGGCGTTGAGCACCAGATAAGCACTGCGATTATCGCGGTGCTTTTTTGGTGTTGAATGCAGTGATGCCGAAAGGCGTTGAGCACAAGGAAGTGAGTGCGTGCTCAGGCGGTGGCATCGCGTGTTGAATGAATTGATGCCGAAAGGCGTTGAGCACTCGGATCTGCCGGGATCTTCTTCGTCTTCGGAACCTGTGGTGTTGAATGCAGTGATGCCGAAAGGCGTTGAGCACCGACACAATGCCTCGACCGAGAAAACCGATCGAAGAAGGTGTTGAATGCAGTGATGCCGAAAGGCGTTGAGCACAACAGCACGTACAGCGCACGGCGACACCGCCGTCGGAAGGTGTTGAATGCAGTGATGCCGAAAGGCGTTGAGCACTAGTCGAGCCCTTGCACGCGCAGCCAGTGCTCGATTGCCTCGGGGTGTTGAATGCAGTGAT
>JANWVV010000106.1 GCA_025055795.1 Gemmataceae bacterium
GCAAAGAAAGTCAGCTGGTGGGGGTCAGGCGGCGGGTGGGGTGCATGCAAACCGCCTGCTTGAGCGTTTGCAAACCCGGCAGCGTGGGACAGCCGGTCCCGGGCCATATTATTTTCACCCACAGTGGCTGTTATTTAATGATTTTTGGACGTGCTTGATCACCAACTATTATGTCGCGACCATTTCCGACACAGACATTGTTTTTTGCCGTGCCGGCAGCTGAATCAAAATATGCAATGCCGCAGTCTTTGTTGTTTTCGCAGCGGTTGTTGAGCAGATCCGGATGGGCCTGTTCAGCGACGACGATGCCGATAACTTCGTTTGCCGCACAAAGGTTGTCACGGGCCGTGCCGGCGGCTGAACCAGTGTAGGCAATGCCGCACAGTTTATTGTTTTCGCAGCGGTTGTTGAGCAGATCCGGATGGGTTTGGTCAGCAACGGCGATGCCGACACCTTTGTTTGCTACACAGGTGTTGTTGCGGGCCGTGCCGGCCGCAGAACCAAAATAGGCAATGCCACTATCCTTGTTGTTTTCACAGCGGTTGTTGTGCAGGTCAGGATGGGCCTGTTCAGCGACGACGATGCCCTGTTTTTCGTTTGCCGCACAGACATTGTCGCGTGCCGTGCCAGCTGCCGAACCAGCATAAGCAATGCCGCACAGTTTGTTCTTTTCGCAGCGGTTGTTGAGCAGATCCGGATGGGCCTGTTCAGTTACGGCGATGCCGATACCTTTGTTTGCTGCACAGGTGTTGTCGCGGGCCGTGCCAGCCGTGGAACCAAAATAGCCAATGCCGCATTGTTTGTTCTTTTCGCAGCGGTTGTTGTGCAGGTCAGGATGGGCCTGTTCACCGACGTAGATGCCGTGTTTTTCGTTTGCCGCACAGACATTGTCGCGTGCCGTACCGGCCGCGGAACCAAAATAGGCAATGCCGCTATCCTTGTTGTTTTCACAGCGGTTGTTGAGCAGGTCAGGATGGGCCTGTTCACCGACGTAGATGCCGTATTTTTCGTTTGCCGCACAGACATTGTCGCGTGCCGTACCGGCCGCAGAACCAAGATAGGCAATGCCGCACACTTTGTTGTTTTAGATCCGAAGAGCGTCCTGGAGGGAATGTGTGTTCGAGGACGAGTAGATGCCC
>JANWVV010000107.1 GCA_025055795.1 Gemmataceae bacterium
GGGCCGGCCGTGTTGAATGCAGTGATGCCGAAAGGCGTTGAGCACCTGTACAGGCACTCACCGCTACTGCACGGATCAAAAAGGTGTTGAATGCAGTGATGCCGAAAGGCGTTGAGCACAACGCAGAAGGCAGACCTGGGAGCGCTTCTTCGAGCAGTGTTGAATGCAGTGATGCCGAAAGGCGTTGAGCACGAGTCTCTTGACCTCTGCCAGTGCGTTCTGGTAGGCCTTGTGTTGAATGCAGTGATGCCGAAAGGCGTTGAGCACATCGACGCCTGCAGCCCGTGTTGAATGGTAGAGACCGCACGTGTTGAATGCAGTGATGCCGAAAGGCGTTGAGCACCACGCAGTGCGGACGCCACCGCGACGACGTCTTGGTGTTGAATGCAGTGATGCCGAAAGGCGTTGAGCACGCTGCAGGGAAGGCAGGTAAATATCGCTAAATCGTCGATGTGTTGAATGCAGTGATGCCGAAAGGCGTTGAGCACCTACCTTTTTTACGCATAGTGGTCATAGCCATAATTGTGTTGAATGCAGTGATGCCGAAAGGCGTTGAGCACCTCTAAACTCAAGTCTGTTCCAATCACAAGCTGTTGTGTTGAATGCAGTGATGCCGAAAGGCGTTGAGCACGCCTGAACAGCAGCAACGTTGCAAAGCAGGTTTTTCGTGTTGAATGCAGTGATGCCGAAAGGCGTTGAGCACGACAATCGAGCTGATGTGAAAGTTAGTATGTCGAAAGCTGTGTTGAATGCAGTGATGCCGAAAGGCGTTGAGCACTCGTCGGCGCGTTGCTCGTCGGCGCGTTGGTCGGCTCGTGTTGAATGCAGTGATGCCGAAAGGCGTTGAGCACATACATTTGACACTCATATAGTATTATACACCGTGATGTGTTGAATGCAGTGATGCCGAAAGGCGTTGAGCACATGATAACCAACCACCAACAACACTAGCTGATAGTTTTGTGTTGAATGCAGTGATGCCGAAAGGCGTTGAGCACGGGATGGCTAACCACCACCATCGCCCACCCTCTTTGCCCTCGTGTTGAATGCAGTGATGCCGAAAGGCGTTGAGCACGCCATCATTGGGGAGCGGCGCAACCAAATAATGGCCGT
>JANWVV010000108.1 GCA_025055795.1 Gemmataceae bacterium
TTGGATTCAACGACGTGTTGAATGCAGTGATGCCGAAAGGCGTTGAGCACAAAGGCGTGCTAAGTATCAACAAATCTTGGGTTATGAGTGTTGAATGCAGTGATGCCGAAAGGCGTTGAGCACTTCAAACCATTTTGTCCCCCACAGATTGCGGGCAATATGTGTTGAATGCAGTGATGCCGAAAGGCGTTGAGCACATATTCTAGAAATTCAACATAATCATCTCTTTCTACGTGTTGAATGCAGTGATGCCGAAAGGCGTTGAGCACATAGTTTCTGGCAATGACTCGTCTCCAAGGTCACAAGTGTTGAATGCAGTGATGCCGAAAGGCGTTGAGCACTTGACTCTGCTGATGACATGACCTGGACTAAGTTGTGTTGAATGCAGTGATGCCGAAAGGCGTTGAGCACATGGGATGGATGCTACCTTAGTTGCATATGTGGATAAGGAGTGTTGAATGCAGTGATGCCGAAAGGCGTTGAGCACTATACACCCCACGTAAAGTTCTAAATTTTACTTCAGTGTTGAATGCAGTGATGCCGAAAGGCGTTGAGCACCATCCGCAATGGCGGGGGTAGCGGACCCGCCGTCCCCGCGTGTTGAATGCAGTGATGCCGAAAGGCGTTGAGCACTCACACGAGCTAGCTGGACTGCGTATATGATATATCTGTGTTGAATGCAGTGATGCCGAAAGGCGTTGAGCACACGAGGACTAGGGCGGCGCCGATGAGGGCGCCGATCAGCGTGTTGAATGCAGTGATGCCGAAAGGCGTTGAGCACCTTTGGGAGGAGAAACATGTCGGAGGAGAAGGACAAGGTGTTGAATGCAGTGATGCCGAAAGGCGTTGAGCACACCAGCTCTCGTGTGCGGATATCTCTAGATGTCGTCAGTGTTGAATGCAGTGATGCCGAAAGGCGTTGAGCACTTTTCATCTAATGTTCTTTGAGGGTATGTAAAAGTGTGTTGAATGCAGTGATGCCGAAAGGCGTTGAGCACCATCTGAGCTAATGTAAGACTTTCCTTGATGGAACGTAGTGTTGAATGCAGTGATGCCGAAAGGCGTTGAGCACATATCCATGTCGGCATCATGGTAGGGAGGGCG
>JANWVV010000109.1 GCA_025055795.1 Gemmataceae bacterium
ATCTCGCTATGCATCTCAAATTAGGTGCTCAACGCCTTTCGGCATCACTGCATTCAACACACACAACTGTATGTGTGGTACTGCGACGGGGCAAATGAGGTGCTCAACGCCTTTCGGCATCACTGCATTCAACACACCTGCTCATATGTTTCTCTACTTGACGGATACCATGTGCTCAACGCCTTTCGGCATCACTGCATTCAACACCAGGGTAGCCGGGAGGAGAAAAAAGGTATGAAGCGCAAGACGTGCTCAACGCCTTTCGGCATCACTGCATTCAACACGTGACTAGCTGCCGACAGCGTGCAACACACTCCGTGGTGCTCAACGCCTTTCGGCATCACTGCATTCAACACGTTTTCTGGGTCGAGGCATTGTGTCGGTCTCCTGTGTGCTCAACGCCTTTCGGCATCACTGCATTCAACACCCCTGCGCCTGCGGCGCCTGCGACAATCTCAGTTTTGTGCTCAACGCCTTTCGGCATCACTGCATTCAACACCAGTTTTCGTCCGCAGCTCCCCCGACGGACCGGCAGCGTGCTCAACGCCTTTCGGCATCACTGCATTCAACACCGGATCAGCCCACCCCAGCCGCGGCTGGGGTGGGTGTGCTCAACGCCTTTCGGCATCACTGCATTCAACACATCTGCAGCCGGATACTATCTATGGTGTGGACAGGATGTGCTCAACGCCTTTCGGCATCACTGCATTCAACACGTGAATATGCTGACTTGGAAAGATCATTCAGCCATAGTGCTCAACGCCTTTCGGCATCACTGCATTCAACACCGGGACGAGCCTCAGCTAAAAATATAGGGGAGGTATGGGAGTGCTCAACGCCTTTCGGCATCACTGCATTCAACACTTTTCGGATTCGTTCTCGGTGGGGGTTGCCGGTCGGTGCTCAACGCCTTTCGGCATCACTGCATTCAACACGGTAAAAAGCAGTCACGAGATATCATCATCAGGGTAGCAGTGCTCAACGCCTTTCGGCATCACTGCATTCAACACCGCCATCCTCGCCGCCATCCTCGGCGCCGCTGTTTTGTGCTCAACGCCTTTCGGCATCACTGCATTCAACACTTCGGCGCCTTCTTCTTCGTC
>JANWVV010000010.1 GCA_025055795.1 Gemmataceae bacterium
CGCTCAGGCGGGTGGTTACTTGCTTTCTTTGGGCTGGGGCTAGCCGACGCATCCGACCATTGCGATGTGTCTTTGGCATCCCACATTGCAACGGGGCATCCTGACCTGGTGTGGCGGATTTGCGACCGTCCTGCTCCGTCCGAGCGTGCCGGCCACGCTGCCGCGGCATGCACTTCCGCGGCAGCGGTCAGCGACTGTTGCCGCGGGGGTTGGTGCATCGCGGTCGCTGTCTCTGGAGCAGTGGCTGCAGCAGCAGGAGGAGTGCCGGACATGATTGCAACTCCTCGGCTGGTGCTCGATTACTGTCGACAGGGCTATCGACCCATCCCGTTCGAGCAGCGATCGAAAAAGTCGGCTGTGTCGGACTGGGTGCAGTTGCGGGTCAGCGAGCAGGACGTAGTCCGCTACTGGTCGGATGGGCAGGGGGTGGGGCTGGTGCTGGGGCCGTCGGGTCTTCTCGACATCGACATCGATGATGACGTGGCGGCCCGGCTGGCCCCCTGTTTCCTGCCGCCGACCGGCATGATTGGCGGGCACGATAACCGACCGGCTACCCACTGGTTCTACCGCGGCAGCGTCGCCGCGGCCGGCACTTCCGCAGCCGGGGGCAGGGTGTCCGCTGCCCTGACCCCCGCAGTCGGAATCGGGGATTCTGACTGCGGAAGTGGGGGCCACGCCGTCGTGGCCGCGGTCGCCGCCGACACGCAGGGGGTTGCAGACACTCGCCTTGACAATTCAACTTCTTTTGTTGCAAGTAGTTACGTCTAAACTGAAGGGGTTTTGCAGACAGCAGACGCTCAAGCGGGGTGTGCGGTCCGCGAGGCGGGCGGCTCTTAGCCGAGCTGGCAGATCGGTTTGCCTTGCATGTGTGTGCGGTTTGGCTGGGGCACACGGAGGGGATAGTCGATCCGTGTTATCGGCAGGTGACAGTTGAGCATTTCGTACTTGCGACCCAGGAGCGACCGACGTACAATCCGACGCACAAGCGACGCAGAATCCGACGGGGCAGGGAGCTGCAGGGAGTGATAATACGCTGTCAAGAGTGGCGCAAGATATTGGCGGCAAAGAGGATATGTGCTCAAGTGTTAGTAATTTCAGATATTTAGAGAAGCGGCCTCTAAGTCAGGTAGGGACCATCCTCATTACTTCCCGTCCCCGTTCTCACGTTCTAGCGTGCATTGGCGGAATATTCATTGTTCCGCAATCTGGTACCGCCTTGCGGCATCACCAGTCACCGCTGAATTTTGACTGGTCCGAGGGTTGTCCTCTTCGAATTCCGATAGCGACTTCACTCTTTGTTGTGACTGCAGCTCAATCAAGTGGCGGCCAGTAAGGCCAAGGCGATCCCCTTTCGCGCAAAAGAGATGGTTCAGCTTGCTGTGGTGGCCGTCACAGAGAAAAGAGCCACTGTGATCTGGTCGTCCTCCTACAATGGCGTTGACTGCCTGGCGCGGAAAGCGCTCGACTGTCAGGGATACTCGCCGTTTTTGGGCCTGTAGACTAACGGCAACGCCTACTACTTTGGTTCCAGTCCGTGAAGAAGGACACGACGAGTCAATGACTGCAAAGCAATTACGAGTGGTGATGATGGGCACAGGACAGTTTGCTGTGCCGATTTTCGCCGCTGTGCTGGGTGAATTTCGCGATCAGTTGGTGGGGCTGGTGACGCAGCCCTTGCGGTCAGGTGGTCAGCGGCGTAGCAGCACCCGTCTGGCCGGTCATCCCCTGGCGACGTTGGCCGCCGAATATGGTGTGCCAGTAATTCAGCCGGAATCGATCAATACACCCCAGGCCTGTGCCGTCCTTGAGCAGTGGCAACCGGATTTATTTGTGGTGGCGGCTTATGGTCAGATCCTGTCGCCCCAGGTGTTGGCCATTCCGCGGTTGGGAGCGGTCAATGTGCATGCTTCGTTGTTACCCCGTTATCGAGGGGCAGCACCGGTAGCCCATGCCATTTTGCAAGGGGACAGCCACACCGGTGTCACGCTCATCCGCATGACTCCACAACTGGATGCCGGCGACATTCTGGCTCAGCAAGTAGAGCCAATCCGACCGGACGACACAGCCGGCTCCTTGGAAGCCCGCCTGGCCGAACTGGGAGCCCAACTGACGGTTGCTCTGTTGCGTCGCCTGATGGCTGGAGAAATGCCGCAGGCCATTCCCCAGGATCCGGCCCAAGCCACCCGCGCTCCCAAATTGCGGAAGCAATCCGGCTTGATCGACTGGGGTCAATCACCGCAGTACCTGGAGCGTTTTGTGCGGGCCATGCAACCTTGGCCAACCGCTTTTACCTTTTTACACCAACCCGGTCGGGCACCTTTGCGCCTGATTGTTACCCGGTTGGTCCCCGGCCCAGTTTTGACCACCACCGCAGAGCTTCCCCCAGCCGGTACTATTTATCGAGCCAGTCAAATTGCGGGCTCTGATACTCCCCTAGCTGTTTGTACCGGCACGCCACAATTGGCTTTGATCGAAGAATTACAGCCGGCGGGTAAACGTCGGATGACAGCAGCGGAATTTGTACGCGGTCACCCTTTAGGTGTCCACGACCGTTTAGGACCAGAAAATCTGGACTCACCCCCAGTGGCCCCCGCGTCGTCGTCGGCTGTGGCCTCTTCGTCAGAGCCGTCCACGATTTAGCCGCCTTGCCTATGGTCAATGTCCGATCTGCTGCTGCCGAGCTATTGCAGCGTTGGCGCCAACGTCAAGGCTTTGCTCCCGAGCTGTTGGACCAATGGTTGTCCGCCCAGGCGGATTTTACCGACGCCGACCGGCGGTTGCTGACACAACTAGTCTGCGGGGTTATCCGCCGACGGGCCACCCTGGATGCCCTTTTGCTACCTTGGGTGCAACGTCCCTGGCAGGCAGTCGAACCTGCCTTGCGGGATCTGTTGCGTCTGGGTTGCTACCAGTTGGTCATTCTCACCCATATTCCTGCTTATGCTGCCGTTCATGCCACCGTCGAAGCAGCTGCCGAGAGAGGATTGGCCCGGGCCAAGGGATTTCTCAACGCCATTTTGCGACGGCTGGCGACGCTCGTGAGTGACGCGTTTGCCCAGGCACCAGCAGCAGACGCTATACCTCTGGATGACCCGTTGCCTCCCAATGCTCTGGCAGAGATGGTCCTGCCGGTACGTTACCGCTGCTTGCGTCAGCCGCTGTTGCCGGCTCCGCACGATGATCCAGTGGGGTATTTGGCCACGGCTTTTTCGTTGCCGCGTTCCCTGGTGCGTCGATGGCTGGAACGTTACGGCTGGGAGGAGTCGTTGCGGCGTGCTGCCTGGTCCAATACACCACCACCGCTTTGGCTGCGGGTTCACACCCGCAAAATATCCCGCGAAACATTCCGGCTACGCCTGGCCGCGGCGGGCATCGAGGCACAGCCCGGCCCTCATCCTCAAAGTTTGTATCTACCCGACCCTCCGCCCGTCCCTCTCATACCCGGCTATAGTGAGGGCGAATTCACCGTGCAGGACCTCTCGGCCATGGAAGTGGCGTCCGCCTTGGAGCCGCTGCCCGGTTGGCGGGTGCTTGACCTGTGTGCGGCCCCAGGTGGTAAGACTACACACCTGGCCGAACTGATGGACGACCGAGGCACCATTATCGCTTGCGACGTGGATGCCCGACGGCTGGACACCCTGCAGCAACTGGTTCGCCGTTTGGATCTGCACTGCATCGAACCCCGACTGCTGGCTGCAGATGAACCGCCTCCGGCTGGCCCATACGATGCTGTCCTAGTCGATGTGCCATGCAGCAACACCGGGGTGTTACATCGGCGACCTGAAGCCCGCTGGCGGTGGCATGCCGACGACCTGACCCCCCTGACCCGTCGCCAAACCGAACTTCTATTGCGAGCCGTGTCCCTGGTGCGCCCCGGTGGTGCTGTTCTTTACTCCACCTGTAGCCTGGAACCTGAAGAAAACGAGCAGATTGTGCATGCCGTCCGCCGGGCCGTGCCCCATCTGCTCATCGAAAAGGAACACCACGCTTTGCCCGGCCGACCTGCCGACGGAGGTTACTACGCTCGCCTACGCCGACGCCCCTGACCATCGGCCATGTATCACCCCACTATTCCTCTGTAACAGCTCAGCTACTCTATTCCGCCGTTACTGATCTCAATATACTAGTCGCCGTGGGCCTGTTCTTGCTATGCATGCCACTTGACTAGGAAAGTTCTAGCCTACTCAATCACGTCATCCTCATCATATTGCCCTATCTGACCCAACAATTCCACAAATTTTCGAAACGCCATGACTACTGTTCTCTTCGATATACCACTAAAGACGGGTATATACCAGTCGACGACCAACGTTTCTTCTTGATGGATGGAAGCACGCAGGACGATTAACTCATCATTGATCCGATTACATAAATTATGGACCAGATCACTCGAGGCATCCGGTCGCACGCGGAAAAACGACGTGAAGCGGACGTAACGGTTATTGTGATGTGTCACCAAGACGCGGAACTGATCACGGATGACTAGATCGCCATCGTCATCCAGATGATAGTCAAACATTGCGGCGTCGAATAATTCACGCAATGTGTTGTTATTGAGTGTATCAGAGGTGATCAGATCATTGTTATTCATGGTTATTTAACTCCGAAGGGGGATATGGAAATGCGTCACATCATCGTGGTATGAGTTATTATGCATTATCGATGTATTTTGCGACTATAATTCAAAAATTGAAACATGTCCTACATTTTTGCTGCTCTAGCAACTTCGCAGAGCACACTTGATGCCCTGGTGGGTGTTTTGAGCGCAGAATAACCTACAGTCCCCCACCCGTCAAGCAGCGTTGTAGTTTACTACTGACAGTAGGTGGTGGGGCGTAGAATGATTGCAGCCACTGAGGTGTGCCGGGGGAGATCACCTTCCTATAACGGTCACACCCTGGCGGCAGACTTCGGCACCGTTGATAACGGTCTCCCCGATTCGTGGCAGGATAGTTCTGTATGACCCAGCAAGCAAAAAAAGTCTACATCGAAACCGTTGGCTGTCAGATGAACGTGCTGGATAGCGAAGTGGTGATCGGCACGTTGCGTCGACTCGGCTATACATTGGCCGATCATCCGCGTGAGGCGGACGTAATCCTGTTCAATACCTGTTCGGTTCGCGAGCACGCAGAGGAGAAGGTGTACTCGGCCCTCGGTCGATTGCGTTCACTGAAGCGTCGTCGGCCTCAGACCATCATTGGTGTACTGGGTTGCATGGCCCAAAAGGACCAGCAACATATCGTGGAACGGGCACCGCACGTCGATCTGATCGTAGGGCCGGGTCAACTGGCCGAGGTGCCCCGCCTGATCGAGGAAGCCCGCCGTACCCAGCAGTTGCAACTGGCAGTCAGCTTGGGTCGGGCCGAGGCGGGCCGCCGCGAGGTGGAAGCCAGTTTCGTCAGTTTCGATCCGATGCGTGACCCGGAAATGCGGCCTACGCCGTTCCAGGCCTATCTCCGTATCCAGATCGGATGTGACAAGTTTTGCACATATTGTGTGGTGCCCTCTACCCGTGGTCCGGAACAGAGCCGCCCTCCGGCCCACATTCTGGCCGAAGCCCGTCAACTGGTCGACCAGGGCTGCAAGGAAATCACCCTGTTGGGCCAGACCGTCAACAGTTACCGTTACGTCCACGGCGACGGCCGCATCACCCGCCTGAGTGATTTGCTGGCCGCTCTCCACGACCTACCCGGCCTGCAACGCCTTAAATTCGTCACCAACTTCCCCAAAGACATGAGCGATGATCTGCTCGATGCCGTGCGTTCGTTGCCCAAAGTGGTCAAATACCTGCATGTGCCAGCGCAATCCGGTTGCGATGTTATCCTGCGTCGCATGAAACGCAACTACACCGTTGCCTTCTACAAGGAGATGCTGGCTCGTTGCCGCGAGAGGGTTCCTGGGGTAGCGCTCAGCTCCGACTTTATTGTGGGTTTCTGCGGTGAGACAGAAGAAAGCTTCGCTCGCACCGTTCGTCTGGTCGAGGAGGGGCGCTTCAAGAACTCGTACATTTTCAAATACAGCGAGCGCCCCGGCACACAGGCCGCACAACGCTACGTTGACGATGTACCCGAACAAGTCAAAAAACGTCGCAATAACGACCTGCTGGCCGTCCAGACCGAGATCAGCCGTGCCGATCACCGTCGTTACATCGGACAGCGGTGCTCGATCCTTGTGGAAGGCCCTAGCAAACGGGATCAGGTCAGGTACCAGGCGGGAGTTACCGATGGCGTTATCCAGCTAACCGGTCGGACCATGACGGACCATATTGTCGTTTGCGACGGGCCACCGCGACTGATTGGCCAGATTATCGACGTAGACATCGTCGACGCCTCCCCGTTCACCCTGTTCGGAGTAGTGGCCGATGCGCGGTGGCCTGTGGACACGGTAGCAGCAACCGCGCCGAAGGCAGCCACCGCGGCGGAGCGCCGTCGTTTGCCCCTTCCACTGGTACAGGGGTAGGGCAATGGTCAGTTACTTTGACTAGCAATTAACGTCAAATTATTGATTTCGAAACTGGGCAAAGGGGCGATGAGGCCGAAAGGAAAGTCAGGAGGTAACGTTCTGGTGGGCATCACGGGCGATCAAGGCGTTGAGGCGACGCAGGAAACCTGGAGGGTCTGGTAACGGTGAACCTTCGGCCAGCAAAGCCTGCTCGTAGAGCAAACGGGCATAGTCAGCGGCCCGCGGATCATTGGGAGTCCGTTGATGCAGTTGATGTAACGCCGTGACGGCCGGATGCTGGGGGTTGAGCTCCAGGATACGCTTTTCGGCAGCAGGTTGCTCGCCCAGCCGTTCTAGCAAGCGGCGCATATGGACAGGCAAAGCGTGCTGGTCATGAACCAGACAGGCGGCGCTATCGGTTAGCCGGCGGCTCAACCGCACCTCCGCTACTTCGGGCACCTGATCCTTGACAAACGAAATCAAAGCGGCAAAGCGATCGCGTTCCTCCCAACTGACTTCGCCATCGGGCAGGCTGTCCACACGATCCGCGGGGAGCAAGCGTTTGCCCCGATACTGCGACAGATAAGGCAGCACAAAGGCATCGACGGCATCAGTCAGCAATAGTACGTCGTACCCTTTGGCCCGGAACGCTTCCACGTGGGGCGACTGCCGCATGGCCTCGGCCGAATCACCAAGCAGATAATAGATAGCCTCCTGACCCGCCGGCATCTTCTCCACATACTGTTCCAGCGACAGGTATTTTCCCGCTTCGGTCTGAATGCTCTCGAACAGAAGCAAATCAGCAATTTTGTCTCGATTGTTCCAATCCTTGGCCAAACCTTCTTTGAGAATAGAGCCATAATTTTTGTAAAAACGGACGTATTTGTCGTACTGAGTGCTTTTCATGTAAGCCAGAGCATCCAGAACGCTTTTGACGACGCTTTTCTGGATGGTTTCCAGCAAGGGATGCTCCTGAATCTGCTCACGGGAGACATTCAGCGGCAATTCAGAGCAGTCGACAACGCCTTCAACGAAGCGGAGGTAAAACGGTAAAACCTTATCACAGCGTTCCATGATGAGCACGCGTTGGACGTACAGGCGCAAGCCGCATTGGGGTTCACGCCAGTCGTAGCCGAGGGGTTTGGCGGCCGGAATGAAGGCCAGAACCTTGAATTCGTGTTTACCCTCCGCTGCATAGTGAATAATCTCGGCCGGCGGCTCCGTATCATGAGTGAGCGCTTTATAGAATTCCTCGTATTCCTGTTGGGTCACCTCATTTTTGCGACGCAACCAGATGGCTTGCCGTTGATTGACAATTTCCTCCGTGATTTTTTTCTGACCATCAGTGGTGGATTCTGTGATCAGGATGACAGGAAATTCGATGAAGTTGGAATATTTGCGGATCAATTCGCGTAGCCGTACAGGGTCAAGAAACTCTTTGGCATCATCCTTCAGGTGCAGGATGACATCGGTGCCTCGCTGGGGTTTCTCACAGGACTCGATGGTATAGGTGCCTTGGCCGTCTGAGGACCAGCATACGGCTTCTGTCTGGTCAACGCGACGAGTACGAACGGTCACTCGGTCGGCAACCATGAAGGAAGAATAGAAACCGACGCCGAACTGACCGATCAATCCGAGGGCTTCGGTCCCTTTACCTGCGGCCTTCATGGCCTCCAGGAAGGCTTTGGTTCCTGACTGAGCCACCGTGCCCAAATTGTCAATCACTTCCTGACGGGACATGCCAATCCCGTTGTCGGAAATCGTCAGAGTCCCCGCATCCACGTCGGGAATGATGCGGATTTTCCAGTCGGTATCTCCCTGGAGCCGATCGGCATGGGAGAGGGCATCGTAGCGGACCTTGTGAATGGCGTCCGAGGCATTTGAAATCAATTCGCGCAGAAAGATTTCCCGGTGCGTATACAAAGAGTGAGCGATGATGTGGAGTAGTTGTTTAAGTTCGGCTTTAAACTCCATGGTTTCTGCCATGGGCGATTCCTCCTGGCATCACACGGTGTGTTGTGAGAGATCCGCGAGTGATGTACAGACATTTTACGGAGGTGGGGAGACGGGCGGCTGAGAGGGCAGGCGGATGATGAAGCAAGTATGGTCCGGACGCCGTTGCCAGCAAAGGGAGCCGCCATGGGCTTCGATCAGGCGTTTGGCCACAGCCAGACCCAGACCGATGCCTTCCGGTTTTCCTGTGACGAACGGATCGAAGAGCCGCTCGGCTAGTTGTGGTGGTGGTCCGGGACCGCTATCGCAGACTTCCAGAATGACCGTGGGGGGTTCGTACCGGCACTGCAACCGGACCCATCCCCCTTCGCCAGCAGCCTCCAAGGCATTAGTCAGCAGGTTGGCAACCGCCTGGTGTAGTTGCTCCGGATCGGCAGTCAGTGGACAGGGGGTATCGGGTCGCTGCCAGTGCAGGACCACACCGGCGTGCCGTGCCTGGGGTAAATACAGCGGTACTATCTGATCGAGCAGGTCCCGCCCATCAATGGACCGCAGGGCCAGAGCCGGGGGGCGACCCAACATCAGGAACTGACGGATGGACGCTTCCAAACGGGTTAGTTGTCGCAATGCCACCTGCAAAGGTTCCGGGTCAGGCAGGGCAGGGTTCTCCTGCAGGTACAGCTGGATAGCCAGGCGGGCACCGGCGGCTGCATTACGCAACTGATGTGCCAGTCCACTGGAGAACTGGCCCAGAAGTCGCAAACGTTCGGCATGTTGCAACTGCTGATGGAGCTGAGCGAGCTGTCCGGCCATGTCGTTGAGGGCGACAGCCAGATCACGCAATTCGTCATCGGCGGCAGGCAACGGTTGGGGACGCAGATCGCCCGCGGCGATCAAACGGGTACGGGCATGCAACTGCCGTAGACGACGCAGTAGCTGAGCACTCAGGGTCCACATCAAGGCAAAGGCGCACAGGCCGCTGACACTTCCCAGCCACAGCAAGGGCCGAATGGCCTCAGCGATCGCCTGACGACGCAAGGTTTCCGGGTACAAAATGAACAGCTCGGCTCCGGCTTGCGGGTGAGGTGGTTTGAGCACGATCCGCCGGCAACGATACTGTTGCTCTTCCAGCACCTGAACCGGACCGAGGAACAGATCGTCGTCCGAATATGGGCCCTCTTCCAGCAAACGCAAGGTTTCCGGGTTCACTGTAAGGGTGGACTCCACACCGCCGCCGGGCAGCCGCAGGATGAATTCGGCTCCGGACAGTCCCTTCATCTGCTCCAGGACTCGGGCGGTCAGGGGAAAGGTGCTGCGAGGTTCGGCCAAGGTGCGCGCCACCGCTGCTTGCTGGGCGGCTAGTTGCTCCTCAGCGTGCCGAGCGGCGGACCAGGCCGTCCAGGCAGTAGCCCCGGCTTCTCCAAAGACCAGCAATACCAGGGGCCACAGCAGACGATAACGCAACGACAAACGCATCGCCATTCTCGATCTTCACAGAAACAGCCGGGTACCAGACTGAACGTCACCGATCAGTCCTCGGCGTACTGCAGATTATCAGGATAATGTCGGTATTTCGGTCTAACCATGAGGAATGAAGCGGAGCGTTACTCAACCAACGCGGTCCCCCGACCGATTTTTGTCATTGTAAAACTCGACTGAGGTGTACTAATCTTGAAGCCTGTCACCAGGTGGTCCTAAGGATCGGTGGTGTGGCTGTCAGGACGTGTGATAAATACGGCGGGCTGGCAGCCAATCATGGCCCCACGCGTCTAACCCGGTTGAAACAACTAAGAGGTACTAACCAAGTAAGCGGAGCCACAGGATTATTCTGTGGCACGTTGGATGGGCACGACGCAGAACCTGCTTAGACGGGGCGTGGAAGATATCAAGGATCAAATAGCGGCCATAACGAGGGCACCGTTCTGACCGCCGAAGCCGAAACTGGTGGACAGGGCATATTTGACCCGACCTTCGCGGGCGACGTTAGGTATATAGTCCAGATCGCATTGGGGGTCGGGGTACTTGAGATTGATGGTGGGCGGATAAATCTGCGTTTTGAGGCTCAAGGCTAAGGCCGCAGCCTCGATAGCACCGCTGGCACCGATGGAATGGCCGATCATCGACTTGATGGACGACAGTTGGACTTTGCGGGCATATTCACCGAAGACGCGTTTGACCGCTTGGGTTTCCATCGCATCGTTGAGTCGGGTGCTGGTGCCGTGGGCATTGATGTAGCCGACGTCGCGGAAGTCGACGCGGGCTTCGCGTAAGGCAGCCTGGATGGCCCGGGCGCCGCCCCGCCCTTCCGGATCGGGCTTTGTCACGGAGTAGGCATCAAAGGAACTGCCCCATCCCAGCACTTCGGCATAGATGGTGGCATTGCGGGCCTTGGCATGTTCGTATTCTTCCAGGACTAGAACAGCGGCCCCCTCGCTCAGGACGAAGCCATCGCGGAGCCGGTCGAAGGGGCGGGAGCGCTCTTGCGGGGCCAGTTCCGTGCTGCGGCTGAGCGTGCCTAAGGCCGTGTAGGCCAGCAGCATGAGAGGGTCGATGCGGCTGTCGGCGCCGCCGGCTAGCATGATGTCCGCGTCGCCGCGGGCAATTAGTCGGAAGGCCTCGCCCACCGCCTGGGTACCGGCTACACAAGCGGTTACCACGGTATTGTTAGGCCCTTGGCAATTGAATGCCATGGAAATGTGGGCGGCAGTCATATTGGGCAAGTATTTGAGCAGCCACAGCGGAAACAAAGCACCGTCTGGGCGTGAGGAGTCGGCCAGGCCACGGGGGTCGAAACCACCATTTTCGTGGACAGCCCGCGCCAGCAGCGGTGCCAACTCGCCCAAATCAATGGGAACCAACCCTGCCCCCATCACGACACCGAAACGTTCAGGTACAATTTTGTTCAGATCTAGTCCGCTATCGGCAACCGCCAGGCCGGCGGCACCAATGCCAAAGCGGGCCGCTCGACCCATTACCTTCAGCGATTTGCGAAAAGCCGGTGGAATGAACGGCTCAGGGTCGAAATCGAGTACCTCTCCCGCCACTTGAATCGGATGTTGAGAGGCATCGAAGGAACGGATAGGGCCGATACCGCTACGCCCCTCGATGCAGGCTTTCCAAAAAGCATCCTTCCCAATGCCGTTGGGGGCGACCACCCCGAGGCCGGTCACCACTACCCTACGCATGATGCCCACCCCCACACACTTGCCCCTCCCGCCTCCTTCCTGAGTCGAGCCTGGACATATCCATTTTCGGACTCTGTCGCTCCCGACAGAGCTTTCCTTTGATTCCAACCAGTCCCCTCCCCCTTGGGCTGGTTGCATCTTTATTCCTGTTTTTCCTATTTCTCCTATCCTATGTATATTTACCAACAGCGTCTTCTTTTCGCAACTTTTTTGCTACCTATCGGTCTGAGTAAATCTGCTTATTTTATCTCTTTTGATCCCTTTGACACTTTTCGTTATCACCTGAGGTAGATGTTTCCCGGCGGCTGGGCCCTCCATGGCCATGCAGTAACATGTACTCCCACCAGCACGAATCATTACTTCGTCGCTTAACAAAGAACGGTTTTCGTAGTCATTCCCAAGTCAACCTTCGCCTTCAACTGAAGAACGTGTGCCGTGCTACCACATGCGCCGACACAGGTTTGGTAGTTCGCAAAATTCGTGCCCAATCTCGCATATTCGGAAAGATAGGGGTTTTGCACGGACCAGGATATTTGACATAAAGATATAGTGAATAAAATTTTACATCTACCCGGAGCATCCGTGTTTGCCGAGCATCGCGATGGTGCTGATATTGCTCACTTGTGAAAACCTTGTTGCATCGCCCTTGGATGGACAACGATGTCAGAAATGAATGAAGGTGCAAATGAAAAGTCTGGTGTCAGCTAGATCTTCAGGTGAGTTATTAGCGAACAAATTAAGCGGTCGTCAGAGGAGTTAGCTGAAAGCCGAATCGATGACCATTGGATGATGAGTGCTCACGCAAGAGTATGTGACGGTCCGTGGCGAGGAGGTCGGACGTGAGCTATAGTTGTGGGATAATGGCTGTGATAGCGCGGGCGAGCAGTTGGAGGTAACTAAGCCCGGGAAACGGAAGTGTCCATGGCGTCGTCATCGCCCAGGTTGCCTGTGAGCGACGATCCCTTACCGGAACTGGTAGCGGCCTTGCAATCGGGGGACGCAGCGCAGCGATTGCGTGCAGCCCGTGATTTGGGGCGTTTGGGGCCGCTGGCCAGCGAAGCCCTGAGCGACCTGATGCGGGCCACGCAGGATAGCGACAGCCGGGTGCGGGAAGCAGCCGCGGCCGCCATCGGGGGCATGGGAAGTGTAGCCCTCCCGGAGCTGACCACTCTGTTGCGTCATGCCGACAAGTATGTCCGACGGCAAGCTGTTTGGGCCTTGGGACGGCTGGGACGAGCGGCTCAGCCCGCCTTGCCGGCCCTGTGTACCGCCCTCAAAGATAGTGACCCGCGAACGGCCAGCGGTGCCGCTCAGGCGTTAGGCAATCTGGGCGATGCGGGCACCGCAGCCATTCCGGCGCTGACCGAGGCAATGTGCGGAACTAACATCGTGCTGTGCCGCCTAGCGGCCAAAGCACTGAGTCAGATTGGTCTACCGGCCCTGTCCACACTCATTGCCCACCTATATCATCATGATCCGTTTGTGCGGGGAGAAGCGGCTTTAGCAGTAGGATGGCTCGGACCGACGGCGCAGGCAGCCGTCCCTCATCTGGCTCGTTTGCTCCGTGAAGCCGAATGGGGAAACGCTGCCGAGGCCAATCATCCAGTGCTGCCTTTGGAACAACGTCGCACACCGCTGCGGGCCAGCGATAGTGACGCTGATTCGGCTACCCCTCCCCAACTGACTTGCGAGTCTGGCGAAGAGGCTCTTCCTCCGGAATATAGCAGTTTGGTTCATGCAGCCCTGTCGCTGGGGCGGCTTGGTCGATCCGCCCGCACCGCCTTGCCCGTGCTGCACACCGCTGCTGAACGCGGCTTCCCGGCATTACGTCGAGCGGCCCGTCAGGCCATCGAACATATCCTTGCCGACTGTAACGACTCGGCCTGAGACATCTGGTTTGACGATCTTTTCACTCCAGCCAGCCAGATGGTGGGAAAGAAACCCACCGGCGGACACTCGCTAGTGCCGGACGCATAAACTATCCCTGCTGCCCGGGCGGAACCCTGGTCGCTGTGAGTCTGCCCACCATGGCTTAATACGACCAGTACAGCGCCCAGCTAGTTCTGCCAGAAAATGGGCAACGACGGCCGCGCAGCGGAGGAGGTACACTGCTGGGAGCCGCCCAAAGGCGGTTGCAATGGACAGGCATGATGGGACATTCAAACAGTAGTCTGGTGGCTAGCGATGCTGGTCTGTCGAAGTATACCGCGTGCTGGCTGCTTCGAGTGATCAAGTAAAAAGACGGCCGTTTCGCTGCAGGATGGTACGAACCACTAAATGGCTACAAAATCCGAAACGTCGACATGTTGAACCGATAAACGGTTACTAGAACTGAAAGGGCAGGCAAGCATGCGTGTGTTAGTAACGGGCGGGGCTGGTTATGTGGGCAGTTTTACGGTACGACGACTGCTCCAGCACGGCCACACAGTGACCGTGTTTGATAATCTCAGTACGGGGCATCGTCAAGCTGTGCCGCCCGAGTGCCTGGTGGAGGGGGACTTGCGCGATGCCGACCAGATCGATCAACTGCTGATCGTGCAACGCGTGGAGGCGGTCATCCACTTTGCGGCCCTGTGCCAGGTAGCCGAATCCGTTCGCGAACCGGCACGCTACTACGTCAACAACGTGTTGTATGGCTTGCAGTTGCTGGAACGCTGCCGTCGGAACGGGGTGGGGATTTTCATCTTCTCGAGCAGTTGTGCCGTCTACGGCGTTCCCCCACAAGTGCCCATACCGGAAGATGCACCGTTGGTTCCCATCCAGCCCTATGGCCGTACGAAACTAGCCTTTGAGTATGCCTTGGCGGATTATGCCACGGCGTATGGCATGGCTGCAGTGGCCTTGCGGTATTTCAACGCAGCCGGTGCAGCGCCGGACGGCAGTATGGGGGAAGATCACGAGCCGGAAAGCCATCTGATTCCGCGGGTATTACGGACCGCTTTGGGCCAGCAAGCCTCCGTGGACATCTACGGTACCGATTATCCCACACCTGATGGTACCTGCGTGCGGGACTACGTGCACGTCGAGGATCTGGCCGCGGCCCACGTGTTGGCGTTGGAAAAAGCCGTCGCCGGTCGACTAATTGCCTACAACGTCGGGTTGGGTCAGGGATACAGCGTCCGGCAGGTCATCGCGACGGCAGAACAGGTGACTGGCCAACGGCTGAAGGTCCGCGAGCAGCCTCGCCGCGGGGGGGATCCGCCTGTGCTCATCGCTGACAACCAGCGGATCCGTCAGGAATGGGGTTGGCAACCCCAGTATACCCAGTTGTACGACATCATCGCGACAGCTTGGGAATGGCACCGTCGACACCCCCATGGCTATGGCCGCTAATTGACCGACACCTCACCTGGCTGTTATCGGTCACATCAAAAAGCCGCCTACGTGCACATCCCTAAACACCGCTACGGGCGAGTGAGTTAGGGCAGAACCATGTACACGGGGCCTGAATAGTATTCATCGTTAGGCCGCAGGCCAGGGATGCTGCGATGGACTATCTGCCCGAAGGGGCACCGGTGGTTCGTCCGGCTATCCTGCTTTGAGACGGCGTTCTTCCTCGTACCTGTGAAGTTTGTTGTAAAGCGTTTTGAGGCTGATTCCCAGCTCGGCAGCAGTAGCCTGTTTGTTGTAGTTGTTTTTGGCATAGACTTGCAGGATGTATTCCATTTCGACGTCGGCGAGGGATTTGGCCGGCTGCCCTGGCTGTGGCGGTGGGAAAGGAACAACAGCGGGTGCTGTCGGCGGTGGTGCTGCCGGGCTGGCAGTGGCCGCAGGGGCGGGACCGTACCCCACGGGAGCCGAGGGACAGGCCGAAGGTAAGGGGGACGCAGACCGGCTGGCATAAGGATCAGAGGGGAGAGTCGTGGCATAGGTACGGCTGGTCGAAAAACGGATGTCGTGCGGTAGATGGGCCGCGGTGATCGGTTGGCCGCCGGAAACGATCCAGGCGTACTCCATCGCATTAGCCAGCTCACGGACATTCCCCTTGAAATCGTGGTGCATCATCAGGTCGAGCGCTTCGGGAGTCAGCAGATCGGCGACCATTTCTACGGGGCGTTTGGCCGCACGGGCCAGCAGATAGCGGGCCAAGGCGGGGATGTCTTCCCGACGTTCCCGCAGCGGCGGCAGATGCACATGGAACATGTTGAGGCGATAGAGCAGGTCCTCCCGGAACTGACCATCGGCAATCATGCGGCGCAGGTCACGGTGCGTGGCGGAAATGATGCGGACATCCACGGTAAAGGGCACGCTATCACCGACCCGCTGAATTTCGCCCGACTCGAGGAAACGCAACAGTTTGACCTGGATGTGGCGGTCAAGTTCCCCAAGTTCGTCCAGAAAGACTGTGCCCCCATTGGCCACTTCAAAAAAGCCTTTGTGGTCGCGATCGGCCCCTGTAAAGGCTCCTTTGCGATGCCCGAATAATTGGCTTTCCGCCAGGTGCGGGGTCAAGGCACCACAGTTGACGGGAACAAATGGCATGTCGACCCTTTTGCTTTTCTGATACAGGGCGCGGGCAACCACTTCCTTGCCGGTACCGGTCTCGCCAGTGATCAGAACCCGGCCATCCGTCGGACCGATCCGCTCGATGAACTGCAATACCGGTTGCATCGCCGGGGAGGAACCGATGAGCAACCCAGGCCCTTCTACTGCCTGAACGCGGCGTTCCAGGGCGGCAGCCTTGTGCTTGAGCTTACGCTTTTCCTGGATACGCAACAGTAAGGCCTCGATGTCGGCCAGCTTGCACGGCTTGGTCAGATAGTCGCACGCCCCTAAACGCAGGGCTTCCACTGCTGTTTCGGTACTGCCGTAGCCGGTCAAGATGACCGCTTCCGTGTCGGGCGAATATTGCTTGAGGGCCGCCAGAACCTCCAGGCCGGCTTTGTCGTGCTCCATGCGCAAATCGAGGATAGCCGCATCGAAGGCCTGACGCTTGACGGCCTCGATTCCCGCCTTACTGTCGGGGCAAACGACCACATCGTGGCCGAGACGGGGCAACTCGGTACGCATGAATTCCCGCAGATGCGTCTCGTCGTCGACAAACAGTATCCGTAAGCGATGATGCGGCGGTGTATGAGCCACGGGCACTACTCCTTGCCAGGACCAACGCCGCCTCAAGGCGAGGCGGCCAAGGGTGTTTTGTTCGGTTTTCCCCCATGGGCCGCGCAGCTTAGGTTCTGCGTCAGAAATTGCAAGAGCGCCTGCAGGCGGCCGCACAAATAGGTCCGCAATGCGTTCACAAGACCGTCGCGCCTCCCTGGATCGGTTCGATGGAGGTGTCAACCACACATCCCTCCGGCAGTCCAGTGTGCAGGAGAATGCGTTGGACATTCGCGTGGAGGCCCTGTCTTGCAGCAACGTTTCGCGTTTGCCGTGATTATCCTCGACCCTGTTGTCCATCGGGAACTTATGTTCGTCGGGCTAGCTGGTGTTCCTGTCAGGGGTATTACGCTGCCTGGGCCAGGCGTTGTGGTGGCAGTACCATGCTGCTCCGGGGCGTGGCCGGGGGTGCAGTAGGCTCGGCTCCCGGTAAGGTTTGCCGCAGCGGCAGTCGGACCGTGAAGGTGCTTCCCAGACCCGGTCCGGGACTGCTGGCCGTTATCGTGCCACCGTGCTGATCGATGATCTGGTGGCTGATGAACAAACCCAGTCCCGTTCCCTTGCCGGTGCGGCTTTTGGTGAAAAACGGCTCGAATAGATTAGCCAGTACCTCAGGGGTCATGCCGCAACCGGTATCGGTAAAGACCATTTCGGCCCAATCGCCCCGGGCACTCAGGGTGATGGTCAGACGTCCTCCCTCGTCCATGCTTTCCAGAGCGTTCACGACCAGATTGAGCACGACACTTTTCAGATCCTGGGCATGGACGGGGGCAACAACGTATTCCGTCGGTTCAAACACAATTTGCTTGCCGCGACAATGGGGCAGATGCCGGACCATTTCCAGCACACCACGGATTAATGTCCCCAGGTCAGTGGGTTCGCGTTGCCGGTCGCCACTGCGGCTGAAATCGAGCAGCTTCTGGGTAATTTCCTTGCAGCGGAGGGCCTCCTGCTGAATCATACGCAGGTAACGGGTGACCACTTCCCGATCATCATCGGCGGAGGCAATTGTCGCGGAGCGTGCCTCAACGGGTGAGGAATTGGGATCGCGGCAAGAGCGGCTGGGTTCTGCCAGCAGGTCATGCAGCCGGCGTTCCAGTGCCTCGGCACAAAACAAGATGCTTGCTAGCGGGTTATTGATTTCGTGGGCCACACCAGCGGCCAGGAAGCCGACGGAGACCATCCGTTCGCTACGGACCAGTTGCCGGCTGCGTTCGTCCACCTGGCGGGCCAGATCGGCGTACACAGCGGCCAGCCGGGCCGTCATGGCGTCGAACTCGTCGGCCAGCTCCTGGAGTTCGTCCCCCGAATGCAACCGGATCGGCTGGGAAAAGTCGCCGGCATGCACCCGTTGGACCCCAGCCTGCAGTTGCCGGATCGGAGCAAACATCCAGATGCGAAAGTAATACAGCAGGGTCAGTACCAGCACGACGGCCCACGTGGCGGCGATGCCCACAACCCATTGACTTTGCCGAATAGTACGGTTGGCCAGCCGCGTGCTGGTCTCGATGTCATGGATGATGGCCAGGCGCAGGTGTTCCGCACAACGACGAGCATGGTCGAACAGGCTGCGTAAGTGCGGATGCTGGCCCAAGGCCTCACTGCGACCGTCGGTCAGCAAGCGGGGCGAACCTTTCAGTTCGTGCAGGCGTTGCTGCAATTGCTCCAGGTCATGCCCTAATTGTTCGAGCAGTCCACGTTCCTGATCGCCGTCGTCCGGGTCCAAGCCGGCGGCGACGGACCGACTCTGCTCCTCCCGGAGAATAACCAGATGGGCCTCAACAGCCCGTAATGCTTCTAAGGAAGGCTCCGGAGTATCCGCTCCTTTGAGGGTTTCGATCAGGATGTTGACTAGTTGCAGTTCATACATTTTGCGTTCGGTGACCCGAACGGTGGTATAATAGGCCCGGATGCCGTAGAGGGTGCCGCCGAGCAGCAAGGCGACACTGCCTACGACCAGGCCCAGACCGAGCAATAATTTGCTGCGTAAGCGGCGGGGACGAGCCACCAGCACAACCTCCCTGAAGCGCCCCGCCAGTGGTCCGTTGCGGGCACGCTCCCGTCCTTTGGTCGGGCGGCACTTTACCAAGTAACTTCTGCCAAGGTAAGAGCATTTTTTGCCACCGCCAGTGGTAGAAGTTACAACGACGGGATCACTCTTGACACCGCGACAGGTTCATGTTCCAACTCAGCAGGGTCCCAGGGTGAAGGTCAGCCTCTAGTCGTTGGTTGCGACCCGCGACATCGACTGGCTCGCCGGCAGCTCAGGCCTTGGAACGATAGGGGTGAGCGATTATGACGGGTACGTCGGTTGCTACCGGGGGGGCAGAACCAGTGCAGGTGGCTCGCTATACTGTCGGTCCGGGCTCGCCGCTATTATGGATTTGTGGCCCCTGCGTTATCGAGAGTCGGGATCACGTCCTGGGAGTGGCCCAACGGCTGCGACAACTGGCCGACCAGTTTGACCTGCCGTTGGTCTTCAAGGCATCATTCGACAAAGCGAACCGGACATCGGGGCGGTCGTTTCGTGGTGTCGGGCTGGAGGCGGGTCTGCGTGCCCTGGAAGCTGTCCGCGACGCTACAGGTCTGCCGGTCACTACCGACGTGCATGAACCTCGGCAGGCGGCCGCAGTGGCGGAAGTCTGCGAGGTGCTACAAATACCGGCCTTTCTGGCCCGGCAAACCGATCTGCTGGAAGCTTGTGGCCGGACCGGACGGGTGGTCAATGTCAAGAAAGGTCAGTTCATGGCCCCATGGGACATGGCTGCCGTCATGGGCAAGTTGGCGGACGTAGGCAACCGCCGTGTGCTGCTGACCGAGCGAGGAACCACCTTCGGCTATGGCTGGCTTGTCAACGACATGCGTAGCATCGCCTGGATGCATCAGTGCGGGGCCCCGGTGATCTTTGACGCTACCCACAGCGTACAAAGACCAGGGGCGCTCGGTGATCGTAGTGGGGGCGACCGTACTTTTGTGCCCTTACTGGCTCGCGCAGCTGTGGCTGCTGGCTGCGATGGCTTGTTCCTGGAAACCCACCCCGACCCCGACCACGCGCCCTCCGATGGACCCAACATGCTCCCACTAGACCAGTTGCCGGAGGTCATCCGTGTCTGCTTGCGACTACGCGACGTCATCCTCTCCGCCGGCGTGGCCGTCTAACATGCCCGGGACCATTGGCCCGCCGCAGGGAGCTTCTGCCAACCGCCACGCAGCTTGTTGGCTTATCCTTCTCGGCTTGTTCAGTAGCGGTCTGTCGGGCCTGTTGACTCTAAGCGGCTGCAGCCGCCCCCCCCGCCTGGCGACCCCCACCGACCTCAATCCCGCTACGCCCCGCTCCGACCCCTGGGACAACGCCTTGCGACAATTACGCAAAGAAACCACTTTTACCGTCTGTCGCAGCGTTTTACAGACTCTGAACAACGACCTGGCGGCCGACGAGACATTACGCTCGACGCTTCTGTCAGCCGGTACCCTCGATGCCCTCCAGCGTTATCTACCGCTGGATGCTGCGGATCGTGAGGAACTCCGCTCGGCCAGCTTTACGCCACACGATGCCGCTTACCTGGCTGATTGCTTGTATCTACGGGATGCGGCCCGCCAGATGGTCCTGCCGGAGTTGTCTGCCCGGGAGAAGGCCGAACGAGCCTTCGCTTGGGTCTGCCGTCAGGTGTGGTTGCACCCCTGGCTAGTGGAGACCGAGCGGGGAGTTATGGCTACGGCCCTGCCACCAACGGCCGTTTTGCGGCGCGGCACCGGCTCCGGACTGGAACGAATGTACGTCTTTTTGGCTGTGCTGCAGCAACTGGGCTTGGATGGCTGCCTGCTCGGGCCGCCTGAGGCGGTCGATCATCGAGCAGGTCATGTCGCGCTTGCTGGCGGCAAAACGTTGACCGGCTCGCCGCGTGGTCCTTTCTGGGCCGTAGGTGTTCGCCTGCAGGACGACATCCTGCTGTTCGATCCCTGGCAGGAGGCCGCTTTCCCCGCCGGGCTGAAGGCGATGCAGGCCAACCCCGCCGCTTACAAGGATTGGTTGGCCACAACGGCAGGCGTTTCAGGACTAACCGCTGAGGCCCTGGCCTCGGCACGCGTGTATCTGACCGTACCCCTCAATGCACTCACGCCGCGTATGCGGTTGTTGCACGATAAGCTGAGCGAACCGCTTCAGGTTCATCTGGCCATGGACCTGGAGCAACTCCGGGAGCGGTTTGCGGCCTGGCAGCCACATCTGTGGAATCCGCCCGACGATCGCTTCGCTTATGGGCGGGCTAGCCGGACCTTTCTGCCCACGGACCATGGTGGTACTGACACGGCTCCCATGGGGCAGCGATTGTTCGATCTGTATTACCTCAGCCAGTTGCCGCCTCCGGTACAAGTGATTCCCGCGGAGTTACGCCAGAACATCGCCCTGGTCCGTGACGTCGGTGAACGGATTGCCCAAGTGGCTCGCAGCCACTATGCGGTCCGTTTTCTGGAGCCCCCCACGCCCAGAGAGCGGATCCAGCGAGGTCAGTTCCAGGATGCGGCCCGCTTGCTGGTCGGGCTGCAGGACGAATTCGGTCGGGGACTGTCCCGCATCCGTAACACGCCGGAGGCGGATCGTCTCCGCCGCGAATGGATCGCCCAGGCTGCCGAATTGTACGAACAGCTGGGCCGCGATCCGGGTGTGCTCAAACGGATCGAGCAACATTGGAGGACGGAAGCGGCTGCCTTACTTTTGGACCAGGCCATCTGTGAAGTAGGTCAGGCCGAGGCTACCTTCCTGCTGGCTTTGTGTCAGCACGAGCAGGCCGAACGCGTTCAGCTCCGTTACGAGCACGCTGGGACAGGCGATGCAGCCCGCTTGCGACAGGATGCCCGACAGGCTTGGGAGATCGCCGCGCGGGCCTGGCGCACCTACCGGGGTCAATATGCGGCATTCCATGCGGCGTTGCCCGGACGGGCCCCGCTGGCCGATCGCCTGGCCGCACGCGCCGAACGGCTGGCTCGTCCCTGAATCGTCTGTATCAATACCAATGTCGGTTGCCTCGAGGTGCGGCCGTCGGTTACCTCGATCGGTTGATGACCGCCAGTTGCTACATCCGCTCGACCGTGCGAATGCCGAGCAACTCCAAGGCCTGGCGAATTGTCCGGGCCGCCAAGTCTACCAGAAGCAGGCGGCTATCCCGTAGGTCCGCCGACTCGGCTTTCAATACGGGGCAATGCTCGAAGAAGACGCTGAACGCCTTTGCCAGATCCCACAGATAGTTGGTTATGTAATGTGGTAGATACTCACTGGCTGCGGCCTGCAGAGTTTCGGCAAAGCGGAGCAGGTGCAACGCCAGGGTACGTTCGCTGGGATGAACGATCTGGACGGCGACTGCCGGCGGCTGGCGGAAACGGGCGTCGCTCACGTTCCCTTCGCGGAAGATACTGCGGCACCGGGCATAGGCATATTGCATGTATGTTGCCGTGTTTCCATCGGTGGCCAGCATTCGGTCATAACTGAAAACATAGTCGCTGGTGCGATTCTGACTCAAGTCAGCGTATTTGACTGCTCCGATGCCGACGGCCTCAGCAATAGCAGCGATCTCCGCCTCGCTCAGTTCAGGTACTTTGTGGCCCTGGGCTTGCCGTTCGGCCCGCGATTGTTCGTATTTGTGTCGTCCCTGCCGGACGGCTTCCGCGAGAAGTTCTTCCAGTTCGGGGGCACCGCCTTTGCGAGCAGCAAAGGGGCGACGATCCTCCCCCAACACTGTCCCGAAGCTGATGTGTTGCAACTCGACCTGATCGTAACCCCAGCGGCGTGCCTGGGCAAACAAGGTCCGGAAGTGCAACGCCTGGCGAGCGTCTACCACGTACAGAATGGCGGCGGGCTGAAAATGCTCCATCCGATAGCGGATGGTGGCCAGATCGGTCGTCAGGTAGGTGAACGCGCCATCTCGTTTGCGTAGGATGCCGGGCGGGTCGTCCCGCTGCAGTTCTTCGGCAGTCTGCGGAATACGCCCGGCTGGGTTGGGTATGACCACTGCCCCGGCACTTTCCTGGGCTAGTCCCCGGGCCAGCATTTCTTCCACAATGCCGGCTAGCATAGGATGGTAAAAACTTTCGCCTAATTGGTAGTCGAACGGCAGAATATCCAGCCGGCGATAGATCCGCTCGATCATTTCTAGACAATGGGGCATGAATTGACGCCACAATGCGAGATTTTCCGGATCGCCGGCATGGAGTTTGGCGGTTTCGCGTCGGCACGCCTCACGGATGGGATCATCGCTCCCACCTTCCTCGTCATCCTCATCGTTGCTGGAGCGGAACAAACTGCGCACGTGCACATACAGCCGGGCTAATTCCCGGACAGGATCGGCCGTGTAAGCCTGGGGATCGACAAAGTGCTTATACCCGTAGATAAGAATGCCAAACTGCGTGCCCCAATCGCCCAGATGGTTGTCTGTGATGACCGTGTGTCCGAGGAAGCGCAACAGGCGGGTCAGAGCGTCTCCCAGGATGGTGCTACGCAAATGGCCGACGTGCAGGGGCTTGGCGACGTTGGGGCTACTGTAGTCGATGACGTAACGGCGGGGCTGCTCTACGCGGGGGACACCTAAGCGGGAATCGCAAGCGGCCTCGCGCAGGGCAGCGGCCAGAAATTCGTTACGCAGTCGCAAGTTGATGAAACCCGGTCCGGCAATCTGCGGTGGCTCCCAGGCTGGATGGGCTGGTAGCAGACGGACCAGTTCCTCGGCAACCTGACGGGACGGACGGCCTAGTTGCTTGCTTAGCGGCAATGCGGCATTGATCTGATAATCGCCATGTTCTGGCTTACCCGCTACCCGCACACTGCTTAGCAGGTCCTCCACGCGGGCCGGGTCCGATGCTACGGCTGCTAGTGCCGGCCGGACCCACTCCCGTATTCGTTCCAGCAAGTTCATAGTGGCTTACTTCGTAACATTCCGAATGGAACCACCGGACCGGATCACCCAGCGGAGCATTCACTCCAGGTGTGCTGCTCGGTCTGGTCCAGCAGACAACGCCCATCGTATGACCACCCTGTGGCGTCGTGCTGCCGGTACACAGCTTTTGAACCGGCTCTGCGGGCAAGTGGCCGTTTTTACTACCGCTTTTGTTCCGGTCCGGACCGTTAGTCTTACAGCTTGCGGAACCGTTCGTACACCTGGGCCACCTGGCCGCTGAGGGCATCCCCGTCGTGGGCATAAACACCGTAACGCAACTTCAGTTGTCCACCCTTGGGGATACGAATCAGTTCCGTCTTGCCTTGCTGTGAGGGGAAGCCACTGCGCTGGCGCCCGAAGGGATTGGCCGCATTCAAGCCATAGGCCCGGACATGCCAACTGGCAGGGGGGTTCGACGGATGATCAAAAACCGCCACGCCCACGGTTTGGTCTCCTATCTTGCCCGAATAGTCGATCCAGGCAGAGGGCTGACCCCAGATCGGCAGGTTATCCCTTGCCGGAGGCGAAATCACTTTTCCTTCGGCGGTCCGGATCGTGCCGCCCCCCTTCTGACTTGGGCGTAAGGCATCGTGCACTCGGATCCCGAAAGAGCCCTCCTTGGTGTCCCCAAACACAATCGGGCAATCCTTGGCCTGCAGGGTAATGTCGAAAACGAACAACCGTCCCCGTTCGCACGCGACACAATGAATGACGCGTATTTCGTCCAGGATTTTCATGCCATCAGGCGTGAGCCAATGGTTGATCGTTTCCACACGGACGTGCTCCGGACTGAGTCGCTCAGGCGACCCAACACGTACGCACACAATCCGACCGTGTCGAGCCGTACCGTCCGGATCGCGGGCTTCGCTCCAGAAGTCTACCCCTTTGCCGCCCCGCTCTGTCGTTGTAATCTTGAGCTCTACACCTTCGGGAATCACGTCGCCGTGGCAGAACCATACTGATTTCTGGTGCACATGATCCGTGGTTTCCTCTAGGTGTGATCCTTTTTCCACTGGCCAGCCACGGGTCACCCCTATCCCGCACGGTGCCCGTAACGGATACAAAAAGGGTTTGGCGTATTGCTTATCCGTTACATATTTGCCTGCGACTGCCCCACCGACACGGAAAACAATTGCCCCTGTTTGTACCTCGGCTTCTACCTCCGCGGCGGTCAGGTGGCTGCCTGCGGGATAACATACCACTGCCAGCACGACGCCAAGGACACGGCCCTGCCGGCTCTGACTGCACTCCGGGCTGATCATCGCTATTGTTCCTCCCGCACCTGTCTGGCAATAACGTCGATAAAGCTCTTTTGATTAACATTCGGGGCTACTTGGGCGTTCTATTGCCTGATATCAATGTTGTTCATCAATCGACGTTCCTGCCAGTTTCTGTCTCGCCATCGAGCCTGTCAAGGGCCTGATCGATTTGCCCGGATGACATGGGGGCACCCCTCATTGCCTTGCACACAACAAATGTCGATTTGCCCTTCTTCGGTTCTTCGGTAGGCCACGGAGTCGTCGCCCATGAGGTCTAATTCAATGTTTTTCTCACGCCGCCTCATTTTCTGCTCCCACGTTAGAGGGTTGTAAAACGATGATCACTAGTATATAATTGTATCAAAATTCCTCGAAGTCAAGAAATATCGTAGCAGTATATTAAATATTTGATTTTAATGATTATTTCTAGATAAATATTGAATAACTTCAGGACCGAAACCGAATGCCTATTTTGCCTGAACGATTGTTGTCACTTGGGCTTTTGCACCGATACCTGTGCGATAGTAAGGGCGAAATGCCGACGAGGATATTATCCGTGATGTCTCATCGGCAAAACGACTTGGGCGAGGAATGTGACGATGCGGTAATTAGTCGAGGGGATGGAAAAAGAGATTTTTGAGATTGCTTAGGAGTATGTTATGTGCAGGGAGGGTGTAGAATAACGAACATGAGCGAGTCACCGAACGAACCGGAAGCGGAACGGCGAAAGAAGAAGGTCCGCGTCGAGTTGCGGCGTAATCTGGCCAAACGCCGGCGGGAAAAGGATTTAACGCGTGACTTCCAGGAAGGGGAACAGGCCGAGGATGTCCCGACAGTAGAGCGGGTACGGGCCAAAGGGGAGTTGTCGCGCCGGCGAACGGTGGTGACTGATACGATCCCTGGCGATGAGCCGGCGGCATTGCCGGCCGTCGATCCTCAGCAGTGCATACGGGGACGTGTATTGCGGGTTCATGGCTTGCTCTCGGTCGTTGCGGGGGAGGATGGCCATACCTATCGTTGTGCCGTGCGTCGGTTGTTGAAAAGTCTGGCGACCGACGAGCGGAACGTGGTTACCTGCGGTGATGTAGTGTGGGTTCGCCCCGCCCCGGTCCATGGGGGGGATCCGCACGCCCCACGCGAAGGATTCATCGAGCGGGTCGAACCACGGCATGGATTGCTGACCCGGGCCAGTCGGGGCCGGGAACACGTCGTGGCCGCCAACGTGGATCAGGCTGCCATTGTTCTTTCCTTGATGCAGCCAGAGTTGAAACCCCACCTGATCGATCGCTACCTGGCAGCGGCTGCCTTAGGACAACTTCAACCCCTCATCATTCTCAACAAAGTGGACCTTGTAGCTGATCCGGCCAGCTATCAGCCCCTCATCGGTTATTATGCCCAGCTTGGCATTCCTGTGTTATTAACCAGTGCGGTGAGTGGATATGGCTTGCCGTATCTGCGGCAACTGCTGCGGCAGCACATTACGGTTTTTGCCGGCCAATCGGGTGTAGGGAAATCGTCACTTCTCAACGCTCTGATACCAGAACTCCACCTGCCGACACGGGAGGTCAGCGCGGCTACGGAGAAAGGGCGACATACGACCACCTACGCCCAACTCCTGCCGCTGCCCGAGGGAGGCTGGGTGGTAGACACCCCAGGCGTCCGACAATTGCAACTGTGGAACGTGCAGCGGGAGGAAGTGGAGGGGTTATTTATCGAATTCCGGCCCTTTGTGCCGTTGTGCGCGTTTGCCGATTGTACCCATACGCACGAGACCGGCTGTGCCATCCAGCAGGCGGTAGCCCGCAACCGCATCAGCTTGCGACGGTACCATTCGTATTTGGGGCTGTTTCATGATTTGCCCGAGGATAAATGGTAGGTTCTGAACGATCTGTTCAGATAAGGATGAACTAACAACAAATGTTCCATTTCTGGAGTTTGAAGGGGAACGCCAAGGCCATTCGAGTGACCAGGTTCGATAGCGTAGTGGCCAAGAGCCAGGGCGGCACCGTGAGGGTGAAGTGAATTGTCCGGTTTGCTCTTCCGCTGGCCGGTCGCATGCGTTATAGGCGGCTGGTAAGGAGGAGCGGGCTATGCGCCCACAGCCGGGAGGTATAAGACGTTCAGTCTCGAAGGTGGCCCGGCACTGTCAGATGGGGATAGTGGCCGGGGCCATCGGCCTGGTTGCAGTGATATTGGCCTGGCAGCCCCTGCAGGCGGAGCAAATCCATCGGCATCAATTCAGTGGTCGGCAGACAGCCTGGCAACGGGGCGAAGCCAACGTACGGGCCGATGTGCTGGAACATGATATTTCCCGATTGGCGTTCCACAGTCAACCGTCCAGTGAGCATATCCGATTGACGGCGGACGCGGCCAGCGGGGAGACGGCGTACATTCATTTTTATTACGATACGCCCCCAGCCCTGGTGACGGAGTTGTTGTCGGCCACGGTCTGGGTCAAGGCGACACGAGGAGGAATTCAGTTGCGGGCCCGGGTGGTCTTCCCCAAGGAGCCAGACCCTGCCAATCCTCAGACGCCGTTGACCTTGTTGCTCCAGGGGGAGACGTATCCGGCCGAGCGGACCCGACGCTGGTGGCCCCTGAAGCTCCAAGACGTGCCCCGTTTACTGTCCCGACAACTGCCCATCCTGCAAGCCCGCATCGGTCGCACGGTGAACATCCAAGGGGCATACATTGACCGGTTGGTTCTGAACTTGTACACCGGTCCCGGACCGCTGGAAGTATGGATCGATGACCTGGACATCGGTCCGGTGCAGGAACAGCGGCGACCGTCCCCCGGCTATGCACCAACCGCTGGAACGCCTTTCCACCGGCAGGCACGCGCCCGACAGGTCGAACAAAGTGGTGGTCAGTTACTGGTCGACGGTAAGCCGTTTTTCTTCCGAGCAATTCGCCATACAGGAACGCCGTTACACGTGTTACGGCAAGCCGGATTCGATACCCTTTGGTTGCCTCCCCAGACAGAGGCGGAACTGCTGGCAGAGGCCGAACGCGAAGGCTGGCTGGTTATTGCCACGATACCTCTAGCACCGGCCCGTGATGACGAGAAGGAACAGCTACCAGGAACCGAACTGGTCAGTACGGACTGGGCCCCCTTGTTACGGCGTTTCAGCGAGGCAGACGTGCTGTTTTACGATCTAGGAGGCGGACGCAGCCGGACCGACTACGCCCGCGTGGAACGCACCCATCAGGCTCTGCGGACCCTGGATCCACGGCGGCCTCAAGGCGTGGACGTGTGGGACAGCTTCGCTGGTTATTCGGCTTTACTCGATGTGATTGGCGCCCACCGCTGGCCGTTGTTTACCTCGTTAGGGCTGAGCGGCTACCGCGACTGGTTGATGCAACGCCGGGAATTAACCGCCCACCGGGCCGTCTTCTGGACCTGGATCCAGAATCACTTACCCGAATGGTACTTGCAAGCGGTGCTGGAAGGCGCCACCGAACAGACCCTGATGCAGACCCCTCTGCCCTGGGGTCCACAGCCCGAGCAAGTCCGCTTGCTGGCCTACATCGCCCTGGCCTGTGGCTGCCAGGGGTTGGGGTTCTGGTCCGACCGCTTCCTGGCCGATTCCTATCAGGGCCGCGACCGTCTACAAGCCCTGGCCATCCTCAATAGCGAGCTGGACATGCTTAGTCCCGTCCTGCTGGCACCACGCGATAGCCAGCGCCCGCAATGGTTGCCGACCAGTCATCCGCATGTACAAGCAGCCTTGATCCGTTCAGAACGGGGTGTGATCCTGCTGCCCATCTGGTTCGGACCAGCCGCTCAGTACGTTCCGGAACAAGGAGCAGTGGCCACCCTGACAGTGGTGGTGCCGCTGGTGCCTGAGGGAGCCGACCCCTGGCGGCTCAGCCCCGCTGGTGTCGAGTGCTTGGCCCACCAAACCAAAAAAGTGGTGGGCGGTACCGAACTGACCCTCCACGAGTTCGACCTGGTCACCCCCGTTGTGTTCACCAGCGACCGCCTGGGTCTGGTGGCCTGGTGGCAGGATTACGTCCGCAAATACGGCCGGCTTGCCGCCCGTTGGGCTTTGGATCAGGCCGCCGTCAGCTACGAAAAAGTTCAGCGTGTCCATCAGCTACTACTGAGCCAAGGCGTTCATCTGCGGGATAGTGACGAGCTATTGCTGCAGGCGGCTCGCTTTCATGCCGAGGCCCGCCGCCATTTTTCTGCCGAACTGTACGACAAAGCGTTTCGCGACGCCCAGCGCTCCCTGCGCCCGTTGCGGGTGCTCATGCACGCCCACTGGCGTCAGGCGGTGCATACCCTCGATACACCCACGGCCAGTCCGTATGCTGTCAGCTTTGCCACTTTGCCCCGACATTGGGAACTGGCTAGAACCATCCAGAACAGTCGTTGGGGCGACAATCGGCTGTCGAGCGGCCAGTTTGAACTGAGCGCCATTCCCACCCAGGGATTGCCCGTTTCTGCCCTGCCGGGTTGGTCGGCCCGTTTCGGGACTGTCGATCAAGTTGAGGCTGCCGCGGGAATTGTGCCGGCGGACACCGTCAGTCACAAGCCTTCTGCTGCTTCCCCCCGTCCGGTTCCTGTTCCTCTGGCAGGACCATATAAACCGGCCCGTTTACCCTCCAGTCTTGCAACGGGGGATAACGGAGGTGTACCAATTCAGTTAGGGCGGGGGGTGCTCCGTCTGGAGATACGACGTATCCGTGAAGCAACGGCGACGGACCGTGCTAGTCGGGCCCCCCAACCGTCGTCGGCCACTCCGCCCTCTCTCGAACGCACTTTTCTGGCTGTGGATACCCCCGCCATTGCGTTGCCACCAGGCACACTGGTGCGCATCAGCGGCGCATTTTGTGTTCCTCAACCTCTGAGTGGTTCGCCGGATGGACTCCTCTTCTACGACGACGCCGGTGGCGAACCCTTGGCCCTCCGCTTGACCCACCAGCCTCAGTGGAAACGCTTCCACCTCTATCGGCGTGTTCCCCCCGATGGCCGTATCGGACTGACCGTAGCCCTCACGGCTGTCGGTGTCGCCTATTGTGACGACTTACGGATTGAACCCCTGCTGCCAGCCGAGCAAGCCGCCGCTACGGCCACCGCTGCCGCTGAATCTGCTTCTGCGGCTGATCGCTGAATGGCTGGCTTCCCGTCACCGGGTACCCCGCCCGGACACCAGTCCCAACGCCCCAGTTTTGTTAGCCTAACGTGGCTCTGCTGGGGTAAATCAATTTTTCAACGGACGCGGTGGTGGTGCGACAGGCCATGAAGGGTCGGTGGATAATGGCGGTTTGTTCTTAGGCGGGTCTGAGGGGAGCGGAACGGAGGTCGCAGGTGGTTTGTTATCCGGAAGCGGAGTTTTCTCCGACATCGGTGTAGGGTGGGTAGGTACTTCCTTATCCTTGCTGGGAGTTGGAGAACCGGGGCGGGCAGCCGTCTTTTTCAACTCACCGCGAATATCCTCGATCACAACGTGGAGATAAAAGGCCTTGTGAGCATCAGTGGGTTCGCGCTCTACCTCCTGGAGCCCTCGCTCCAAACGTTGTTGGATCGCGGGTCGATGGGCTAGCAACGGCCGCACGGCCAACAAAGCGCCTAGGTAGAGCCGATACGCCCCAGCGTAATCCCGTTGGGTGTTATATAAGTCTGCTCCCAGGTTATGGACGTCGCGGAGGGTATCGACCAGGAGGCGATCGAAGGTTGCGGCGTCACTAATCGTGCCGGGAGGAGACACTACCGGAGAAGGAGGTTGTCCCTTGACCGCCAGGGTCGCCAGGGTCAGCAGAGCGACTGTGAAGGATCCCCAGGCTGCCAAGGTCCCGATCGGCTTAACAATCGCGGATGGTTTCATGACAACCTCCCAAGGCATGGGCGATGGGTGAAAAAACCAGCTCATTGGGGAACAGGGCGGCGGATCGTTTGATCGGGTAGGATCGATCTTGCGGTGCCGGCCGCTCACTCGTTAGCATACCGCCCGCTGAGGGAACCCAGCAAGGACACGTGCAGGGGACCGGTGTGCTCAGTCATCTGATCAGTGCAGGGTTAAGTCGGGCAGCCGCGCACCCCGCTGGCTTGCCGCTGATCAGCCGCCGCCACGGACAAGAGGGGCTGTTCCCCCCTACCAAAATGGGGCGGACCGCCGCTCAGAAATGCCTGGCTGAGGGTTGGCTATTACCTGTGCAGGCTACTGGCGCTTCACAGCCGGCTTTGGCACAACGCTCCGCCTCGTCGGAGCGCTATGTCCTGAGCCAAACCGGCTGGCTCCGTTTGTGTCAGGATGTTCAGCCGCGGCAGGTCCTGGAAGACTTTCTCCGCGTTGTGGAAAAACGCACGGCCGCTGTAACCGAATGCCTGACCGCTGTCCAACGGCTAGCGGAGGAATTGCATGGTCTGCGTGCGGCCTTGCGTCGATGGCAAGAGGGCTGGCCGACGGCTGCCTCCTCGGAAGCGCCGGCGGCCCGATCATCGTTACCCAACGCGTCGCGAACCTCCTGTACGCCTGTACCTCCGGGGGTGTCTGTTCCCGATGCCACCATGGGTGACCTGACGGGGGCCAGCGAAGCCATCCTGCAGGCGCTCAATGAGTGGTCCTGTAGCGGTGGGGCGGACTGTCCATTACCCGCGCTGTACCGAGCTGCCCAGCAGCGATACCCCATGACCCTGGGCACCTTCCACGATGCTTTACGTCATCTGCATTCGTGTCAGGCGCTAACCTTGCAGCCTTGGACGGGGCCGCTTTATGCGATCCCGGAGCCGGCGTGTGCCCTGTTGATCGGTCACGGTATCGCCTATTACGCCACTCCCCGGACGCGACATTCAGCTCCAGTTCCCGCGATGCCAGCAGTAAACGCCACCCCTGTACCGACAGGAGCTTGGACGACTCCGGATAGTTCCGCAGCCGTACCTCCCGGAGCCGAGTTCGCATCCTCATCCCCCGTCTAGCGCGCGGAGAACCCCTCATGAACACTACAGCTGTCGTTGATACTACCGTCTGGAACGAGCAGATCCGCCGTACTCTCCAGCGGATGGGCAATCCTTTCCGCAATTACTTTGCCCGTCATCCTGACGACGAGGTGTGTGCTCGTTATCACGTCCCGGAACTGTACGCCGAACAACGCCAGTTGCTCCAGGCTATCATCGACCAGTATCGCTACCAGCCGGGGATCCATTCCGAGGTCGTGCCTGTGCTGGGCAACAAAGGAGCAGGCAAAACCCATCTCCTCCATTCGATTAAGCACGGTGAGGGAGGCCACTGGCAGTTGCTGGTTACTCCCGGTGTCTTCCAGCGTGAGTGCGATTTCCTCGAGTATCTACTGTTTCAGATTCTGGACACCCTTCTAGGTGGAGGACGGCAGAAGGGGATACGGCCTTTACTGTACGTAGGCGAACGTCTGATTCGGCGTACTCTTCTGGAAATGTTACCACAACTGAACGAAAGTAATTTACTGGAGTTGTTTCCAACAGGCGGTTGGGGCCGCTGGGGGCGACGCTTCGGTTGGGGCACAGGCCAGGCCCGACAGCGTTGCCACTGGCTGCTTGAACAATTGCAGGCCGCCGACAATCAGCCCGTATGGGTGGCTTCTACCCCTCTGTCGCAACTGCTGGTGCAGGCCGGTCTGGATCTGACACGCCTACTTGACCTGCTTGATCAGTTCCGGGTCAGTGCCGATGTCCATAACCCTGCCGGCCTGATGCGCCGGGCCATCCTGCGAGGCTTTGCTGTGGCCGTCCTTCGTGGCGACGAAACTGAACTGGCCAACTTCCTTACCTACGGCTTTGCCGAACTCGAATTCCACGTCCGGCCAACGCGTCAGGATCTGGTGCTGGCCCTGTTCAAGGTGCTGATGCAGTTGCTGGCTGAACTAAACATCCCGGTAGTGGTCGCTTTCGATCAGTTGGAAGATCTGCTATTGGTCCGCCGGGGTGATGATGTCCACCGCACGGCCGAGGCCTTCTTCGCCGGCATCGTCCAGGTCCTGCATCAAATTGATGGGTTGTGCTTTCTGATCTTTGCTGAGCGGGGCCTGTGGAACCGTTTTGTTCCCTCCCTGGACGGTTACATCCAGGATCGCCTGACCCATCCGGTGCATGTACCGGGTTACGGGACGGTGTCCGCTGTCCGGTTGGAGGCGCCCGCGCCGGAGCTGGTCCGACGTGTGATCGCCGCCCGGTTGCGTCCCTGCCACGCGGAATTGCCCCCAGGCAGTGTCCCTTCCGACATCTTTCCCTTCCGCGAAGAACAGGTGCAACGGATCGCTCGGACCGAACCGACATTGCGCGACATGCTGCAGCAGTGCCGTCATTTGTACGACCATTTGGTTTACGGCCCGGTCGATGGCGAGGCTTCCGCTACACCTGCCGCATCCCGTCTAACCACAGTAGTCGAGGAGAGCACGCCGCCGCTGCCTGTAGTTACACTACAGCAGGTAGCCGTCATTGAAATGCCAGCGGAAGAGCCGGCTACCCCTTCGCCGGGCGTACCCGATGGTTCGGCTAATCAATCGGTTGCGACCGGATCCGACAGCTCTGTTGAACATGCGGCTCCGTTGTCGAGCGGCCATGGCCCTGATCAAGTCATGGAAGGCCCGGTCGAAGCGGAGGTACCACCCGCAGGGTCTTGTGTTCCCGTTACCCCTCAACTGCTGGTCGATTTGTGGGATCAGGAACAGCGAACGGCTCGCCGCCAGCTTGAACCGGAAGGGGCGCTCACCGGGGCTAGCCGGGAGTTACAGGCTGCCTTGGGTAAGTTCCTGCTGGTGTGCTGGGAGCACGGCGTGAAAGTTGGCCCTTGGCGACTCCAGCATGTTGTACCCGAATACGTCTTCAGCGATCATCCCACTTACGGCGTTGTCTCGCTCGGGTATTGGGCCTGCAAGGATGGCCAGCCTTGGAAAGTGGCCGTCGGCTTATTCCTGGCCCGCGGTGCCGGCAAACCCCGCGAGCTGGAGGTAAAATTCACTTTGTTTGACCAGCAACCTGCGCCGGTAGACCTGCTTGTCCTGTTGCGACCCGAAGACGACCTGTCCTTAACCGGACGGAGCAAAAAGTTGTGGAGCGAGGCCGAGCAACGCGGTCGGCTGGCTCGTTTGGAACCTGTCTCACTAGACACCCTGGCTCAGCTGTACGCTTTCCCGCGATTTCTGGCTGCCCTGCGGGAAAGCCTGTCCGAAGGTGCTCCCCTTCCTAATCTAGCTGACTTGATCCAATCCCGCTGCGATACTCTCTTGACCCAGGTTAGCATGCCCGTTCACAGTGCCATGTGAGGATTTGCTGCTGCCGGACCTGCAACTCCAGGCACTCTACAGGCTGCGGATGAGCAATAGCACACACATAACCAGCAGCACGCCGCCTACCAGTAGGAACGTTAACCACAAAATAGACCAGGAAAGCGGCAATTGAGGCGGTAGACGGTGTGGGGGCACGGCAGGCATAACAGGCTCGGTGGGTGGAGGGGGGGGCAGAATGATCTGCGGATGCGAATTGCTACGTGTCACAGGGGTGTCCTCGCTGGACTCTCCCCACCAGTCGGTAGCGGTTGTTTCGCCGCCTCGGTAAGTGGCTACCGCCTCCTGGAAGGAGATGGCCGGTACGGATAGAGCGGTGCGGCTGCCTGAACTGAAAGACAATAGTTGCGAGCGGACCGCTTCCGCCGACGAAGGCCGCTGCTGCGGACGCTTGGCCATCAACTGATGGATCAGCTCGGCCAAAGGTACTGGCACGGCTGGATTCAGTTGCCGCAGAGGCAGGGGTTCTACCAGTCGCTGCCAGCGGATCTTATCCTTTTTGCTCCCGCCGGGGAAGGGGGGAGTGCCTGCCAAGGCAAAATACATGGTGCAGCCCAGGGCGTACAGGTCGGCCCGATGATCCACGGCTGTGGCATCGCGTGCTTGCTCGGGCGCGATATAGTCCATGGTGCCAACAATGTAGCCCTTACCGCCGGCAATACGAATGTCTTCCGGGAGTGGTTCATCCCGTGCTAGAGCTAAACCCAGATCGAGGATCTTGGCGGCTCCTTCTGGAGTTACCATGATGTTGGCCGGTTTGATGTCCCGATGGACCAGTTGCCGTTCGTGCAAATGGTGCAGGCCTGCTGCTACGTCGGCGAAAAAGCGAATGGCACGTTCCGGATCCAAGCGTCCCCAGCGGGCCACTAGTTCCTGGAGCGAACGACCAGGCACGAACTCCAAGGCCAGGTAACGAATGCCTTTCCACTCCCCAGCCTCTTCCAAACGGACTAGTTGCGGGTGGGACACCCGTCGATAGTACCGCTCTTCGCGTTCCAACCGCTGGATCATGCGTGGCTCGGCTCGCGCCAGCCGGGGCGGTAGTACTTTCAAGGCCACCAGCGACTCCCAAGGGTAGTCGGTATTCGTTTGTTTGTCCGCTACGCTGGCACCGGTTAGCCGACGCTGGTCTTGAGCCAGATACACCTGTCCCATCCCGCCACTACCTAATGGGGTCAGCAGGCGGTACGGCCCCATGACTAGCCCCACCCAGCGGCCATGCAGCAGTTTGGCTGCCTGGAAGGGCGTTAAGACCCCCAAGGAAACCAGGCGATCGGCCAGCAGACGTGCCCCGCCATTGAGGGAAGATACAGTCGGATAGCCGGCTTTAGTTAATACACCTTCCACTCGCTCCGCCGCTACTAGACCACTGCGGACCAGCAGTTCGACAAATCGTGCTGCCGACACTTCGCTACTGCTCATACCTACAAACAACCCGTAACAATTGCTCTCACTGGCCGTCCTCCTCGCTGATCGTGACTGCCAGACTGATGTTCCTGGGGGCGTGTGTTTTCTTCTTGCTGGTACTGTTCCAGTTAGTATTTCTGTAGCTCCCCACTCTCCAGATCACCGGTTGTGTCTTGCCGCCCGGTCCTTGTTTCCTACAGTCTCGCCTCCAGTAAACATCTAGCTCAGGTTTTTTTAATCGCTGCGGGTCGTGGGTGCGGCCCGCTTGGCCTCCACCATGGCGTTATTTCCTTTTATTCCTATCTTACGCTCCTTATTACCCTCCGGACCTGAGTCCCTTTAACTTTCGTGCATACAGCCTGGCAAACTCGGATTATGCAACGGCCACCGTGGTAGTTCCTGTCGCTGGGCCGCTAGCTAACTCTGGTTACCTATCCTTTACCAAGCGGACAATAACCAGCGGAACTTCTCTGCAAAACATCTGCTGGGCTAATCGAGAACTTAGCACTTTGTCCGAGGCATTGTGAAAGATGGGCAGAGTATACTGATTGTCTAATGGGGAGAAGATGTCCGAAACAAACGGTGGCCGAGAGTGACAATAGCGGTTGTTGCAAGTAGGTGCGAAAACCGAAGTTATGGTTCTATCAATTAGAACTCTGCAGCTTGTAGGGCTGCGGCACCGCGTCGTAGCGGCACAGCTGTGGTGATGTATGCCAGCGGTATGGCCGCCAACCATCCGGCAAAGACCCAGAGTGGCGGGGGCCATCCCTCCGATCCTTTGCCGAACTGGACTACATGCACTGGAAGCAACGTTAAGCCGATGATAGCGACGACATATCCAAGACCTAACACCATATTGACGGTGCCGCCAAAACCGACAACGATTTTGGCGGGATCGGTCTCTTGATAGTTGGCTAATGCTGCTCCCAAGCCGACATTCAGGGCACTCAGTCCAAGGGCAATCAAGGTCATGGCCGCTAAATGGAGGAGGATGAGCGGGCCCGGTAGCCCCATCAGCAAGCCCGCCACCACGATGAGCGTATCAGCAAATAGAAGTGAGCCGGTCAACGCTAGGGCAAATTTGCTGCGGACGATGGCCAGTCGCGGCAGCGGGGCCAGGCCAAGCACCCAGAATTTTTTCCCTTCCAAGCTGATTAGGGGGAATACAAAGCGGCTCAACGCCGCGCATACCAGGACCGCGACACCAAAAAAGTTCATCAGACTGATCAGGTACTGGTCAAGTCGGGTGAGGTCGGAGAGTTGCGCTCGGCGAAAGTTGCCCGCTCCCACCAGCATCAGCAGGGTGAAAATAACCAGGACACCCCATTGGGCGGGGTCACGCCGGAAGGTGCGGAAGTCTTTGAGAACCATAGCTTTTTCAGCCCGCCCCAGATAAAAGACCAGCAGGCTCATCGCGGTGTCCCAGCGGCTGGTTCGATAACTTTTCTTTTTGCTTTGTCGGCTGGAGCTCCAGCGATCGTATGCGGTCCGATACAGGCGGCCTGCGGTCCAGGCGGCCAGCACATATAGCAGCGCCCCGTTGCTCCAGACCTGGGCCAGGGGCAGTCCCGCCCCCCACACATCGCCGCGAGCCGCTGCCAGCACTCCTCGGGTCATCCACCGGCTGGGTACCAGGTTGCTGCGGATCCAGGCGAACTGATCGAGCAAATCCTGGATTTCACGGCCGCTGGTGGCCAAGGATCGCCGGATGCCTAGCCCCACCCGATGCAGCCAGGCCAACAGGACCACCGCGGCCACACCTGCAATTAGCACAAATAACCAGCGTCGCTGACGCGGCCAGTACCGCACAATCACCAGGCATATCAACGCCGATAATGAGGCTGGTACCAGGACATACCCTAACAAGTAAAAGGGAAGCAACAGGTAAAAATAGATCGGCACGTGGGATACCCAGCCATAGGCTAGAAAAATCGGGATGCCCAGCACTACAAAGCCCCAGGAGCTGTACGCTACTGCACCCACGAAACGGGTCGCAAAAATACGGTCGGTTCGGGCGGGTGTCGTTAGCAGGAAGCGTGCCTCCGCACTGGTAAAGAGACTGGCATACAAAATCAGCCCTGTGGAAAAAAGCAGCATCGAACCGAGGGTGAAAAACAACAGATCGAATAGTGCTTCGGCTATCGCCCCTTTAACCGGAATGTTGTGTACCACTAACTGGCGGAAAAGGAAATAACTCAAAGCAAAAGTAAACAACGCGGTCAGCGTGCTGGTACACAGCACGGTGATCAGGCGGGTTCGCCCTTGCTCCCAGGCCACGCGCAGACCGTTACGCCATAAACGCCAACGCAACCGTCGGAAAACAGCAGCTTGATCTACCTCGGGCAATACGGTTCCCATGTCCGTACCTGTTCTTCCGTTCCGCTAAGCGAATCTCCGTCGTGATCCCCTACATGTCTCGGAACAGTTGGCATCAGTCGGATCAACTTCGCTTTGTTCCTCAGGCACACCTGCGGCGATGGCAGACACCCCCTTAGAGGGGGGAGGGGTCAGGGCCGCGGTCTGGTTCAGGCAGGTGCCGTTTCCGCTGCTGCTTCTGCAGTGATTTTCAGGAAGACGTCTTCCAGGTCTCCGTCACTGGCCGCCTGTTGTCGCAGCTCTGCTAGGGTACCCAGGCCCAACAGTCGTCCCTGATCGATGATGCCGATGCGGTCGGCTAGTTCCTCGGCGATGTCGAGCGTATGGGTGCTTAAAAACACGGTCATGCCTGCGTCGGCCGAGCGGCGTAGCAAGGTTTTCAGCTCCCGGATACTTTTGGGATCCAGTCCTACTGTTGGCTCGTCGGCAATTAGCACCTGGGGCTGATGCAACAGGGCCGCGGCGAAAACGGTCCGCTGACGCATGCCGTGCGAATACCGTTCCGTTAGTTCATCGATGAAATCGTGCAACCGGAACAACTCGATGACTTCGGTCAGTCGTTGAGCGGTCTGTTCGCGGGACATCCCGTACAGGTCGGCGATGAACTGAAGAAACTCCCGGCCCGTCAGCTTGTCGTAAAGAAAGGGTTGATCGGGTACGTAACTGATGATCTGGCGGGCCTGTTCGCCTTGGCTGATCAGGTCATAGCCGCCGACCCGTATCGTACCACTACTGGGCAGCAGCAGACCGCAAAGTAGTTTGATCGTGGTGGTTTTGCCCGCCCCATTGGGACCCAGAAAAGCAAATAATTCACCCCGGCCGACGGTCAAAGTCAGATCATGGACAGCCCATTTGTCCCCATACCGCTTACTCACCTGAACTAGTTCGATCATGATCGGTTCATCCCGTCTTGTGGCTCGTTGGCCCAATGCACAGGCCCGTCCAAGTGGGCTTTGGCAAACAATCTCGTATTGTACCGATGCTGCTCCCTACCGGAGTCACGCTTTTGAGTGCTGGGGAGCGGTCGTGACATGCCCAGACCACAGAGAGCAAAGCCGTGTCATGTCAGGGGTCTCGTACCAGGCGTAGATGTTCTCCTTTGCCGAAGGCTTCTTGCATCAGCACGCGGCCATCATTTGTCTGCACCCAGGTACGCCCTACCAGTTCTTCGTCACGTCGATACTCGATGATCCAGCACAAAGCTTCGCTGGTGCCCCAGCGGAGGGGTTGTGGCTCCCGCAGAATTTCCCCGATCAGCGGCTGATCGTTGGGAACGGACAAGTTCCAGCCATAATTGGCGGCGGTTGCTTGCAACCACTGACTGAGGGCCGCTTGGATAGGGTTATGTTCATGCACGATCCAGCGGCGTCCCGGCCGCAACGCCGACAAGCGATTGACGGGCAGTAGAGGATTCAACGGCTGGCCGCGGGGCACCGGCGTTGTGGGTAGTGGTTGCTGTTGCGATCCGAGCGGCGACTCCCAAGCTACTACAGTGTGCAGTTGGCCGGCGACCACGGTTCCCCGGGCCCGCGCCTGAGCGGTCAGGGTCAGTCCCAACAGGCGGACCTCCAATTGTCCTTGCAGCGCTTGTTCCAACAAATCCCCGGCCCGGTTGATCCGCATCTGGATCTGCAACTCCGGAATGACCACCGTGACGCCCGCTGTGTTCAGGTGCAACTGCCGATAGGTATGGGTGAAAACAAATGTGTCATCCGGGTCGTTGTATTTCATTTGCGTGGTCAAGCGTCCAATGGTCTCCTGGTCCCGGTAGACCGTCCAGCGGATGGGTAAAGCCTGGGCGGCTTCGTCGGCCAGGTCGATGGCCACCGGTGGTGGCCCTTGGCCGCGTACATATGGTTCCCACTCCCGCCAACACGAATAGAGGGTAACCGTCAGCCATAGGCCCACTATGGCTACAACGCTGGCACGCGAGGGCATACCCGTCACGAGCTCCTGCGTTACTCTCTCCCACAAGTGGAAGCAGCAAGTTTAGTACATCGAATACTGTTATCTTACTTCATTAATCACATTGGGACGATTGTGATCCTGGCGAAGGTGGACTTCATAAACGTTGTGGTCACCGCTGAGCCACCATCCCCTCTCGACAGTGGCTAGACCGGGAGTTGCTTCCCGATTGTCGTGACTATCTATCCGGTTGAAAAAGGCATGGGCACCAGGTAGTAGGGACGCCTGCCGAGGCAGGTCAGTGATGTCTTTGGTTCCAGTGGTTGGAGCGACGGGCGTCAGCGATGAGCCAGCAGTGGGGGCTGCTCCGGGTTGAAGCCACAGTGACGGGAGCGTACCAAAGCGACGAGTTGTTCGACGTTCAGGCCGCAATCAGTTAGTAATTCGCTGCGTTCACCGTGCTCGATGAAGCGATCGGGCAGGCCGGCGCGGATGATCGAGCGGGTGTCCAGTCCCGCGGCGTTGGCGGCCTCCAGCACGGCGGAGCCGAAGCCTCCTTCCAGCGTACCTTCCTCCACGGTAACGACCACAGGTAGAGTTTCGACGGCCCGAAGGATCAGCTCTTTATCAAGGGGTTTGGCGAAGCGGGCGTTGATGACACCAACGTCGAGGCCGTCAGCACGGAGGCGGCGGGCGGCGGCCACGCAGTGGCCAAGCAAGGCTCCGTAAGCAATAAAGCAGCCATCATGTCCCCAACGGATCAGCTCGGCCTTGCCTAGTTCTACAGGTGCCGCTGGGCCATCTCGCTCTACGCGTTCCAAGTTGGCTTTGGGGTAACGCAGAGCAATAGGACCGGGATGCTGCAGGGCGTAGTCGAGCATGGGCTGGATGTCGGCCTCGTCGCCGGGGGCCATCAGCGTCATGTTGGGGAATAGACGCAGATAGGCGATGTCAAAGGCTCCATGGTGCGTGGGACCGTCCGGGCCGGACAGACCAGCCCGGTCCATGCAGAAGACTACTGGCAGATTCTGCAAGCAGACTTCCTGGAAGATCTGGTCGAAAGCACGCTGCAGGAACGTGCTGTAGATATCCACGATCGGTTTGAGTCCTCCCTTGGCCAGACCGGCGGCGAAAGCCACGGCGTGCGATTCGCAAATGCCCACATCGAAGAACCGTTCTGGAAATTGGTCCCGGATCTTCTCCAACTTATTGCCCTGACACATGGCCGCGGTAAGCACCACCACCTGGGGATCCCGCTGCATGGCCGTATAAATTGCCGCACTGATTGCATCAGTGTACGATCGGGCTCCCCCTTTTTTGAACGCAACAACGCGGCCGGAAACCGGATCGAGCTTCTCGAAAACGGGCGGAGCATGGTAGGTGACGGGGTCCTCGGCGGCCTGTTCCACCCCGTAGCCTTTGATGGTGAAAACGTGCAACAGAATCGGACCTTTCTGATGCTTCAGATCGCGGAGGATCTTGCGTAATCCGGGCAGATCGTGGCCATCAACTGGTCCGAAATACCGGAAGCCCAATTCTTCGAAGAGCATGCCATGCTTGAGCATGGCCTTGACTCCGTCCCGGAGTTGTTCCAGGGCTGACTGGGCCATCGGACCCACAACAGGGATGGCGTGGAGGAATTGTTGCAAGCGTCGCTTGCTTCCCTGGTAGAAATCGGTAACGCGGCAGCGATCCAGGTAGCGGGCCAGTCCACCTGTCCGCGGACAAATCGACATTTTGTTATCGTTGAGAATGACCAGCACGTCCTGGTTCATGCCGCCGATGTTATTGAACGCTTCGAAAACGATACCACTGGGCAAGGCACCGTCGCCGATGACGGCTACGGCTTTGCGGTCGCTGTGCCCGAGGCGGTCGTCGGCGGCTTTCAGGCCCGAGATGCACGATACGCTGCAGCCGGCGTGGCCCGTCATGAACAAGTCATAGGGAGATTCCGCTGGATTGGGGAATCCCATCAGGCCGCCCTTGGTCCGGATGGTGTGGAAGCGATCGTAACGACCGGTGATCAGCTTGTGGGGGTAGATCTGGTGGCCGGTGTCCCAGATCAGGCGGTCTTTGGAAAAGTCGAAGGTCAGGTGCAAGGCCAGGCACAACTCGACCACCCCCAGGTTGGAGGCGAAGTGAGCGGGACGGCTCGTTAGAACCTTGATAAGTTCCTGCCGGATCTCCCAGGCCAGTTCCTCGAGCTGTTCATCGCTGAGGCGATGCAGGTCGGCAGGAGAGTGGATCTGAGGCAATAATTTGGCCATGGGTAGCACCTCGCGGTAACGTGGGCGGGTGCCGGTGTCCTGCCGCGGATTGGCGTAGGCAGCCGGCACGTACCGTCCCTGGGGCCTCAACGTTCCCGTGCCATAATGTGCTGGACCAGACGCTGCAAAGCACCACTCCCGAGGGCGGCGGCAGCTTGCTGCGCTGTCTGGCCCAATTCTACTACCCGGCGGCGTGATGGCTCCACACCCACCAGTCCGGGATAGGTCAGTTTACCACGTGCGGCGTCTTTGCCGAGACGCTTTCCGGTTTTTTCTTCGGAACCTTCAACGTCCAGCAAGTCATCCGTAATCTGGAAGAGCAGTCCAAGGGCCGTGGCGAACGTGTCGACCCAGTGAGCCCGCTGCTCCTGAAGCGGTGGGGGGCCCCCCGAGGGATCAGCCGCCAGCCAGCCTAATCGTACGGCTGCCCGGATCAGCGCTCCCGTTTTACGACGATGCAGATCTTCCAGTGTCGCCAGCGTAGCTGGCAGGGGGGGGCTGCCTGGCAAGCGGCCTTCGGCTTGCAGGTCCAGCGTCTGGCCGCCGACCATTCCAATGGCTCCCGCGGCCCGTGCCAGCTCTACGGTCAGGACCGCAGCTCGTGCCGGCGGATAACCCGTGGCAAGTACCTCAAACGCCCCGGTTAGCAAGGCATCGCCTGCCAGGATAGCCAGGGCCTCTCCATATACTTTGTGGCAAGTGGGACGTCCACGACGCAGGTCGTCATCGTCCATCGCGGGCAAGTCGTCGTGGATCAGTGAATAGGTGTGGACCATTTCCACAGCACATGCCGCGGGTAAGGCCGCTGATATGTCGCCGTTGCCGCTTGCCGCCTCATGGGTCAGCAGGGTTAGTAAGGGTCGTAGCCGCTTCCCCGGTGCCAGCAGGCTGTACCGCATGGCTTCCCGCAGGGGTTGCGGTGCCTCGCCAGTAACTTGCTCCAGGCTTAGTTCCAACGCGGCTTCTATCTGCTGCAGCCGCGGAGTCATTTCTTCCCAAAAATTAGCAACTGTCTGCAACGTCACGTTCTTCCTCGCCAACGAGCATATCCCCTGGCACTATCTGTCTTGCTCTTGGCTTGATTCATTCCCAAGTAACAAAGGATGTTCTCCAGGCTCCAAAAAGCGTGTCTGTTGGTTGCGTTCGTGGTTACCTCCGTTTGTCTTTTGTATCGCTTTCAAGCGATTTCCTCGTGGTCAATAGGCAATTTCGATGATGATACCCTGTTAGAAAATGACTGAGCAGGCTCCGAGTGATTGTGTACTCGTTCTATTTAATGACTAGTGATACCCTGATCAGTATCTTTCACTCTGGTCGCCGGCAGTGCTATCACATTTCTCGATCCTTGATGACAACACTACATGGTTATGATAGGAGCAATTAATCCTGGCGGGGGCATGTTACTTTGTCGGTTGCCGATGGGAGTAGATGACAGTGACAAAAAGTAAAATAAACAACGGCGCGGCATCACCTGCCATTTCTTCTGATTCCGTGAAAGGGGACGTGGATGGAGCACGCCAGAGCAGGTGACTGCTGTTCGACGTTACACTTTGTCGACTTGCCAGTAATCCACGGTGACGTCGACAGGGCGACCGAAAACGGTGACCACCACGGTGACCTTGGGGGTTTCGCCCTCTTCCTTCGCCTCTGTGATGGCTTTGACCTCACCTTCCATGTTGGCGAACGCCCCCTCGCGGATCCGTACCTTGTCTCCTTTCTCGAAATCGAGTTTGACTATCTGCTTGGGCCCCACTTTCTTGCGTTCGCCGGATAAAGCGACACCGCTGAGAATCTGCTGGATTTCCCGCTCGGTCATCGGTGTCGGTTCGCGTCGGGAGCGGGAGCCGACAAAATCGCCTACCCCACTGGTTTCGCGGAACAGATACAGGATTCGATCGTTGATCTCCAGTTCCGCAAACAAATAGCCGGGGAATTTCTTCTGCTTTTTGATTACTTTTTTCTCTTGCGGCACGGTTTCACCTGTTTTCTTATCCTTGACTTTTACCGTCTTTTTAAGCACGACCTCTTCGTAGGGAATCACGATTTGTCCGAAGTATGGCTCGAGTCCCTCGATGCGGATTTTGCGTTCGATAGCGGTCTTGATGGACTCCTCCCGACCGGATGTTACTCTGATGACGTACCACTTTTTTCCGCTAGTTTCACCGCTGGTCGCTGGAGGCGTTTCCTCAGGAGCCGGCTCCAAGACAGACGGGGAACTTTTGACTGCCGATTCGACCGCCTCTGGGGAGTCAACCGCCTTTTTACGGCGGCCGCCGGTTGCCGTGGTTCCCTTGCCGGTTTGCCGTGAGCGACGCGTCGGAGCTACAGTAGTGGTGGCGTCACCTGTTAGTTCGGTCCCGGCAGTGTTATCGGCAGTTGAACCTCTGATAATTTCTGTTTGTTCGGTGGACATAGCAGCCGTTTGGGACTGTCCCGTCTGGGCTGGGATCAGAGGCACGTTAGCGACAGCTTCCAGTGCTGGAGGGACCGGTGTCGTCTCCAGTGCAGAGGGTGAGGGGGCGGTTTCCAGGGCTATTGCTGGTTCCGAGGTTTCCAGAGCCGCCGGTGCGGGGCTGCTCTCCAGGCGTAGTGGCTCGGCAGATGCGTTTTCGGACGGGGAAGAAGAGGCCATTTCTTGTTGCCGCGGGCTGGGGCTTCGTTGCTCGGTTGCAGCGTCGTCCGCCGGAGGCGCTGGGGATGTTGCAGCAGCAGAACGGATTTCCTCGGTCATGGCAGTAGCTCGGAGGGGCAGACCTGGCTTACCAGCGGATGCGTTCCTGGACGCCCGCTTTAGTTTCTGCACCACTTGGAGCAGGGGGTAGGACGCCGACCCTTTCCCGACTCAGTAGCCATCCCCAGAACAAATCGACCGCCAGCAGAAAGATGGCCAGCAGTAAGGTTGTCATCAGGACAACAATCGTATCCTGGGCCAATTGGCGTCGGGTGGGCCAGTTGACCTTATTCATCTCTGCTTCTGTGGCTATCAGGAATTCGGCGAAGGTCGGCACATGGACTGTTCGCCAAGCTACCCACAGGGTCAGCAGCCCCAAGAGGATCGGCAAGGTCGTCCGCGCGTGGGGGATCAGCGTCAGAGTTCCCCAATCAAAAGGCAGTTCAACCGTCCAATGCTCTGGTAAAAGGCTTTGCTCTTCCAGCGAATAGATCCCTGTCAGTCCGATCAGGGCGATGCCCAAAATAGTGAGGCGTCGTAACCGTTTACCGAGCGTGGACTTGTACGAAGCGACTGAAAACCAGCCCTGTTCTTCCAGGGCTACCGCCCAGCGGGCCGCGGTTGGTCCGGTGTAGAACCGGACCGCCATATAGATCAAGGCCAGACCGATGGCTAAGGAGACCACCAGTCCCGGTGTATCGCTCAGGTACAGCGAAAGCCATCGCCATATCTGGAAAAGCAGGAACAGGCCGGTAAACATCAGCAGCACGCCGCCGCGCAGGCCCCGAGGCATGCGAAAACGGGACAAGATGTGGCCAAGCCACAGCAGTCCGGCACTGGCCGCTGACACGACCGGCAACCACAAAATCCACTCGACCAGTCGATCGCCCAACAGGGGAAAGACGTAACGGTTCCACACCTGAGGCAGGACAAACAGCAGGATGGCTAGAGCCGCTAGTACATAGAGCGTGCCTAACAGGCTTGCCAAAGGCAGAGCCAGGGGAGCCGCTGGGGGCTTGCGGGGCTCGGAGCCGGTCTCAACGGCTGTGGCCATCACTGCATTCCTTCCTGCCAAACAAATACCCCGCGGCCCGTTTCCTCCCTCTCAGCCGGGGGCACCATCATTGATGCACATGAACAAACAGGAGCGGAGGGACTCGAACCCCCAACCGGCGGTTTTGGAAACCGCTGCTCTACCATATTGAGCTACGCTCCTTCACTTCGATGTTACCCGCCTTCCAGAACTGGCAGGGTTGTTTGTTACTATTTTGGACCGTCTTGTGTACCGTCCCTTTTCAGATCGGGACAGAAAAGTGTCCCGATCTCGCTATGCAGGGACGTTATCGGGGCCCCTAGCCTGTAATGCTAGACTAGTAGGGGCGGAGAGAATGAGGTAAAGTTAGTTTCACCGTCTTACTGTCTAGCAGTTCCGGGCCTGTGGTATGTATTGTACGCCCCGAGCGGTTAGACCCCACCCCGTTTTCAGGCCAGAATCTTGGTGACGACACCGGAGCCTACCGTCCGCCCACCTTCGCGGATGGCGAAGCGTAGCCCTTCGTCCATAGCGATAGGTGAGATCAGCTCTACAGTAAGGCGAACGTTATCTCCCGGCATGCACATTTCAGTTCCTGGAGGCAGGGTGATGGTCCCCGTCACGTCCGTCGTACGGAAGTAGAACTGCGGCTTGTAGTTGCTGAAGAAGGGGGTGTGACGGCCACCCTCCTCTTTAGTCAACACGTACACGTTGGCTTCGAACTTGGTATGTGGAGTAATGCTGCCGGGCTTGGCAACGACCATGCCACGCTCCACTTCCTTCTTTTCAATGCCGCGGAGCAATACCCCCACGTTGTCGCCGGCAATCGCCTTGTCCAACGTTTTGTTAAACATTTCGATACCGGTGATGACCGATTTGAGACTTTCCTTGCGTAAGCCGATAATCTCAACCGGATCGCCCATTTTGGCGGTACCGCGTTCCACGCGTCCAGTAACAACCGTGCCGCGGCCTTCAATCGAGAAGACGTCTTCGATAGACATGAGGAACGGCTTGTCCTCGTCGCGTTGCGGCAGCGGGATGTAGGTGTCCAAGGCGAACATCAAGGCGTCGATCGAGCGGGTGCCGGGGTTGTCGGTTGTGTAGTTGTCCAAAGCTTCGCGGGCTCGGCCATAAATGATCGGGATCTTATCGCCGTCGAACTCATATTTACTAAGCAATTCACGCAGTTCCATGACGACCAAGGGAATAAGTTCCGGGTCGGCTTTGTCGCACTTGTTGAGGTAGACGACGATGTTAGGGACACCCACCTGCTTGGCCAGCAGGATGTGTTCACGGGTCTGGGGCATCGGGCCGTCGTCGGCAGCCACTACAAGGATGGCTGCGTCCATCTGGGCGGCACCCGTGATCATGTTTTTGATGTAGTCCGCATGACCCGGGCAGTCGATGTGGGCGTAGTGACGTCCCTTGATGGGCTGCGAAAAATCGATCTTGTCCAGCCCGGGGTAGTCCATCAGATCTTTGAAGGGCAGGGCATCGGCGTTGGGGTAGGTGCGGTCGTCGGTCTCGTACTCCACATGGGAGACAGCGATGGTCACGGTCTTGTTCGCGTCGCGCACGATCCCGCCTTTAGCGATCTCGGCATATGATTTGAACTCCTTAAGATTATGCAGGTGGGCGTTGCGGGCCAGGATCGCCGCAGTCAAGGTCGTCTTGCCATGGTCGATGTGACCGATCGTTCCCACGTTGACGTGCGGTTTGGTGCGCTCGAAAACTCCTTTGGCCATCGTACTCTCCGCGTGAGAAATAAAGGTTGGCGAAGCGTTCCTGCGCCCTTCCCACGGGGCAGGGTGGCGCTTCGTCGGTCCACAGTCCGCTTCACCTCACCGCAGGCCGACGACTTCCCAAGCTACCGACGTTCGGAGTATAGGGGGAATGTCGCCTCAGCGGGCTACTTTGTCCAACTGATCCCCCGCGGCGGGCAAGAGCTGCTGATGGGACTTGAACCCACGACCTCCTCCTTACCAAGGAGGTGCTCTACCAACTGAGCTACAGCAGCATCGGGTGGCGGTCGGTGCCGGGGCCAATGGTCGCCTCACTGGCAGCATCGGCGGTCGCTCTGCCGTGACGCTGACGCTTCCGGGGCCTCCTGCCATTCATCCAGCCACTTGAGGCCGATGATAGAAAAGAACGTCCCGATCGGCTAGAGCGGGCGACGGGACTCGAACCCGCAACCTCCAGCTTGGAAGGCTGGAGCTCTACCGTTGAGCTACACCCGCACTCCTTGAGGTGGCCGGCGCCTGTCTACTTCTCCATGCAACTCTAAGGTTGTTACTGTCGACTCGACCCTCAAAACCCTGGGAATAGAGCCCTTGTCCAGTTGTCGGGCTAACCGGAGAGTGCCGGGGCCAACCTCTAGCCAATTATGCCCAGCTCGACTCTGTTTTGCTACCCCAACTTGACCGGACTACCCTCGGTCGAGTGATACAAAGCAGGAGGTATCAGGCTGACAGTGCCACCTAACCTTGTTCCATTATAATTTTGTCTCCCGCCTCGGTCGACAAGGGGCCGAACAGCATTTTTTAAGGATTAAGTTTGCTCGTCTTCTTGTGCCCTTACTTCCAACGCTTTATGTGTTCCCGAAGAGTGTTCGTAATCGACTTCCGGAGTAAACTCTGAAATTTTGTTAGGAATGACCTGGTGCAATTCTCGCAGGAAAGGCATGCCCAGTGCTAAAGCAGCCGAATGCGATCACGACTCCTGAAACAATGTAATTGTCCATTATCAGCTAGCAATTGATCGAAATAATTGTTACCAAGCACCATAAGACTTTTAAAAAATGGATTGATTTTGCGTATTGATTAGCAAAACGAAAACGATCTGGTTGTTTAGATGAGATCAGAAGAGGGATGAGATTTGACGGAATAAGAGGCGTTATGGTGGAGCGTATGTCCATTTGAGTACCAGGGGGGCGACGGAATTAGCCGCTTATCAGGCGTCCGATAGCAAATAAGAGCCCTGCTAAGGCCATGGTAGCGGGCAGAGTAAAGAGCCAGGCTGTCAGGATTTTCGTGACAGTGGCTTGCTGAATGCCGTTGCCGTTGGCGATCATGGTCCCTGCCACACCGCTACTTAAGACGTGGGTAGTACTAACCGGCAGACCTGTTAGAGCGGCTATCAGGATGGTGATGGCTGCCACTGATTCGGCGGCGGCCCCTTGGGCATAAGCAAGATGTTGTTTGCCTATCTTTTCAGCTACAGTAATGACAATTCGGCGGTAGCCAATACATGTACCAATCCCCAGGGCCAGGGCCGTTCCTATTACCACCCACACGGGAACGTATTCCACAGCGGGCAACAATTGCTGTCGGCGAAGACGGTCCAGTTCATGCCGCAGTGGCTGCGGTGTGTGTGGATCCGCCGCCACTTGCTTGAGGGTGCGAGCAACGCTCATGATGGCCTGACGGACCTCCCAGCGGACCTCACGGTCCACAGGTAGTTCGTCAAAAGAATTTTTTCCCTCGAGTTCACGTTGCAACATGGCAATGGCGGTTTCCAGCTCGATGGGGAGTGACTGGCCGTGGGCGGCAAACAAGTGAGGGAGTTGCCGGCTAGCCTCGTACACTTGAACTGCCCGTTGAGGCTCGGTGACGGTCAAGGCGTAATGGAGGGGAAGAAAGCCAATCAGCACCAGCAGCAACAGACCCATTCCTTTCTGACCGTCATTCGAGCCATGGGCGAAACTGACTCCGCCGCAAGTGCCTATCAGCAAGGTACGAATCCAACCCGGCGGGCGATCATGGTCGGGTGGCGGCTGATACAACCGCTCTGAACGGATGGTCACTTTTAGTAACAGGAGCAATCCCGCGGCCAGAACAAAGCCTAGTGCTGGCGAAATCAGCAGAGCCAGGCCCACCTTCAAACACTCATCCCATTTCACGCCGGCCAGCCCCTGACCCGTCCACAAACCGTTGGCTAGACCAACTCCCAAGATCGAGCCGATCAACGTATGCGAACTGGAGACAGGTAGCCCGACATACCAGGTTCCCAAATTCCATAAGACGCCGGCTATCAGCAGCGACAACACCATAGCGAGGGCTGCTCCCGAACGGGCGTCGACCAGCAAGTCCACCGGGAGCAAATTGACGATGCTGAAGGCTACGGCTGTTCCCCCGAGCAATACGCCCAGAAAGTTCATGAATCCCGAATAAACCACCGCGGCCAACGGGGGTAGACTCCGTGAATATATAACTGTGGTGACAGCGTTAGCTGTATCGTGAAATCCGTTGATGAATTCAAAAGCAAAGGCGGTGGCTAACGCCACAAACAGCAACACGAGCGGACCGGTGGCCAAAGTGCTGACGGCATCCAGGAAGGTCATACGTTGCCGACTGAGTGATCAGGAGAGCAAATTCATGGTTGCTCCGTACCATCGGAGCGCAACTGTTGTTGGCGTCAACATACCTTGTTTCAGGGGCGGCCGTCATGGGCAGATCTGTTTCTTCAACAAATCTTCACATTTCCCGCTAATTGGCATCGTTCGAAACATTCGCGCCTTGTACGGAGGGGGACGCACCAATGCGTTTTCCTCAAAAAGATGGAATAGATCTCGGGTCAGAATCAACGGGTATCCGGGTATTAGTTGCAGTAGCAATCAAAAGCTAATTCAGCTCAAATCTGAACCAAAAAATGATATACAAAGGCACTAAATAGCTGCTCGACATTTTGTTACAGATGATAATGGCAGATGAGACGGTGTTCGGTGCTGTCTATGAGGCAGCAGCTACTTAACAAAGTTTGAAGACTTACGGCTCGAGTCTTAGTTTGATGGGGAATAATACCGCCACGTAGCGACCAAATCCTAAGCGAACTGACGTCCGGATGACCCTTGACTATTCACGCTGTAACTTTACAATAATGATCGCGATCCCTTTCACGGCGTAGTGGCCAAGCAGTCACCCACGCGGTGAGGGAAGCGGGAGTGATTTTTCTTAGAGCGCGTATAGCTCAGTTGGCTAGAGCGCAGCTCTGATAAAGCTGAGGTCCCTGGTTCGAGTCCAGGTACGCGCACACACATCTCACCGAGCGACCGCATCACTACATGCCAGCCCGCAGCGGGGAAGTAGCTCAACTGGTAGAGCGCCTGCTTTGCAAGCAGGAGGTCAGGGGTTCGAGTCCCCTCTTCTCCATTAACCAATTTTACACCAGTTTAGTGTCGTCGGCTGAACATCAGCTCCCCGGTGTGATCGCACTTCCAGGAATGAAACTTTTGCCAGTCATGATGGTTCGATTGCTGAGGTTTTGATGGAATCCAGTACTGTTGTAGTTCTGTCGGATGGTGATTTTTGGCGGAATGCGGTTCTGTCGTAATTTTGCTGGTCGGTAATTTGGTAGAATCTGACCCGGGCTCGGTCCGGTTTGTCGGTATGTATGCCTGAGCGTTCCCCCAGCATTTGGTCACCGTACCCCAACGGGGGTGATGGTGTGGGGCAGGATCCGGTTGAAGGGAAAAACAGGCGAGAGTATAGAAAAGGCCGTCAAAGAGCTTAGCGGTACAAGATTGCGGGTGCGACGGATGGCTCGGGAGGAAGGAATTGCGGGACAGGGCCGGCAGGTGGCCGTTGTAGGGGCTGGACCCATCGGTCTGGAAGCAGCGTTGCGTTGCCGTCTATGCGGCCTGGCGGTAACCGTCTACGAGCAGGGAGAGGTGGGCGAATATCTCCAGCAGTGGGGTCATGTGCGTCTGTTCACTCCCTGGGGTTGGAATGTGACACCGCTAGGATTGCAGGTGCTCCAGCAGGAATATCCCCGACGCCAGTGGCCATCAGCCGAGCACCTTCTGACCGGCTGGCAGTACCGGGAGGAGTATCTGCTGCCCCTGGCCGAGAGCGAATGGCTTAAGGGGTGCGTACGTCCACGCACGCAGGTGGTTCAGATCGGGCCGAGCCGTGATGGCCGAACTTGGCGGCTACTGTTGCATGACGCCAATGGCGTCGAACAACACGCTTATGCCGATGTGGTCCTGGATTGCAGCGGGATTTACGGTCAGCCCCGCTGGCTGGGGGAAGGTGACGTGCCGGCTTTAGGGGAGCGAGCTGCTCGTGCGCACATTCCCCATGGTGTAGTCGATATTTCAGGCACGCACCGGGGGCGCTATGCCGGCAAAAGCGTTTTGGTTGTTGGTGGGGGTTATTCGGCCGCTAGTAACGTGGTCGCGTTGGCTAGCCTGGCGGAGCAGCATGCGGAAACCTGGGTCTATTGGGTCCACCATGGTCCCCGAGGTCAGCCGTTGCCGCGCATACCCCATGATCCGCTGCCAGAGCGTGATCGTCTAGCAGCCCGGGCGAACATGTTGGCGGCCCGCGGAGACGGCCACGTCGAATACTTTGCCCAGACAGTTCTGCATGAGGTCCGATATCTAGGACCAGAAGGCGGGTTTTACGTCGCTGGACATCAACGCGGTCAGCCCGTGGCCTGGAACGTCGAACAAGTGATTGCAGCCGTTGGATATCGGGCGGTGCCATTGTCTGGGTTCGTGCCAGAGCTCCCGGATCGCCCGTATTACGTTCTGGGTTCCAAATCCCAACCGCGGTCGTTTTTGCTAGCTGAGGGTCACCGGCAACTGGACGCAGTCCTGGGCCGGCTGATCGGACCGTCTTACGCCTCGGTGTGCGCCCGCGTAGCATCCAAGGGAAAAAGAGCGGCATGAGGGTAGTCGTTACCGGCGGCAGTGGCTTTATCGGCACGCATCTGGTGCGGTTGCTGCAGGAACGCCGCTTGAGCGTTGGTATCGTGGACATACGCCCCCCGCAGCTGGACAACGTGGCAGGTGTCGAGTATCTGCCTGTGGACATTCGTCAGCGGCAAGCCTTGCGGGGTTTATTTAAAGAGGCGAAGGTGGTCTACCACCTGGCGGGCAACCCGCAACTATGGACGCGACGAAAGGGGCAGTTCGGCCAGGTCAACTACTGCGGCACGGTTCATGTCCTGGATGAAGCCTTGACGGCGGGCGTACCGCGGCTGGTGCATGTCAGCACGGAAAGTATCCTGACCCGTACCGACCAGCAAGATTTGATCCGGGAGGATCAGGATGTACCCTGTCGCGAGGTGCTGGGACCGTATTGTCTGTCGAAATGGCGGGCCGAACGGCATGCCTGGTTGGCCGCCCGGCGAGGCGCGCCGGTGGTCATCGTCAATCCTACTTTGCCCGTGGGGCCGGGGGACTGGCAGCGTACCCCACCCACGCAGATGATTCTGGATGTGTGCCGCGGCAAACGTCCTGCCTACCTGGAAGGAGACCTGAATCTGATCGACGTGCGTGACGTGGCCAGCGGCTTGCTGGCTGCAGCCGAACGGGGGCGGCCCGGTCGACGCTACCTCCTCAGTGGCGAAAACTGGTCGATCCACCAATTGTTCACCACCGTTGCCCGGCTGGCAGGTGTCGCGGCGCCTCGCTGGAAAGTTCCCTATCCGCTGGCTCTGACTTTTGCCTTTGTCGACGAATTCCGGGCCAATCTAACCGGACGCCCCCCCGCGGCCAGTGTTACCGGTGTACGGCTGACACGGCGACGCTTCCACTTCGATGCGGCTCGTAGCTGGCGTGCCCTAGGGCTTCAGCCTCGTCCGGTCTGCCAATCGTTGGAGGAACTAATCGCCTGGTTCCGCAGGGTCGGTTGGCTGCCCCAAGGTTGAGAGTCGGGAATATACATGAAGCGGGTTGTATACGTGCAAGCCATCAGGGTCGATGGCAGACTAGCCGTTAGTCCGACAAAGCACCGGTAACCGGTTTGATGGGTCCGACCGAGTTGCTACACATGGGTGGGGCGATCTTGGAACAGCTCGTTTCTATCGACTCTCTAATATGGCCAAGTTGCGGGCAGGACAACGCCGCAGATTGCGCAAATGGTTTCACGTCGTTGCTGTTTTGAGCAAATGGAGGCGAACAAGGTTGAGGGCTAGTCTGGCCGTGCGGCTCATCACTTCAGTCCGTTCCCCGCTCCAGACGTAACGGACAACTTCAGTCCCTTGAGGATGGGCCAGAGCGACATAGACGGTGCCGATAGGATCATGAGGAGTGCCTCCCGTGGGGCCGGCAAAGCCGGTAGTGGCTACAGCCAGATCGACACCGAAGCGGCGACGCACTCCATCAGCCATCGCCTGTGCCACTGGCGCACTGACCGCTGTGCAAGTTTGCAATAAGTCCCACGGAACTGCCAACTCGCGGTGTTTGACTTCGTCGGTGTAGGCGACGATGCCGCCCCGGAAATAATCGCTAGCCCCGGGTACCCGACACACACGATGGGCCACCAGCCCCCCTGTGACACTCTCAGCCGTGGCCAACGTGACCTTATGCTGATGCAACAGCTGGACAACGGCATCTTCCAGTTCTTCGCTTTCCACGCCAAAGACCAGGGTGCCGAGACGTTCACGGATGATCGTTTCGGTAGCGGTGATCTGCGCCTGAGCTGCGGCCTGGTCAGGAGCGCGAGCAATAATCCGTAAGGAGACAACAGCATCACTGACTGTAATTCCCACCTCTGGCTGTCGGCCCCGGACCGTCAAATCGAGGATTTTTTCCTCTACGGCCGACTCACCTAGCCCGAAGGTGTTGATCTTACGATACAGAGTGACCCCAGCCGTCAGGCCGAGTTGTTGCAGACGGGGACGGACCTGCTCGCTGTACATGCGTCGTAATTCCTGGGGGACGCCGGGTAAGGCAAAGACGGGTACTGAGCCGAATTTTGCGAACAGGCCCGGTGCGGTGCCAATCGGGTTGGGCAGCAGTTCTGCACTTAGAGGTCGCAAGGCTTGAACCCGATTGCGCTCAGGCATCGGCCGACCCCGGCTGGCGAAAAACATGCGGATCTGCTCCAAGGCAACCGCATCTTCCACTAACGGTTCCTGCAGCGCTTGGGCCAGAGCGTCGCGGGTCAGATCATCCTGGGTAGGCCCAAGACCGCCACTGAGTAGGATCAATTGGACACGCTGGCTGGCTACCCGCATGGCTGTCAACAGATCGTGCAGGTCATCGGCTACGATGGTGCAAAACGCGGTTGTTATGCCAAGGCCGGCCAACTGTTGACTCAGCCAGGAACTGTTGGTGTCCAGAGTCTGCCCACTGCTGAGCTCCGTGCCAACGGCGATGATCTCTGCACGCATGGACCGCCTCGCGCGGGACCAATCGGAGGACTGGAGAGAATGTGATTGACAACAGGGCCGTGCGTTGTTATGCCCCGGCCTTGTTGCCATAAAGGAAGGGTATGCTTGCGGAAAGGGGGATCAAGCATGCCAGTGACCGGGGGAAGTCGCTGGATGACCGGAGTTTTCGCCGGGCTGATCCTGGTTGGGTCGCCCACGAATGTGTTGGCCCTGACGGTCCTACGACCTGATGCGGATGAGGCGGCGTTGCCATCCCTGCCCGTGGCTCCAGTGGTGCCACCACCGCCGATGTTTCCTTGCGGAAAGGAAGTGCCCGCTCGCGAGCCACCAGCAGCGGCAGCGGTTCCAGACGTCCCTTTGCCGCCGATTGTTATTCCTCCCGAGGTGTCGCCGGCGGCGGCCCAGTTACCCGTACGACCAGCCGCCCCCACGTCGCAAAGCGGAGCCTCTGCGGGCATGTCCGCTGCTTCAGGCGGATCGGCCGTTACGCCGCTGCCACCAGCTAGTTTGCCTGCTGCCTCTGAAGCAAAACCATTAGCCCCTATACCCATCGTTCCGCCGCCTTCTTACCCGGCCGACGCGTCTCTCTTGTCGGGGCCGGTCAGCGGGCCGACCGTGCCGCGGACCCCGACGCGCGATCCGTTACCACCCTTGCCGCCTGTCCCACCTCCGGAGGCGGGCAGGACCAGTCAGCCCCAGCCCTCCGCTCCTGTTCCTCCCGGACCACCGCCGGACAAGTCAACGGCACCGCTTCCGGCGTCCGGATTTCCCCTTCCACCATCGGCAGGGGCAACTCCCCCCCTGGTTTCGCCGCGAAAAGATACCCCCATGGTGACTCCGCCTCCGGCTGCCACGCCACCTTTACCCCCTGTCCCTCCACCCGACAACTACGTCCCCTCGCCTCAGGGGCCAGCCAAGAGAAACCCTGTTGCTCCACCCCCATCGCCACCCACGCCGCCATACTCATCTCCTTCCGCGAGCGGTGACGTTGGATCTTCCTCGGCAGCCTCGCCAAAGGGGTCGGGGGCTCCGTTGCCGCCCCCTTCGCCCTACAATGGCCAGTTTGTGCTGTTGAAAAACGGCAAGTTGATCGCTGGGCAGGTACGGCTGGAGGGGGATAACGTCGTAGTGCGGCAAGGGGCCCTGGAGCGTCGCTGGCCCAAAGCGGAGGTGCTGGGTATTGCCGAGGATGCCGACGCTGTTTACAAACTACGCCGCCAGCAAATTGCGGATTCGGATAGTGTGGCCCGTCTGGAGCTAGCCTGCTGGTTGATGTATCAGGGCTTCCGGGAACAAGCCTTGGCCGAGGCCCGGGCCCTTGTAGCCGTGGACCCGACAAATAAGCGGGCCCAGGAACTGGTCCGTAGCCTCGAATTGTCCCTGCGTCAGTTTCCGACTGCCGGTGCACCCACGTCGTCGGCGCCGTCGGGCCAGCTCCTGACCGACTGGGCACGCGAGCTGAACCTGACGACCGAGGGCATTCTTACCTTTGCTAGCCGGGCCCAGCCTGTGCTCGTCAATCAGTGCATGGATTGTCACGCCCGACCAGATTATAGGGGAGGGTTCCGATTGGTCCGCGTTCAGGGGATCGAAATGGGGGGTCCCCGTACCTGGCACAATTTGCGGGCTGTGGCCGGACAATTGCGATCCGACGATCCCGTAAACAGCCCCTTGCTCGTGAAGGCACTGACCATCCACGGCGGTATGAAGCAACCCCCCTTTTTGTCTCGTCAGGCGTCCGGGTACAAAGCATTGGAAGCCTGGGTCATGTCGGCTGTGCCACGATCGGCACCGTCACAGATCCCACCGGCCCGCACGGAAGAAGCGCCGCCTCCCCCGCCACAGATCCCGCCGGCCCGTAATGGCGATTCCCCCTCAGCAACAAGTTTACCGGTGGCTCCGACCTCACCGGTCGCTGCGTGGCCTACGGTTCCTCGCTCTTCACCCCCCGTTTCTCCAACACCACCATCAGTGCCCCTGCCGTCAGGGGGTCAGCCCCTACCAACAGACGAATTTGATCCCCGACCGTTCAATCAGTCCGCATTACCCCCGGACGCATCCCCTCGGTGAATAAGACAACGTAGCCAGTCTGGTAATTGTGCATTGTGATTCGCTATGGAAGCTTGGTTTTGCGGTGTGTGAGCCGGGATTGATTACAGTTGAGGACCGGCTACCAACGCCCGGGCAAGCTAGGGATGGGGCCAATCTCTGATTGCTGTGTATAAGTTGCTCTTGGATTTTCGACTCAACTCTCCGGCTGGAATAATTATTTCGGCACGCCAACCAAGCGAGGCTTGACGTCAGTTGGGTGAAAAAACAAGGGTGCAGCTCCGTTGTTGTCCTCTGCATCTCATAGAATGGATCATCTCAATACAGTAGGGCGAATGCCTGGAACTGGCCTGTAATTGCAAAGAGTAGCGGCCATGGGTGTAGTCAAGATTGTAGTTCCTTAGCAGGTGCCACAGGAAACGCTTCAGTGAACGACGGTATGCACGTTAAGAGTATCCTCAACGATCCGGTTACCCTTCATATGCGGACTGATCCTTGCCGGCTGCGCTTGGGCCAGACCGTGCGTGAAGCCCTGGAGTACGTTCGCAAGCAGCATCCGTCTGGTCGCATCGTTTATTTCTACGTCGTTGATGAGCAGGACCGTCTTGTCGGCGTTGTGCCCACCCGACAACTACTGCTGAGCGACCCGGAAACCCTTGTTGCCAACATCATGGTTCGCTCGGTGATCGCGATTCCCCACACGGCTACGGTGCTCGAGGCCTGCGAGTTTTTTACTATGCACCGCTTTCTGGCCTTTCCCGTCGTCGACGACCAGAAGCGGTTGCTTGGTCTAGTGGATGTCGAGCTTTACACCAAGGAGTTGAGCGATCTGGAACGGCGGGAGGGCAACGAGGACTTGTTCCAGTTGATCGGTGTGCATCTGACGGAGGCTAGCCAGCGGAACGTGTTGACAACGTTCCGGTCGCGTTTCCCTTGGTTGCTATCGAACATCACCGGCGGGTTGCTAGCGGCCTGGTTGGCCGATGCTTATGCGGACGTGGCCACTTTGGTTTTGGTCACTCCCTTCATCCCGGTTGTATTGGCTCTGGCTGAGAGCGTCAGCATCCAGTCCGTCAGTCTGGCGTTGGAAACACTCCATGGTGTGCGCGCCACCTGGGGCTTGTATCTGCGTCGGCTGGTACGGGAAGCCGTGGTGGGCCTGTTGTTGGGTGCTGCCTGTGGCGGACTGGTGGCCTTGGTCGCCTGGTTATGGAAGGGACACCTTGGGGCTGGCCTGAGTCTGTTCCTGGGCATCAGTGGCAGTGTGGCCGCTGCCGCTATTCTCGGCCTGAGCTTGCCCCTTATCCTACGTCTGTTACGCTATAATCCCCAGGTTGCCGCTGGACCCATTGCCCTGGCTAGTGCCGATATGGTAACCCTACTGTTCTACTTCAACCTGGGGCGCTGGTTGCTCGGAACACACACAAGCTGAGATTCCCAGCTACTCTAATTGGCTAAACGGTCGCCCCACCGCATGCACAAACAAAAAACAGCCATCAAAAACAGTCGTCCAAAGTCCGGGCCTTCAGAAAAAATGTGTCCAATATTCCCCCAGGGCTCCGATCGCTTGTTTGTTGAGTATTAGAAAACTTGACGAGGTTACATAGGGATCATTTCCGCCGGTGCGATCACTTCAGCGATGCTCTGTTAGAAGATCCGAGCGGCTCCAGGTTAGTGTATCGGAAATTCGTTATTGCCTGGGAGCATAGCTCTGGCGAGAGTGTGGCAATAGCCAGTGCGGACATGGCAGATTGCTCGTGGTTGCATAGCCGTAATCAGTAGTTGTTGCATGTGATATACGCGACTATGTATCCCTCGAACGCGGGAACTGTTTTTTCTTATGACCACGGTTAGTCAGCATGGGGCCGGATTAGTCAGTTATGAGGCAAGCAGGGTGTGGTTTCTCTTCAGCCACCCCCTTGTGCTTGCCGGTTTGGTTACCGTGGCTAATGGACTTAAGCCGGTGGTAGTAGACGATACGGCGTATCTGCTTTACGCCCAGCACATCGCGGTTTGTCCACGCGACCCTTACGGCTTCACCATCTTCTGGTACACCTGGCCGCAACCCGCCTTTGAGGTTTTAGCTCCACCGGTGTATCTGTACTGGTTGGCAGGAGGGTGGTGGTTGTTTGGCGATCATGTAGCGCTGCTCAAGGTGTGGACGTGGCCCTGGCTGGTACTGCTGGCCTATAGCCTGCGTGGCTTGCTCCGTCAGGTGGCTTCTGCAGCCGCTGGCTGGATGCTTCCACTGCTTTTGTTCTCGCCCGCGGTGCTACCCGCGGTGAACCTGATGTTAGACATTCCGGCCTATGCTTTAGGGAGTGCGGCCCTGTGCCTGTGGGGGGGGCTAGTACAACGCTCATTACCCCTAGCACAGACAATTGTCCGTACGGTGCTGGTCGGTTTGCTCCTCGGGTTAGCAGCCCAGACCAAGTATTCGCTCCTGACTTTTTTCCCGGTACTTTTATTATGGGGAGTGTTGCAACGGCGTTGGGGGATCACAGTCGCGGCTGTCGTTACTGCTAGTGCCGTTTTCTGGGCTTGGGAAGCGTATTGCCTGTGGCAGTATGGAGCATCTCACTTCTGGTATCACGTCCAGGCACAGAGGCAGCACGGTTCTTTCCTTGACCAGTTGTGGGCCAAACTAGAATTGGTTGGCCCGTTATGTGGGTACTGGGGCTGCCTAGGAGCGGCGATCGCCTGGCTGACCGTCTGGCGACTGGGGATACCCTCCCCTGTTGTTCGCTGCTTGGTAGGCATGTGGCTGGGCGGCATGGCACTGGTCGGTCTGCTCCCCGAACGTTATCTAGTGTTGCCTGACGGTTCATCCCTTGTGGCGCTGTTCTGGCAGGGTGCCGGGGTTGTGGCCTTGATAACGGCGGCTACCGCTGTGCTCCTTCAAGCTGTGCTCCTTCAAAGTACGCCTGGAGGGAATGCCCCGACGTCCGTTGGTAAACATGCGGTTTTTCTGCTTTTGTGGTGGCTGATAGAATTGGCAGGTTATTTTTTGTTAACGCCCTTTGGGGCAGCTCGCCGGCTGATTGGCCTGACGTTGGTAAGCCATCTGGCTGTGGGTCGACTTTATGACCGGATTGTGCCGGAGAGCATGGCAGCCGGCAGCGGAGTTCCTCGCCATGCCCCGCCGGGTTGGCTTGTAGCCGCCTCGATGAGCGTGGGAATTACTGTAGCGACGATCGACGTGCTGGATGCTTATCCGGAAAAGTGGTGCGTGGAGCAAGCGGCCCGAGTCTTGCGTTCCTGGTTAAACGATCAACCGGAGACAGTTTGGTTTGCCGGTCACTGGGGCTTTCAGCATTATGCCCAGCGTCAGGGTTGGCAGCCGCTCGTACCGCAAGAAAGTCGCGTCTGCCCGGGACAATTCGTTGTGCTGCCGGTGCATCCCGATGCCGATCATTTTTATCGCCCCCACGTCGGTAGCCGGCCCATCGTTCTCCCTGCAGGGGGTTACGAGACACTGGCCGAAATCGTCTGGGACGACCCCTTGGCCGCTCAGACGATCCCCAACTACTACGGTGGAATGCTTCCTCTGATCGGACGTAACCACCCCCGGCTCCGCGTGCTCGTGGCCCAGATGCGGACCGATTGGCAACCGTAGGGTTACCGTGCCCGTGCCGTCTTCTTGGCGCAAATTTGCACATGTATGAAAATATTTATAACTATGAGGATTGGCTAAGGAGGTACTTTGGGGCGGTGTGGCCTCTCTATTGTCTAGCAAGTCGAAGGCTTGACTGTCAAAACGGGGCAGGGAGCCTCACGCAAGATGCGTTCCGCCTGTGAGCCCAGAAGCAGGTGGGCCAGACCGGTCCGACCGTGGGTGCCAATGCACAACAAATCGGCTTGCAGGTCTTTGGCCGCTGCGACAATTTCGGCGACCGGTGAACCGACGCGAATTTCGGTCTGTGGCTGCAGGTGCTCCAGCTGCTCCGTACGGATCAGATTGACCAGGCCCTGCTTGGCAGACTCGATCATTTCGGCCAGGTCCGGGCTGGGCACCGGCGTAGGCATGACGGCATCCGGCAGGGCCAACGTCAGGTCCTGGACCACATGCAGCAGGACCAATTCCGCCTGTAACCGCTCCGCCAGCATGGCCGCTAAGCGGACAGCCGGGGCCGAACATTCCCCGAAGTCGGTAGGAACCAGAATGCGACGGATCGGTTTCATGGCAATGTCCCAGGGCCAGGCAAATGGCTAGTGGTCCAGCCTGGCTGCATTGTAATCACTTCCAGTCGCATTTTCCCAGAATTTCCGGGCCTGTGTCGTGACGTCGCCAGCCCGACCTGACCCGATATCATGACCATCCAGGCGAATCAGGGGCACTACCCCCGCGGATGCTCCCACGGCCATAATTTCTTCAGCCAGGTATAGCTGCGCTAAGGGTACGGGCTCGATGTGCAAGACAACTCCGTTTTGCCGCAACCAGGACTGTATCAGCCGGGCGTGTGGATCGGCCCATTGCTGGGCAGGAAAAAGCCATTGGCATCCTTGCCGGAGAAAGAGGCTGCCCTCAGTGGTGCCGAGCACCCCGCCTTCTCTGTTGATCAGAACGGCCTCCAAACAACCCCGTTGTAAGGCGGTCCATTTGGCCCGCACCAGGTAGGGGTGACCGAGCAGACGCGGCTCGTGGTACGGCAGCCGCACCGAGACAGTATGCAAGCCGTGCGTCAACAGTTCCGGAGGGAAAGGCCAGTAATCTTCCACCCAAATGACAATACAGCTTTGAAGTTTACGTGGGTCAGGTCCAAAACCGCCGCTGCCGCGGGTGGCGATCAGGTAGCCGAAGCCCTGGAGCCGCTGGTTGACTTGTAAAGTCTGCTGCAACGCCTCTTGCAACTGTTGCGGTGTGTAGGGGATGGACAAGTATTGTTCCGCAGCGGCGGCGTAGAAGTCGTCCAGGTGAGCCTGTAACAAAACGACGTGTCCCTGCACGCACCGCCAGCCGATCCGCACGCCGTCGCCAAAGAGCAAGCCATGGTCCGATATCGGCAACTGCGCCTGCCGCTTGTCGATCAGTTGACCATTGATCCACACCCACGGCATAGCTCCAGGCCTCGGTACGACTTCCAAGATACTACTTCAGCGGGGGTTGGGTTGCTAGTAGTGACATGTGGGGATGATGGTGGCATTATGACGACAGCGGCGTGGCCTCTTTGCCGCGGAGCAATTGGATACCGCACCACAGCCACAGCAACAGGATCAGCGTCGTATCCCACGGGTAGCGGATGCCTGTAGCCAGGCTCAGTTGGGGCGAGTGTAGAGCGGTGCTGCCGTCAGCTTGGGTAGTGGCCACCGCCGCGTGGCCGATGGCCACTGTGGCCTGCAGATTCAGGCCCATCACCATGTTTTCTATCACATAGATCAGAGCCAGGATGGTCAGCGGGAACGAGTTAAGATAGCCCCAGATAAGTTCTGGTCCCGTCGTTGATGATCTGTCCGGGGCGTCTAGTGGTACCAGGGTGTAGCAGCGTTGCGGAAGCCAGGCCCAGTGTTCGGCCAACAAGGCAGCCCAGGCAAGGGCTGTCAGAAGCACGTCGTAGTACATGAAGCGGTAGCAACAAAGCCAAGCCCCTAGCAGCAGGAACGCGGCCCCGATGCCACTACTGCGTCGTTGCTGCACACGCAGGCGGTAAACTACTACTGTGACGAGCAGAACTCCGCCCCATAAGGTCCAAGCCAGGGCTTGGGCCAACAGGGTATCCCGGTGGTCGGCCGGTTGAGAAAAATCATGCAGGAATCGGCGCGGAATGCCGTGTAAATCACGGCTCAGATGGATCCAGTTATCGTCCACACAGTACAAGGCATTGGCCAGCCGTCCTACCTCCAGCCATTCCCACCAGCTGTGCAAACCGACAAACGGTAGGGTGATAACGATCCAAGTGACTCCCGTCATACACATCGCCAGCAGGAACTTCCAGCGGCCCATGAGCAGCGGAACCAGTAGGAAGGCGGCTGCCCAGACCGGCTTGAAGGCCAGGCAGCCCCAAAGGCAACCGGCTAGTATTTCCCGGCCCCGACTGAAGGCAAGCCAGCCGAGTACCAGCAGGGTGAGCGTTAAGGTGGGATTTTGGGCCAGGTCCAAAGCGGCCCGTGTGCCAGGATACAACAGCAGGCCGATGGCGGCCAATGGCCAAGGGATCCGCTGGCCGGTCAGACGACTTACCGCCCAAGCCGCTACAAAGACCAGCACTAATGCGAGCACCTGGAAGAGGCGGTATGCTCTTTGGGGAGGCAGCAGGCCCAAGGGAGCGTACCACACCGCCTGGACGGGCGGATACAAGGGGCCGCCAATAGCGGGCTGTTCCAGTTGCGCAAGCCAGGCGGGTGTAGCCATCGTCTGGATGGCCTGCAACACGGGAGGATGCCACAACGGCAGAGGAGCCGGAGTGACCGGAGCCAGCACGGCGCCGACCAGACCACCCAACTGACCCCATCCAGGGGCATCTTCGCCCATCAGCCAGCCCATCAGCTTTTCCGCGTCGTGCCGCACGTCGTCTTCGGGCTGCAGCCCGTAACGCTGACTAACGGGAAGCACCACCTGCTGCCGAATCAACGGCGGTTCCTGCTCGTAAGAAAAACCTTCTTGGGCTGTCAACCATAACCATTGGCGATGGTACAGATGCTGACCGCGTCCCGTGGCGATCATGCGTCCCATCAGCCATTGAGCGCCGAAATCGATATGGGTATGGCCACAGTTGCCATCGATCCGACACCGTTCCGGTGGAGTGTTGGGCGGATTGTCAAAGGTGTGCCAGGCGGTATGGAGTAACCAGATGGCCAGGATGCCGGCAATCAGCCAGAGCAGGGCAGTAGTTCCAGGGTGCTGCAGCCAGCGATGCAGTAACCCGGGCCAGGCCGGTACAGGCACAGTGGCAAACATGGTGATATAGTCAGTGATGCGATCAACACCACGTTGAAGCGGCAGCGGTCATGGGGATCCGCCGATCCGCTGGGCACAGGGTTTTTTTTAGTGGAGATGGCTGGGGCAATGTCCATGGCAGAACCCCCTGTTTGGCCCACAGTTGGGCTTGGGCACACAAATGATTCAAGTGCCGTCGGAGCAGCTCAGCATAGTGCGGGAAGCGTTCCCGTGGTAGATGGGGAGGCAGGTGCAAGGGATGCCCCACCAGACACCGGACCCGACTGAAGGGCCGGGGCACAGCAAAGCAGTCCCAACTGCGCATGCGCCAGGCTTTCTGGAAGCCGACGCCGATCGGTACGATGGGCCAGCCCGTGCGGGCGGCTAGATACACTATGCCCGGTTGAACGTGGCGACGTGGTCCCCGAGGTCCGTCCGGGGTTAGGGCCAGGTGCCGACCCGCGCGGGCCGCTTCCAGCAACGCCAGCACCGCAGACACCCCACCGCGCCGGCTGGAACCACGCACCAGTTGCATGTCGGTGCTGGCAAACAAGTGCCCAAGTAATTCACCATCCCGATGGCGGCTCACCAGCACTGTCAGCGGTGCATCCTGGAAACGCACGATCGGAATCAGGAAATGCTCATGCCAAAGGGCATAGATGTAACGCTGCGTGCCGCCCAGACGCGGATCGGTTTCGGCAGGACCGAGCAGTTCGTAGTCGAATCGCAATGTTGCTGAGAGACACCGCACCAGACGGGTGCCACACCAACCCACCAGACGCAACCACGTCGGATGCCTGATCTTCATCGCTTCCCTGCTCCCGTTGCTTTCTCACCCGTGGAGTGATCAGGAGATCACACTTTGGGCATTAATCCAGGGGACGACCACGGCCCCGCATAACTCGCCGCCCGGGAAGATGCACTTGGTGGGGACTCGCCGAGGTTCACTCTGTCTGGTTCAGTCAGGCCATTCCCCTTGGAATACTTCAACGGCCGGCCCCGTCATGTACACACAGTTGTCGGCCGCGGACCAATGCAATTCCAGGTTGCCTCCAGGCAAATGGGCTTGCAAGTGGCGGTCCGTGCGACCCGTCAGGACACCTGCTACGCACACGGCGCAGGCACCTGTGCCACAGGCGAGTGTCAGGCCGCTGCCCCGTTCCCAGGTCCGCATAGTCACTTCCCGCGGAGAATGCACCTGCACAAAGTGGACGTTTACCCGACGGGGGAACTCGGGGGCCCGTTCCAACCGTGGGCCCCATTCGGCCACCCGATCTGTTCCCTCTGCGGTGCCTAGGAAGTCGCCGTCGACGTAAATGACGGCATGGGGATTGCCCATGGAGACCGCGGTGACGCGGAAGGTTTGTCCGGCCACGGTCCAGGCGACATCCCGCGGCGGATCCCCCGGCAGCGTGGTAGGGATGTCCACGGAACGCAGTATGGGCGGACCCATGTTCACCGTGGCCCGGTGTACCTTCCCATCCGCTCCTACTTCCATTTCCACGACCAGCACCCCGCGGCCTGTTTCCACATGCAATGGGTTTTTGCGGACCAAACCGTGATCGTACACGTATTTGGCCAGACCACGAATACCGTTGCCGCACATCTCCGCTTCGGAACCGTCCGCGTTGAATATCCGCATACGGACGTCCGCCCGTTCCGAGGGGCAGATCAGAATCAGGCCATCGGCACCGACACCAAAGTGTCGGTCGCTGATCCGTCGGCTTAACTCTTCCGGCTCCCGCGGCAGCCTGCCGTGTAGACAATCCACGTATACATAATCGTTCCCCAGACCGTGCAACTTAACAAATCTCATGGCGTTTCCTGGTTGGCCATTGCTGGTCTATGGTGTCACGACGGTGCTAGATTACGAACTATCGTGTAGAGACAACAAGCGGAATCCCTGCACCGAAACCGTGGCTGTCCAGGCTGTTCGTCACGCCCGGAATTATTTTTACCGCGATCGCGGCAGAGCAGGGGATAGAGCTTCGGATTGATGCCTGTTCGTTAAAACATCAACCCTTCTTGCCCGCGTGGGAAAAACCAAACGAGGGCAGAAGGGTTTGTCTGGAACAGGATTGAAGGTAGGAGAAAGTTATGAGCAGGCCGTAGAGGGCTTTTTATGAGCCGGCGGGGTCCTTGCCGTTGATCCAAGGCCCTTCCAGCTTCTGATAGGGGGGCGGAATGAGAATGTTTCCTTTGTCGCCCCCTTCCCAGCCGATGATGTTGTTAGGCTTGCCCCGCTTTTTGCTACGCTCCTCCCATTTAGCTGCCCAGGAAGCATCGGCTTCACGGGCCTGACGCTTCTCTTTATCCCAGAAAAAGACCTTGCCGAAACGATAGCTTTGCACGCCGAGATTGACAGTGGTGAATGCGGCAGCTCCCAGCTCCGGTGGACTGAGCGTTTGCCGACGCTGGACCTTGTCGCTCATGCGGCAATGGGCCAGGAAATCGACCCACAGGTCGTAGGTGGCGTTCCCGCGGCGGGGGTTTTTGAACACGTAAACCGGTTCGCCCCAATTTTGCATCGGTTTGGCGGGTCCGCCCTGAATGTTCTGGGCATAGACTTCGAATCCTTCCAGGTAGTCACCGCCGCCAACGAACTTGATGGTAGCCAGCCGACCACGGATCATCTCTCCCAATTGGGTGTCGTTGCACATGGTGGCGGAAATGATCAGTTGGCAGCCTTCGTCGTAATCGGCGACCACCGTGGCTGTGTCGGGCACGTCACGGCCGTCGTATTCCAGGTAGATACCGCCAGCACCGACTACCCGGGCCGGGTACCGTACCCCCATTGCGGCAATCAGGTGGGTGGTCTGATGCACGAACAGATCGGTGAACATGCCGCCGCCGAAGGGCCAATAGCAGCGCCATTGGGCCCACAGGGCGCGATCAAACGGCATTTCCTCCGGTGTGGGGCCCAGCCGTTCGCCGGCACACTCGAAGTCGCAGCCCAGGAACATGCGCCAATCGATCGTCTGCGGTGTCATCTCCTTTTTGAGCGGATAGTATCGCCATTGCCCGCCGATGTAGTTGCGGTAGTAGCTGGTTTGCCCCTGGAAGACGTGGCCGATGTTGCCAGCTTTGATGTACTCATAGGCTGCCTGCCAGGTTGGGTCCGCCATCGATTGCACGCCGATGGTGACCGTCCGGCCGGTCTTCTGGGCGGTGTCGACCACCAGATGGGCCTCGGCGATGGTACGAGTCATGGGTTTTTCCAGATAAACATCCTTGCCTCGTTCCATGGCGTCGATGGCCATGCGTGCATGCCAGTGGTCCGGCGTGGCGATGCAGACTACGTCGACGTGCTTGTTGTCTAAAATGGTGCGGTAATCTTTGGAAACCCGATCCTTGCCGGCGTCCAGGGGAATACCGCACCGCTTGGCGCTGGGATAGAGTCCTCGGCCTTTCTTGTTGCCTAGTTCAGGGTCGCCGTCCCACACGTCACAAACGGCAAATGGCTCGACCCCCTTACCTTCCTTCTGCATTTGCAGAATAACGTCAATGTGCTGTTGGCATCGGCCTCCTACCCCTAGAAAAGCGATGCGCAGCTTGTCGTTAGCCCCTTGAATCCGGCTGTAGCTGGCGGCCGGAAGCGTCATAACTGCTCCTGTAGCGGCACTCCAGGCCAGGAACTGACGCCGATGGACGGAATCGCTCATACAATGGCCTCCTTCTTGCAGAAAAGGGGTCATCAGAACACGTCACCGGCCGATTGGCCGATGTCCATTAGAGCATGTCCGTGAGCCGATGTTGGTCATTTCCGCCGCTGTTCCAGCAGCCATTTGTACAGTTCGTCGGTGTTGTAGGCGCGGTCCCAGCAGTTATGGCCAACGCCGGGATATTCGGTGTATTTAGGCTGGGCGCCGGCCTGGCGTAGAGCCTCGATCATGTCCCGTGAGCCGGACACAGGTACCGCGGTGTCCGCATCCCCATGGAAGCACCAGCAGGGAATGTGCTTGATTTTGGCCACTGAGGAAGGATCACCGCGTCCGCAAATCGGTACGATAGCCGCCCAGCGGTCCGGATAGGCCAAGGCCAGACTCCAGGTGCCCATACCGCCCATTGACAAACCCGTCAGATACTGCCGTTGTGGGTCGACCTTGTAGTCCCGCATAACCTCGTCCAAAATGGCGATGGCCCGTTTCCCATTAGCGGTTGTGGCTCCCCAACCAAAACCTTCTGCCCGGGGGATGACCACTATGAAGGCGAAGGTTTTTTCGCGTTTTTTGATCGCGGGTCCAATCCCCACTTCCACGGGCATTTTGCCGGATTTCTTCTTGCCGGTCGGGTCTTTCGTTTCGCCTGCACCATGCAAAAACAGAATGACCGGATAAGCCTTGCTGCCGTCGTAATCATGAGGAATAAACACAACGTAGGGCGATTCAGAACCGTCAGCGTTTTTGTACACCCGCTCGATAAACCCCGTTTTGACCGTTTGAACTTTGGTTGCGGCAGGCTCCTGGGCCAGCGCGACCGTTGCCAAACCGGCTCCAAGGAGCCATACGCCGGCCAAACGCAGCGTTTGAAGCAGAATACTCATTACGATTCGGCCTCCGGAAAAGTGCAAGGGGGGCTGAAATCAGACTACCGGGAACGAAATTATTGATCAGCCTAGCAGATATTACCCCTTTCCGCCAACGGCCTTGCGGCGAAATTTGCCAAAAAGTGACCACCTGACATTTCGCCTCGTCGTCCGCGGGCATGGCCTTGGCGACGAGGCCGGCGAACTATCCACAGCACACAAGACCTGTGGACGTTACAGATAGTCGGACGACTCCCTGATTCAGGGGCGATGAGTCAGGCGGTGCTAACTGTTCAAGTCAAAAACGTCAAGCGGAGGAGCAACGCAACCGTTAACGGCGTTCGTTGTCCTCCGCTTGTGGCGATCGGCGTGGGTTCCGGACCACGCCCTGCCTCTTCTCTGCCGGCCCCTAACCCGGTGCAATCGAGACGCCTCCGGCGGGACCACTCCGAGCCTTTCAGGACGTTGGAAAATCTCAGCAACTACCGTGCCAGTCACCAAGACCGGTAGCCCACTGCACTTAAAGCGCAAAAATGCCTGCTTTTTCCATAACTGCAGCCGATTCTTTGTAGCTTTTACAAAAAGGCCTTCCCTAACGTCTGCAAAATCTACTCATCCCGTGCGTCGGTACGATTTGGCTGATTGGCCAACGCTTGTCAAACCTCTAGCGGAGAGCAGCAAAGGCGACGGGGATTGATTGAGTCTGTGTAAAATCAGACCCAATCCATCGTTATGTTTATTACGGGGCGACGTAACCTTAGCTTTTGCTCGTTGCCCACGGAGTGACCTGGTCAGAGTGCATGTAAGCTAGAAAAGTGCAAGGCAAAAGCCGTATTGGTCCCTTATAAGGATGTTAGGTTGATCGTATCAGCGCACCGCTGCCTGCGGGAGGGCAGTGCCGTGAGGCAGACTGAGGGTTAAGAGGCGTTTCAACTCTAATCCACCTAATCAGGGTGTGCCGATCAGGATTACACGCAGGTCCATTACATTGGTCCCTGTTAGTCCGGTCTGGAACAATCCACCGGCTTGTTTCCAGAAGGTGTAGCTGTCGTGGCGGGCCAGGTAGTCTTGCCATCGCAATCCGGCTTGGGAAGCGGTTTTCCAGATCTCGGCGTCGGCCACGGCCCCGGCGGCGTCGGTTGGGCCATCTTCGCCATCGGTGCCGCCGCTGAGAACGGTCACCGCTTGCAGGTGGGGTGTTCCAAGAAATCCGCACAGGGCCAGAACAAATTCCTGATTTCGTCCGCCTTGACCGCTATCAGGGCCCAGACTGACCGTGGTTTCTCCACCCATTAACAAACAAGCGGGGGGAGATACAGGTTGACCATCCTGCAGGATGCTGCGGATCAATCCGGCGCACACCTGGGCTACCCAACGGGTTTCACCTTCGATGAAGGCCCCACAATCCAACACCTGGTATCCCAGGGCGGTGGCGTATTGTCGGGCGGCATCCAGGGCCAGCCGATTGTTGCCGATGATTCGGTGACGGACCGAGGGGGGAAGCACTTTGGCTGTTTCAGGGATCTCGCCGCGACATCCTGCTTCCAGATGCTGACGCACCGCCGCGGGTATCACCGTCCACAGACCGTAACGCTGCAGAACGTGACAGGCATCGGCATAAGTGGTCGGGTCCGCGACGGTCGGGCCGGAAGCGATAACGTCGATTGGATCGCCGATGACGTCGGAGATGATCAGGGTCAACAGCAGCTGCCCCCGGAAGGCCTGAGCCAGTCGGCCTCCTTTCACTTGGGACAGATGCTTGCGAACACAATTGATCTCGGCGATGGTGGCTCCGCTGCGGTGCAGCAGCCGGGTAACAGCCAGTTTATCTTCCAGGGTCAGTCCAGGAGCCGGGGCAGGCAGCAAGGCTGAACCACCGCCAGATAGCAGGCACAACGCCACGTCCTGCGGCCCGGCCGTGCGCAGCAGTTGGAGCATGGCCTCTGCCCCAGCGACTCCCTCGGGACGGGGCTCATTCACACCGGCTGGTCGGGCCGCATGGAGGCGTATTCGGTGCAGGGGGGCGGTCAGGCCAGCTGGTACGTTAATCAGGCCGACTAACCGGTCCAGCCGGTCGGCCAAGGCCTTTTCCACGCCCGCGGCCATGCCGGCACCGGCCTTCCCGGCACCAACCACTATAATCCGGGGGGCCTGGTACAGCGCCGGTTCACTACGCACGGCCTGTTCTACTAGCAACGCGGGATCCACGGCACGGACGCCGGCCCACCAGATCGCTTCCGCTAGGGCCCGGCTCATCACCTGATTCCTCCAGTCAACGATCGTTCCGGTTGCGTACCCATCGCCTCAGCCCGGGTGGAACTCTCCGGGTTAAGAATGCAGGCAGAGGGTCGTTCCGCTCCATCATCCATCCATCTCCGTGAACATGGACCGGAATTTATCACTCGATCAATTGTTCACGGCCCCCGGGTCGGGAAAGGCGACCTTCCTAACCAGCAGCAGTTGAATGTGAGTCATTTGTTTTTTCTCGGTATAACTTCTGGTGAGATTATCGAAGTTGGATGGGTATACCTGGGGCGGGATAACGGCAGCGTTCGGGGTCGAAAAGGTATGCCTGTGTTGTTGATCTCAATGGTATTTCCAGCCAGCGGCTTCCTCGCCGTCCAGGCGTAGTGTCAGGCATTTGGCGCTACCACCGGCTTTAAGAAATTCGTCCAGTTCCACTTCAATGGAGCGGTAGCCAGCCTCGGCCAATGTGGCGGCCAGTTGGGGACAGCGGCTGTTATGGATTACCGTCTTGCCGACCACCACGGCATTGCACCCGAAGCGGTGGGCCTCGGCCTCGTTCACTTCCATCAGTTTGGGAATGTGACTTTGCAAGACGCGTCGACCATAAGCGTCGAACGCGGGGGGGTAATACAGGGCCTCGCCGGGTGCCAACGGACAAAAGCAGGTGTCCAGGTGATAGAAGCGGGGATTGACGAGTTCCAGCGGTAGGACACGAATGCCAAACCGTTGTCCCACCCATTGATGGGCGAGAGCGTCCGAGCGGATGCGATAACCCGCAAATAGGGTTTCCCCGCAAAAAAGGGCATCTCCTGCCCCTTCATGATACATACCCTCGGGCAAGTGCTCGACGTGAAAGCCGTGCGCTGCAAACCAGGCGTCGTAGTAGGGCGATTCCCGTGCCCGCACCTCGTAGCGGAAGCGGCTGCTGATAAAAACGTCCTTGTAAACCAGGCCTGCATTGGCCGTAAAAACCAGATCAGGCAGGCCCGGTTGCGGTGACAATAGTTCCACCTGCACACCCAGCGACACCAGTGTCTCACGCAGTTGGTTCCACTGCCGGAATGCCAAGGCCCGGATCGCGCCCAGGGAACGATTCATCCACGGATTGATTTCGTACTCGATCCCATAGTGATCCGGCGGACACATCAGAATCCTGGGTGTTGTCATGATCGTTACCTGGTGTCTGAACTTTCGGCCGGAGCCATACGATTAAAGGCAGGGCTGAAGGATGGGGCGATGAATCTTCTCGGTCGATATCAGCGGGTCATGATTGGGGTGGGGTGGCTGGGCAGGGGGTTCGAGTCCGGTGGGTGTCGCCGTCTAGTCCAAGACCGGCTGTGGTGCGTTCGCCTTTCAACTCTGCGACCAGCAGGCGGAGAAACGGTTCAGCGTCCGAGACAATCCCCACGGTCTGGGTGGTGCCCCGGTCCATCAGTTTGGTGACGGTGGCAGGGTTGATGTCTACGCAGGCGACTTTTACCCAGGCGGGTAAAAGGTTGCCCACGGCCACTGAGTGGAGCGTGGTGGCAATCATCAGGCAGAAGCCGACGCCGGGGATCAGTTCGCGCATGGCATCTTGGGCTCGCAAGGTGTCTGTAATGACCTCCGGTAGCGGGCCATCGTCACGGATGCTGCCGGCTAGCACGAAGGGGATGTCTCGCATGATGCATTCGTACATGATGCCGCTTTTCAGTTTGCCCAGGGCGACAGCCTGGCGGATGCCGCCCAGCCGGCGGATGGTGTTGATGGTACGCAAGTGGTGCTCGTGTCCCTCGGCCGTAGGCAGACCACGGTCCAAAGAGACGCCCAGACTGGTACCATAAAAGGCTTGTTCCATGTCGTGAGTGGCCAGGGCATTGCCGGCAAACAGGATGTCGATGTAGCCATGGCGGATCAGCCAGGCCACCAGTTCGGCACCGCCGGTGTGCACGACAGCCGGGCCAAGCACCGCCAGGATTTTCTCCCCTGCTTCCCGCGTGCGACGCATCATCTGGGCAATTTCCCGGATGCTAGCCGATTTAGGTCGTTCGCTGGAAATCGGGCTGGCCATGAATTCGAACAGATCACGCCGCCGTGTCTCCGATTCTGGCGGGAAGACACGCACGCCTCGTCGGCCGACCACTACCAGGTCGCCCCGTCGGACGGAGGCCATCGGCACGCAGCGGGCCGCTCCCCCCTCCGCGTCTACCACAATCCCACAATCCATCTCCTGGTCTTCCACATCGATCCATTCGCCCTGCAAACGCACCTGGGTGCGAAAGTTGGTCGTGCAGTAGAATCCGTCAGGGAATGCTCCGTCCATGTCGGCGGCCACCAGACGGCAATCTTCCTTGTGGATCGGCTCGGCACCATGCTGGTGGATCTCTGCCAAGATTGTTTCTAACTGCTCGGCACTATCGGCCCTTACCTCCAGACGGGCATAGCTAGGGTCATCCTGCCGTTCACCCAAGCGGAATTCCAGGATCTGGTAACGCCCTCCGCGGGCTAAAATCGCATCAAGTACCTTCGGCAGCAGCAGGGAATCAATGATGTGCCCTGACATTTCCACGTGTTCAATGTTTGCTCCACCCATGCCGTCTACCCCTGGTTGTTCCTCGGGTTGGTAGCCCGCCCATGCTCAGCACTCGCCAGACTTGCTCTGCCTTGCATACTGGCCTTTGTGTACACTCGCGAGCTGCAGCCTTACCTGAACTCCGCCGGGATAAGCGGACCGAACGGACACGTCCCTCAAGACATCATAGTAAGCGATCAAGCAGGCGGACTGCTGTCACCATGCTTGTTGTTCATGTGAACACTTTATATAATTATGAACAAAAAAACCGGGAAAGTCAAACCAAAACGGTATCGCACATTGACTAGCTGTGCGTTAATCCAAGAAAACCGAGTGGTTAAGGGATGATTGCAATCGAAAGGATGTCGGCACAGTCCGCTGTTCTGCAGCTTGGTGCGTGACTGTGTATTCTATAAGTACACGGATGGCAGTTGTGATGAATGGTAAACGTTGATGAGTTGGCAATGGCAGATAACGACTGAGGCCGAGGTGTCTGTAGTTTTGGCGGGCGTGCCTTGGCCCAGGTGCGCGGGGTGGCCAAGAGACAATCCATAACGGACAGGGACGGTAACAATAAAAGCAAATACAAATAGTTGGTTAAATGATTGTGGGAGGTGAGGATAGAGATACTGGAACGGACGTAAAACGGTTCAGGCCTGAGTTTTATTGAGATTCAGCGAACAAGATAGTGTTGAGGGTAGATTTGGGGGGCGTCTGGGCCAAAGCAAGGACGGCACTCGATGAAACGGTTTGTGGTTATCGGTTTGGGGAATTTTGGGGCCAGTGCGGCTGAAGCACTGCATGCCAAAGGTCACGAGGTGATTGCTGTCGATCCGCGGGAGGAAGCGGTGGATCGGATCGCTCCGTTTGTGACCCGGGCCGTGGTAGCCGATGGACGCAGTGTCGAGGCACTGGAACGGGTCGGGGCCCGCAATGCCGACGTTGGCATCGTCAGCACAGGCGACGACATCACGGCCAGTATTCTGGCTACTCTGGCCTTACGCGACCTGGGGGTCAAGGACGTTTACGTCAAGGTGGTCTCCCGCGATCATGCCCGGGTAATGGAACGGGTGGGGGCAACGGAAACCATATTCCCCGAACGCGACACAGCGCTGGAGTTGGCTTCGCGCCTGTCGGGAGCTGCCATTCTGAACTATGTGCGCCTGGCCGCAGGGTTCAGTCTGCAGGAAATGGCCGTCCGGGACGAATGGGTGGGTAAATCGCTTCGGGAGTTGGAGTTGCCCCGGCGCTACGGTATCACCGTGATTGCCATGCACGACGTTTTGCATGACAAGATTGTATCCACCCCTGACCCGGACACCGTCCTGAAGGGCTCGGAAACCCTGCTGGTGGCCGGTCGCGATGAAGACCTGGCACGGGCCGCCGGAGAAAAATAGACGGAGGAAAATAGACGGAACTGGGATGCCACGGAGGAGAAAAATAGCGGTTTTGCTCGCATAATATATTTGCTGGCCGTCCTCACCGACTAACAGTAGCGAGTGTAGGGAAGCCATCGGAAGACAAGCGGCTGATAGCCGCCGATGTAGCCGACTAGCTACAACGACAGTAGTTCGCCGGGGGTGCCCGGGCGCGGGACCTGGGCTGAGATCATACCCTTGGAACCTGAACGGGTCATGCCGTTGAGGGAGGCGATTCCCATCACCAGGGCCGCGGCTGGTCCTTTCCCACAAACCGAGCGATCTCCCACTGGGTTGTGCCACTCCAGCACAGGGACGTTGGACGCAGGCCCTCAAGGCGTGGCTCTGGTTCACACCAGAGAGAGTAAACAGCCATGACACAGTTGGAAGCTGCCCGTCAAGGTATCATCACCCCAGAGATGGAATATGTCGCACGGCGGGAAGACCTGGAGCCGGAACTGATCCGATCAGAAGTGGCTCGCGGACGCATGGTCATCCCGGCCAATAAGGTGCATTTGCAAAAGCGGCTGGAACCCATGTGCATTGGCGTGGCCGCTCGCTGCAAAATTAATGCCAACATCGGCAACTCGGCGGTCACCGGCACCATCGATGACGAGTTGGAAAAACTCCACACCGCTGTACATCTCGGTGCCGATACTGTGATGGACCTGTCCACCGGGGGAAACATCGATGCCATCCGACAGGCCATTATCGATGCCAGTCCTGTACCCATTGGAACGGTGCCTATCTACCAGGCGGTGCAGCAGGTCAAGGACGTGCGTGACCTCACCCCCCGCCAACTGCTGGACATGGTCGAGCATCAGGCCCGGCAAGGCGTAGATTACATGACCATTCACGCCGGAGTGCTTTTGGAATATCTCCCGCTGACCAAAGATCGTGTCACAGGGATAGTCAGTCGCGGTGGTTCGCTCATCGCCGCCTGGATGATCGCTCATCACCAGCAGAACCCCTGGTACACTCACTTTGACGAACTGTGTGAAATCATGCGGGCCTACGACGTGACGTTTTCCCTGGGTGACGGCCTGCGCCCCGGCTGCCTGGCAGATGCGAACGACCAGGCCCAATTTGCCGAACTGAAAACCCTCGGAGAGTTGACCCTGAAAGCCTGGCAACATGGCTGCCAGGTGATGATCGAAGGGCCTGGGCACATACCTTTACATCTAGTCAAGATGAACGTGGAAAAGGAACGAGAACTGTGCCACGATGCTCCGTTTTACGTCCTGGGACCACTGGTGACGGACATTGCCCCCGGCTACGACCACATTACCAGTGCCATCGGGGCGGCTTTAGCGGCGGAGGCCGGGGCGGCCATGCTGTGCTATGTAACACCTAAAGAGCACCTGGGCTTGCCCAACAAGGACGACGTGCGTCAGGGAGTGATCGCTTACAAGATCGCCGCCCACGCCGGTGACATCGCTCGGGGTCGTAGAGGGGCCCGTCTGCGTGACGACGCCCTGAGCAAGGCCCGCTTCGAATTCGACTGGAACAGGCAGTTCGAATTGTCCTTGGACCCCGAAACGGCTCGCCGGATGCATGACGAAACCTTGCCCCAGGAAGTGTTCAAAAGCGCCAAGTTCTGCTCCATGTGTGGTCCCAAATTCTGCTCCATGCGGATCAGTCAGGACGTCCAGAAAATGGCCGAGGAGGCCCGCAGGATCAGCTTAGGGCTGACACCGGCCTGACCGCTCCTGGCTCGCTCGCCTCCGCTTTTGCTCTGCCCTTGTCCGTGGGGCATTAGCTGTATATACTGCCTATTCTTAAATCGACATGCTAATGAAGCACGGGGAGCCGATTGCCCCTGGGCAAAGGGGCGGACGGCACTGGAGGACAGGATGCGCTTCCAACTGATTGATCGGATAGTCTCCTGCACGCCTGGGCGCAAGTTGACTGCTGTCAAGTTACTGGCCCTGGGTGAGGAGTACCTGGCGGATCATTTTCCGCGTTTCCCGATCATGCCGGGCGTCCTGATGCTTCAAGCGTGTGTAGAGGCAGCGGCATGGCTTTGGCGAGTAAGCAGCCAATGGGCCCACCCGGTCATCGTGCTGCGTGAAGTCAAGCAGGTCAAATTTGGAACCTTTATGGTTCCCGGTCGGCAACTGGAAATCACAGCCGAGCTACTGAGCAGCACAGATACGACGGCCAGCTTCAAGGCAGTGGGCCGCAATGACGATGGCGACCAGACGGTCTTCGCGCAGTTCAGTCTATTCGGGTATAGTTTGTCTTGCTGTGGTCCGTGGGGGGCCGCCCGCGATGCTCAGTTGCAGGATTACTGGCAGCAGCGCTGGCAGGCGTTGATCGGTCAGTGGTGGGATTCGGCGACCGCTTCCGGGGCGGCTCCGGCCAGAAGCGAGGCTCGCTGAGCTGTTTCCGCCTTCAGGGTGGGGAGTTATGGGACAGTTGCAGGATCAGGTGGCCATCGTAACGGGCGGCAGCCGGGGGATCGGCCGGGCCATCGTCGAAGCTATGGCCCGGGAGGGAGCCAAAGTGGCTTTCGTCTACCGCGGCAGTGTTGAAGCGGCCCAGGCACTCCAGACCCAGATTACCCAAAGTGGAGGTGTTGCCAAAGCCTACCAGGGTGACGTCAGCGATCCCAAAACCGCCGAACAGATCGTCGACACTGTAGTGGCGGAATGGGGACGAGTGGATATTCTGGTCAACAATGCCGGAATCATTCGCGACAAATTGTTCCTGCAGATGGATGCCGACGACTGGAACACGGTGTTGCAGACGAATTTGGGGGGTGCTTTTGCCTTTTGCAGGGCCGTGGCCCGACAGATGGCCTTCAAACAACGGTCAGGACGGATTATCAATATTTCCAGCGTCGCAGCCGAGCATGTGAACCCTGGCCAGACCAACTATGCCGCCAGCAAGGGGGCGCTGAACAGTTTCACGCGAGCTCTAGCCGTGGAATTGGCACGGCGTAACGTCCTGGTCAACGCCGTGGCCCCCGGCTTTATCGAGACCGACATGAGCCAGGCGGTCCGTGCCTTGGCTGGTGAGGAGAATTTGAAAAAGTGGATACCGGTCCGGCGTCTGGGCCGGCCTGAGGACGTCGCCGCCGTGGTCCTGTTCCTTGCCGGACCGGGCGCCAGTTACATCACAGGCCAGGTGATCACCGTAGACGGCGGGCTGAGCCTGGGAGCCGCACATACGGCTTGATTGTTCGCGGAGAACATGACTCATGACCTACGACGAGATCTTTGCCAAAGTCCGTTCCATTCTGGTGGAAGCCCTCAACGTCGAGGAACAAGAGGTGTCCCCGCACTCCCGCCTCAAAGCCGATCTGAATGCCGAGTCTATCGACTTCCTCGACATCGTCTTCCGCCTGGAAAAGCAATTCGGCCTGCGCATTCCGCGGGAAGACTTGTTCCCTGAGTCGATCTTCCAGGGAGATCCCCGCTTTGTGAGCAACGGTCAGGTGACCGCTGAGGGACTGGCAGAGCTGCAACGCCGCATGCCCTATGCCGATCTGAGCAGCTTTCGGGAAAACCCCCGCCTGGACCGCATCGAGGATCTTTTCACCGTGGATCTGATCGTCCGCTATTTACAATCGCGTCTGGCAGCCACCGCACCGCAGTCCTGAGATGGTGCTTATTGCCTGGGCAGTGGCTGGAAGGAACACCAGGGTTAGTCCCGGGGTGCGGCCGTCGAGAACTACCCATGCGCTGGACCTGGATTGATCGCTTTGTCCGTCTGGAACCTGGACGGCGGGCCACCGCGGTTAAAAACCTGAGCTGGGCAGAAGACTACTTTGCTGACCACTTCCCGGGATATCCGGTCATGCCAGCCCCTTTGATCCTCGAAGGCCTGGCTCAGACTGGTGGCATCCTTGTAGGCCATGTCCACCAGTACCGTAAAAACGTGATACTGGCCAAAATGACAGCACGTTTCCACGCCGAGGCCCATCCGGGACAGCAAATCACCTATACGGTAGAGTTGCTGGACCTCAACGAAGCCGGGGCCCGGGTCCGCGGTACTGCTACCGTGCACGACAAGCTACTGGCCGAGGCCGACATCATGTTTGCCCATGTCGGTCCGGAGCAGCTCCCGGCGGAACTCGCCGATCCGCAATTCGTTTTCAGCGGCGAACTGGCTCATCTGCTCCGCCAGGCGGAAAGTGTTATTTCTGCCTCCTCCTCGTCTCCCCCTTCCGCAGTGACTTCCTGAACCGTTTTGCGATACACGCAGACCATCTCTGGTCCAACGGGTATCAGCTCAGTAGACGAACTAATCGGGACAAGCGGTTTCCTTGAAAAAGTCAGTCTTCGTAGCGGCGGATCCGTTGTTCCAATTGCTGCTTAAGACGGGGATTATCGGCAGCCGCTGCCAGGGCCTGGGCGCCAATCTCTTTCGCCTTCGCCTTGTTGCCGGCAGCAAAGTGAGCTTCGGCTAGCAGATACAGCGCCATCGGGTCTTTCTCGCCGTTGATTTTAACCAGTGCCTCCGCAGCACGGATGGCTATGGCCGTCATCTCCTGGTGCTTGCTGGCCTGTGGGGTGATCAGAACGCTAACAAGGCTTTGCAGAGCAGAGGTGTCATCGTATTTGATAGCTTTTTCCAGAATGTGGGTGGCTGTTTTGTGGGCCTGGTCCAGTTTGCCTGCCTGCAGGGCACTGAGAATGCGGGGCGAGTTGAAGTAAGGGATGCCGGCCAGCTCGGGATGCTTGCTTTCGAATTGTTCCAGTTTGGTGAGAAACTCGGCGGGTTGGCGGGAGGCCGCAAAGACACTTTCCACTTCCTGCTCGATCTTTTCAATGGTGGCCAGATCATCCGGTCCCCAGCGATCGGCCACTACTTTGGGCAGGACCGCGTCCAGATACATCGGATGACCAATGTAGGCAATGTGCCCTTTGCGATCCACCACAAAGCAACAGGGGATGCCCGTACGGCCGGCGGCCCGCATCCAGGCGTCATAAGTGGCGCGATCATCACTATAGGCGAAGCGGTATTTCAGTTTACTGCCCCGTTTTTTGACAAATTCGGTCACCTTGGCTTCAGTATTGTTCGGATCCTGAGCGGTGTAGCCGATGAATACCACCCCTTTGTCTTTGTATTGCTGTTGGAGTTCGCTCATGTGAGGCATCATGACGATGCACGGCCCACACCAGGTGGCCCAGAACTCCACCACGTACACGGTGCCTTTCTCCAAGGTACCCACGGGATCCCCATTCCACCATTTGTCCGCCTTCAGTGGAGGCGCGGGATCGCCAACTTTGAGCTTATAGTCGGACGGGGCCTTGGAAGGAGGTTGCTTGTCTTTGTCTTGAGCCCACAGCCGATGTGGACTAGTAGTCAGTCCGGCGATTCCTCCTAGCAAAACAATCGCCGCAGGCACTCGGGAACGCAGACGGAACATGGGGTGGTGACCTCCACAATTACGGTTGAAAAGATCATTCAAGAATCCAGAACTGTTTTCAGGATCAAGCAAATCTGCCGGTAGTGCAAGTAGAAAACGGTTGGATCGTCCATTTTTTAGGCAAGTTTGGGTACGTTGTCACGGTCGAACATTACCAGTCAGGTTGGGGCTGTAGATTGTGCATAGGGTTTAGGTTAGGGCTGTAGATTGCACAGGGTCAGCGGCACATGGGTATGATCCGGCGGTAGAAAGACATGTCCGACCTATAATTGGCTACAGGAGAGCATGGGGGAGGGGGAGGCAATGCATAGCGACAACGCCACGCTGCTGGAGGAGTTGTATCAGCGTTGGCGGGACAAACCGCAAGCCGTGGAGCCGAGTTGGGCTGCCTTCTTTGCAGGCATGGAATTTGCATTGGGGCGGTTGGATGGCTCCGTAGCGGCTTGTTCAGCTGCGCAATTGCGTCGGCAGATCGGCGTTGAACGCCTGATTCAATGGTATCGCCAGGCCGGCCATCTGCAAGCAGCCATTAACCCGTTGGCCAGCACTGCCACCTCCCCCTTGCTCGACTTAGCCAACTTTGGCCTGACGACTGAAGATCTGGATCAACGTGTAGACGCTTCCTCCGTATTCGGCCTGGAAGGGACAGTACGACTCCACGAACTGCTGCAACATCTACAGGCCGCTTATTGTGGCAGTGTGGGCGCGGAGTTCATGCATATCGACTCGCTGGAGATCCGCGATTGGATCGCTCAGCGACTGGAAACGACCCGCGGACGCTGGAACCTGGGACTGCGACAACGCTACCGTATCCTGATCACCCTGCTGCAGGCCGAGACTTTTGAAAAGTTCCTGCACACCAAATACGTCGGCCAGAAACGCTTCTCCCTGGAAGGGGGTGAAACCCTTATTCCCATCCTCGATGCCCTGATAGAGAAAGGGCCAGCTCTGGGAGTGCGGGAATATGTTTTAGGCATGGCCCACCGCGGACGCCTCAACGTCCTGGCCAACATTCTGGGCAAGCCCCTGGCGGAAATCTTTTACGAGTTTGAAGACAACTATCTGCCCCAATCCACCTTCGATGGTGACGGCGATGTCAAATATCACTTGGGCTTTTCCGCGGACGTCCAGACGGCCGAGGGACATACCATTCACGTCTCGCTGACTCCCAATCCCAGCCACTTGGAGATCGTCGATCCGGTGGTACAAGGGCGGGTACGCTGCAAGCAACGACTTCATCAGGACCGGGAACGCAAAATGGGTGTGCCCGTGCTCATCCATGGCGATGCCGCCTTCGCAGGCCAAGGGATCGTCATGGAAACCTTCAACCTGATGAATCTGGCCGGTTACCGCACCGGTGGTACCATTCACATCATCGTCAACAACCAGATTGGCTTTACCACTAATCCCCGCGATGCCCGCTCCACCCAGTACTGCACCGACATCGCCAAGTTCGTCCAGGTACCGATCTTTCATGTCAATGCGGAAGATCCTGAAGCGTGTGTGGCGATTGCCCAATTGGCGTTAGAGTTTCGCCAGCAATTTCAGCGCGATGTAGTCATTGACCTGGTATGTTACCGGAAGTGGGGCCATAACGAGGGGGACAATCCCAGTTTTACCCAGCCGTTACAGTGTCGCATTATCGAGCAGAAGCGGCCCATCTCACAGATTTATGCCGAGCGACTGACGCGGATGGCTCAGGAGCAAGCGGCGGACACCCTCAGCGGCGAGGTTGTGGCCGCCTTGGATGCCGAGTTCCAGGAACGGTTGCAGCAGACGGTACGTCAGGCCGACGTAGCCATAGCTGAGTATCGCCGCAAACTGGAAGCCGCATTGGGGGAGGTGCGGGGACAGGGACCAAGCCGTGTGCCCCGCCGCCGGGGGATGGAAGGTTTTGGCGGCCGGTGGCGGGGCCTGCACCGCCGCTACGACCACCAGCCGGTGGCCACCGGTGCGCCCGGATTGCTGTTGGACCGCGTCGCTGATGCGTTCATCCAACTACCTCAAGGTTTTACCCTGCATCCCCAACTGGTCAAGGTGATGCAAGCACGACATGAAGCGGTGCGACAGCGCAAAGCGGTGGACTGGGCCACTGCGGAGGCCCTGGCCTTCGGTACTCTTTTGTTGGAAGGGATCCCTGTCCGTCTCAGTGGACAGGACAGCCGCCGAGGGACCTTCTCGCAACGCCATAGTGTGTTGGTCGATTACCTCACAGGAGCCGAATACTACCCCTTGGCTCACCTCGCCCCCGATCAAGCCGCTTTCGAAGTCTACGATAGCAGCCTGTCCGAGGCCGCCATTCTCGGCTTCGAGTATGGCTATTCCCTCGACGACCCTTATGCGCTGGTTCTGTGGGAAGCCCAGTTCGGCGACTTCGCCAACGGGGCCCAAGTGATCATCGACCAGTTCATCGTATCGGGTGAATCGAAATGGAACCGCTCCAGCGGTCTGGTCTTGTTGCTACCACATGGTTACGAAGGGCAGGGGCCCGAACATTCCTCGGCGCGTCTGGAACGGTTTTTACAGATGTGTGCCGAGGATAATATTCAGGTGTGTTATCCTAGCACCCCGGCTCAGTATTTCCATCTGCTACGGCGGCAAGTAAAACGCCATTTCCGTAAACCGCTGGTAGTCATGACGCCTAAAAGCCTGTTGCGGTTGCCGGCCGCCCAGTCGGGGGTGACAGAGCTGGAAGCCGGCCACTTCCACGAAGTTCTAGACGACGGGGGAGCTAATCCCGAGGTGGTTACCCGAGTACTGTTGTGCACAGGCAAGATTTATTATGATTTGCAGCGGCGTCGCGAACAGTTGCAGACAGTGGCCGTGGCCCTGGTGCGTCTAGAGCAGTTGTACCCGTGGCCAGCGGAACAACTGGCCGCGGTATTGGGACGGTATCGCCGGTGTCGGGAGTGGCTGTGGGTCCAAGAAGAACCGCAGAACATGGGTGCTTGGACCTTTGTGGAACCGCGGCTGCGGGCCTTGGGATTCCCAGTCGAATACGTCGGACGCGATGCGGGGGCCAGCCCGGCAACAGGCTCCTATCACGTGCACCAGCGCGAGCAGGAGTTGATAGTGGAGGGGGCCTTTGCCGTTACACCCCCTGCTCCCATTGGCCCCGGGTTTGTTGGCTGGTTACCGCCGTCGGCAGCGGAGGATGCATCCAATGGTGCCCCTATTGCCTCTGTCCCCTCCGTCCGCTCGGGCTAGCCTCGCCGGCACCCCAACACCGGCATGGCGAAATGAGCGTAGCAAGAATTGGGCTGGCCGGCATGCTTAATCCCACCAAAAACATGCTCAGACAGATAACCGCAGGGCGATCCCATCAGCGCCGAGTTGGTAGGGTCAAAGGTCTGTCAGGATGAAGAACACCCTTCAGAGCTGAATGGAGAACACCCTTTAGAGCTGACAATCGGGATCCGGACGCCAGGGCTCCCTGAATTGCAGGAGTGCCGTCAGTCATGCCGCAGATACAGGTTATGGTGCCTACTGTGGGAGAATCGATCAGCGAAGCCACCCTCAACCGCTGGCTCAAACCGGACGGTGCCTGGGTCCAAGTGGACGAACCGATTGCGGAGTTGGGCACCGACAAAGCCACTCAGGAGCTCCCGGCCCCAGCGACGGGTCGACTATCCCTACGGGTACGGGAGGGCGAAACTGTAAAAGTGGGAAGTCTGATTGCCGTAATTGACACGGACGCTTCCCTCCCCAGCGGACAACCTACCCCGCCTCCACCCGTGGGTGAAAAAGCACCAGCCACCAGTGGCAATGTCACGCGAGCAGATGGTAGTCCTGCTACTCCTTCGGGTTCATTACCAGAAAGAAATGTTTTTCCTGCTGAATTAGCGACGGAGCGTCTGCCCACACGAGGGAGCAGTGCCCCAACGGTTGGACCAATTTCTGCAATCTCTGCTGTATCTGCACCAGAGGGCGCGACGCCGCCAGCAGTTCCCCCAGCTATAGCGAGTGCTCCGCAGGGGGCGTCTACGCCGTCACCTCCTCCTTCGCCGGCGGCTGCTCGATTACTGGCGGAAGCCAACCTGACCGCAGCCGAAGTGCCGGGTACGGGGCGTGGAGGGCGAATCACCAAGGGGGATGTGCTAGCGGCGATACAGCAGCGGCAGGCTAGCACCCTTGGCCCGCGCGACACAAGCGTGTCAACTCCGCTCGACGCTGCGGCCTCCTCAGGTCCTGTGATCGGAACCTCTGGCAACGGCAGCCCGCCAGGAGTTGCCGCTCCAGAACCCCAGACTTCGGCTACCGCTCCTGGAGCTCCGTCCCTGCCCTCCGCCGCAGTGGCGGTGAACCAAGGCCAGCGACGCATAACTCGAGAGCCGATGAGTCACATACGCCGGCGAATCGCCGAACGCCTTGTGGAAAGCCAGCAGACCACAGCCACGCTGACCACTTTCAACGAAGCGGACATGTCCGCCATCATCGAATTGCGTCAGCGATTCGGCGAACGTTTCGAGAAAAAACATGGTGTCAAACCAGGCTTCATGTCTTTTTTTGTTAAAGCAGTGGTGGAGGCGCTCAAGGCGTTTCCTGTTGTTAACGCCCGGATTGAGGGGCAACAGATCGTTTACCATCATTACTATGACATTGGTGTGGCCGTCAGCACGGACCGTGGTCTGATGGTACCGGTCATCCGGGATGCAGATACCTTGAGTCTGGCAGACATCGAGCGGACGATTGCCGAACTGGCCCGCAAGGCCCGCGAAGGCCGAATCACGGTCCAGGACCTGGAAGGGGGCACCTTTACCATCACCAATGGTGGCGTGTTCGGTTCGCTCCTAAGCACGCCTATCCTCAACCCGCCCCAGTCAGCAATTCTGGGTATGCATGCCATCCAAAAACGACCGGTTGTGGTCAACGACCAGATCGTTATCCGTCCGATGATGTATCTGGCTCTTAGTTATGATCATCGCCTGATTGATGGCCGGGAGGCAGTGCAGTTCCTGGTTCGGGTTAAGGAATGCATTGAAAATCCGGCCGTTTTGCTTCTGGACCTGTCATGACTTTTTCTCAGGTAATCTGAACCCTAGCCCCCGACCGATCTGACCGATCCCTGGGCTGGTGATGGGGACTACCCTGGAGTGTTGAAGAACGGAACTCGACCTTATGGCTGAAATGTATGATTTGGTTGTGATTGGTGCAGGGCCGGGGGGTTATGTGGCCGCCATACGGGCAGCTCAACTAGGTCTGAAAGTCGCCTGCATCGAAAAGCGGTCACGCTTGGGAGGAACGTGTCTGAACATCGGTTGTATTCCTTCCAAGGCTCTTCTGGACTCCAGTTACTGGTACGCCTTGGCACGACAACAGGCGCTGGCAAGTCACGGAGTGCGATTGTCGGGAGTATCGTTGGATCTGCCCGGCTTACTTGCACGCAAGGAACGGATTGTGCATGAACTGACGCAAGGGATCGCGTATCTATTCAAAAAGTACGGCGTCACATCGTATCACGGATCGGCCCGCCTGGTAGGGGGGCACCAGGTGGAGGTGCAACTGGTTGAAAGCGAACGCCTTATCTTGGAAGGACGGTACATTCTGCTGGCTACGGGGAGCGTCGCTGTTGAACTCCCTTTTCTGCCCTTCGATGGCCAAGGCGTGGTTAGCTCGACCGAGGCGTTGGATTTCTCCAAGGTACCTCAACATCTGCTGGTGATTGGGGCTGGTTACATCGGTCTGGAACTCGGTTCGGTCTGGCAACGTTTGGGGGCGGAAGTGACTGTGCTGGAGGCCTTACCCCGCTTGCTCCCTCAGGCCGATGGCGAAGTAGCGGCGGAGGTCCATAAACAATTGAGCCGACAAGGGTTGCGGTTCCACTTACAGATGCGCGTTACCAGGATGCGGCGTCAGGGGGACATGATAATCGTAACCGCCCAGGGTCCGGATGGAACCGAACGGGATTTTATGGCCGATCGCATTCTGGTAGCAGTGGGACGCAAGCCGTGCGTCGAGGGACTGGGATTGGAACAAGTGGGCTTGCGTCTGGATCCAATCAGTGGTCGGCTTCCCGTAGATGGGGGATATCGTACCGCTGTGCCTCACATTTTTGCCATAGGTGACCTGATAGCTGGGCCAATGCTGGCCCACAAGGCCAGTGCCGAAGGAGTGGTGGTAGCCGAGCGACTAGCTGGCATGCAACCGCGTCTCAATTACGCAGCGATTCCCAGCGTGATTTACATTCATCCAGAAGTGGCCAGCGTCGGCGCGACGGAAGAACAGCTCCAGCAGCAAAAAATCCGGTATCGGGTCGGTCGCTTTCCCTTTCTAGCTAACGGAAGAGCCAAAGCTCTTGGAGAAAGCGGGGGCTGGGTCAAGGTACTGGCCGACGAAGCTACGGATCGTCTGCTGGGGGTGCACATTGTCGGACCGCAGGCTTCGGAACTTATCGCCGAATGTGCCACTCTGATGGAGTTTCACGCTAGTGCCGAGGATGTCGCCCGTTGCATCCACCCTCACCCTAGCTTGAGCGAAGCCCTCGCTGAAGCAGCGCGGATGGCTTGGTGTGGAAAACCCCTCCATTTGTAAGACGCTGGCTATCGTTATCGCCTACGGATTGGATTGCTGGTGTTTTCACTTCATTCCCTATTTTCCTCGCGCTTGGTCGGATGGGTGTAACCGTATCCATCTGTCGACCATCCTCGTTTGTAATGACAGTCACAGTTGTTCCGGATGTTAAAGCCGGCCGATAGTCATCGGGGGAAGGCTGACCGATGCGTCAGCTTCTGCAATCTTCGTAGGTAGTCAGATGCAGTGAGCAACAACGGCGGATAGCCGCGGTTCAACTATAGTGGATTGATAGTCATGCCACAGCGAGGTAGTACGGGGTGGGGTCTTCGGCTGCTCCTTCTAGTTGCGGTCAGCTTGGGGCTGGGAGTCAGCGGAGTAGAAGCGGAGGAAGATGACGAAACAGAAAGGGTGCGGGGATACCTCCGTCGGGTGCAGGGGTGGCCCGGCCAGTCTTACGATCAAAGTAGCGGGTGTTGGTCCGAGCGTAACGCCGGAATGTTAGAGGAAACGGCGTGGGCGGCACCGCCGGCAGGCGTGGGCCAATGCCGCTACTACTTCATTCTGTTCGGTGGTCAAGCGATTCCATTTCGTCCGCGTACGGCTCATACCTGGGCTATTTTTGCCAAGGCTGTCCGTCAGGCGGATGCATCCTTAGCGGTGGAGTGGTTTACGATCAGTTGGCTCCCCGCTGAGGGACCTGTGCGTCCGTTGCGTCTTTGGCCCCAAGCGGGACGCAACTACACTCTGGCGGAAACCATGCAGCGGGCCGCCGAACAAAACGATAGAGTTTCCATGTGGGGGCCGTTCGAGATTTCTGCCTTGCGATATGAACTGGCAAAACAATGGTTTTTCCGTCTTAACAGCGGGCAGGTACGCTATCGTGTACTGGATACTCTGTGGTTCAATCCCCGCATTGCCCATTGTGTTCATGCTGTTACCTACGCTGATCCTGTTCTCTATCGTCGCATACAACCAGTTGTGCGTGTCGGGGAACCAGGCACCAGCCGACTGGCCAGGATATACGTTCAGACTGGTGCTTTTATCCATCCCGAGGTGACCCATGACTGGTTAATCCCTGTCATTGGCCTGGATCGCTACCCATTCGTGCGACGCCAGCCAGGGGAGTATATCCCTCGCGAGTTCCGATAACTAATCGCCTAGATCACGCCTGATTCACACCCTAGCTATTGCAAAGCGGTTCAATCATAACAGCAGTTGGTGCCATATTATCTAATGAGTGCCTATAATTTTTGCTGTGACGAAAGTGCAATTGATTCATGTGTCATTGTTTTATCGTTTTAGCAATTCGTCACAAGAACGTGTAGCTTAGAACATATTTTGATAATCAATCCATCTGGTGTTACGGTACTGCGTATGGTGATTTGGGCAAAACTTAATTGAGTTGACAAAGCAATCTTGTCGAACCAAAGGGGGACATAGGGAGCACGTCGGCAGAATACCCAGCCGATAGCTAGCGTCAACTCTGCTCGGGGGCGTTTACTTTTTGTTCTCCTTCGGCTCGAGGGTAACAATCTTCTGGAAATTAAGCACGCGGTGTACCTGTTGTACCGCCTGCAACGCCTCTTCTTTACTTGGATAGGCGACTACGCCAATCGCCAGGGATTTCCCTTCTGCATTTTTGATGCGGAACCGCCAGCCGTCCTTGGCCTGGTAAACTTCCACTACTCCCTCCGAGGCAGGGCTAGGATTAGGTTTAGAACCGGCAGAACCAGGTTTGTCCTGACTGGATGGGGACTTGGAAGGCGTTGTGCTTTTCGGGTCGTCCTTTTTCTGTTGCGCAACTCGAAGGGTGGTTTCTGTAGCTTGGGTAGGTCTGGAAGCCGTTGCAAATAGGCAAACAGCCACAGCAAAAGACCCAACACCGATCAACATCCACTTCCGCATGCTGCTATCTCCCATCTCCTACTTTGATCGACATTACGCGAGCGATTCGCCCCCATTCGGTTAGACTCGATATCGACGACCATGATAATATCAGCGACAACGAATAGGGAATAGCAGGTCAACCCCGAGGAGTTGACAAGTTCAGAGACGGGTATTTTTTCGGAACTTCAGCGAGCGTAAGGCGTCTGAAACAATAACAGAGCGGTGGTAGACCTTCCAAAATCCTAGACAGTGTATTTTCCGAATTTTTGGATGGAGAAGTAAACCACCGCAGGGGCCGATGAGAGCACCAGGTACCGGTTAGGCATCAGTAGGGGGCTTGAGTATGTTTGGAATCACCGATCGCCGGCATTTTTTGCAGCACAGCCTGGCTGCGGCAGGTTTGACGTTACCCGGTCTAGAGTTTCTGGCCAGGGTACGGGCGGCCGCTCCGGAGATGCGTAAAAAGCAAAAGAGCCTGATCATTTTGTGGATGGCCGGTGGTCCCCCCACCATTGACATGTTTGACATGAAGCCGGACAGCCCCAACGGCGGACCGCACAGGCCCATCAACACGGTTGTCAGCGGCATTCAAATTTCCGAATACCTCCCCAAGCTGGCCAAGGTTTTCAACCATCTGTCGATCATCCGCTCGCTCAATTCACGTGAAGGTGACCACGATCGGGGCACATATGTGATGAACACCGGCCGGCAGCGTGATCCGTTGCTGGACTATCCCTCCATCGGCTCCGTGCTGGCCTACTATCAGGCGATGGACATCGAAGCGATGCGTAACGCGGATCTGCCTGCCTTCATTTCCGTGGGTGGGCCACGGGGAGGGGCTGGCTTCCTCGGGATGCGCTATGCCCCATTCAACATCCAGAACCCGGGTCAACCCCCCGAGAACGTGAACTCCCCCGTGGACGAAGGCCGTACTGCTCGGCGCGCTGCCTTATTTGCTCGTATTGAGAACGGCTTCCAAACGAACGTGCCTGGCGACGCCGCTACGGCTCATCGAGAGGTCTATGAGAAAGCTCTTAATATGGTCGTTTCCACCCGCAAAGAGGTCTTCAGTCTGGATAAGGAACTAGATGGCAAACCGATCGATCCGAAATTGAAGGAAGAATACGGCAACACGCAGTTTGGCCGTTCCGCCCTGCTGGCTCGCAAGTTGGTGGAAGCCGGAGTGGCTTGTGTTCAGATTACAATGGGGGGCTGGGACCTCCACAACAACACCCATGCGGCCCTGACTCGTATGCTGCCCACCCTGGACGCTGCCTTTGCCACGCTGGTCAAAGATCTGTATCAGCGTGGTAAGCTCCAGGATACGGTGCTGATCTGGATGGGTGATTTCGGTCGCACGCCCCGCATTAACGCCAACGCTGGTCGTGATCACTACTCCCGAGCCTGGTCGGTGGTTCTCGGCGGTGGCCTGATCAAGGGCGGTGTGGTCTACGGTGAGACCGACAAGGACGGCATCGCGGCCACCAAAGACGAGGTCAGCGTCCTGGACTTGTATGCCACGCTGTACCGCGGCTTGGGCATCGACCCGACACCGGAAACCAACGCCAGCATTCGGGACAACATCGGCCGACCGTATTACATCGCAGGCGAGAAGCCCCGTTGGATCAAAGAACTTGTCGGTTGACCGATTGTCTACGCACAAAATACGCCAATGCCAATCGAACCAACGTTGCAAAAGCACCCTTGACGCGCACCGGTGAGCGACCGCGGGCTGTGAGTCGGCATGGACTCCCACGCCCCGGCTCTTTTAGTTTCTGTCGATCCAAGTAAGTATTGAGCTTATTTTCAACCAAACGCGTGCGCGATTCATTGCGACGGGCTGGTTATTGACTTATCGTGAGAGCATCATTGCCCAGTAATTTTCGTTTAATTGTCATTGACAACTTCGCCGCCGCTACGCGTCGCCAGGGCACGCCAGACAGATGTATCGATGTTATCCCGCATAAACCGCACACTGCCGTCACAATAGAGGACGTTTACCCCTCCCGGATGGCCGCTGCGGGCGGCCGTGAGCCCCTTATTGTTGAAGCCGTTACCGCAGTCCCAATTGCGGGCGTTGGGGGGATAGTAGTGGTTGTACAAGGTGTTGCCATAGTGGCCGTCGATCCAGCGGGCGGAACGCATCCCTGACCACGAGCCACCAGTAGCCGATTCACAGGCTGTGGGAGTCGGATCGGCAGGCCCCGGTAGGACGTATCGTTCGCGACGATAGTCGCCCGGAGTGACACCACTGGAAGTAGCGCCATTACCGAGTAGAGTTTCGCTGAACGCTACTGTATTAGAACTGCCATCAGTGATGTGTTCAACCTTGCGTGGCTGGTCCGTGAAAACGCCATCGCCCACGGCAACGTTGCCATATTGAACCAGACCGGTGCCCACACACGCAATATAATTGGTGGCACCGTAGTTCGATCCGGGAACCCTTGGCGACACAGCATCACTGGGGCATAGGAACAGTTTGATACTCATTTTCGTGGGCGCATTTGGGCTGGCGTTGTCGTTGGGATTGGTCCCCGTGTTGAAGAAATCCAACGGTGGCTGCGTGAAATCGATCAAGCGTTGCAGGTTCTCTTGCTCCACATAAGGCAGCAGGCGGGACAGTGGAGAAAACACCATCGGAAATGGTTGACGGGCGGGTGGAAAGACCCCCACAGCGGCGTGGTGATTGTGCAGGGCCAGACCCAGTTGCTTCAAATTATTCTGGCACGTGGTACGGGCGGCCGCCTCCCGGACCTTCTGCACCGCTGGAAGTAATAGTCCAATCAGAATCGCTATGATCGCTATTACTACCAGCAGCTCGATCAGGGTAAATGCAACTCGCTTATGGACGTAGTAAGGTTGCTCATTCACGGTAAGTTCCTCCATCAGTTCTTTAGGCTTTTCCGTAACAACAAAGTTCAGCAAACGAACACTTCACAATCCAAGACAGGCCTCCAGTAGGCTAGAAGTACCCTTGGATTGCACACAGAAGCACGGGTATAACGCGGTAGACACAGCAAACGGTTCGGCACGCTCTTCGGGGCTTGGCGTGCAGGGGGTATCAGCGACGCGGGACACGTTCGCCGGAAGAACCGCCTAGGCTGTCAACAAGTGATGCCACGCGGCGGAGGAATCGGGGGAGGTGCTGGTATGTGGGTGAATTCCTCACTGTTGAGCATCACATAACCGAGAAACGGTCTGCTAATTGGGATAGGGCACAGCAAATCCCCGATGATGCCCAGGGGGATAGTGAGCGTCCCGCCGTCATCGCGGAAGCCTCGGCACTGCCGCATTTGCCAGACTAGCCACCAGGATTGGGCCGCCACCTTTGGGGGACTACTCGCGGACACTGGCAATTTCGCAGCAGCCGGTGAATGTTGATTACAGCAACAGCAACAAGCTGCACGTTGAGCGGGGTCGCACCCGCAGCTCTGACGACCACATGGTGTGGTCCACTGTGTCACTACAGGGGCCCGCAAAAAGAGCCTCTGAAAACTCGGTAAGCCTGTTATAGTAATGAGCTGGCAGAATGCCGCCACACTCAGAAGCAAACGTTGGAATATCAGGCAGTAATTACTCGTGCGGCATGGGATCCGAATCAATGGTACCCTATGCCGGTGGTCGGTCCGTTTCAATTGCTCGGCAGGTGAGCGGGCTTCGGTGTGAAAAAATTGCACAATCATCACCACAAACGACAGACGTTGAAAAATCTACACTGAATCAGGGTGATCGTCCAGAGGGGAGCGGCGTGTAATTTGATGATGTCAAATAAGAGTCGGGGGGCGGAATCAGGTTAGCGTTTCCCATCTGCCGCTTTCTGCCGGATAATGGCTTTTCAGAGATGAAGGACAACGCGTGATTGCAAAATGCAAGAAAATGCCAGCAGCGATAAGAGCGGTTATGCCTAGAGGAGACGCGGCCATGCGGTACTCTCGAAGTAAGCCAACGAATAGGCTAGTACAGCTTTTTCTGGGAGTTGTGGTTTGGGGCTTTGCCCCAACACTCGCCTCTGCAGCAGATCTGGACCCCGCATTAACCGATGCATTGGTAGAACAGGCATTACGCGAGATGCAGGTTCCTGGCGCTGCCGTAGCAGTCGTACGGGGGGACCGAGTCATTTACATGAAGGGATTCGGTGTACGGTCCCTCGGCGGGAACGAGCCGGTCACGCCTCAAACTCTTTTCCCAATAGCTTCCTGCTCCAAGGCGTTTACAGCCACGCTGGTGGCCATGCTTGTCGAGCAAGGGAAGTTGCAGTGGGATGATAAGGTACGTGACCATCTGGAATACTTCCGTCTAAGCGATGAGCTAGCCGATCGCGAGGTAACCCTGCGGGATCTGTTATGTCATCGCACTGGTATGCCGCGGCATGATTTGCTATGGGCTGGTCTGACCCGGGATACCCATGATTTGATCCGCCGTTGGGGTTTGGCCCGGCCATCCACGTCTTTCCGCAGCACCTGGGAGTATACCAATGTTCCTTTCACCATCGCGGGATTAATTGCTGCACGTTACAACCAGAGCGACTGGGCTGGTACGTTACAAAAGCGGATTTTCGAGCCGTTGGAAATGTGGCACAGTACCGGTCGCCAGGAGATTGCTCGATTGTACCCGGACCGTGTCACACCTCATTACTTTACCTTCGGCAAACAGATTGTGCCCGTACGGGAGGACGAGGTGGAACACGTTGGCGGCGCGGGAGGGATTTATTCCACTGTTGAAGACATGAGTCGGTGGTTACGGTTCCAGCTTAACGGCGGCATCTACAACGGTCGGCGGTTGCTATCCGAGCGGCATTTACGGGAAACTCACACTCCGCAGATGTTGTTCCGGCCCGAAGGGATCTGGAGCTATTATTTCCCCCCGGCAGTAACCCGGTTTACTACCTACGGTCTGGGCTGGTTCGTGCACGACTACCGCGGTATTGTCTGTGTGTCTCACGGCGGAACACTGACGGGGATCCGCGCTTACTGCTTGTTGATTCCCGAGGCGAAAATTGGCATTTGTGTGCTGGCTAATCTGCGCCCGTCACTGTTTGCGGAAGCTGTGACACGGCTTCTAGTGGACCGCCTTTTAGGCCTGGCCCCCATTGACTGGATTAAAATCTGCAAGGAACACATGGCCCACTTCGATTTCCAAAATGCCATCGCGTTGCAAAAACGTCTCAAAGCCCGCAAAGCGAATACCCGGCCGACGTTGCCCCTACCCGATTACTGCGGTCAGTACGCACAGCGTGCCTATGGCACCGCCGTGGTCTTTCTGCAAGATGATCAGTTGCACCTCCGGTGGGGGCGTTACACTTTCCGCCTTGAACATTATCACTACGACACGTTCACTGCCATTCCCGTGGAGCCGCGGCAGGAAGTGGTGTCGTTTGATCGCAGTATATTTGAAGCTCAGTTCCACCTGCGCTCCAATGGTGAAGTGGCCACTCTGACCCTCTTTGGTCAGGATTTCCAGCGTCGCAAAGGCCCACAGTGAACTGTTCACTAACTTCGTGAACTAATTCCCTAACGGATGTGCAGATCTAACGGTAACAGAGGCGGGACCATCCCTTCGGCACCCTACGTATCCAGATTGCAGTACGATCCCTTTACATGTCCAAATTCCTGCACCCAGTCTCTCTTTAGGTTGGTGTGTGCAGTTAAGGGTGCAAGGTGGGGTAGTACTGTCACCTTGGCCCAAGAGAACTTTTGCTCCATTCTACGCTATGTACGGTCTCGGGGTGGGCTACCGGGCAAGCGTTTGTCGATCCAGGTGGCGAGCTTGACCCAGCTTGGAGGCCGAGAAATGGCAGGAGCACTGCCGGCCCTAACACCGCAGGAGCTACCCACCAGAAGCCGTGCAACGTTGCGGAAAAATACAGCGAGGTCAGCGTAACGCTTAGTTGCCAGATGGTTACAAGAAAGAAAGCTGTACCGTAGCCCCAGCGGAGCAGACGGGCCGCTATGGCGATTACGGGCACCAGCAATACGGGCAGATCGAAGATCCAGCCGCCATAACCAGTAGTCAGGACCGACACTGCGACAACAAGCGGCAACGTCTCTGGCCAGGACCAGCCAGACCCTTGCTTCAGTTTCCACACCAGCAAAACCACGCTGGTTATCACCGCTGGCACAAACTGGAACAGGAAGGAATCCGGGACCAGCCATATCCGTAACCAGTAACTGGCCGTGGGTAACATCCAACTAGCCAAGGGAATGGCATAAGGGGAGGGCGTCTGCAGGGCCTGAATAAAATGGGTCAGTATGGCAGGATCACGTCCAAGGGCAAGTCCCGTAGTTGCGGCGACAAGGCCCAGGCCGGCTAATACAGTCATGCGTGGCCGACCCTTATAGGCCAGATCGGTCAGCCACAACAGACCAAAAGCCAGCAGCAAATGGGGCTTGAGAATTGTCAAAGCTCCACAACAACCGGCCAGCAATGGGCGTTGGCGGTGCTGGCCCCAGACAAAGCCGGCCAGCCCCAGCAAAATCCAGCCGGTATTCTGCCCGTAGAAAAGCAGCCACCAGGTGCCCACAAAGCCCAGCGTCAGTGGTAAAAACCACCAGACTGTGGCCGAGGGAGCGTAGACCTGGACCAATAGGAAGGCGGCGGCCACAACTGCCACTAGTTGCAGGCCATTCCACAGCACTGCAGCCGTCCAGGGAGGCAATAACCCCCAAGGAGCGTACAGGGCTAACGCGGGGGGCGGATTCCACATCATCAAAGCGATGTCCCGCTGCGGATAGGCGTGCCGTTGCTCCCGAAGCTGCAAAGCGGCGTCGTAGGGGTTTTCACCCGTCCAAAGGAGGCGGCCCACAGCCCAATATTGGATAAAGTCATGAGGTAATTCCGCCGAAGCGAGCATTCTACCCGTACGAATGCTGCCCATCCATAAGATCAGTATGAGAAGCAAACTTAGGCACCGGCGTATGCTGCTCCCAACAAGCGGAGTTGTCCGGCCATATGACCCGGTGACGGATGGAGATAATGACTGCAACACCCTCTCCTGCTGAGTTCCTTCGGATGCATCCATAGATTGAGTCGGTGCAGGCAGCGGTGCACTTATATCTCCGCTACCCTCTGCCAAACCTGTATTACCAGCTTCCGGCATGCCTGCTCTTGCAACTCGGGATCCTTTATCATCACTCGCTTGTCGCGGTCGCATAATGGAAAAAGGTAATTAATTGCGTCTTTATTTGTAACTATCCACATTTCGTAACTATCCACCTTCTAATACTTGGCCGAAGTGTTGCCGACGCATTTGTCAAGTGGCCTCTGGCTTTGCTCCCTGCAATACGTTAAGAGCCACCCTCTGCGTCCAGAGGGTATTAGTACGCAGCCTGATAAATAGTCAAAATTTCGTCTGGGGTGGTGGGACGGCGGGGGTTCACCCGGAGCAGACGGGTTATGGCAAAGGCTTTACTGGCAAACTCGGGGAGCATCTCTGGTGTGACACCGATGTCACGGAGGCGAGCCGGAATACCGATGGTACTGCGGAGTCGTTCGATAGCTGCAATGGCACGCTCGGCGACGGCACTCGGTTCGTCTGCCTGCTCGCTTAGAGGGGTATCCGTCAGCCAAGCGCCGATCTGGGCGATTTCACGCCTCCGGACGGGTAGGTTATAGCGCATGACGTAGGGGAGCAATAAGCCATTACCTGCCCCGTGGGAAACGTGCACCGCGCCGCCGAGGGGATATTCCATCGCGTGAACAAGCGCTACACCGGAGTTGGAAAAGGCCAGACCTGCTAAAGTGGCCGCTAGAGCCATTCCCTCACGGGCGGCCAGATTGCTGCCGTCCTGAACCGCCATTTGCAGGTGACGACCAATCAGCCGGATCGCTTCCGCGGCAAACAAATCCGCCATAGGGTTTTTCCCCTGATAGACCGATACTTCCCCTTCCGGCAGTGGGAACGCCTCGTTCGCGACGGCACAATATGCCTCAATGGCGTGGGTCAGGGCATCGATGCCGGCATCGGCGGTGACCTTGGCAGGACACGTGACAGTCAAAAGCGGATCGACCAGGGCCACCGCTGGGCGCAAATACGGGCTCAGACAGGAAACTTTGATCTGCCGGGCTGTGTCGGTGAAAACGGCTGCAGCGGAGACCTCCGAACCCGTTCCCGCCGTGGTTGGAATCGCCAGGACGGGTCGCGTGGGACCAGGGACACGCCCTTCGCCTGTATAGTCAAGAGGATCGCCACCATGGGTCAGCAGTAAAGCGGTTAACTTGGCCGTGTCGAGGGCGCTACCGCCTCCCAGGCCGATCACAGCATCAGGTTGCCATTCACGGGCGGCCGCTACGCAGTTGCGGACAACTTCCACGGGAGGTTCGGGAGTCACTTGATCGAAAAAGGCAAGTTCCAGCTGTGCCGTCGCCGCTGCTACTCGCACCGCCTCGCCTAATCCTGCCCGTACAACTCCCTGATCGGTTACAACTAACAACCGGCGTGCCCTCAACCGAGCGCACGCTTCCGCTAGGCGTTGTCGGACTACGCCGCGTCCGAAAAATAAAGTACCTGCTGATGCAAACGTCCAGGATCGCATGTCCCTCGCCTCTCACTTTGGAAGATGGATCTGGTCGAATCCGTTCTGCACCGGCCGTCCTCAATCAGCTCATGAAACGTCTGTTAAATTCGCAGCTAATTAACGTAGCTGCATGGCAGCCATTGGTTACCAACATAATCTTGTCGTAGTATAGCTGGAACGGCATCGGGTTTTACGCTCTCCAGCGAGCCTTCATCGTTGATGAGGGTCTCTGTAGCTGTATTCTCGATCAACTCTTCTTCTGGGGAGGGTAGTGTGCCTGATGGAAACGAGGAAGGAGACAAGGCGGAAAAGGGGGAAACGGTAAACCACGGACTAATTTGGTTGGCAAATGGTGTTCACACTGGGGTTTGCTAGAGCGGGTGAGTGGTCTTATCATGGCAGAGCAAGCGTCCTTATTGCGGATCGGTATTGTTACCATTTCAGACCGGGCCAGCCAAGGGATTTATGAAGATAAGAGCGGTCCGGCCATCGAACAATTTTTCCGTGAGGCATTAAGCTCTCCTTGGCAAGCCGTTTATCGTCTGATACCCGATGACCAGAAACTGATTGAGGAGACGCTACGACAGTTGTGTGATGAAGAAGGCTGTTCGCTGGTGGTCACCACGGGTGGCACCGGTCCGGCACCGCGTGACGTAACGCCTGAAGCCACGGAAAAGGTGTGCCATAAGTTACTGCCGGGCTTTGGCGAACTAATGCGGCAGGTGTCGCTCCGCTCGGTGCCGACGGCCATCCTGTCGCGACAGACAGCGGGCATCCGAGGACGTAGCCTTATTATCAATCTGCCCGGCAAACCGGCTGCTATCCGCGAGTGCCTTCTGGCGGTAATGCCGGCAGTACCCTATTGTCTGGACCTCATCGGTGCACCGTTCGTAACAACCCACGAAAACGTGGTGCGTGCCTTCCGCCCTAAAGGATGAGCCATATGGCTTATCTCTTTCGATTATCCTGAGTGAACCGTCACCGGCCATTGCGTGTTATTTGGAGATAGCTGTATGCGATTATGGTTAGGCATCGGCATGTTCGGGTTACTGACCGTCACGGGATTGGTGCCGGCTTCGGTGTCCCGACAGGCAGGCACGGACCACCAACAGACGGTCCAGTGGATTTTGCAGCTTCAGGTAGAGCAGGGGGGCTTTTTGCCATTTCCTCCACCGGCTGGGCAGAAGGAACCGTTGCGGCCGTCCCTACGGGCCACTAGCGGAGCAGTGCGGGCCTTGCAGTACCTGAAAACCCCTGTGCCCCAGGTGGAACGGCATCGCCGCTTCGTTATGAGTTGCTATGACGCAAGCAGTGGTGCATTCGCCGAGCCGGGAGGTCAGCCCGATGTCATTATCACAAGCATTGGTGTTCTGGCTGCCGTGGCCCTGCAAATTCCCCCCAAGGAATATGCGTCGGTGTGGAACTATTTGCAGCGTCAGGCCAAGACCTTCGAGGAGATCCGCCTGGCCGCGGCGGCAGTCGAAGCCTTGGGAGTCAAAAACTGCCCGTTTGATTTGAAGCCGTGGATCGACCAGGCCAATCAAGTGGCCGCGGAAGCCAGCCGGTCTGATCCGGTGGATGGGGCCCGGGATTTGGGATCCGCCGCTGCTCTGATTCTACGACTTAATCATCCTGTACCCGAATCCTTGCGACTGGAATGGAGTCAGTACTTACGTCAGGGTCAGCGAGCCGATGGCGGCTGGGGCAAAAAAGCAGCCAAGGAAGCGGACCTGGAAACCACCTACCGCGTTCTGCGTGCCCTGGTGCATCTGGAGTCCCAGCCCCGCGACCTGGCCGCTCTTGAGCGATTCGTGGCCGCCCATCGGACCAAACAGGGCGCTTATGCGGTCAGCCGAGGTGAGCCGCCCTCCCTGAGCGGTACCTACTACGCCGCCGCTATTCTCCATTGGCTGAGTCGCTGGAAATAGTCGCGGGTCGCCACAGTAGCATTTGACGGCAAAGTTGACCGATCCTCATTGGGTAGTGGCCCGCTGCCTTTCGCAATGTAATTTCGCGTTCGTGAAAACGCTTCACTTAGCCGCGGCGAAGTTGCCTCGAATGCCCAAACCTGCTGCACCCGGACCAGACCGTGTGACCCGAATATCCTGACAGAAGTGTGAGGGACACCCATTCCAACAAGGCAAAAGCACTCAGCGGACCCAGAACAAAGCGTAGGCGAGCAGACCCAGACAGGTGAGGGCGAAAACGCCCAGACCCACGGAAGCGGTCCGTAACCACAAAGCGGCCCAGTTGTCAACGGGTGGAGGTATCGTAGCCGCTTGATACGGGAGTAATCGGACAAACTGGTCGTATAGCTGCTTGTTGGGATGAAGCCAACGCAATATGGCCGTATTGCCACGTTCGAATACTTCCAGCTCGCAGACCGGCTGGTCTCCTACATACCAGATGTTGCCAACACGAGTGACATTGAGCTGGAGTTGGGTCAGCAATCGCTCGATGCATTCTTCGACGGCCGGTGAAGTAACGTTGTAGAAGACCCAGGAGCGACGCCGGGAGAGCACTACCAGACTGATCCACGTGACAAGTCCGACAATGTAAAGTATGGCCAGGACCGTCCAGGTAGTCGATTGCTGTTCCCAGCCTGCGCGTAAACCCGCAAAGCCTCCCCGCAAGCCCAAGCGAAAGTGCGATAACAACAACGCCAGAAATTGCACCCCGCCAAACAATAAAAATCCTGATAAACCGGTCAGTAAGCCGACAAAATCCCACACGCCGTTGACCACAGTAGCTCGATTCCGCTGTCCTATTGCTGCCACGATTCGCAAATAAACCGACAACGGTGTCAGACAGACTACCGCGGCGATGCAAATAATCAACACGTAGGGGATTTCAGCCAAAGATCTTCCTCCTTGATCCAAGCTCTGTGCCAACGCCGGTCCACCATGGAGGACTTAGGAGAGAACATAGCGAACGGAGGCGCGAAAACAAGGAACAATTGTGCGGTTCAGTAACAGCAAGGAATGGGCGTGCTGGAAGTGACCTGAACTTGTCTGCTGGGAGTACATATGGGCTTTCTGCAGGGCGTGATGATCGTTGTCTGATAGACCTACTAGATTATCCCCGTATTCAGGGCCACTTTACGGGAGCAATCGTGATGTCGAGGGAGTCGTTGTCTCGATCAGTTCACCCCAAGGTAAGCAGCCGAGGCATCTTCGGGAGCAAGTGGGACCGTTGGCCGATGGTTGTTGGGGGGGTGGTAATCAGTTTGGGGATTGCACTGTGTTGGGGTGGGGCGGCCAGTCGTAGTTGGGGGCAACGCCCCAAAGTGTCCGGTCAGGCGGAAGAAACGCTCAGCCGGCTTCGCCTAGCCGACAAGGAGTTGCAGGTAGCTGTGTGGGCGGCCGAACCACTGCTTGCTAACCCGGTCGCCTTCTGTTTTGACGAACGCGGCCGGGCATTCATCGCTGAAACCAACCGTTTCGGGCGGGGAGTACCCGATACTCGTAGCCACATGTACTGGTTGGACGAAGACCTGGCCAACCGCACCATCGACGATCTGCTGGCTATGTACAAAAAGCACAAATATCAGGGGTATGAAAAATACGTGGATCAACTTCGTCTGGTCTGGGACGGTAGTGGTAACGGCCGGGCCGACAAAAGTACTGTTTTCAGCGGCGGATACAACCGGCCGCAAGACGGCTTGGCAGCGGGGGTGCTGGCCTGGCACGGCCGTGTCTACTTCGCATGTATTCCTGACCTGTACCTGTTGCAAGACAACGATCATGATGGGATAGCCGACGTTAAAAAGAGTCTGTTCACTGGTTTCGGTCCGACGGTTCAGTTCCTGGGGCATGATTTGCACGGTCTATGTTTGGGACCGGATGGCCGGTTGTACTTTTCGATCGGTGATCGAGGTTTTCATGTTGTGACCAAAGAAGGCCGGCGCCTGCTCTATCCGAACATGGGAGCGGTGTTACGGTGCGAATTGGATGGTAGTCGCCTGGAAGTGGTTCACTGGGGGCTACGCAATCCGCAGGAGCTCGCTTTTGACGCATTGGGGTATCTATTCACGTTTGATAATAATTCCGACGCCGGTGATCGGGCCCGCTGGGTCTACGTTATGGAGGGCGGTGACAGCGGTTGGCGTGGTGGCTACCAGTACGGTACCTTGTACCACACCCCGGCAACGCCCCAGGGGAACCGCGGACCATGGAATGTCGAACGCCTCTGGCATTTGCCTCATCCGGAGCAACCGGCCTGGATAATTCCTCCCATCGGCCATCTGGGAAACGGCCCGGCTGGGATTGTTTACTATCCCGGTGTGGGTCTGCCGGAGCAGTATAACAATAGCTTCTTTGCCTGCGACTTCACGGCTGATCCTAATAGCAGCGTGATCTGGAACGTCGCCTTCCGCCCTCAAGGGGGTGGATTTGCCTTGCTCCGCTCCGAGCCGTTCCTGCGAGGTATAGTGCCCACGGATTGTGATTTTGGTCCTGATGGAGCTTTTTACTGGAGCGATTGGGTAGGGGGATGGGATCCGCCTGGCAAAGGACGGTTGTTCCGGGTCGTGGCCCCTCAGGTACAGCGTCAACCAATTGTGCAGCAGACCCGGCAGCTGTGGCAGGAGGGATTCGGACATCGCAGTCTGGCGGAGTTACAGGAATTGTTGGGTCATCCCCATCAGAAAGTTCGATGGGAGGCGGAATGGGAGTTGGTGAGTCGTCGGGCTGATGCCCCTTTACGGGCGACGGCCCTGGCTGTGCAGGCTCCCCGCCTGGCCCGCTTGCATGCCCTGTGGGGCCTGGGAATATTAGCCCGCCAATCCCCAGCAGTTGGACCTATCCCTACCGAAGTCCGCGCCGCTGCCCTGCGGACCTGCATCGCCTTGTTGGACGATCCGGACGCCGAGATACGCCGGGTAGCAGCAGAACAAATCGGAACCGCACTCGGCTGGGGGCAGGCTGCTCAGGTGGACGCTGAGCCATCCCAGCCTCCTTCTCACACTCCTAAGCATTTCCCTCTCCATCGCCGCCTGGCGGAGTTGATCCGGGATCCCGAACCCCATGTGCGTACGGCCGCTGCACTTACTTATGGCAAAATCGGCCCGGCCGTTGAACCGCAGCAGCCATCTGAATGGGTCGCCTACCTCAAACCTCTGTTTGAGATGTTGATCAACAATAATAACCAGGATCCCTACATCCGTCACGCAGCGGTGGTTGGACTATACCACGCATGCCGGTCACCTGAGCAGCTATGGACGGCCTGGGACCACTACCGGCAACACAACGCGCAGGGGAATCACCCGGCTCTGCGGTTGGGTATGGTGCTCACGTTACGCCGGCATCGGAGTCCACGGATCACCGCTTTTCTGGAGGATGCGGACGAACGGATTGTAGCCGAGGCAGCCCGAGCCATCTACGAGGAACGAGTGTCCGAGGCCCTACCTGCTTTGGCACGTTTAACGGATAAGCCGGGCCTGGTGGATGCCATTGCCTACCGAGCCGCGGCAGCTAATTACTGGCTTGGGGATGCCCTGGCCGCCGAACGACTCGCTCGCCTGGCCGGCCGGAGCCAGGAAGCTGACCACCTGCGGATCTTTGCCCTCAAATTATTGGCCGATTGGGTGCGACCACCACGCCGTGATCCGATTACAGGCTTGACGCTGGATCTACCTCACCGCGACGTGACCACGGTAGCGACCGCTGTGCGACAACAGGGCCCCCGACTATTCCTGGGCTCTGAGGCCGTCCGTCGACAGGCGGCCCAAACGATCGCTCGCTTGCGCCTGCAGGATTTCGCACCGGCTTTGGTGCAAACCGTCCGTCAGGAGCAGGCAGACCCCGCCTTGCGGGTCGACGCCCTGTATGCTCTGGAAGCACTTGGCTATCCGGAGTTGCTGGTGGTGGCGCAGCAGGCCCGCCAATCCGCCGAACCACGCCTACGAGCCGCGGCCCGTCAGGTCCTGTCTCGCCGGCCACCGGAAGACTTGTTGCCCGAGATTGCTCGCCTGCTGGATGATGCCCATGCCCCCCTGATTGAAAGACAAGAGGCGCTCCTAGCACTTGGTCGCTGGCCCCAAGCCTCGGCAGCCGTCGACCGTCTGCTGGCTGATTGGCTCGACCGCGCCGCCAACGGTCAGGTGCCCGCCGAACTGCTTCTGGACCTGCTCGAAGCCGTAGAAGAGCGGACACGCCAGCCAAAAGTCAAACTGTTCGCCCCACTCCAGCAAAAATTGCAGGCCTACCGTCAAAAGCAACAGAAAAGCCCAGACCCCCTTGCTCCCTATAGTGAAGCCCTTAATGGGGGCGATCCGGCACGCGGCCGGGACATCGTTCTCAACAACCCTGCCGTCTATTGCCAGCGTTGTCACAAGCTAGACGGTCAAGGAGGGGACGTCGGGCCGCCTCTCAATGGCTTGGCAGCCGACCCCGCTAAGGACCGTCGTTACTTCCTCGAAGCGATAGTCTTTCCCGATGCCCGTATCGCCAAAGGGTACGAGACTGTTATCCTGGTTCTGCAGGATGAACGTACTATCACTGGCGTTGTTAAGTCCGAAGACACAGACACCATACGCCTGGTCACCCCCGAAAACCAGGAAGTGGTGATCAGCAAAAGCGACATTGCGTCCCGCCGTAAAGGCCCCAGTGCAATGCCCAGTGATCTGCACACCAAGCTGACACGCCGGCAACTCCGTGATCTGGTCGCCTTTCTGGCCAGTCTTAAAGAGTCTGGGCCATCCCCCGGCAAGTAACGTTACTTTTGGCGAGTTGCACTACTAGTGAATAGCAGAGCACAAATCGGCCACCTTCGTGAACCGCAGCAGCCCCGCCGGCAGTTGCTCCTTGTTTTCCGTTATGGTTGGCTAAAAATAACCTTGGGAAACATAATCCGTCAGTGTGGACGGGTAAACACAAACGCCCTGTCGCACAGGCTTCGATGTACAAACGTTCTAGTGAACGGAACCAATACATATACCTCGTTTCACCGCAGGTGGTGGTTAATCAATTCATCAGAGCTGGGCGACGAGATCGGCGGAGATCAGTCCTTTTTTCTTGTCCGCTTCGAACTCAGCAATGAATTGTTGCAGTTCGCGGGCGCTGCGTTCCCGGCCCAATGAACCCATGCGGTCGATAAAAAGGATGCCGTGCAGATGATCAATCTCGTGTTGCCAGACCCGGGCAGGCAGATCATGGCAGACCATCTCGTACAGGCGCCCCTGCAGGTCATAAGCCTGCACCTTGACCGTTTTCGCACGACGCACGTTCTGATACAGACCGGGAAAGCTGAGACATCCTTCGCGTCCGACCACCGATCCTTTGCTTTCCACAATCACGGGGTTGATGGCCACCAATTCGTTGTCCCGTTTATCGGGATCGGCCGTAAAGTTAAGAACGATCAACTGCCAGGGAAGGGCCACTTGAGGAGCTGCCAGACCTAACCCTTCGTGCTCATACATCAGCTCGAACATGCGTGCGGCAACACGGCGGACCTCATCCGTGATTGCCTGCACGGGCTGGGCCTTCTGACGCAAAGCAGGGTGGGGGTATTTGACTATTTTCAACGATGAGGGCATCATGGGTTGGGATCACAACAGAGGACCGTGAAGAAAAAAGTTCCCTCGTCCATAATGTCATGTGAAACGTTCGTGATAATTCATTATATGGAATGCTTGAAGGCGTGCGGTGGCCATGGAGCACCCACCCCCAGCCAGCTGGGATCGTAATAGTGCTTTGTCGTGGACTGTGAAAGGAGGGTATTCTTTTATTCGCCGAGCAATTCCCGCAGCACTTCGGGCGGGGCCGGTTCGTAACTGAACGGTTCGATGGCTACAGAGGCCCGTCCCTGGCTCAGGCTACGCAGTTCGTTAGCGTAGGTGAACAGCCGCGCAAGGGGGACGCGGGCCACCACCTCTGCCCGATCGCCACTGGGGCTGAGTTCCTGGTGATCGATCTCGCCACGACGGGCGGCCAGATCGCCCAGAATGTTGCCCAGAAATTGCTGAGGTGTCGAGACGGTCACCTTCATGATCGGTTCGAGCAGTAAAACGTTGTTGTGGATGGCCTCCTGGTAAGCACGGATAGCCGCTGCCAAAAAGGCATCTTCCGATGATAATTGTGGATCAAAGCGAGCATCGACGATACGGGCCTGGGTGTGCATGAGAGGATAGCCCAGTTCTCCAGTGGTCAGAGCTTCGCTCAAAGCTCGTTGTGCTGCCGCGACAAATGCAGGAGGTATGGGATTAGTTTCCGGATCAATGCTGCTGGTGACTTCAACGGGTTTGTCGGATTTGTGGTTGGTGAAGGCCACGGTCAGCTCGGCAAAGGCGGGTTTATCACCGAGGCGGTCGATGTGGGCGGTGACTGTGCGGGGTTCACGCAGCATTTCCCGATAGCTGACTCGCGGTTTGCCAACCCGGACTTTCAAGCGGAAATCCCGCTCCAGCCGGTGCTTTTTCACCTCCAGGTGCAAGGTCCCCATGCCGCTCATCAGAGTTTGACCAGTTTCTTTGTCCGTGCGTACTTTGAAAGTGGGATCTTCCAGTTGCAGAACCTCAAGAGCAAAGGCAAGTTTGTCCTTATCGGCGCTACTTTCCGGCTCAATTGACTGGCTGACAACCGCTTCGGCGAAAGTGATGGGTTCCAGCAGGATAGGGTGTGCGGTTTCGCACAGAGTGTCACCGGTAACGCTTCCTTTCAAGCCGATGACGCAGACGATGTCGCCGGCAGGCCCCCGATCGATTTCCTCCAGGCCACGGGCCGGATCAGCATGAACATGGTACAGCTTGGGTATGTTCTCTTTGATATCCTTCCCGGGGTTGTAAGCCCGCATGCCCGGTTTCATCAGGCCGGAATAGACACGAATAAAAAAACGATTGCCACTGGGGTGCCAGGCTGCCTTGAACACCAGGCCGCAAAAGGGTTCCTTCAGGTCGGGCTTACGACGGATTTCCTTATGGGTTTTGGGATCCCAACCCGTCACGGGAGGGCGGTCCAACGGGCTAGGTAGATAGAAAACCACAGCGTCCAGCAATGGTTGGATGCCGATGTGTTCCCGGCCGGAGCCGCACAGAACCGGATAGAGGCGGCGGGTCAGACACAATTCCCTTATCAGCCGGCGGATGAATGCTGGGTCCGGCTCCTGACCCTCCAGCACGGTGGTGGTAATCAGATCTTTGTCGTCATAGCGAGTAAGGACGTCGAAGAGCAGTTCACGCCACTGGCGAACCTCGTCCTGACAATCGGCGGGGATCGGGGCGGTCCGGATGGTCTTGCCCAGATCAGCGGGCTCGAAAAACAGTGCCTGCTGCGTGATCAGGTCGATGACGCCCCGGAAAGGCGATCGGCTATCGGCAGCGCTACCGGATCCGATGGGGACGACCACGGGCACTGGTTGGCCATGTTCGTCCGGATGGGGGGTCAGACGGGCACGGATGCTTTCCAGACAACGGCGGAAATCGGCTCCGACCACATCCATTTTGTTAACGAAGACAAGGCGAGGCACGCCATATTTGTCGGCTTGCTTCCAGACCGTTTCTGATTGGGCCTCGACACCCTTTTGGGCGTCGAATACCACGATGGCGCCATCCAGTACGCGTAGCGACCGTTCCACTTCGGCAGTGAAATCGACATGGCCAGGGGTATCGATCAGATTGATCGTATGCCCAGCCCATTGAAACACTACGCAAGCGGAGTAGATCGTAATGCCGCGCTGCTGTTCTTCCGGGTCGTAGTCGGTTTCCGTGGTGCCTTCGTCGACCCCCCCCAGCTTGTGTTTGGCTCCCGAATAATAGAGTAAATGTTCAGTAGTTGTGGTTTTGCCCGCGTCAATGTGGGCCACCACGCCAATGTTACGAATGCGGGCCAATTCGGGATTAGGTGCTACGGCCATATCTGCTTCGTCCCTCTGGCAGAGGGGTAATTGAATGCTCTGTTCTCGGCAATTCAGTGTGGTATTGTCGGTTATACGGGATCGGCTAATCAATGGCAGAAATGAGAAGTCGTTGGCCTGAGGACGGTCTGCCAACGAGCAGTCCACAATCTCTCATAAGAACAACTAACCACGGATAAACAGCTCATGGAGCAAGACATGTCTGAGAGGGTATCCGTCTATGCAACGGCAGAGGGACAACGGTTGGCCAAGGCGAGCATGGATTTCACAGGCTGGCGGCTATGGGGACCTTATTTGCCGGAACGGCAGTGGGGGACGGTACGCGAGGATTACTCGGAAAACGGTGACACCTGGCAATTCTTCCCCCACGAACATGCTCGCAGCCGCGTGTACCGCTGGGGGGAGGATGGCTTGCTAGGCCTCACCGACCGCGAATGTCGCCTCTGCTTTGCCGTGGCCCTGTGGAACGGTGTCGACCCGATCCTCAAAGAACGCCTCTTCGGACTGACCAATCCCGAGGGAAATCACGGTGAGGACGTCAAGGAGCTGTACTATTACCTTGACGCGACCCCTACTGCCAGTTATTTGAAGGGGTTATACAAGTACCCTCTCCAAGCCTTTCCTTACGCCGAACTGGTGCAGAAAAACAAGGAGCGTGGCATTCATGAGACCGAATACGAATTGGTTGATACAGGTGTATTCGAGGCA
>JANWVV010000110.1 GCA_025055795.1 Gemmataceae bacterium
AACACGCAGACCTCGTGTACGGCAACACCCTGCCCGGGGGAGTGCTCAACGCCTTTCGGCATCACTGCATTCAACACCCTCGCTGGCCACACGCAAGGCGTCGGCCATATCACGTGCTCAACGCCTTTCGGCATCACTGCATTCAACACTTTTCATTTCGAGTGTTCAATCCGAATTTCCAATCCGTGCTCAACGCCTTTCGGCATCACTGCATTCAACACGCTTGAATGGCAAGCACTTGCCATTGAATCCGCCATGTGCTCAACGCCTTTCGGCATCACTGCATTCAACACAGCAGGGTCACATAGTAGTCGTACTTCGGAAACATGTGTGCTCAACGCCTTTCGGCATCACTGCATTCAACACACAAGAGATGGAGGAAAAATTATTCGAACAAAATCCCGGTGCTCAACGCCTTTCGGCATCACTGCATTCAACACGCGACAATTGTTACATTTATATAGAAAGAGGACTTTGGTGTGCTCAACGCCTTTCGGCATCACTGCATTCAACACAGGAGGAGGAAATGGTTGAGATTTTGATTGGGTTTGGTGCTCAACGCCTTTCGGCATCACTGCATTCAACACCAAGCCAAAATTGCGAAGAGGGTGTATTCGGATTTGTGTGCTCAACGCCTTTCGGCATCACTGCATTCAACACCTTGCGTTAAGTTCCTTCGATAAAGAGTCGCAGAAGGTGCTCAACGCCTTTCGGCATCACTGCATTCAACACATCATCGTAAATACGGTGATACATGCAAACGCAAACCCAATGTGCTCAACGCCTTTCGGCATCACTGCATTCAACACCCGTGCACGCCCCTACCACGTGACGGATTACCTATGGTGCTCAACGCCTTTCGGCATCACTGCATTCAACACGCACTTTCGTGGATGACATTAGCGAAGCACATGGTTGGTGTGCTCAACGCCTTTCGGCATCACTGCATTCAACACGAGAAGGCCCGCAAAGAGGCTGAAAAAGAGCTGCGCGGTGCTCAACGCCTTTCGGCATCACTGCATTCAACACCCGAGAGCTCCAGTATACAGTGTCATATCTATTTC
>JANWVV010000111.1 GCA_025055795.1 Gemmataceae bacterium
AGGACATAGCGGTGTTGTATCGACCCGCTGGCAGACCTGTCAGAGCCGAGGCCGCTGTGCTGATTTCTACATAGGGCAGAATAGCATAGTCGGAGGCCGCATAACCCTCCGAGTCGCGATCGTTGGACCGCAAACTTTGGCTGGGGCACAAATAGGTTCTGATCACCGCTCCAGGTCCTTGCCCGCTGGCAGCCAGCAGGGCATTGGGCCCTTCATTGTAACGGAACTGCAAATTGAACTGGCGGTACACATTCTCCTGCTCGATGTATGGCAGGATTAATGTCAGTGGGCTGTGCAGGCACTGGCTGCGGTACACCACACCGTTGACAGTCACCAGATGCTCGCCGGAGCGGGGGAACCGTCCCTGGGCGGAGTGAAAGTTGTGGATGGCCAGCCCTATTTGCTTCAGGTTGTTCTGACAGGTCATCCGGGCAGCGGCTTCCCGCACCTTCTGGACTGCCGGGAGCAACAGCCCGATCAGGATCGCGATGATCGCGATCACCACCAATAGTTCGATCAGAGTGAAGGCACGTCGACGCAGCACTTCTAGTCTCCCCTCCTGAACTTTTAGGAAAACCTGTGGCCCTCCTCCGGGACCACCCCGGAAAAGCAAGAAGACCAACCAGCTTCTTCTCGCCACATTCATCATCATGGCGATGATTAATGAGTGGTATCCACCGCTGTTTATTTACTGACCAGATTTGACAAACAAATAAAAATATCATGAATTTGGAAAGTGAATTATGTTTGAATTCATTGTTTATTCACTTAGAAAAAGTTGAAAATTAACCTAATTATCACATAATTAACACATTTTGTGCTTCTACTCTGAATCATGGTATATATACGATGGTGATTATATGAAATATTTGTATATATAGGAAACTAAAGCTAATAGAGAAAAGAATGCAATGGTATCCTTGGGGCAGGGTGGGTAGAGGGGTAACGGCGGCCGCTTCATTTGCGGGATGGAAGGCGGCGACGTTCCTGATGGGCACCTAAGAGTTGTTCGAGAGCCCAGCACCCCCGGACATGC
>JANWVV010000112.1 GCA_025055795.1 Gemmataceae bacterium
GTGTTGAATGCAGTGATGCCGAAAGGCGTTGAGCACGTACCCAAGTCGATCAATCCTCGAGCCATCACTTTTTGTGTTGAATGCAGTGATGCCGAAAGGCGTTGAGCACAAGTTAACTGCGTTAAGGAAACTAGGCAATGGAATAGTGTTGAATGCAGTGATGCCGAAAGGCGTTGAGCACACGACCTACTTGCGGAAACATTGTCACCTGGGTGTGCTGTGTGTTGAATGCAGTGATGCCGAAAGGCGTTGAGCACATTGACGATATAAAAGTAACTTACAACAACAGGCAGTGTTGAATGCAGTGATGCCGAAAGGCGTTGAGCACAACCCAACGATCCGATACTGGCCCGCCGGCAGAGAGGTTTGTGTTGAATGCAGTGATGCCGAAAGGCGTTGAGCACTTCAAAACTCTCACGAGCTCCTGCTCGTACCTTCTAGTGTTGAATGCAGTGATGCCGAAAGGCGTTGAGCACCTACTTCGCAAAGTTAAATCGCATGATTACACTCTGTGTTGAATGCAGTGATGCCGAAAGGCGTTGAGCACCCCAAAAACTATATTGCGACAATTGTGACATATTTCTACGTCGTGTTGAATGCAGTGATGCCGAAAGGCGTTGAGCACACCAATCGAACAGCACGACCAGGCGGAATGCCAGAGCCAGTGTTGAATGCAGTGATGCCGAAAGGCGTTGAGCACGTAAAGGTTTTCTAAAATTTCCATGACCATCCTCCCCCGTGTGTTGAATGCAGTGATGCCGAAAGGCGTTGAGCACACCGGGCCGGGGACGTAGTGCGGCCCGAAGGTCTCGATTGTGTTGAATGCAGTGATGCCGAAAGGCGTTGAGCACCTCGCATCAGAAACTGGATCAGTTCTTTTTCGCTGTGTTGAATGCAGTGATGCCGAAAGGCGTTGAGCACACATTGCCAAATCAAACGATGGGTGTTTACATCTTTGAGTGTTGAATGCAGTGATGCCGAAAGGCGTTGAGCACGTACCCAAGTCGATCAATCCTCGAGCCATCACTTTTTGTGT
>JANWVV010000113.1 GCA_025055795.1 Gemmataceae bacterium
AGTGATGCCGAAAGGCGTTGAGCACTATTTTTCGGCCTGTGGAACCACTGCGTGGTTGCGTGTTGAATGCAGTGATGCCGAAAGGCGTTGAGCACCTTGCGAAGGGCGGTCGGTACACGGCTGACGTCGACGTCGTGTTGAATGCAGTGATGCCGAAAGGCGTTGAGCACAAGCGCGCAACCAAGGCCTACCAGAACGCACTGGCCCGTGTTGAATGCAGTGATGCCGAAAGGCGTTGAGCACTTAGAAGCGGTAATCCATGTCCGGAGTTCGCGATAGGGGTGTTGAATGCAGTGATGCCGAAAGGCGTTGAGCACTGGTGAGGGTTCCGAGGTTAAGCCTATAGGTATTATGTGTTGAATGCAGTGATGCCGAAAGGCGTTGAGCACATCGCGGCGGACAATTGTTTGTCTACCGCGACGAAGTGTTGAATGCAGTGATGCCGAAAGGCGTTGAGCACTTGGACAGCTGTGGCCAGTGTGATCATTCACTTCCTGATGTGTTGAATGCAGTGATGCCGAAAGGCGTTGAGCACGGACATGCGCATGCCTTATCTTTGCGCTTCGACGTGGTGTTGAATGCAGTGATGCCGAAAGGCGTTGAGCACTCATTCATTCTCCCCCTCCTTCCGGCAGATACCCTGTGTTGAATGCAGTGATGCCGAAAGGCGTTGAGCACTTTGAAAAATAAGGAGAAAAGTAAAAAATCGTAACGTGTTGAATGCAGTGATGCCGAAAGGCGTTGAGCACCTGATCTAGTTATTGACTCGGATACCGAGACTAATGTGTTGAATGCAGTGATGCCGAAAGGCGTTGAGCACACGCCACGAGCGGTGGGTCAGCTCTTGGTGTTGGTATGTGTTGAATGCAGTGATGCCGAAAGGCGTTGAGCACTCATATATTATGAAGCCAGCTATGGTGGCTGGCTAAAAGGAGGTGTTGAATGCAGTGATGCCGAAAGGCGTTGAGCACGTTAGCCATCGCCATCCGACACCCTCCTTCTTCCCTGTGTTGAATGCAGTGATGCCGAAAG
>JANWVV010000114.1 GCA_025055795.1 Gemmataceae bacterium
AGCCGTCCATCAGTTCAGACTCAGCGTTCTCTACGTGTTGAATGCAGTGATGCCGAAAGGCGTTGAGCACATTCAAGCAACGGCAAATTTTGAGTAGATCCATAGGTGTTGAATGCAGTGATGCCGAAAGGCGTTGAGCACTTATCCCGAATAACAGTATAACGCCGTTTTACACTTTCTGTGTTGAATGCAGTGATGCCGAAAGGCGTTGAGCACAAAGAGAAAAGTCATTTGAATGGTTTACAAGGGAAGGTGTTGAATGCAGTGATGCCGAAAGGCGTTGAGCACAAACCTACACGTGAGCGTGAGTACCTTCCCTGTATTGCCGTGTTGAATGCAGTGATGCCGAAAGGCGTTGAGCACGTTTTCGTTCATTAGTATTCCTCCTCTTCCTTGTCCGTGTTGAATGCAGTGATGCCGAAAGGCGTTGAGCACCCGGCTAGAAGGCGGAAATGTGCCGGCGATCCGTTCCGGAGGTGTTGAATGCAGTGATGCCGAAAGGCGTTGAGCACAATACCCGCCGCGGTCAGCGTCGCACCACGACTGACGTGTTGAATGCAGTGATGCCGAAAGGCGTTGAGCACCATGCGAAGCGTGGGCGTGGGCCGAACTGCAGAAAGCCGAGTGTTGAATGCAGTGATGCCGAAAGGCGTTGAGCACCTCCTCTACCAGATCAAATTCTCTTTATGATCTGGGTGTTGAATGCAGTGATGCCGAAAGGCGTTGAGCACAAAAGGGCTGCGCTCGTGAACATGGCGGTGCACATGTGTTGAATGCAGTGATGCCGAAAGGCGTTGAGCACCCAGCGAATGGCGCAACGCCACACGATTGTCGAAGGTGTTGAATGCAGTGATGCCGAAAGGCGTTGAGCACGTTACACAGGTCGCGATCCTACTCCTGGAGTGTTTAGTGTTGAATGCAGTGATGCCGAAAGGCGTTGAGCACAGCAAGTTGCTCAAAGATCGGAAGTGCGTCGTGTTGGGTAAGTGTGTTCGTGTTGGGGTTGGGGGGGGTGGTCAGGAGGG
>JANWVV010000115.1 GCA_025055795.1 Gemmataceae bacterium
TAGCGGTGTATGCAGCTACAGGTGCTCAACGCCTTTCGGCATCACTGCATTCAACACGAAAGCGAACGGGCGCCTGTCGGTACTAACTGGAACGTGCTCAACGCCTTTCGGCATCACTGCATTCAACACTAGGTGGGGGAGTCGTGGATCGTAGCTATATTTTGTGTGCTCAACGCCTTTCGGCATCACTGCATTCAACACGGGGCTAACCGTCTTCATCAGAAACGTCGAGGGTGCAGCGTGCTCAACGCCTTTCGGCATCACTGCATTCAACACGGGTGAGGTGGACTCGCCAGGTCGCGGTGCGGGAGGTGCTCAACGCCTTTCGGCATCACTGCATTCAACACGACCTACTACACGAATTGGTATCTTCTGGGTGTGCCGTGTGCTCAACGCCTTTCGGCATCACTGCATTCAACACCCGTTTTCTCCGCGAGCTAGTACGCTCAGTTTTGTAGTGCTCAACGCCTTTCGGCATCACTGCATTCAACACTTATCGGGAATTGACTCGTCATTAACGCCTGAACGTGTGCTCAACGCCTTTCGGCATCACTGCATTCAACACACGCGGTGACGTATCACACTAGGCGGGTCCTCAATGTGTGCTCAACGCCTTTCGGCATCACTGCATTCAACACGTCCGTTACGTGATAGGGCCGTTGCCGTGCACGCCCTGGGGTGTGCTCAACGCCTTTCGGCATCACTGCATTCAACACTAGGAAAAATCCGAACATATCTAGAAAGTGCATGTATCGTGCTCAACGCCTTTCGGCATCACTGCATTCAACACATATCACCATATCACCAGACCATCAAAAAGATACTGTGGTGCTCAACGCCTTTCGGCAGCACTGCATTCAACACAATTATTTAGGAAACAAAGCTTTGGTTAGTCTTGAATGTGCTCAACGCCTTTCGGCATCACTGCATTCAACACAGGTGCTCCTCCCCCTCCTCCTCCCATAAGGAGAGCGTGCTCAACGCCTTTCGGCATCACTGC
>JANWVV010000116.1 GCA_025055795.1 Gemmataceae bacterium
AAAGGCGTTGAGCACTCATACCAGCGTGGTGTGGATGATGTAGCATCATGTGTGTGTTGAATGCAGTGATGCCGAAAGGCGTTGAGCACCAAAATCACTCCTAAGTACGCACGTCAACTGCAAGTGCCGTGTTGAATGCAGTGATGCCGAAAGGCGTTGAGCACTCTAATGCGGCCGGCCCACTTGCCCAGGCCGTTAGCCGTGTTGAATGCAGTGATGCCGAAAGGCGTTGAGCACACTTTCGAAAAGAGGGCGGGCTTCGGTCCCCCCACGGTGTTGAATGCAGTGATGCCGAAAGGCGTTGAGCACAAAGGATCCAAGATCTTGGCTTCCTTCCTACCGAAGGTGTTGAATGCAGTGATGCCGAAAGGCGTTGAGCACGGACCCGTACGGCGAAGAGGGGCTGCACGTCGACGCAGCAGTGTTGAATGCAGTGATGCCGAAAGGCGTTGAGCACGTGTTCAACAGCCGGCGCAAACACCCATGCAGGAGGAGGTGTTGAATGCAGTGATGCCGAAAGGCGTTGAGCACTCCTCGTGCTGGTGTTGTTTGCGTTTTAGTTTCTTCGTGTTGAATGCAGTGATGCCGAAAGGCGTTGAGCACCAGAAATTCAAACATCTTCTGCAAGCTGCCCAGCTTCGTGTTGAATGCAGTGATGCCGAAAGGCGTTGAGCACACTAAAGCTTCTCTTGTACCGCACCAAGGAGTGTCAGTGTTGAATGCAGTGATGCCGAAAGGCGTTGAGCACAAAAACTACCCGCCCACACACGCCGCCGCTGGTCACAGTGTTGAATGCAGTGATGCCGAAAGGCGTTGAGCACTATGTTTTTGAAGTGTGATTTTGACATATATAGTGACGTGTTGAATGCAGTGATGCCGAAAGGCGTTGAGCACCTTTTCCTTAGCTTTCCTGAGGCCTGCCGTAGCCTAGTGTTGAATGCAGTGATGCCGAAAGGCGTTGAGCACCTCTACGAGTTCAACGAGTACCGCGC
>JANWVV010000117.1 GCA_025055795.1 Gemmataceae bacterium
CATTCAACACAAAATTTACCAATCTAGCTATCCTGATAGATATCCATCGTGCTCAACGCCTTTCGGCATCACTGCATTCAACACCGCCAGAAACAGCTTGCCGGACATACGACCTAGGTGCTCAACGCCTTTCGGCATCACTGCATTCAACACCTGATTTGATTATTGTTGATGATGCCCAAAGTAATGTGCTCAACGCCTTTCGGCATCACTGCATTCAACACCTGGATCCTTTCAACAAGCGGGACAGGATCGCGGACGTGCTCAACGCCTTTCGGCATCACTGCATTCAACACCAGTGGCGGGCAGTGTTGAGCACATACAACCTGAATGAGTGCTCAACGCCTTTCGGCATCACTGCATTCAACACGTATCGTTCCTTCAGAAGGTACTAACCCGGAAACTATGTGCTCAACGCCTTTCGGCATCACTGCATTCAACACATTTTTGAATCTTTCGATCTTGCATTAGAAAGTGCCGCGTGCTCAACGCCTTTCGGCATCACTGCATTCAACACTTGTCAATAACAAGTTCATGGAGTTGTTTCGTGAACCGCGCGTGCTCAACGCCTTTCGGCATCACTGCATTCAACACGCTCAGATTCTGATTGTGTGCGTGCTCGTGTACATAATGTGCTCAACGCCTTTCGGCATCACTGCATTCAACACAATGCCTACGACCGGCTCTACTGGAAAGTCAGTTACCTGGGTGCTCAACGCCTTTCGGCATCACTGCATTCAACACCCGCATGAGGTCGCGCGCTTGCACTTCCTCGGCGTTGGTGCTCAACGCCTTTCGGCATCACTGCATTCAACACCTGTAGGTGCGGCGTACAAGTTCATGTAAATATGTGTGCTCAACGCCTTTCGGCATCACTGCATTCAACACTGCCGAGAGTCCGAATAATTATCTTCAAAATTCGATAACGAGCTCAACGCCGTACGGCATCACTGCATTCAACACCTAGA
>JANWVV010000118.1 GCA_025055795.1 Gemmataceae bacterium
GGCGTTGAGCACATGTCCGGGGCGAAGATTTGAGCGTGCAGATTGCTGTGTTGAATGCAGTGATGCCGAAAGGCGTTGAGCACCTGATCCGAAACCCAGAAGCGCTGGCGAATCACCTTTCCTTGTGTTGAATGCAGTGATGCCGAAAGGCGTTGAGCACCAAGAGAACCTGTTTGCCGGCGACGAGCGGCTGGCGGAGCGTGTTGAATGCAGTGATGCCGAAAGGCGTTGAGCACAGGAGAGAGGGCACTTTTTCCGGGGTATTTTTTAGCTTTTCAAGTGTTGAATGCAGTGATGCCGAAAGGCGTTGAGCACTCCTTTTCACCCGTCGTCAACTCAGCAAAAGCACTGGTGTTGAATGCAGTGATGCCGAAAGGCGTTGAGCACGCGGCGAAGCTGACGGTGAATGCCACCAGCTTCAGAACGTGTTGAATGCAGTGATGCCGAAAGGCGTTGAGCACATCATTAGGAGAATTAAGGATGTTCAAGCAGTGCGCCATGTGTTGAATGCAGTGATGCCGAAAGGCGTTGAGCACATTACTTTCAGCGCACAAACTATATACCACTATATGTGTTGAATGCAGTGATGCCGAAAGGCGTTGAGCACTTAAAGAGGATATAAGCAGAGAAAATAACCGGTGTGAGAATGTGTTGAATGCAGTGATGCCGAAAGGCGTTGAGCACAGCTTGTTGTTCTTTTTCTCGCGCTTCCTGCATCATGTGTTGAATTCAGTGATGCCGAAAGGCGTTGAGCACATGACAAACGCGGTGCAACCTCCCAGCAGGGAGAGGGGTGTTGAATGCAGTGATGCCGAAAGGCGTTGAGCACGTGTTCAGGCGGTACTGCGCCGCCACTTCGGGGTACCTAGTGTTGAATGCAGTGATGCCGAAAGGCGTTGAGCACGTCAGACTAAGTTCCATAGGCGCCGCCCAACCCATAGGGTTGATTGAAGTGATG
>JANWVV010000119.1:0-483 GCA_025055795.1 Gemmataceae bacterium
TGCTTGCAGGCCGGAGATCGTAACTCCATCACGCCGATCAGCCAAAATCGTTCCATTAATCCCTCTCATATTGTGACTAGCCGTGTTGTCAAGTTCAAGAGTGTGTCCCCAAACAAGGGATACAGCGTGCCACCAGAGCGAGTTGTCGGGTCAACTCTTAAAACCATAAATTATGGAGGTACGGGGAGGGCGAGCCAGTATTAGTCCGTCTGCCGGAAGTCGATTTCGTAGACGACAACGTCGGTAAACGGTCTCCACATGACCTCGAAAGTGCTCCTGTTTCCCCTCGCAATCATTGGCGATTCTGCACGTATCCTCCGTGCTGCCAGCCTCTTGTGTCACTCCTTGCCTCTCCATGTCAAACCGTGCCACGTCGGATTCTGCGTCGCTTGTGCGTCGGATTGTACGTCGGTCGCTCTTGGGGGAGGAATCCAAAAAGTCTTGCCACTCGTGTCGGAAGGTGGAATTTGTTTGGATATAGGC
>JANWVV010000119.1:493-948 GCA_025055795.1 Gemmataceae bacterium
TGGGTCGCAAGTACGAAATGCTCAACTGTCACCTGTCGATAACACGGATCGACTATCCCCTCCGTGTGCCCCAACCAGGCCGCGCATACATGTGAGGGGAACCAAATCGAGCTGGTCAACTCGCGGGCTAAGTCAAATACGCGGCGAATCCCCGACGCTTGAATGAGCCGAGTACGTTCAGCCAGCCAGTGGTCGCGCATAATCAGGTTCCTGAAAGCTGAGGAAAATCTGCGGGAGCCACTCAAGCGCGTGTTGGCTTGACTTAAGGATAAGCTTCCGTAAATCTAACGAAACGCTGCCGCGCTTGTCCACGGCGAGGGGAGGTCATGAAGCTAACGAAGCACATATGCTCTTGCTTTGTGGTGATGGTGCTCTTGGGTGTTACCGTGTGGGTGGCCAGTGTGGTCAGGAGTCAGATTCCGCAGGCGACCGATCGACCGAAACCTTTGTCACCG
>JANWVV010000011.1 GCA_025055795.1 Gemmataceae bacterium
GTCTCAGGTCCGCTCCGTCCTTGTTGCAAACCGGTCTCGGTAAAACCAGGACGTGGAGGGCTGACCGACACACTACCCCACGGCCACTACCATTGGCAACCACCACCACCGCATAACTCACTCTCCCCGGACTTCTACAAACGACGGAGGGGAACTCCTCCCCGATCAGGCAGGACAGCTGCCCGCTGCCGCACGAACGACTGCATCACTTCGGAGGGCCAACTATATCTTAGGACTCCAAACCGGATTCGCGAATCCTTTTTCAGGAACTGGAGTAATTATATCGCAGTTATCCCTCCCTAGCCGCGGCGGCGAGGGGCTTGTGGCCGACTAGATCCTGACTTGGCAGACGCGGAAAGGAGCCTGATATTGCAAGCTTCGCAGTTGCTTCCATAAATCGTCTGTCAGAATGGATCATCGAGTTGCGATAACAAGAGGAGGAGGGAATTATTGCCTAATTATAGCAGCATTATGACTCGTGTTGTTTTGCGGACAACCCGGGCGGTAACGGGTAGAATATGTTGCAACCGTATGATGTGACGAAAGTGGGGGAGTGTTTGCACGGCTGGTGCCGGCCCGGGTCTTCAAAACCCGTGGGGGGTGTGAACAACGCTCCCAGTCGGTTCGATTCCGATACACTCCCGTTTTGTTCACTATGTCATGGGGTTCGGCAGACAGTTGCAAAATCGGCTCGTTTTGGTATGTAATGTTGCAACAAAGTCTGCGGCGTGGTACTCTTGCCTGTGTCTGCCCAGCACGACGCTTTTTTGCCCTGCTCATGCGTGTATGCAACGATGCTGTTGGAGTCTCCCCACCGCCTGTCACACCTACTCCGGCCAATAGTAGCGAGCGGTGCATGATGGATATCAAGCGAGGGTCGCTGCCAGCTTCGGGCACTCCGAGGGAACCAACGCGGTCCACAAAGACTCCATTCCCACTCGATAACCGTTAACCAGTTCGTCCGGCCGTTTGTTGCGGTCCAGTCCCGTGATCTCGCCACGCCAGATGCCCTCGCCATCCCGCCAAACGTGCAGGCAAGGTGGTCCGTCGGGATCCGTAGAGGTTAAGACCACTTTGATACGATCAGCCAGTTGATGCGGTTCCAAGGCCGCGCACCAGGCCTGCTCGGAGGGGCAATCGATACGCTCTATCAGGATAAAAGTGTCCACTTCCCGCAGGATCACCTCACGGTGCGGGGGCACACGCTGTGGCGGTCGCACTCGATGGTTGCCCCCGGGCAGATCCGCTATGCCGACGTCGAAAAAATCGCGTAAGCGTCGAACCCTCGCCGCAATCTGGTTTTCCATCTCCTCGGTCCATGATAGCTTGATGGCCTCTCGCTTCCGTTTGGCTTGTCCTTGATCCTCGCTCAGTAGCGAAAGATACCAATCCGTCGTTGGAGCAGCTCCATCACAATCAAGACGCCAGCCGATACATTCACGCCCTTTGAACCGGCTGCGAAAGTGATTGAGAGCCAAACTGAATACCGACTTGCCGCAGTTCGGATCGCCTAGCACACCGACTACCACCGGTGTCCGCGGCCGCGACACCAGTTTGAATAACCAGTCGGGCGGCTCCAACCGTTCACCTGTTTGCTGACCCGATTCGTCGTACACGACGACCAGGCCGTCCGCAGGGGTCCAACAACTGATCTTTTTTACCCGGCCCTGAACTGCCGCGGACGCGGCTAGGGCGTAAGCATAGCCGTTGGCTTTCCCCGTCAGGCACAATTCGCAGATCCCGCCGCTTGCCGAGTGCCGGAGTTGTTCCAGAGTTGGTGTCAATAATTCAGCAATAGCGTTGTCGGTCAATCGCTCGTTGGTCGTCAAGTGCATTTCCAGCACCGCGCTTCCCTTTTCGGGAACTGGTTTGAGTATACCTTTACACCCATCCAAATTATTTGAGGTGCCAGGCGCTCCTGCCAGTTGGGTTGTCCAGTCGTATCCTTCTTTCGTCAGGATGGCGGCGACGTGAGCATACATCCACATTGCTCCCGGACCGGTGATGATCCATCGGCGGGGGGAGTGCCCCATCAGGCGGAGCGGACACGCTCGAATGATTTCCGGGGGCCAATAACGATGCTCATGTGGCTGGAACTCGATTTTCCCCTCGTTATTGTCCAGTCGATACCAGGGCTGCATCGCTGGGGCCTCCTTTTCAGGTGGTAGTCGTCCTCCACCACAGTATTCGATCCGGGATTGGCAAAATTTGGATAAGATGCCGGAGATTGTCCCGTCGAAGCAGCCAGCCGCTGACGGACACCACATCCCCCGCCCGGAGCAGATTGGCCGCTTTGTGATAGCAGGTTACCCGCACAGACCCTTGGTGGTCATGCACGATATATTCTGCTCGTTTGTATGGGGCTTGTTCCGCGTAGGTCACCGTGCCGTATACGACTGCCCGGCCAGCGAGCGTCCAGTCCGGCTCAACGCAATAAGTTGCAGGCGGTGAAGGAGGGGTAAACCATAATGCGACTGACACACCACCACTGGAAACAGTGTCGACAAAGCGACGCTGGTGCAGCAGGGCTTGTCGGCCCCCAGGAAAGATCCGGTCTAGCAGCTTCCAAGTCCCGGATTGGGGTGGAATGGCCAGGCGGCCCTCGGCAATGGCCCGGGCCAGACGCTCACGGACCTGTTTCAGTGTCGAAATTTCCACTGATACGAGCAAATCCCAATCAGAATGACTCTGTTGCAGGCCCAAGGCCCGAGAGCCGGTAACTCGAATTGCCGAGCGGGGTACCCCTGCTTCAGCCAGTAGTTCCATCAGCGGTCCTGGGGGCTCACCTTTGTCCGAGTCCAGCGGTAAGGTCGCGAAGACCGCCGTTATCTGCCCGGGGGAAATGACAGCTGCTGGAAGGCGACCTTCTTGGACACGCAACCAGCCGATGTCGTACAACTCCTTCTGATAAAGAAGGGGTTGGGTAAAGGCATGGGGCAGCTTCCGGAGCTTGCCGTCGGACTGCGGGGCATATTTCAGCTTTACTAGGATTCCTTCGCTTTCAAAGCGTTCGTCCCACACGATGGCCACGCTGCCATCCGGCAAAATCACCTGATCAGCCACCCGCGGAAGAACATCTCCTCTGGGGTGCCCTACCTGGGGCAACGCGCAGCGGACCTCTTGTTTGTTTGCGACCAGCAATTCGCGTGGCGGTAACCAGGCCTGCGGGAGCAACTGGCTAACGCGGGCCAGTTCATGCCCTTCCGGCCCGGGGTTAGCCATCAGTACCTCGAAATCACGACCGGTACGGAAAGCATGTTCCGCCATCACCTGGCGGCAAACGCCACAGGGCCGGGCGACGGCGTCCCCTGCCGTACAGGCCAGGGCCAGGGCCACTATGTCGGGGTCATCCGCCATAGTAGCCAGCACTAAGGCCGCTTGCTCCGCGTGGATGTTGGTGATGTGATTGAAGGACGAGTACTGAGCCGCCTGGTAGGTCCGCCCCGTGGCCGTCAGGACAGCCGCCCCATAGGCTGTCCCCGCTGGCCCGCTCAGAAACGCCCGCGCTGCTGCTGCCCGGGCCGACGCCACCAACCGTTGCCGTTGCTCTTCCGTCAGCATCTAGTTCACTTTTTCCTTTCAGGACTTACAGCGTTGGTGCGTGACGATGACGCCCGCAACAACGGCAGTCCCGTATCATCGGCCAGGGCAGGCAGGGTGTAGCCGTGGTGCACACCTTGCTTGTGGGCCCGTTCATTTTCCACAAACCATTCGTAGGCTTTCCCCTCGGGATGAGGCGGAACCGGACCGTCGGCGATACGGACGCGGGGATAATGCGTTGGCAAACCGTCCGTATGCCCGGTCGCCATGCGCAGAAAAGCTTTGATAAACGGTACTTCCTTGAAGGGTGTCTGGGCCGTGCCATAGGCCTGGCATACCGCCTGCTGGAAGGCTTGTATCAACTGCTGCTGATCAGCTGAGGGCAGCTCGGTGTCGTCCAGCGAGGCATAGAACTGCTGCCAGCCAGTACCACTCCATAGCTGGGTAAAAGCAGGATCGATCTGCAGACGGATGCTACCGAAGCCGAGGGGTTTACCGCTACCGAGACGATGGTAATGATGCTCTGGCAGGGTAAGGAGCCAGAGTAAGGCTCCGAGTTCCACCTTTGACAGATTGGTCACGTGCACATCGAAGCAGAATTCGGTCCGGGGACGGATCCAACCCTGGATCGAGCGGTTCTGGTTGTCCCGCTGTTCCTGACCGTTGAGGCGTGGCCGACGATACTCCTGGAAGTGACCAGAGACGGGTTGTTGCGTCCGGTCCTGTAACGGGTTATCCCAGTGATCATCTGGCAGTCCCGCGTGATGGGGGTAGACTTTGCGGCCTCGCAGGCCTTTGCCAGGGGCGTAGCCGGCTTGTTCCTTGGTCAGATGGCTATCCTGAGGTTCACCCTGCAGCGACCGGGCCACGTAGAAGCGGGCTTGCTGAGGTTTGGGCTGTCCTAGGATGGCCAGCGGCAGCCCCGGTTCGCGGCGGGCCTCTTCGCCGTCCAGATTACGATTGTGGCTGTTGAACCACTCGATGGCTTGCGCCGCAGGGGTCAAGCAGGTCACCGGTCCAATGCGGACATTCCCCTTATAGGCTCCGGCCCCTTGCTGGTTAACCCACCCGAAGACCCGATCGGCGGGCGAGAGCTGCTCCAGGGCTGTCGCTGGCCGCAGGGAAGGATCTAACAACTGCAAAGGCGAGACCGCATACAGATCCCGTGAAATGGTCACAGGGTAAATTCCCTGAATAGTGGAATTGTTGACCAGACGGACGTAGCACAAGGTCCCGGGACGAAGCTCGACGTATTGTTTGTCCCAGACGTGTCGGGACCAGGCCGTCTGACCAGGCTTGTCACCTAGATAATCCTGGGGAGACTGATTTCTTTTTTGTCGCTCCTCCAGGTCCTTTTCGTGGGTTTGCTGGTAATTGAGGATCAGTTCCCGCCACATCTGCCGAATACGAACGGCTTCAGCTCCGCGAAAATTTAAAATGCGATCGTTATTGCTAACCACAAAAACGCGTTCATACTTTTTGTTGCCGATGTTGGGTTCGGTAATCAGTACCCAACCTTCCTGGCCAGTGGTTTTGTTTGTCCACCGCTCGATCTGGGTGACTTTACCTCGATTGTCTACCTGGACCTGCACATGGTCGCCGTGTTGCGGGAGTGATCCGTCCGCATAGCGGAGCGCAGCCTGGGCTTCGCCTTTACGCTTTTGTTGCTGTGCCGCCGGACGCTGAAGGTAGCGCGGCAACCTGGCAGGTGCCCGCATCCACAACTGGGAAAGGATTCGAAGCTGGATGTGTTGATTGTCGCACTGTTCGACACGGGCGGGCACCACTTCCACGCGTGCCGGCCGGCGAAAGGCAAGTCGCATGCCATGGCCCGTGGCATGCCGCTCTCCGTCCGCCTCCGAGCCCGGAAACACAGCCAGGCGAGAGTTGGTCACCGCCTCGTAGGCCGACCGCAGCATCCCCTTGATCGCCGTGGGCGGAACGTACGGATTACCCTGGGCATCGACCCGCACGGGAAAACTCTTGTGTTCGTTCCCCACGTCCACGGCATTGGCCGCATCGGGCAACAGCAACGGCGTGATTACCGTCATCTTTACGCGGATTACCCCGGTATAACGGTCCGGATACAAGACATGGTGGCCAACAGGGGGATGATCTCCTAACTCCGGATGCTCGATCTTGCGAGGTGGAGTCGGGATGAAATTGTACGGATTGTGGAACTCGCCTGGTAATTCTCGCGCCGGCGGTGCAGCGGTGGGGGCGTGGGGGTGCTGTTGCTGCTGGTGTTTTGGGTTCTTTGAACCGCGGGCCGCCTGGGGCTGGCCTGTCCCAGAAACAGACGCCACAAACGGTTGCCCCTTACGGCGAATCTGCTTAGGTACTGCCCCCTGCAGCTCAAACTCCACCTCGACACCATTCAACTGGTCGATTGTCCGCCTATCGGTCGCCAGCCTGGCCAAATCGGCTGATAATTCGCCCTGCGGTATTTGCCCGGTCATCGGTTTACCATTCGGGTTGACAAACTTGACGATCAGCCTTTTGCCGCTGGTCACTTCCAGTTTTCCTTCAGCCACGGGCCACCTCCAGTTGTATCAGGCGTTCATCGCCAATGATGGCGTTGCCGTGTTCACTTTCAACAACGTATTCGACGGTATGGAGCAGAACTTGCTGTCCTTGCGACGGCGTGGGCAACGACAGAGGGACGGGCAAGGTGCCGATCTGTGCCGTCGCCAGGATAATCCAGCCCTCGGCCAGGGGCCGGCCCTGGTGTTCTTGTAGCTCAGTTGCCCGGCCCCACAGCAGGTATTTCTGCTTCAGAGTCTCGATCACGTCCTGTTTCTGGACGCCCCAACCGGACAGAGAGGCGGAAACGTCCTGCTCGGTCAGGATCGCCGCGCGGCAGCCGCGACCGGAAGCGGGATCGTCCAGCCAGCGGAGTTCGGCCACTTCGCAAAACAGACGAGCTTCGAAAATGTCGCCACCGGGTGCCATCGACTGACCATCGGGGCCTTGCAGGTTACCGTTGCGGAAAAGAGCCATCTGGCAACTGCGTGGGGAATAGAGCAGGGCAGGGGCTGGTGCTGACCCGATCAATCCGGCATAGGCAGCCAGGGCATCGGCCAAGGATATGTTGTCTTGAGCAAAAATGAACAGCGCAGTTGTCATGGTCATGCCTCCTGAGGCTGCCGTACCCAGGCTGTCCAGGCATCTTTAAGGAAAGAAGGTACGTTCTGGAGGCGTCCTTCCCGAAGAGCGATGCCATCCAGCTCGGAGAGCGGGGGGTGCAGGCCGTAGCCCTGCACTTGCAAGCCGGTCACCTGCACGGCTCCCATGCCCCGATGGGTTGCAAAGCCGAGCGGTAAGCGGCCTTGAATCAGATCACGCAGCGTCAGCAACAGTAAGGCCAGCGCGGCATAGCGTGTTGTGTCGGGCAGCCGCTGCAGGTCCAGCTCCAGAACAAGCGGTTCCCATTGGGTGCCTAGTGGCTCAAGCACGGTATACAACATGCTTTCCGCAGCACACCCCAGCCAGCGGTCGATGGCCACATGGTAGGCCTGCGACCAGGAACCTAACCCAGCCGCTCGGAGAGCACGGCGGAGTTGCTCATCGTTTTCCGCCGCCTGAATGGCTTGCCATTGCGCTGGGCTGAGACGGCAAACGCCGTAACAATCCCGCACACTCAAGGCCCCACGACCAGGTAGCCAGGACGGTCGCCGCTCGCCGGACGATGTGGCTGCAGAACCGTCCTCCAGACGCTGCCCCGCCTGACCAAACAATTCGTCGATCAAGGGGAGACGTACGGCCTCCAGGAATTTGCGTTTGCCCCCCTCATTGAGCCAGCAAGGGTGCAGGTCTGCTCGGAGGGTGCGAACAATACGCTCCGCCTGAGTTCGCAGCGATCCTTTGACCGAACTGCCCGGCAACACCAAGGCCAGATGACCATTAACACCGCTTACCAAGGGCAGCATGTCCACAGCGATACCTTCAAATCCCGCCTTGACCATCAACGGTCCGGCGGGCTGCCAGGCGATTTCCAGCCTCAGGCGGGGCGGCGGATGACCCAAGCCACGCTGCCCGGCGGCTTCCAGGTCCGCAGGGGAAACGGCGGTTCCCTCCTGAGAGCTCAGGGCAGCCAGAATCCCCACACGCGTGCCCAGCACCTGCTCACTCAGGCGGGTCTCTTCCAAGCGGAGATGGCCCAGACCACGGGTTGTCGCTGCCCCTAGACGAATCTCACCCCGTTCCAGTGCCTGCCTGAGACTATCCACCATAGCCAGGACTTGATCCCGCCTTGAGCGATTTTCTACTTCCACGATCAAATGGAAAATCAGACGGGTGCCCCGCGGCAGAATGGCTCGGTCGAACTTGATGTGCTCGGCCGCACACCCATATTGCCGGTCAATACCGACGTGGTCCCGAATTTCGACCATTATCTGGTCCGCATTGGCAATCAGGGCGTCTTCTACCAGCACGTAGGAAGCATGGCCGAGGTCGCGATCCTGACAGCCCCATAATTCATCAGTGAGTCCTTGACCAAAGAGTCGTTCGGCATATTCGCGGAGGGCTCCAGCCAGACTAGTACCCGGAACGTAGAACTGGCCGGCCCCGTCGCGGGCCAGTGGCAAATCGGTATCGATGTCATCTCCAAAGCCCCCCACGTGCAAGGGCGATTGGGCCACTAGCACGCCATGCAAGTGGATGCGACTGTAGATCTCACGGGCCATGGGCAGGATCCTCTACGGCTTGCCGGGATTCCAGATCCCGCTTATGGGCGCGAATGCAAGCATCGAAGAAGGTACGCACCGCATACGACCAGAGCTTTTGCTTCAGTTCTACGCTTGCTTGCGCTGTCAAAGTGGGCCAGGTCTCAGGCCTTAGCACGGCCCAGACACGCTCTGGAGTTTGCAGAAAGTCACGGAGCTTGGGAAGCGCCGGCCATTTTTCCGAACGGCGTTTGTTCCCTTGCAGATGTTGCAGCCAGTCAAGGATACGCTGCCGGTGTTCCGACCTGCTCAACAAGGCGAGTTGATCCCGCAACGCACCTAACTGACTCATAGGTGGTTGCCCTTTGTGTGCATCCCACCCCAGCAGGTTTTTCCGCTGGGAAGCATCAGCGGCAATAGCCAGACACGCCCGGCGAATCTCCTGCTTCCAGCATTCCTCTTCCAGCAAACGGGCGAATGCCTCCATCTGTTTATCCCAGGTGCGTTCCTTCTCATCTAGTGGATCTGTTGCAGGACTACCGCTATCTGAAGACAGGTTACCCGATGGAGTCACGCTAGCTGCAGTAGCGGGCCAATCTTTGGACTTGTGAGTCAGGAAGGGATGATTGAAGCAGATCTGGCCGTAACCTTCGGCGGTCCGGGAGCCGATGCCTGCGGCCTGGATCTGTTGCAGACGCTGCTGTAACGACGACGGCCCCTCTGGGTTGGAAACCACCTCGATCACCAGGCAAGAGCCTGCTTTCAGACCGACCAGAGAGGGGCGGGGCAAGTGCCAGCGGCTATGCCAGGATTCCAGCCGGCTCGTGCGAACCAACACGGAAAGCAGCGTGTCATGCTGACGCAATTTCAACTCCGCGTTCAACAAACGGGCCAGTTCCTGGACCAGGGCCTGGGGAGTCGGATCGAAGGCAAGGTGGTCGTTGCGGATCAGGCAATCCGATAACAGCCAGACGTACAGTAGATGGTCGTCGCGAACCGGGTCGACATTCTCGGGTAGTGGCCGAGGGGGTTCGGCACGCAATTCGACCTCGCCGTAGTCGTCTTTGCTGGAGCGACCCAAAGGCACCAGGTCGTTCAACTCTTCCCACCAGTGAGCCTGCTTGCGGGCAGAATGAGAAGCGTGCTGTTGTTCCAGCCAGCGGACTAATGATTGACGCAAACGAATTTCGCTCCGAAGTACCACCGGCCGGCCTTGGTCCCAGGGAGCAATGGCCTCGTAGGTGTAGACACCGCCGACTTGCTCGCTGGGTCGTTGCTGGCTGTCCTCAATCGTGTTGTGGGTTCGGGATGTGATGGGCACGCTACGCAAGCAGGGCGTGACGGGTGAAGTATAGCGGTCACGTACCTGCTTGAGTTGGACGTTTTGCATTTCCGGCTCGACCAGACGGTTAACCAGGTCGTCCGGATTGATGCCGTTAAGCCCTTTGGGGTAGAACCAGGCCAGTGGATTAGGCCAACTGCGGTGGCCATCGATTTCCAGGGTGGCGTTAAGGACCTGCAACTCGCCGCGGCGAATGGCCTGCAGCGGATCCAAGTAGCGGCGTAACACGTTGCTCACATGGGGAAGCAAGGCGGTGCCGGGCAGATACGACAGCGTTTCGATGACGTTGCCAACGGTACGGAACGAACAGGCCAACGGACTAAGTAGTCTCAGGCGTAGTGGCACAACCAGCCAGGGATCATGAGCTGGACAAGGTTGCGGTGCGGGCCGAACAACGGGCTGCGAGATAACGGGAGGTATCTCCGGTGGGCGTTCGTGAGTCTGCAGCCAGCGCAGGGCAGCGTCAACGTTAGCCAGGGGGATTTCCAGGCGGCAGCGTCCTAGTCCGCGGCGGCGCTTGCCCCCGAGCCGCTCCACCAGGCGGGTGGCGGCAATCAGCAAGGCGCTAGCCAGTTCCCGAGCCAGACCATTGCTCACTTCCAGCTCTGCCAACGCTTCAAGGATCATACCCTTGCGGCAGACTTCTTCGAAGCGGAGGTGCTCTGGCCGAGCGGCTCCACTCCGGCGATCAATGGCCACCCCTGGCTTGACGTAGGTCAGAGCCTGAAGCAGGCGTGGGTCGGCCTGACACAGACGTTGTCGCAACGGCTGGGGAATGCGGGCAGCTCGGATCCGTAGCAGAGCCCGTCGCTGGGCTACCTCTGCAACCTGTCCCGGTTGGGAACGCTGGCTGCCAAACAGACGTGCGACCCACGCCGACCACTCCCCCGCCCGCCCATCGTCCAGGCCCCAGCACAGCCGCTCGCAAGCATCGCGCCAGATACCGCAGAGGGTTTTGGCCGGCACATAGGGCAGACCATCGCTGTCCCGGGTCACCAGCCGGTCGACGTTCCCCGGCCGACCCATGCCCGAGCCAACGTGCCAATCACTCTCGAACGTCAAGCGAACGACAAAACGCTCCGGCAAGGGCCATTGCTGGCTCATGATTGGGCCTCCCAGAACTCGGCAGTATCAATGGCATCCAGCAACGCCGTGCGGCACAGCGAGACACTTTCTGTCCAGAACAGGGAAGCGACACCGCTTGCGGAGGTGCTGCCCAGAAGCTGATCCAGTCCTTCGTTGCGGTAGCGTGGCCACACCAGTTGCAGGCGGGCGTCGGCCGCCTGCTGACCTAAAAACAACCCCTGTCGCAGCTCATGCAGCATGCTGTTGGGCAAACGGCGTCGGCCGTCGGCGTCCCGGGCTCTCACGGCCGCTATCCGCGCTACCAAGTCCGACCAGCGACGTGGAGCCACCCCCTTACCCTCGGTAGTCACATAAGGCCGACCCACCAGCAATGTCCGACCGCCATCGACCGTCAGTTCGCGACGGATCCGCCCCAACTCGGCACCACTAGCGTCATACAAAATGTGATAATCAATCGCTGAGACGTAATCAGGCTTGCTCTGCTTGGCGATCTTTTTGGCCGATTGCAGCAACTGCTCGGCGAGTTGATAGGCGGAAAAGAAGGGAAAATGGGGTTTGATAATGGCCACACCGGCACAACTGGTTACACCGTTGGCAAGGATAGGTTGGATCGCCTGGTGCTCTCGCGTCTGCCTTTCAAAGGCATCCAGGAACTTTTTGGTGAACTGCAACGCCTGCTGGCCATCGCATACAACCGTCAGGTCGTCTCCGCCCAAGACGAGCGGTACGATGGGCAAGCGATTCATTCTTGGCTTCAGTACTGTCAGGGCCTCGCGGAAAGCTTGCTGGGCACACTGATCCAACGCTAGGGAAAAGTCACGGAGTTTCTTGATATACTTCCTGTTGTAGTCGCGATTGTCGCGATTGTCGCGATTGTCGCAGATTTTGGCTTTTTCGTTGAAATGAAGGAAAACTTCACCCAGACCGTTGCCATCGGCATGCACCACGGCTAGCCAGTCGCATCCAAGCTTCTGTTCCAGCTCGTGGACCGCATCGCAGCCTCTGCCTGCCATCAGATCCTGGATTCGTTTTAACCCGTCCTCAGCCGCGAGCACTTTGCAGAAGGCCGTTGCGGAAATGGGCTGTCCCCCGAGTGTCGTGGAGGCAGGCAGACCGCTACTGACGCATTCGGCCACGATGGGCAAACGTTGGAACCGGGCCGCTGGTCCACTCAGGCGGGAGCGCACCGCTTCGTATTCGTGATGTAATCCCTTGATCTGTTCGTGGATATCATGCTGCTGGAAGTCAAAATCCGGCCCAACCACCCCCCGGACTTCCAGCCCAGGGGCCTCCTTAAGCGCGCGTAAGGTGACCTCGCGGACAATCTTGTGGCCCGTCGACACATCCCGGACCAGCAACACGGCCTTGCCGGATGCCTGCAGAATGATTTCAACTGGATTCTCATCGCTGATTGGCGGATAATGGATCTTGTTCGGCGAGCTGGTCGTTTCCTGCTGGCTACGGGAAGGTAACTGGCCGCCCACCGCCGCTACGGCATCTGTGACAAAGCGCGTACCTGTCCGGTACACCAATTCCGAGGCACCCACGTTTTCCCGCAGCTTGTTTGTCTCGAAAATGTAGGCCTGGTTGCCGCTCGTTTCGATCAATACTAGATTCATACCGTGGCTCCTGTGTCCGGATAGTCGTATCCGGATCACATCAACGCTGCCGGGTCAGGCTTCCAACAGGGTGATTCGACAACCTCTAATCGTTCTTGAACAGTCTGTGGTTTTTCTTTTACCAGTTCCCCCTATTGTGACCGTTGGCTCAGCGCTGTCAAGAATCCATTTTTCAGTGGCATGCCAAACCCTACCGGCCATAACCTCAGCCGTTTCAGATAGATTTGCGCCCGCTGATTAAGGTAGACTTGGAGGAGCAACTCTGAAAAGACTCAACGGCTCGCAACGAAGCTGGAATCACTACTGGCAACCGCTTTGCTCAGTGGGCAGTCGCAGGCAGAGAGGAGTGCCAGTTGGTTGGCGGCCGTGTTCCACAGACTCGGAGGTGGCAGACTTGCGTCGGGCAACAGATTCGGCTCCCGGAGAATGATGAAAATCAGGGAGACTTACCCGCAGGTGGCGTATCCGGAAGACGCAACTCCGGCTTGCGGATATACTTGATGGCCTGGGCCACGGCCAGGCGGAGCTGCTCCTCGGGCAAACTGGCAATCAACTGTTCGCGTGTTTGTTTGGGTCCTAAACTGAGCAGAGCCTTTTTGAAGTCCTCTTCCTGCATGCGTTTGTCACGGAGTTTTTCGAAGGTTTTTTCCAGACGTTCCAGCAGCGGTAGGACCCCTTGAGCTTCCTTGCCCATGGCGACGAGGCAGCCCAGGACCAGGTTGAATTCAACCGGGTTGATGGTATCGAGGTTGGTAATCGAATCAGGGGGTAGCAGAGCCACTACGGCGTCGAGGCGTTTGCCGCCGGCTGCCTGTTCCGCGAATAAGCTGAGCGCCTGCAGGGCTTGCAAGCGCGGTCCCAGCTCCGAGGAGGACAGATGCCGGGCAATCGCGTTCAGATGCGTATCACCGATCTCCTTGGGGTCAAACCGCATCAGGACGACCCGGACCCAGATTTCGATTTGCGGATCGATCTCGCCCCCTTTGCCCTTGGGGGTCTGCAGGCGTTCCCGCATTCGTTCGGCAACGTAGGCAGCTTGCTTCCAGTCGATGGGAGGGGGTGATTTGGCATCTTTGCGAGGTCCCGTCCAAGGGGGGCCGAGGAGCACCAGCGATTGCAATGCCTCCAGGCGGACAGCGGCAGCGACGTCGGAGGCCAGCGTCCCAGCTAGGCGGTTCAGCGCCCGCACGTTGGGTCCGTAGGTTTCATTGCCGCCAACCCGTCCCAAGGCGTGGGCCACCGCTTGCCGCGTGACATAGGCCGGGTCCTGGCATACCACCCCCGTTAAGGCAGCAACGGCACTTTCGGCCTTGGGTCCGAAGGCCGCCAAGGTCTGCACGGCTGCCAGGCGGGTCTGCGAACCGGGCACCCCTTGATCCACCGCGTTGGCCAGGATCGTGATGGCATCCTTGATGTCCCGTTCGTCTAGACCAAGCATCACAGCGGTACGGTAGGCGGCCATGCGCACCCCGGGGTCCTTCTCGACACGCATCCGCTCCACAATCTTTTTCGAGCACACCTTAATGGCATCCGGCCCGAACGCCGGCAGTGTGGTCAGGGCCATTTCCCGCTTGCCAGGGTCGGGATCATCTACTTCTTTGAGCCATTCGTTGACTCCCTTGCCGGCGATGTTGGTCGGCCACTTCATTTCGCCCGGCATCGGTGGCTGTCCCGTGCCGGAGGGAGGCTGTTGCGCACCTACCACGGCAACTAAGCCCAACGCCAATCCCCCTGCCACTATCAGCCGGGACCAGGCCATGATTTGTCCCTCCCAGTGCCTTGGATTATCTAATGAAAGGTACTGCCCGCACGGGTATGTCGTTTGCATTTTCTACTTCAGCATAGGCTTCCCCTGGCGATTCCTGCAACAGGAAGGCAGGGCGGGCCAGTCTGGCCCTCGCTGTAAACCCAATCGTGTTGTGTCTTTTCATCTCCGTCCGGATGAGAATAGTACGGTCGGGCCGGTCCTCTTCTGTCCGGCGTGAATTAAGCAATTAAACGGTCCGTCTAGCGGGCAGGATGCCGAGACATATCTGGAACGAAAAACTGCCAGGGAAATTGCGCTTGATAGGAATAGGATAAGGTCATAAGCATCCGCGGCGACAACCTTCCGATGGCCGAGAAAGGGCTGTACCATGATGAACCTCTGGACAAAAGGAAGGCAGCATTCGCCGGATAGCGGCAGAGGATTAAGGGTGGGGAGGGTCTGGGACCATGAGCTTGGAGTTTTCCTGCCCGCAGTGCAGTGCCACACTGGCTGTGCCGGAGCACATGGCCGGTACACTGATCCGCTGTGGCGAATGCAGCACTCTGCTGCGGGTCCCGACCGAATCCTACCGTATCGCTGAACGCGTTCGGGAGGATGGGGCTAGTCCGCCGGCTGCAGCCCGACCTGCCTCGGGGCCAGAACCGTACCCCACACCGAGTCAAGAGCCGCCACCGGCCAGCCCACCCGCCGATTCGCTATCGCCACCCCCTGCTCCACCGTCCTCTCAGGGACGCGGTGTCCTCTTCTGGATCGTAATGGTCCTGCTGGGCCTGAGTGTCGGTAGTTGTTTATGTTGCTGTCTCATTTTTGCGGTGATGCCTGAGCCTTCCTGGCAGTTGTATACCAGTCGCGACGGCTGGTTCCAGGTTGAGCTTCCAAGTTCACCGCGGGTGTTCCCGCTGGCCCCGCCTTTTGCGGCCCCCAATAGTCAGGTGGAAGGGGCCACGCTCGACAAATATGGCGAAGAGTATCGCGTGATCCACTGGAACGTTCCGCCACTGCAACGTCTGGTCCGTAACGACGAGGCCCTCATGCAGCGGGCCTTGGATCAACTGCTAGCGGACCTTCGCCACAGTCAGTTACTCCAACCCCCTCGTCCCGTGCCGGGGCAGCCGCATCTGACCTACGAACTGGAATGGCTCGACAAAGGGAACCGTCGCCACATAGCCCGTCTTGTCCTGGCTGGTGACCGCTTCTACCTGCTACTGGTCCAGGCTCGCTTCTTCTGGACCGAGCCGGATCCCGAACGGGTCGAACGCTTCTTCCAGTCGTTCCGGGTACTACGGCTAGGTGGGGCCGAGGCCCCCGGACCAGATCCCAAGGGCGGGTTTCCCAAAAAAAATAAGGTGCCACCGGAACGCAAACGCGATTGATGCCTCGTGCTGTCCACCCCCTTCGTACTCAGGGACATTACGATTCTGGCCACTCAAGCGCCCCTTAAGCCGGCTAGGGGCCGCCGCTCCGGGGAACACACCTGCAATGGCACCCATCCGCAGTGGGACGTGCCTACGACAACATATATCCACTTCGTGAGTGAACAAACCGTCTCTCCATAAGTTTTTCGGTGGGAGACGGCTTGTTCACTCTCATTATTCCTTGAATGAGGTCGGAATCTGCTGCTGTGATGTAGTTAAGCGATGAGCAATGGGGCGGATCGTCGGTAACCTTGATCACTAATGGTTCCCAAAAAGTGATCGGCTAAAGGGATACCGCGGCCGATCCTGCCGGGCTAAGGCAACAGCTTGCTATTCGAGGAGAAGGTTAGGTTCCCAGCCGACGCGTTCGGCGTTAGCTCGTAGTTTTTCCAGAGCTCGATTCTGGATCTGGCGGACGCGTTCTTTGGAGATGCGGAGCATATGACCGATCTGGCGCAGGCTGTGGGTGCCGTTGCCGGTCAGGCCGAAGCGCAGGTCGAGCACCTTGCGTTCACGGGGCCGCAGGCTTTCCATCAGGTAGTTGAGGGCCTCTTGGCGTTCGTTGTTCTCCTGAGCGGTCTGGGCACTGGTATCGGGCATGGCCTCGGTCAGTTTGAAGTCGCTGTCGTCATCCAGGACAGCGTTGAGGCTGACAGGGGTGCGGGTGGCCGTTTGCAGATGGGTCAGGTGCTCCAGGGAGCTACCGGTACGACTGGCCAGCTCCTGTGGGCTGGGGATGTGCTTGCCACCGTGGGCCAGGGCCTCGCTTTCCTGCTGCAGCAACCCTAGTTCCTGTAAGTGATGGGGGCTGAGACTGACCAGATGGGATTGCCGAGCTACGGCAATCTGGAGCGTCTGACGGATCCACCAGGTAGCATAAGTGGCCAGACGGGTGCCATGCGACACATCGAAGCGATCAATGGCCTGCATCAGTCCACACACAGCTTCTTGCAGCAGGTCAGAGTAGGCCAGGCTATGGTGACGGAAACGCTTGGCGACGTGGGCAGCCAGACGGATGTTAGCACTGGCCAACCGGTGCTTGTAGTGCACGTAGCGGTCGTGGAGGCGGCGAATGGCCATGGCCTCGCGGCGTTCCGGAGTGCAATGTTCACGGATAAACTGTGCCATGGGCCAAGGCTCCATGGGAGGCCGATGCGGACGCAGCTCCGGAAACGTACGCACCAACACGCGCACCAGTTCACTTTTACAGTCCCAAAAACTGGTCAGCAATTCCCGTTCTTCTTCCGGGGTCAACAGATCGGAAGAGAACGTCGTCTGCAGCATGTCCTCCGTTTCTTTCTTGGCCGTTTGGGTTGCGCGTTTACGCCGTGAGGTTTTCATGGCGGCTGGTCCTTTTCTCGAAGCCTCGTTGGTCGTATGGGGTCCGGATTCGGGTTCCGTTACGTCGTGTCGCCGCGGTCCCACTGCCGCAGCAGTCTCTTTGACGGGTACCACTGGTGTCCCGCCTCCCTTACGAACAGAAACCTGAGCAGGGAGCATTTTTTGCGGTCAGCCGGCATTTCCGGCATACTTTTGAGTTGCCCCGCGGGCGGACCGCCGAAGCCTCCCTGTCGGCGTTAAATAGGCTTCCTGCCTTTTGTTACGGAAATAGGCGGCCAAGAATCTTCGGCCACCTTGCTCCCCCCAATCGAGCAAAAAAACACCCGACTCCTGAGGTGGAGTCTGACCTTCGGCGGGCCTGACGTCGGAACACCTCGATGCCACCGGCTCAACAGGCAAAAGCGCGCCTGCTCCGGTTGCACCAGCGGAATCTACTGCTTCCCAGGCGTTCGGCGGGGTCCGTCGAGCGATCCTCTCCGTTGAGTCGGGCGTTAAACTCGAACGTTCGCTCGGTTATCGGGATGGTACCCCGTAGTGCATCCGATTGTAACCGATGTCTGACCAATAATCAAGCACCTATCACGCATTTTTTACTTTTTTTCCAAAAACCCCACCACTCCACTACCTGCGTCGCCTGCCCTAAAGCCGAATCCCATAATTGGCTATTTGGTATACTGAAGTTTTACCGAATAACGCAACTTACACCAACCAGGCGTACAGTCTGATAAGATCTCGGTCAAAACGGAGGAATTCAAGTAATTGTGTTAAAAAATTTGCCCTTCCTCGTTCAACCATGCTGACGTGAACAAGGTTGGGACCATCGAACTGCTTTTTGTGTCAGCATAAATTTATGGATTTGGAAAAATATAGAATATCGATAGATTTGTGAAAATATAGGAATCAGGTCGAAATTTCGTAGCGTTCCGTCCGAGTTACAAAAAGTAAGGTAGAGTTAGTGTAACCGTATTTGCGGTGCGGGGTGCGACAAGGCGAGTGAGGCCTGAAGCCAGGCGTTTTGTAGCAAGCGATGGGGCTAGTGTGGAGCCTTACTGACGCAGAGAGGGCCTCTCTGGACTCACAAAGTGGTCGCCAACAAAGGGCGGTAAGCATTGATGCGAGCTCGTAGGAGAAAGGACTAGTCCATTTCTGTCTCACACAAGCAAGAGGGTCCGCTAGTGATTGAGGGCGAACCAAGCGTGGGAGGGTTGGCCAGGACTATATCAGCGACAAACTTGTGAGTGCGGAACAGGGCGGCAACGCTTGCGGAGGGAACCGCAGTGGAACTGGTCAGTCGGCGGAGCCGTCAGCGCGGAGTGGTCATGAACGTCACGCGCCATAAAAGTTCGGTGCTGGTAGTTGATGATGATCCTCATGTTCTGGAACTGTTACGAGTGCAACTGGAGGGGGAGTTTGAGGTCCTGCTGGCCGAGACAGCCGATCAGGCCCGGGAAATCCTGGCAAGCCGCAGTGTGGACATGGTCCTGACCGATCTGCAACTGCCCGGGGAATCGGGTTTGTCGCTTCTGGAGTGGGTTCGGCGGACCATGCCGCGGACCAGCCGCTTGTTACTGACCGGCACAGCCCGACTGGAAGATGCCATCGACGCTATCAATCAGGCCCAGGTCCATCGCCTGATCCTCAAGCCCTGGCGGCGGGAAGACCTGGTCCAGGCTTTACAGGCCGTGGCTCGCAACCTGGTCATGGAACGCAGCCACGAGCAACTTCTGGAACAACTGCGTCAGTTGAATCAGGAGCTGGAACGCCGGGTGGAGGAACGCACCCAGCAACTTCAAGCCGTTCTGGAGGAACTGCGCAAGAAAAACCACTTCCTGGAAAAGGTGGCCATCACCGACCCGCTGACCGGACTACCCAACCGTCGCGGCCTGGAAATGATCATCCGCAAGGAATTGCTGCGCCGGCAACGCCAGCCACAACCCTTCGCCCTGTTGCTGGTCGATATCGACCACTTCAAACAGATCAACAGTGAATATCTCCACCCCGGGGGGGACCACGTACTGGTCTGGTTGACAGGGATCATGCAACAGTCGATCCGTGGCTCGGACTCGCTGGCGCGTATTGGCGGCGAAGAGTTCTTGATCGTCGCTCCCAATACCGATCTGTTCGGGGCTGAAGTACTGGCCGAGCGGTTGCGCACCCGCGTGGCCGACGCGGAAACGTTCTACAACGGCCGACCCATTCATGTGACGGTCAGCATCGGGGCCGCTGTTGCCGATGCCGAAACGGTCGTCAGCTACAACGAACTGCACGAGCTGGCCGCGGCTGCCCTGCGACAAGCCAAGGAAAATGGCCGCAACTGCTCCGTCATCCGCTATTTTCAACCTCCCATCACGGTCTGAAGGTGTCGGAACGTCTCCGTGGCCTGCGTGTTCAATTCCCAACAAGCAAAGGGATCGCCCGACAGTCTGTTCAGACACCGATTTGATCCGTGGCAACGTCTGTAATCCAGCAGGTCGTTACTGTCCAATGAACAAAAAACCACAGCAAAATACCATTTGCCGATCCGGCCAGGGTTAGCGGTATAAAATTGTGCGAAGAGGGTGGGCCGGCTATGCGACCGGGTCATACACCGCAGCAGAAAGCGGGTGGGACGAGGGAGTGTAGTTCCGACCGAAGGAGAAAAAATGTTTGTGGATCGGTTGGAGTTGTATGTGAAGGGTGGCGACGGCGGCCGAGGAGCCGTCTCGTTCCGCCGGGAAAAGTACGTTCCCCGTGGGGGTCCGGATGGCGGTGATGGCGGCAACGGCGGCTCGGTCATTGTGCAGGCCGATGCCAACGCGGATACCTTGGCCGGACTGGCCACCCGCAAACACTGGCGGGCCCGCAATGGAGGAGCCGGTCAGGGGAACAACCGCCATGGCAAAAACGGTCAAGACATCATTCTGCTGGTACCACCGGGCACGCTGGTACGGGACCGGGAACGGGGTCACGTCCTGAAGGACCTGGTGCATCCCGGCGACAGCGTCGTGGTCGCCCGTGGTGGCAAAGGGGGACGCGGAAACGCTCATTTCAAAAGCCCGACCAATCGCACCCCCCGCCAATATGAACCTGGCGAAGCCGGTGAGGAACGCTGGATTGTCCTGGAACTGAAGCTGATCGCCGATGCCGGCCTGATCGGCCTGCCCAACGCGGGTAAATCGACGCTGCTTTCCCGGGTCAGTCGGGCCACGCCGGCCATTGCCCCGTATCCATTTACGACCCGCTACCCTAATCTGGGAGTGGTCAGTGTGGGCGATAGCAGCTTTGTGCTAGCGGACCTGCCCGGTCTGATTGAGGGGGCCGCCCAAGGGGCTGGTCTGGGACACGAATTCCTCCGCCATGTGGAACGTACCCGCCTGCTCATCCACCTGGTGGAGCCCTTCCCGGCCGATGGCTCTGATCCCTGGCACAACTACCAGATCATTCGCCGGGAATTACGCGAATATGCACCCGCCTTGGAACAAAAACCGCAGATTGTTTGCGTCAGCAAAGGGGAGCTACCCGGGGCCGAGGCGGTCCAGCAACGCCTGGAGCAGCTCCTAGGTGAAGAAGTCCTGCTTATTTCGGCCGTCACCGGCCTGGGGTTGGCGCAGTTGATGGGTCGAGCCGCCCGGCGGATCGCGGAACTGAAGACGGCGGCGTCCCCCCAGTCCGTGCCCGTCTCGTTTGCCCGTGAAGCAGCGGTCCGCACTGCCGACTTTCGCATCGCGGCAGTACCCGGGATCACCCCCGATGCTGCAGAGCTGTACCCGGAAGCTGACGCTGTCCGGGCTGTCCCTGCATCGCCTCAGCCGGAGGCCGGATGACACCCGATGTTGTAGTTGACATAGGCAACTCGCGGCTGAAATGGGGCCGCTGCCAGAGGGGCCGGGTCACTGAGATGGTCTCGCTACCGCTGGACCAACCGCAGGCCTGGGAACAACGCCGCCAAAACTGGAAGCTGCCCCAGCCCTGTCGTTGGGCGATTGCCACGGTGAACCCGCCAGCGGCCGACCGCTTCTGCCTGTGGGTGCGTCAATATGGCGATGCGGTACACGTGCTGGACGATCCCGCCCTGCTACCGTTGCAACTGGGGGTGGACGAACCCCGCCGGGTCGGGTGGGATCGGTTGCTCAATGCCCTGGCTGCCCATTGCCTGGCTGCCCCAGAGCCAGCGGCTGTGGTCGCTGTGGGCACGGCCATGACCGTCGATCTGATCGACGGCCAGGGCGTGTTCCGCGGTGGTGCCATCCTGCCCGGCCCCCGCTTGATGGCCGATGCACTCCATCGCCACACGGCCTTGTTGCCTGCCCTGGACCTCACCGAATTGCCCACCGCGGCTGCTCCCGGCACGAACACCTCTGAAGCAATTCGGGCGGGCATCCGGGCCGCTTTGGTTGGCGGGGCCTTCCTACTGGTGCACCAGTACGCCGAGCTGGTCGGGCCGCTATGGGTCTTCCTTACGGGAGGGGCCCTGGGTCAGTTAAGCCAGTGGGATTTCGGCAGCCGCTTCCGCGCCACCCGCTATGTGCCCACCCTGACCCTTGAAGGGTTGCGGATCGCCGCCGAAAGCCTGCCGGACAATCTCCCGCCAACCCCCGTGCCTTCCAGCACGCCTGGTCCGGACCATCCCCCCTTTCCACCCGTTGCGGCCACCAGCGATGGTCCAGTTGGGTGATGACGAATGTCGACACCGAGCCCCACTACCGTTTCCGTGCTGACGCCTCCCGGCATGGGGGCCGTGGCCACCATAGCCGTGCAGGGCCCGCACGCCTGGGCCCTGGCTCGCCACTTTTTCCAACCTGCCAGCGGCAAACCTCTGCCCGAAACACCACCCCTTTACCGCTACTACTTTGGTCGTTGGGGAAAGAAGCTGGTTGACGAGGTCATTATGGCCATTACCGGCCCCCACACAGTGGAGATCCATTGCCATGGGGGGGTCCGCCTGGTTCGCTGCCTGGTGGAGGAATTGCAGGCCGCTGGTGTCGAGGAGAAGCCCGCGTTGACACATCCCTTGCTGCGGCTACTGGCCCAAGCTCCCACCCGCCGCATCGCTGCGATCCTGCTGGATCAGTGGCACGGGGCCTGTGCCACGGCTTTCCGACGGGTCATCGACCAGCAGGAGCCCGCCGCTTTAGCTGGCCTGGCCCGTTATGCCCCGCTGGCCCATCACCTGGCGGAACCCTGGCGTGTGGCCATTGCTGGTCCCCCTAACGTTGGCAAATCGTCGCTGCTGAACGCCCTGGCTGGCTATCCCCGCGCGATCGTTTCACCGGTCCCCGGGACCACACGCGACGCCGTCAGCGTGACCCTGGCTTTCGACGGCTGGCCGGTGCAACTGATCGATACTGCTGGCTTGCGCGACACGCCCGAACCGCTCGAAGCTGCCGGTATTGCCCATGCCCGCCAGTGGCTCCAGCAGGCCGACCTGGTCCTGTGGGTGGCCGACGCTGCCCACGGTGATGGCCTGGACGTTCCCCCGCTGGATAACGCTCTGCTGATCCTCAACAAGTGCGATCTGGTGCCAGCCGACCGCTACTCCAGTTATCCCCCCCAGGGGCTATTGGTGTCGGCGACCACCGGTATGGGTCTGGACCAGTTGTGTAACCTGCTAGTAGAGCGTCTGGTGCCCGATCCGCCGCCTCCGGGCGCACCCGTTCCATTCACTCCAACCCTGGCAGAGGCCGTCCAACGGGCCTGGCACGCCTGGCAACAAGGCGACAAAGCCACAGCCTGCCAATACCTGCAGGACCACCTGTCCCAAGCTGAACCCCCACCAGACTTCTTCCTCCCCGTTCGCTACACCAACAACACCCGGACCGATCCGTCCAGCGTTGTGTCAGAGGCCGGTTTGTCCGACCGCACCTGCAAATGATACAGGAAATAACTTCCGCGGCTCGACAAGCTGGCTGCAGGAGTAGAGCATGCACTTTTTCGGCAAAATCCGCAAAAATGGTGGCGAAGCAGTCGTCTGGATCAATAACGAGCAGCAGGTGTACGTGATCGACATGGCCCGCGTGCCGGAGGTCGCCTCGTTGAGCGATCTACTGGCCCAGCCGGATCCTCTGGCCGCTGCCCGTGAACTGATCGACCACCGCTACGCCCCCGAGCCGTTAGGCCAGCAAGTATTCCTGGCCCCGATCGACCGCCAGGAAGTCTGGGCCGCCGGAGTAACCTATCAGCGTAGCAAAATAGCCCGTGAGGAAGAATCCCGCGGAGCCGCTGCCTTCTACGACCGGGTGTACTCCGCACCGCGACCCGAACTTTTCTTCAAGGCGACGCCCGCCCGCGTGGTCGGACCGGATCAGCCCGTCCATATCCGTTCCGACAGCCGCTGGTCCGTGCCCGAACCGGAACTAGCCTTGGTAGTCGGTCCGGACCAGCGTATCCTGGGCTACACTATCGGTAACGACATGTCAGCCCGGGACATCGAAGGCGAAAATCCTCTCTATTTACCTCAGGCCAAGGTGTACCGTCGCTCGTGTGCGTTAGGACCGTGGATCACACCGGCTGCCTTGTGGCCCGCCCCCGAACAGGTGGACATCCAGTTAACCATTCGTCGGGACGGCCGCGTGGTTTTCACCGGTGCCACCACCTTGGCCCGCATGGCCCGTACACCCCAGGAACTGGTCCGCTGGCTTTTCCAGGACAACGACTTCCCCCACGGTGTCATTCTGCTCACGGGCACCGGTATCGTACCACCGGACGATTTTTCCCTGCGTCCGGGCGATCACATTGCCATAGCCATCACAGGCATCGGCGTCCTGAACAACCCCGTCGCTTGACCCTTTCACCTTTTGGTCCATTCCTCAGCTAGTTCTCTGCTTAATAACCTTCGTGATACCTACGGTCGGACTCTTATCGGCCGACTAGCCCCTCAGCTACTAAAATTCTTTTTTAGCTTAATCCTCCTAAACCCATGGACGGAAATATTTTGCGAGACGCTGGTCTACTTTTTGTAGTTGACCCAACATAGCTTAAGGTTGCTCTAAAACATAATGTCGAAATAAGTGAGAAAAAAGCAACCAATAAGCAGCAAAACAAGTAACAAGGAAAGCTGCTCAGAGCAGTTGAACAGAAATCATCAGCAAAATGATGCAAATTGTGGCGACAACGTGAGATTCCTAACAAGCACGAAGGAAAGCTCAGGAAAATTTTTGGTGCGATTTTGCAGAATTTGCTTGCAGCAGGCGTAGCAGTGCTTATAGTGACGGCAGCATCCCCGCGGCGGCGGATGAACAATAGGCGTGCCAGCTCATTCCCTACGGTGGGTACCTGCTCCAACGGTCGGACGGGGCCGCAGGCGACCAGAGCCGGCACCGGATTACTGAGGTAGTGGTTTTTTCAGGTTGGTTGGGGTATGGCTACGAACATCTACGTCGGGAATCTGCCGTGGAGCACGACCACCGAGGACCTGTACGCGCTGTTTCAGCAGTATGGGGTGGTGAGCCGGGCCCAGGTGATCATGGACCGCGAAACGGGACGGTCCCGCGGTTTCGGCTTTGTGGAAATGCCCAACGAAGAAGAAGCCCAGGCAGCCATCGCAGCTTTGAACGAAAGTTTGTATAATGGGCGGCCCCTGACAGTTAACGTGGCCCGCCCCCGTGAAGCCGGCGGTAACCGACGCAGCGGTAATTACCACCATCGCGGCTACGGCAGCGAACGCTCCGGGGAACGTCACGGAGGCTATGGCTACGGCGGAGATCGTTACTGAAACCTGCCCACTCTGCCTTTCCCGAACCTCCCGACGCGTTGCTATAATCTGAACAGATGGAATGATAGTCGGCCTCGGTTTTTCCCGGTCACCGGAGGCACGACTTCTTTCTGTTTGCTTGTGTTTTTTCAAAGTCTTAAGTACCGGGACGGATACCAGGAGGCTTCAGGTCATGGCTAAAGAAGAGGGGATTGAAGTCGAAGGCCGGGTTAAAGAGGCCCTAGCCAACACCCAGTTCCGCGTTGAGCTGGACATCGGCGGCGAAGTGATCGCCCATGTGTCTGGGAAGATGCGCAAAAATTTCATCCGCATTATCCCAGGCGACCGCGTCAAGGTGGAACTTTCACCCTATGATCTCAAACGAGGACGCATCACCTACCGCGCCAAGCAGTAACAAACGCTACCCTTCCAGCGGCTGACTATTTCGCCAAAGCGGATTTCCCTTCACTTCAGGCTTCATGGATCTCGCCCCCCAACAAAAGAGGCAGCGGGTAAGAAAGGACTATTCCTGAACCGGTAGGCCATAGGGGAGCACAAGACTGCACGGACAAGTGCGAAAAGATGCTTTTTCTGTCCCCGTAAATGGCATGGCATCGTCAGACTTAAGAAAAAATGGAGAAAAAACGGCTTTTTTTGATTGACGTCGGCTGCCCTCTTTGTCAGAATTACCTTGTCGCTGGATGAGGCAGCGACAGGAAGACAGCCACAGCTTCACGTCCTTGAAAGCCAAGGAGGGCGGTCACCATGTTGTTCACAGCAGAAGCGAAGGCACAAGGCTGGCGAGCGGTAGCCATTTTCGATGACGGTCGACCGGAAGGCCTGATCTTTGTGGGTCGTTCCTCCACCCATGTGCGGCATGAGTACGCCGCCGCCTTTCTGGAGTTGTACGATGAAGAAGATCGGGCCCATGTGACCGCCATCGAGCTGCAACAGTGGGTAGGAGCCCCGGACGCCGGCTACTGGACTAAAAAGAACACTTTGAAAATTCCCGTACCGAGCAAGGCCGCCATCAAGATGCGAGCCGCCGCTTGATTCATCACCTGGCCGCTGTCCGAGCATTACGTCAGACGAACGCCTCCTGCCGTTTCACCACGACTCCCGACCGGCGGGATACCGAGCGACACCCTCCCGCTTACTAGGCAAACCATTCGGATACACGGTTTCTGACCCTGGCCCCATGGGATCGCCCGGCAAGTCCAGACCTTGGTTAACCGTAACCAGGCGGATAGGGTGCGTCTGGGGCGGCGAGAGGCCAAGCCGGGTTATACAAGAGAGGTCACCAAGGCACCCAGCCATGGTCAGTTTCGGGTCGTAGGAGAAGTCACAGGCGGGTTAATGGAGCAAGGGAATCGACAGTCTGGTGGTGTGTTGCCGCGGCCGGCAGGTGTGGTAGCCCAGCGGCTTCCACCGTTGCCGTAGCCGGAGCGGTTACGTCGGGAGCCATCCTGCCCAGGGCGCTCAGGAGCTGACCTGCCCAGCGATAGATGTTATGCTCCAGCACTTGGGCACGCAGGCGACGCATACGGCGTTCCTGCTCCTCCAACGGCATGGTCAACGCCTGATAGAGTCCCGCGGCCAGCTCCTCGACGTCGAAGGGGTTGACCAGCACCGCGTCGGTCAATTCGCGTGCCGCACCGGTGAAGCGGGATAACACAAGCACCCCCCGCTCATCGTCGCGGGTGGCCACGAATTCTTTGGCTACCAGGTTCATGCCATCATGCAACGAACTAACGACACACCCGGCGGCCATGCGATACAGCAGGGTGATCTCTTCCGGTCCATAATGTTCCTGGAGTAGAACAACCGGACGCCAGTGGGACGTTCCATGTTCCCAGTTGATGCGTTCAGTCAGTTCTTCGACTTGTTCAGCCAGGTCGCGATAAGCTGGCAGATGGGTGCGGCTGGGAGCACCCACTTGCAGAAAGTGGAAGGTTCCTTTCAGTTCGGGATGGTGTCGCAGCAGATGGTCCAGTGCCTGGAGCCGCTCGGGGATCCCTTTGGTGTAGTCCAGGCGGTCAACCCCCACCAGTAAAGGTCGCTGGCCCAGACGGAGCTTTTTGCGCCATTGGGCGGCCCGACTTTCCCAGTTGGGTCCCAGATAACGCCGGGGCAGATCGGTATCGACACTGATCGGGAAGGGGCGAACACGGGTCTGCCGACCGCCACGAATAATGGAAAACTCCTCGCGGTTGAGCCGGCATTCCAGGGTGCGATCAACACACTCCTGGAAGTTATTGCAGTCGTGCTGGGTGTGGAAGCCCAGCAGGTCGTTACCGAGTAGCCCCTCAAGAATGTCGCGTGCCCATGGGCAGACCAGGAACTTGTCGACCTCCGGCCAGGGGATGTGCCAGAAATGGGCAATAATCAGGTCGGGTCGGACTTGCTTGAGCAAGCGGGGCAACAGAGCAAAGTGATAATCCTGGACGAAGATGAGGGCCGGGCCGTTCTGCGCTTCCTCCAAGACGGCCGCGGCAAATAACTCATTGACCTGCCGGTAAATCTGCCAGTGCTGCGGATCGAAAACCGGTCGGCAGAACACCTGGTGGCACAACGGCCATAGACAACTATTAGCAAAGCCGTAGTAGTATCCTTCTTCCTGTTCGCGTGTGAGCCAGACCCGGCGGAGGGTATAACGGGGCTGGTCCGGTGGCACGCCAACCCGTCCCGCAGCGTCGCAGACGTCACGGTCGGCTTCCCCCGAGCCGTGGGCCACCCAAACTCCGCCACAAGCTTGCATCACCGGATCCAATGCGGTGGTCAACCCACCCGCAGGACGGATCCACTCCACCTCACCTTCGCGATACCGGTGAATGTAAGGCTCCCGATTGGCCACCACGATCAATTGGGCGTTCCCTAGACGGGTCCGGGCTACTTCCAGCAGCCGTTGCGTGTTCCAGACCATGGTTGCCTTCCCTCCGTTGTTGAAGTAGGGACATGGGCGGCGCCGGTACACGGAAAAAACCACAGGCAAGCAGACCACAGGCCCAAGCCCGAGCGTTGCAAGGCTCCCCCGTGACGGCTCGAAGAGGGATCCACCCATCACTCCACCACCTACGGGCGACAGGCCTCGTCGGGACACCTCGAACGTTCCGTGATGTCAACCAACTCTGGCGTGCCATTCGGCATGCGTCCTGCATTCGCGGCAGAGCTATCCGCCTGCCGGGGAGATTTCCTGATGCAAACGCAATGCCACAGATCGATCATCAGTGACATGATGAACTATCGCCTGCTGTCAGCTCCCGCGGGAAACCGGGTCTTTACAAGCTGCTTTTTGCCAAAGGATTGCGTTAAACACCGTGTCGCGGTCGCCCGAAAGGGATCAGACTACGTCCGGCCGGTACAATCCGGCCTCTCCCACCCGCTGCAGCGTGTCTGCCAATCTGACTCACAAGACTGCACTAACTTAGGAATCTTTGCATTATCACCAACTTGTCCAGAAACTGAACAATTCTGTGCAAAAACTGGACAGCTCCTCGCCCCTTACAAAGGTAAACGAAGGTTGGGGCCGCCAGATGGTCTGCAATGCCACCATTGGGAGAAGAGTCGTTATCGATTCAGGAAAAGCGAGCCCGATCGGTACGCTGAGTGCAAAAGTGAGGAACGTGTCCGCCTGGTAAGATCGGAGGCCTTGGCAGCGGATGACCACGAGAAAATCGCACATAACCGTCAAGAATAGTACGTCAAAAGCAGCATCGGTTGTATCGAGGAGCAACCCCTGCTGGAATAAAAGATGGCAAACGTCACACGGGAGATGAAACGCGTCGCAGGACCGATAGGCAGACCGGGACCATAGCTGCACCGCTCGGCTATGGAGGGGAGGATCGAAGAGAGCGTCCAAGCATGAGGCGGAAGCGGGCAATGGATGGTGGTCAAAAGGGGGCAGGAACGCCGGGAATCGCACCAACCGGGGGGAAGGGGACCATGCGGCCAGTGGGATGGGCACGGCTGACAGCACCCATAGCGGCGTTGAGTGTACTGCTGCTGGTGCTGGCAGTGGTGGCAGCCTGGTACGTTCAGGACATGCAGGCGCGTGCTTCGGGTCCGATTGCCAACAGTGTCGCCAGTGTGACCGCCGCGCAGGAATTCGAGATCAGCATCCGGGAGGTGGCCGACGTTTTCTACCGCGCCATTATCCACCTGCAGGACAAGGAACTGGAAGAGCGTCTGCCGCGTTTGCGTCGACGAGCCGACGAAGCCTTGGCCCACGCCGAAGAAGCCGCGCGCACCGACATTGAGCAACAACTGATCGCTCGCACCCGGGAAGGCTATCGCCACTTCTTCGCCGAGTATGACCGGTTACGAACCGACCCACCCCCCCAAGGCCGCTACCTGGAAATCATCAAGCTGCTGGATACGGTGCTGTCCGAAGAGATTCTCAAGCCGATCCACGAATATCTACGTTACAACGATACGGTGCTCAAACAGGCCAGCCAGACCAATCAGCAACTGGCCCGGCGGTTGAGCATTGGCCTGCTGGCAGTGGGTCTGTTCGGTTCCATAGGCGGACTACTCGGCGGTTGGGTCATCGCAGGCGCTGTACGCCGGGCCTTGCTGGAACAGGAAATGCAATTACTGCTGACAGCCGAGCAGTTGGATCAGGTATTGCATCCGTCCGGTCACGAGGAAGGGGCGGTGGTCCGCAGTCCAGACCCTCTCACTCGTTTTCACGTAGCGGTGGCGGCCGTTCTGCAGCGGTTACGGGATACTCAACGGGACGCCTTACGGGCCGAGCAACTGGCCTGGATGGGTCGCATGGCGGCCGGCATCGCCCATGAGATCCGTAACCCGCTGATGGCCATCAAACTGTTGATACAGGCGGCTGGGGAACGCCCCGGCGGCCCACACCTGCGTCCACGCGATTTCCAGGTGCTGGAGGAAGAGATCGCCCGCCTGGAGCAGATTGTGAGCGGCTTTCTCGACTTTGCCCGTCCCGCCCGACCCAATCCGCAGGCGGTCGATGTGGTCGCCCTGGCCAGTACGGTCCTCGACAGCATCCGCCCCAAGGCCGAGGCCCAGAACGTCGCCCTGGTCCTGGAAGGGGGTGAGTTGCCCCTGGTGGTCCAGGCAGATCCCCATCAACTCCGGCAGGTACTGCTGAACCTGCTGTTCAACGCTCTGGAAGCCCAGCCCGACGGCGGTGAGATCCGCCTGGCCGTTCGCCTGGACCGGCTTAACCCGGCGTTGCCCCACTGGATGCTGACCGTTGCCGATCGCGGCCCTGGCCTGCCTGAGGTGGGTGAGCGGATCTTCGAGCCGTTCGTCAGCACCAAGGAGTCGGGGTTGGGACTAGGCCTGTCGATCTGCCGACGGATAGCCGAGATGCATGGGGGCACGTTGACGGCTGCCTCCCGCCCCGGGGGCGGGGCCGTTTTTACCCTGCGTTTGCCCTGCCAGCCCGAGACCTCCCTGTCCGAATCCACGTCCGCCACTCCCGCTGGGCCCCGCGGTCCGGCGACCACTGCGGACACCCGGCCATTATCCCGTGCGTCCGATACCGGCGGGCGTTCTCTTGTCCCTCATCTCTCCCCAGATGCCTGAATGACGCTCGAGAATGGAGGAACTTCCCGTGCCCAAGCTGCTGATCATCGATGATGAATCCAACCTTCTCTACTCGCTGCAAGCTGGTCTGGAAAGCGAGGAGTGGAGCGTAGTCACCGCCAAGACCGCCCGGCGGGGCCTGGCCCTGCTGGCTCGCGAGCTACCCGATGTGGTCATCGTCGACGTCCGCCTGCCCGACTTGTCCGGTCTGGAAGTGTTCGACCGTATCAAGGAACAAGCCCCCCGGGTGCCCGTTATTATCATCACCGCCTATGCGGCCACCGAAACGGCCATCGAGGCCATGAAACGCGGAGCCTTCGACTATCTGCTCAAGCCTGTCGATCTGCATCAGCTCCGTGACGTTGTCCGCAAGGCCTTGGAACTCCGCCGCATGCAAAGCGTGCCCGCGGTCTTCGAGCAAGCGCAAAAGCCCGACGACGACCCGATCATCGGCCGCTCCCCGGCCATGCAGGAGGTATACAAAGCCATCGGCCGTATCGCCCCGCAGGACGTTAATGTCCTGATTCTGGGTGAAAGTGGCACCGGTAAGGAACTGGTCGCCCGGGCGTTGTACCAGCATTCCCGCCGGGCCGACCGGCCCTTCCTGGCCATCAATTGTGCTGCCATCCCGGATGCCCTGCTGGAAAGCGAACTGTTCGGGCACGAAAAAGGGGCCTTCACCGGCGCCGACCGCCAACGCATCGGTAAATTCGAACAAGCGCATGGGGGCACCCTCTTTTTGGACGAAATCGGCGACATGTCGCCGGCCACCCAGGCCAAAGTCCTACGCGTGCTGCAGGATCAGCAATTCGAACGCGTCGGGGGGAGCGAAACTATTGCCGTCGACGTGCGGGTGATCGCGGCTACCAATCAGAAACTGGAAACCCTGGTCGAACAGGGACGCTTCCGCAGTGATTTGTACTACCGTCTCAACGGCGTCACCATCACCCTCCCCCCCTTGCGCGAACGCAAAGAGGACATTCCCCTGCTGGTTGATCATTTCATCCGCCTGGCCAACCGCAAGCTGGAAAAGAACGTCAAGGGGGTGGCCCCTGAGGCCCTGCGGATCCTGGAAGCACATGACTGGCCCGGCAACGTCCGCGAATTGCAGAACGTGATCCGGTACGCGGTGATCCAAGCCGTCGGTGACGTCCTGACGGTCGATTGCCTGCCGGCTTCCGTCCGGGGAGGAACTGCCCCGCAAGCAGGACGTTCCGCCGAAGACCCTCTGGAAATCCGCCGCCTCGTCCGCGACATGCTCTCGTTCGGCACGCCCGACATCTACCGGCGTATCATCGCCGAGGTGGACCGGGTGGTCCTGGAAGAGGTCCTCCGGCACGTTGGAGGCAACCAGGTTCACGCCAGTGAACTTCTGGGCATTTCCCGCACTACCCTCCGGGCCAAACTAGCGGCCGACAAACCCTCCATCCTGCAGGCACCGCAACCCCCCGAACGTTTCGCCGCAACCACCTCCTGGCCCCCATCGCCAACCACTGCTCCACCGATTCCACCCGCGGATCGCTCCGTTTGATCCTGCTTTGTTCCCCTGGATTGCCCGAACTCCCTGTCCACCCTGCGGCATCCAAAGGGCCACTGCCCTTCTACCGTGAAGCGGATTCTATACATTAATTCACTTTAATTGACTTTCGTCAAGTAGCCGGTTGGCCTTGACCAGATAATGAAGACCGCTGGTTACCGTAGCCGCCAGCATCAGGCCGATGAGAAGCCGCAGCGGCCAGTGCAATAGTTCGGCCGGATAGCTCTCCCCTGCCGTCCACAACCCTTGCTGCACCAGGACGCCCACCAGCACGGCAAACTGGGTAATTGTTTTTATTTTTCCGCCCCAATCGGCTCCGAAAGCGGCCCCCTCGCTTTCGACCATGCCACGCAAGCCGGTGACGAGCAACTCGCGTGCCACAATCACGGCCGCCATCCAGGGGTAGATTCCCGTTTGCTCCGAAGTGACGGACAGGTAAATGAAGGCCGTGGAGGTGAGCACCTTATCGGTCAGCGGGTCGAGGCTCCTGCCCCAGCGGCTTTGCGCCTGGTAGCGACGGGCCCACCAGCCGTCGAGGGCGTCCGTGGCCGCAGCTACCGCCAGAACCCCCAACGCCCCCCACCACCACTGCTGGGCAATGCCAGCACACAGTATCACCGCCAACGGCAGCCGGGCTAACGACAACCAATTGGGCACTTTCTGTCGCCACCGTCCCCTTTGCCCCGCTTCCATCAGTCCCCCTCGGTTGACTTTACGCTCATCCGGTCACTTTTCCTATCGATCTACCGTTGCTTACTGGATGGCCAAACACCTTGACCTTAATCCCTCCGTGTTTGCTCGTTGCCGACGTTTTCGACCTTCATGGCCGGGTAACAGGCCCAGTTCTGAGCCGACCACTCAAACAAACTTCCAGTATACCTTCTTCCGGTAACGGTTATTCTGCTGCCAAGTAGGAAAATCCCTTAGCTATGCTACCAGACTGGGTTTTACTTTCTGTCGCGTAGGCGTATAGGATGAGAAGATTATTCCACAATGCCGCTTTGGTCCACAGGGCCGTCCCTTGCCTAGGAGGACAGGGAATTGTTCAATAATTGAACACACGGATGAACCTGCTTGCAAGTGCGTGAAATTTCCGGTAACAATCGCAACGGTAGCATACTCAAAATACTGTAGGATGCTGTGTTGACGAAAGTTCTGATCGAGCCGGCGTTCAAAAAACGAAGAGTCCGGGGCCAAAACCCCTAGGGGGAACCGGGTCAAAGGAGCCGGTGAACGCGTGGGGGTAACAGAACAGGATACGCAGATGAGTGGGGATAAACGGGGCACCCACCGCTCCTTTTCGAGGCCTAACCTGAGCGAAGGCAGTAAGGATATGGTGGACATCACCCCAAAATAAGAGTGTCGACGCGCACCGGCTGAAGGTCAGATAACCGTTGGATTTGTTGAAGGGCATGACTAGAGGAACGGAATCCGTCCGGAAAAGTGGAACTGTCGAGGCCCCTACTGCTCTAAGGAGACCTTACGCCTTCTCGGAGGAAGTGCTCCGTGGTTTTCTGGCTGTGGATCAGTCTGTTGCTGGCCGTGCCACCGGTTTTGTTCGGCCTGGTGATGGCGGTGCTGTTTTTTTACGTGCGTTGGAAATACATGAGGTATCTGACCCGGATCTTTCAGGAAAAGCCGCTGTTTATCGTACCGCGGGGCGAACCGGATGCCAGCGCCGAGGAGATCACGGTAGTCCATCCGGACGGCTGGCTGTTGCGGGGTTGCTATTTCCGGACGCCGGCCGTGCAACGCAAGGGGGTAATCCTGTTCGGCCTGGAATTTGGTTCCAACCGCTGGGCCTGCCGGCCTTATTGCGAGGGGTTGCTGGCGGCCGGGTATGATATTTGTGCTGTTGAGTTTCGTAATCAAGGGGAAAGCGATCGGGATCCCAACTACGAGCCGTTGCAATGGGTAACGGATCGGGACGTTTCGGACATGCGGGCGGCGATCCGGTATTTGTTGAGCCGTCCGGACGCCGATCCGCGGGGCATCGGCATCTTCGGTGTCAGTAAGGGAGGCAGCACGGCCATCGTAGCAGCGGTCGACGAGCCAGCCGTCCGCTGTCTGGTCACAGACGGCGCCTACGGCACCCACACGACCATGGTGCCATACCTGAAACGCTGGATCACCATCTACAGCGAGCGACGCTTGCTGCAGCGGATCCTGCCCACCTGGTTTTACGCGATCATTGGACGGATCGGCGCCCAGAAGGTGGCCCGTAACCGCGGTGTGGTTTATCCCAGCATCGAGAAGGCGTTGCGCCGCTGGTACCGTCCCTTACTGATGATCCACGGGGGAGCCGACACGTACATTCGCCCGGAGATGGCCGAGGCCTTGTTCGAGCAGTCCCGCGGCCGGCCACGCCAGTTGTGGATCGTGCCCGGGGCCAAGCATAACCAGGCCCTCAGCGTCGCCGCAAGCGAATATCATCAACGCCTCGTGGCCTTTTTCGACCGGCATCTGGCCCAGGCCACCCCGCTGCATCCGGAATGGACAACCTCGCTTCGCCTGGCCGAACAGCGGTGAGACCCCATGTGTTCCCCGGCTACATCTGTTCCCCGGCAACGGGTTTTCCACCAACAGTCCCCCCGAACACGGCCCGCTACTGCCTGCCACGGCCACTGCTGTTACCAAGCCTTACCCTTGACTCCCGACTTTTCCTGAAGTCGAAGTCTTGCAGATCAGCCCAGGTAATGGATCGTCGTCTGTTTGCGGATCCGGGGCCAATCTTGGAGGGTACGGACAAAGCAATGGCGGTTTCCCTGGAGGCGGCGAAATGTCCCTCAAACGGTTCCTGCTGGTCCGCCTCGGACGGCTGATTTCCTATCCCATCCGGCGGCAGTTACGCCTGTTCGAGGCAGCCTGTCATCAGCCGGAAGCGGTGCAAACGGCTCTGTTGCTGGACATAGTCCGCCAGCAGCAAGGAACGGCCTTTGGCCGCGACCACCGCTTCGATCTGGTGCGCAGCGTGGCCGATTTCCGCCGACAAGTGCCCGTGGCGCCCTACGAATACGTCGCCCCGTATATCGAACGCGTGGCTCAGGGCGAGTGGTCCGCCCTGCTCAGTACGCCGCGGATCCATTTGTTTGCCCTCACCTCCGGAACTACGGCCCGACGCAAGCTGATTCCGGTCAACGATGCCTACTTGCAGGCTTATCGTCGCGGCTGGAACATGTGGGGCGTGAAAATGTATCGCGATCACCGGGAGCGTAAGATCGCGATGCGCCCCATTGTGCAACTGGCCGGCGATCCGGAGGAGTTCCACACCCCCGCGGGCATCCCCTGCGGCAACCTCTCCGGCTACACGGCTATGGTCCAGAAGCGGCTGATCCGTTGGATGTATGCCGTGCCTTACTTCATCGGAAAAATTCCCCAGGCCCGCAGCCGTTACTACGTGGCGTTGCGGTGTGCCCTGCCCCGCAACGTCTCTCAGTTCCTGGCCGCTAATCCCAGCACCCTGCTGCAACTGGCCCGTACTCTGGACAGCGAAAAAGAAGCGTTGCTCCGCGACCTTCACGACGGCACCCTACGGACCGATCTGGAGCTGCCCGCCGCTATCCGCGCGCTGCTGCGACCGTATCTGCGTCGTGATCCGCAGCGGGCCCGTCAGCTCGGCCAACTGGCCGACAAAACGGGGCGACTCTACCCCGCCGACGTCTGGCCCGCCTCCTCCATCATCCTCAACTGCTGGACCGGCGGAAGTATGGGTCACTACCTCCGCCTGCTTCCTGACTATTATGGCCCCGCTCCGATCCGCGACCTGGGACTGTTGGCCAGCGAAGGACGCATGACCATCCCCTTCCAGGACCATACCCCCGCTGGCGTCCTCGACATCTGGTCCCATTACTTCGAATTCATCCCCGAAGGAGAAATCGATGCCCCCTCCCCCACTGTCCTGCAGGCCCACGAGTTAGAAGAAGGGCGAAGTTACTACCTGCTACTGACCACTGCCTACGGCCTGTACCGCTACCACATCTCCGATCTGGTCCGTGTCACCGGCTACTTGGGCCGCACCCCCTTGCTGGAATTCCTCAGCAAAGGTCATCGTTTCGCCAACCTCACAGGTGAAAAACTCAGCGAATATCACGTCACCCAGGCGATGACGGCCGTGCTACGGCAGTGGCCTCAGCCGATCAGTTGCTACAGTCTGGCCCCTGTCTGGGACGACCAGCAACCGTACTACGGCCTGTTCCTGGAAGAGAGCGACGTTCGCGATGAGGAACTGCTCCGCCGTTTCCTGGCTGCCTACGATCGGCAACTGGGCCAGGAGAACATCGAATACGCCGCCAAGCGGGCCAGCGGACGCCTCGGACCGGTCCATGCCTTGATTGTGCCCAATGGCTTCTGGACCAGTTGGGACCACAACCGCCTGCAGCAGAGCGGCGGCTCCCCCGAGCAGTACAAACACCCCTGCCTGCTCAGCGACCTGACATTCCGGCAAACCGCCCCCGTGTGCCGCTGCGTCGCTCCGCAAGCCTGCTCCGCCTGAACTTGCGGACTGCTGTGCTTTTACCCTCCCCAACGACACTTAATGACCCACACACGGGGGAACCAACCGGTCTTTCCGGTTGCTCCATTTGTGCCGACACACCAATATAAGTCCCCGCACGCCTGGGGACTGTTCTCCTCTTGCCGTAGCCCTGGTTGACGGCTATGGTCCCGGTGGATAGAAGGGCAAGCCGCCTGGAGGCACCCCCACAGGCAAGGAACCGCAACCGGTGCAGGAAGTGAGCGGCATGGCACGCTGGTGGGCAGGACTGATCGGGCTGACCCTGGCAGTAGGATGCACACGCTACGGGCTGAACCCGCCGGGGGGACCGTTCGCCCGCGGAGAGCGAGGCCGCGACGCTATCCCAGGAGCAGCGGCTACCGAGGACGCAACCCAAGGCCGACCAGGCCAGGGGGTCATTCCTGCTAGTGGCCAGCTACCACTGCGGCGGCCGCTGCTACCGCGACGCCGCGGTGCCGTCCCGGCAGAAGCTCTTCCCTCTCCCTACGCTAAGGACGCTCCGCTTCCTCCCATTCCGCCGACCGCTCATGGCCCGACTCCCAACGCCGGCCCGGCACTGCTACCGCCAGCGGGTCCGCCGCCTGAAGGGGTCGTACCGCCAGCCACACCGCCTACTGTCGTACCGCCTTCCTCGTCCCCCGCGGTCCCTCCCACCCCTCCCCGACCCCCGTCCACTTCAGAACCACAACCCCCTACTTCTACAAAACAGCCGGCAAACACGGAAACACCGGCAACTGCCGCACCATCAACCTCGCCTTCTCCTCCGACTCCAGCGACCAGTCCCTCATCGAATGCCGAAGGCACTGCGGCGATCCGCCAGCTTCTGCAAACCGCTCGGCAACGCTGGGCAACCATCAACACCTACGAGGCGATTGTCGTTCGCCGCGAACTGGCCCCGAACAAGCAACGCACCTACGACCGTGTCTTCTACCAGTTCCGCAAAGAGCCTTTCGCCGTCTACATGCGTAACTTGGACGAGGCTAACGCCGGCCGTGAATTACTGTACAATCCGCAGCAGCACGGCGATAAGATCTACGCCATTGTCGGCAAAGCCGACGAAGGACTGCTTTACAAAGCCGGTCAGCGGGCCCCGGCCGTCTCACCGGATTTCCCGATGGTCAAGCAGAAGTCCCGCTACAGCATTCGCGAAGCGGGCTTAGGTACTCCCCTGCAGCGTGTCCAGCAATGGCTGGAAAAAGTGGAACGGGGTCAGATCCCCCCGCAAAATCTGCGCTTCCAGGCCAACGTGCAGCGACCGGAAACCAGCGAGCCCCTCCATCTGGTCGAGCTTACCGTGCGCCCCGGCGACGATCCCCTTCTGCCCACAGGGGGCCGTCGCCAGTGGTTCTTCCATGCCAATCCTCAAGCTCCTAGCTATGCCCTGCCCATCCTTATCCGGGCCCTGGAAAGTGACGGCCAGGAAGTGGAATACTACTGGATCGAACGGTTCGAACCCAACGTCCGACTAACCGATGCCGATTTCCACCCTGATCGTCTGGGCACCACACCTAACAAAAAAGACGATCGCGAGCCCAAACGTCTGTTACCTAAAAAGTAAAACGTGTAGACCCTCCGAACCCAATCTGAATGGTCGGGTTTCCACAGTCATGTTTCTAATACAATAGTACAGTTATTTGCAGAGAAGTCAAGGGGGCCGCAACTGCCGGTTATTTAGCTATTTGCAGCTCGAGCATCCCTTTGGTAGGCGGATAGTGCAAGCGGGACTTGTTGTAATCTCTGTCTGTTTTGCTCAGATGAGGCTATGTAGTGGAAACAAAGCTGGCCATGGCGTCTGGACCGTTTTCAGGAATAACCCAAAGATCAAAAAGGGACCGAAGCTCAACGGTCTGGCCAGTTGTCGGTAATAGGGGCCCGTCCAAGGAGAGCAATTCCTCGAGCGGAGGGGTCGATGGTCACTTGGCCATGGGTGTCAAGGTGGCAGGCAACGGGAGAAGGGTCGGCAGGCGGAGAAGGGGGTAATTTAGGTAGTGTTGCTCTTGTCAAAGGTAACGTATCTGGCGTATCTTTCAGTAGTTAGTGCGGTAATCCGTATTCGGGAGAGGTTCGGCATCGACTTTGCAGGCGGCTAGCCGGTGGGGATGCTTCCCTTGCGGGGCGGTCGGCCTCCCGAAGCGGCCGCCATGCCACGGGGAGGTGGGCTATGGTACGGCAGACGCCCCCCGGTCGGCCCGAGGCGCAGGCCCTTGACCGCCGCTTTGCGGTCCTGATTGCCGATGACGACCGGGGCACGCGGGAAACTCTGGGCGAAGCGCTGGAGCAGCGGGGCTATCGCACCTTGCTGGCAGCCGATGGTGCCGAGGCGGTTGAAGTGGTTCAGATGGAACTGGTCCATCTGGTCCTGTTCGACCTGCACATGCCACGGCTGTCGGGGCTCGATGCTCTGCTGGCCATCCGCCACCTGCTGCAGCCTTCCCCGCCTGCCGTGCTCATGACGGCTGACGCTACCAACGACCTGATGCGCCGGGCATTCCAGGCCCAGGTCTTCAGCGTCCTGCCCAAGCCCGTGCAGTTACCCCTGGTTGTCCATACGCTGGCCCGTGCCATCCGCCAGACCTATGGCGTCGCTCCCCCGGCAAGCGAACATCCCCACGGCTGAGTTCAGCTTTCTTCCTTCCCTGTTGCCACCGAGGAGTTCGACGCAATGAAAATTACTCCGCTCAACGACAAAGTCCTCATCGAACGGATGGAAGCGGACGACAAAACCGCTGGCGGCATCATCCTGCCCGACACCGCTAAGGAAAAACCCAAACAGGGTAAAGTGCTAGCTCTAGGCGAAGGCAAACTGCTGGAAAATGGCCAGCGTGTCCCCTTCCAGGTCAAGGTAGGCGACCGCGTCCTGTTCTCGTCCTATGCTGGTAATGAAGTGCAAGTTGAAGGCAAGGAATACCTGGTCATGAGCGAAGACGACATCCTCGCCGTCGTCGACTGATCCCTTTCCACTGTCTGACGATCAATTTTGCATCCGTCGATGCACCTGGACAATTCCGAGGCCCCCATCCGGCCGGGCAGCCACTCCCGATAGCGACTATCCAAGAAGTGCCGAGCACCGGACATGCACCAGCCCCCACCCGGGACCTTTCGGACTACCTCTGGATACTGCACTGTTCATGCAGATTCAGGGACATCCAAGACTAACAGGATTTGGAGATATTCGAGGTCATAGAGGTATGCCGAGTCTGGTCGGCCCTCGGGAGGCTGACACTGTGATGCGGTCCGGGGCCTGCTATGGCGTCGCGGAGGTCACTGGCGAGGCGTGCTTCAGGCGCCGTAGTCGATGTCTTCGAAGTTGTGGATGGCGCGTTTCATGATGAACTGTTTGCGTCCTTCCACTTCTTCGCCCATGAGCATACGGAACAACTCCTCGGCCCGTTGGGCATCCGAGAGGGTCACGCGTCGCAGGGAGCGATGTTTGGGATCAAGGGTGGTAGCCCACAGTTCCTCGGGGTTCATTTCGCCTAACCCTTTGAAGCGGGTGACCGCGATGCCGGCTTCGCCCAGATCACGGATCTTGGCCGGCAGCGTCAGCAGATCGGGCAGGGGGGTGCGTTTATCGCCATGAATCAGGGTGAAGCGGACGGGCGGCTCCCGTCCCGCCAGGCGGGGCAAGGGCAACAGATCAGCTGGTTCGAAGCCGGCATCCAAGAGCTTGAGCAGTGCCCGGTTGAGGCTCCGCAGTTCGTGCCATTCTTCCAAGGCGTACTGACCGGCGGCCAATTCAACAGGAGGGGCACCGGCTGGGGTAGCGGCATCGGAGAGTGTCAGCTCCTGGCCTAAGGCCTGGGCTTGTTCGGCCCGGAAGGCCTGCAACTCCTGCTGCGTAGCAAACCAGTAGTCGCGTCCGGCAAAGCGGACGTGGTAAACGGGAATTTCAACGATCTGCCTGCCTTCCCGTTCCAAGGTGCGGGCCCGACGCAGGACACTTTCCAGGGTCTGTCCGCGCCGTTCCAACTGGACCACGACGTTTTCGATGTCCGCCAAGACCGGCAACAACCGTCCTAGTTCCTCACTGTTCAGTTCGCGGGCTGCCTGACCGGGACGGGTAACACGCAACTGGGTGCCTCGTAAGCCCCGTTCCGTCAGTTCCCGGAGCATCTCCTCGCGGGTAGCAACGAAACGCACCTCCTTTTTCTGCGTCACCTTGTAAAGAGGCGGGCGAGCCACATAAATGTACCCTTCTTCGATCAGCTTGCGCATCTGGCGGAAAAAGAAGGTGAGTAGCAAGGTGCGAATGTGCTGCCCGTCCACGTCGGCATCGGTCAGGATGATGATCTTGCCGTAGCGAACCTTGCTGATGTCTTCGACGTTGTCGATGTCGATACCGATGGCGGCGATCAGGGCCGTGATTTCGCTATTTTTCAGCAGTTTGTCCAAGCGTGCCTTCTCAACGTTGAGGACTTTGCCTCGCAAGGGCAGAACGGCCTGGAAGTAGCGGTCGCGTCCACTTTCGGCACTGCCACCGGCGGAATCGCCTTCGACCAGGAACAATTCGCTCTGGTCACGCTGCCGGGTAGTACAGTCCATCAGTTTGCCCGGCAGGCCGCCACCGCCGAGGATCTTTTTGCGGTCGATAACGGCGTCCCGGGCTTTACGGGCGGCGATGCGGGCTTCCGCTGCCAAGGCCACCCGCTTGCAGATCCGTGCTGCCTCCGAGGGGTTTTTCTCCAGATAATCGGTCAGGAAATCATAAACCGTACTGGTGACAATCCCTTCCACTTCGGGATTGTTCAGCTTGATTTTGGTTTGCGACTCGAAGACCGGGTCAGGATGACTGATGCTGACAATGGCCGTCAGGCCAGTGCGGAAATCTTCGCCGCGCAGTTCCAGATCGGGTTTGAAGAGCCCTTCCTTTTTGCCATAGGTACTGATAGCTCGTGTCAAGCCGGCGCGGAAGCCGGACAGATGCGTTCCGCCACCGGGGTTGAAGGCGTTGTTGGTGTAGCAACGGATCCGTTCATCCTCTCCTTGGGTGTACTGCAGAGCCACCTCAACGGTGATCGGCAGTTTGCGGCCGCTGCCATCCGCCAGGGGGTAGTCGACCTGCCGCCGCATGGCAATCGGTGGGTGCTCAACCGTTTCACCTTGATTGAGCCAGGCGACAAACTCGGCAATCCCTCCCTGGAAGTGGAAGGTATCGCTCCGGCCGTCGCGTTCGTCGATCAGGGCAATGGTCAGGCCCTGGCAAAGGTAGGCGATTTCGCGGAAGCGATCAGCGAGGGTGTCGTAATCGAAGCTCAGGTCGCCGAAGATTTCGGGGTCGGGCTTGAACGTAATGGTGGTGCCGGTCTGGCCGGGTGGTGCCGGTCCCAGGTCCTGGAGTTCAGTGGTGGCATAGCCGCGTTCAAATTCCATTTTGTAGACGCGTCCATCACGTCGGACTTCGGCCTCGCACCATTCCGACAGGGCGTTCATCGCTTTGGCCCCCATCCCGTGCAGGCCGACCGAGACGCGATAGGCTTCGTTATCGAACTTGCCGCTGGTTCCGGCGATCGTCAGAGCCTCTTCCAGGGCCGAGCGGCCCGTTTCCGGTCGGATGCCCACGGGGATGCCCCGGCCATCATCGATGACCGACACCGCGCCATCCTTGTGCAACACCACACGGATGTTATGGCAATAGCCTGCCAGCCACTCATCCACCGAGTTATACACAATCTCGTACACCAGATGGTGCAAACCGGCCGATTGCGTGTTCCCGATGTACATGCCGGGGTTCTGGCGGATGTGCGCAGCATCCTTGAGAGTTTTTAAATGTTCTTCGGTGTATTGACCGTTGGCCACTACCGCCCCTTTGGCAGCGGGTGTCGTCGTCACAAGCGGTTCTTCCTGTTTGTTCATGAAGTTCCTCACTGCTTGTTTGGATCAACCCACACAACGTTGCGCGTCCAAGCTCGACAGCAGTTCCGGGTTGGGTAGGTCGAACTTGTTCAAGCCCAGTTCCCTACATGGTCGTTCCCTACGTTACTGCCTGCGGTTGCCTCCCTGCTTTCCGGCTTGCTTTCCATTCATACCGCGGCAGCCCCTTATTCCGGTCCGGATGGACCGGGGTGTGCCGTTGCCCAGGGCTTGCCACGGCCTTGATGGGGGGCAGATACCTGGGCTTCCCCCAAACGGGGTGGGCCAATAGGTGACCAGGCATATTTGCCTGTTCAAAGCCATCGGCAGCGGGACGCTGGAGGGCAGCCGTGGTGTAGGGATCACCAGGCACCGGCCCGGAAGCGCAAGTCCGTGATGGTCAGGCCAGCCAGGCGGTGACGCAGGGCTGCCAGCAACCGCCGCTTGTGGAACTGGGTCAATTCCTGCAGCAGCACGGCGGTTTTGACTTCCACTTCCAGCACGCCGCGGCGTAGGCCCAGGACGCGGGTCTGTTCCTTCCAGGCCGGCTCGATGGCGGCTTGCCAGGCCGCTTCCAGGCGTAACCGTTCGCTTTTGCGTCCCCAGCCTCGACTGACGAACAGGCGAGCCAGGATGTCGGCCAGCGGTTCGGCCCCACGCACCGGTCGGTCCGTAGGCCGACCCGACATGGGCCGTTCCCCCTGTCTGTTGGATCCGTAATCCCCTTCCGCGGGTTGACGCATCCGTCTTCCACTCCTGACGCAGTCTAGCTCCGATGCTCCAGACCTGCGGGTTGGCCGCTAGCGGTCAGGATTGTACCATGGGCATAACAACGTAGACCCAATCATCGCCGTAGCGGAACAAAGCTGGTTTATCCGGAGCCACCAATTCCAGCACTACTTGCCCTGTCTGGGTTGCGGCCGTGTCCGTTGTTGGGTTTTGTGGAGGCTGGGCGGAGGCCCGTCCCCGTGTCGAAGAGGCCGGTTCTTCGCCGCGAACCACGTTCAGATAATCCACGAGAAAATCCGGATCGAAGGCAACGCGGATTGCGGGACCGGTAAAATCGGGGAGCGACAATTCGACTTGTCCGGCACCGGTGGCCGCCCCACGCGATTCCAGTACGGCCGTGCCGGGACGGAAGGCAATGTCCACCCGCTTGCTTTGCTCATCCGTCATGATCCGTACCTGCCGGACCGAGGCCAGAAAGTCTTCCAACGGCAGATGGATCTTGATCTTGGCCGCCTTTTCAGTGCGTTCCAGGATGTCGCGGTAGGGCGGAAAGCGTCCCTGCACCAGGGTGGTGTAGATGGTGGCTCGTTCGGTCAGGAAACGCACATCGTTAGTACCCAGGCAGGCCCGGATCATTTCGCCATCGTCGGTCAGGCTGCGTTCCAGCAAGGTCATGGCCCGCAACGGGACCAAGGGGGCCACCGTGACGCCCTCCTGACCTTGCACGCTCACCGCTGCTTCCGCTAGGGCTAGACGCTTCGCATCGGTGGCCACCAGCCGGCATCGGCCGCCAGCAACTGGCTCCCACAGGATTCCCTTGAGAGCATAGCGGCTACTGGTGTCCTTCTTGTCCGCTGCGAACAAGGTACGCCGGATCAGGTGACGGACGGTACCCGCTGGTCCTTCGACGATCACCCCCTGGTCGTCCTGGCCATCGGGCAACTCCGGGAATTCGTCCACCGGCCGTTGGGGAAGTTCGAAGCGGGCCGCTCCACACCGTAAAGTGGTGGTCTCCGTCCCGACAGTTTCCAGTTCCACACTCTCTCCCCGACTTTCCCGCAGAATCTGGGTGAGTTGCAAAGCAGGAACCAGGACGCTGCCGGCACGGACCACTTCCACGCCCCGCAACTCCTGACGAATCCCCAGTTCCGTATCGAAAGCGGTCAGCAGCAGGCGGTCCTGGTCAGCATCCAAACGGAAAAAGTTCAGGACCTCGCGCAAAGGTCGTGGTGGCAATGCCGCACTGGCTGCCTGACAGGCTTCCGCCATCGCTTCCCGGTTCACGCTTAGTTTCATGGTCTTCTTCCCCCGCTTGGGATTTTTCTTCCTCTTTGCTGACCAACCCGGTTAAGTATCGGCAATCGGCATTCCGCTGGGTTGCTGCTCCGGTTCAACCGTTCCGTTTTATTGCTGTCGGACTCAAACCTCTCGTTGTCACCTGTGGTTGTCCATCGCTGCTCACCTTGTGAAGTCTGTATCTGACTCCTTATCCGGGGAAGGTAAGATAGGAGAGACAATAGGAAACTCCGGCCAGTGGATGACGCGCCCATAAGAAATTTGGACGCAACATTCGTCTAAATGGCAAGTTGCGTCGCATGTAGTGGTTGTGGAAAAGTTGGCGCGCAGGTGTGGAAAGTATGCCGCGCACTGTCATGGAATATAGGCCGTTGTGGAGAAGGCCGCAGCAGTGGCCAAAGGCGCGTCGTTTGCTGACGAGGGCGCGGCACGGGCGCGCCAACTTTTCCACAGGTTCACACACGGCGGAGTTTCGGGTGTTGCGGGGAATTAATTCGAGGCCCCGCGGGAAAGCCAAGGCTAGCGGCGGGCCGATACGCGATCTCCGTAGCCAGGTGGTTGCCGGACAATTCGGCGTTTGGCGGACAGAAGCCTGTTTCGCACCAGGGGGATCCGCGAGCAGGCAGGGGCCATTTAGTGCAAAGCCGCTTGTAGGCGTCGGAACACCGCCTGCAGAGCGGTGTCCTGCTGCAGCCGCTGCTGCATCTGACGGCAGGCATGCAGGATGGTAGCATGGTGGCGGCCAAAGGCCTGGGCCAGTTGCGGCAGGGACCAGCCCGCCTGACGCAGCAGATAAATGGCCAATTGACGGGGCAACAGGATACGTCCCAAGCGGCTGGAACTGAGTAGTTCCCGGCGACTGAGGCCGAATACCTGACATATTTGCTGAAGGACTCGCTCCCATTGGGTGGCCGGTGCTGGTGCCTGCTCGGCAGTCAGGTGTTGCTGCAGGAGCTGCAGCAGGATGTCTGGCGTCGTTTGGGGCAGTCGGCGAGCTTGCTGGCGTAGCCGGCGGAGTCGCCCGAGGGCGGTCCGCAGGCCTTCGGGGCTGTTGGCCAGTCGTTCCACGGCCGTGGCAGGCAGAGGCAGGTGCCAACGGTGGGCCAGTGTCCGGATGATCCGGCGGCGGCTTTGCGCGCCCGGGGGCCACAGGGGGAGTACCAGGCCCGCGCTCAATCGCGAAGTCAAGCGACGGGGCAAATGATGCAGCTCGGCCACGGGCAGGCCACTGGTAATCAGCACGCCCCGGCCGTAGGCCTGACAGCGGTCCATCAACTGGCATAATGATTCGGCCTGCCGTACCGCCAGATGCTGGATGTCCTCCAGGATGATCAGGCCCTTGGGCCCTGGTAGCTCGGCCGGGGGCCAATCGGCGGCTGCCAGCCGACACGCCGGCAGGTCCGTATGTTGACTCCACCAGGCCAACGCCCCTTCGGCTAGCTGGCTTTTGCCGCTGCCCGATGGACCATACACTACCACTGACAGAGCTGAACGCTCTTGGGCCCATGCCCGCAACTGCGCACGAACTGCCCGCACAGCCGCGGCATTCTCCGGTACCACCACTAGCCCCGGTAGGGGGGGCAGACGACCTCTTCCTTCCGTCTTACCGCTGCCCAACCTTCCCTATACACCCCCTATACACCGGAACCGTTACCACCGTCCCTTTAACCATGCAGCTGGGATCACTTCATCCACCTGTCTGCATGAACATCTCAGAGCTGCAATCCCTCCGCCAAATGTCGCTATTTCCACACCCTCTACTAACTTGTTATCGTCCCTAGGCGGTCACCACATCGTTACCATCACTTTCCCACCGAAAAAGCACTGTCTACATTTTAGGAAATCGGCTTTGCTGTGTAAAGGTCTGTAGTGACAACGTAACTTCCAGATTTACAGGTAGTTACGAAGCAATAGTGATTTGGAAGCAACGATCGTTGTGCCCACCGCGGCTTATCATCAGGTGTTCACAAGTATGGTTTCCCCGAACTGCCTTAATCGTCTGTTTGTCGCTTGCGGATGTTTGTGTCTTATAAAGAGATAAAAGTCTTTACAGTCGTAGAGAACGAGGCGGAAGATTTGTGAGTAATGGCGGAACGATCCTGATGATATGGTGCAAGAAGTCGTCATTGACACGGGGTAAACTTATGGATGCTGCTCAGGGGGGAATTTTCGCAGACGCTGGACGGTAGCGATGATCCTGTCGGCAGCATCATCGATTTCCTGGAGGGTTTGGAGGGGGCTAAAGCTGAAGCGGACAGCGGAGCGAAGGCGTTCCGGTCCAACGTTCATCGCCTGCAGTCCAGGGCTAGGTAGGAGGGAACCACTGGAGCAAGCGGCTCCGGTTGAACAGTAGACATCGGCCAGATCCAGCGCCAAGACCAGCAGGTCGCCGCGGCAGCCGAGGAAGGAGACGTTGAGGGTATTAGGAACCACGTCGGGGGCGTCGATTTCCGGGCCGTTGAGGTAGACGGGTGCGGCACCAGCATGCAACCGGTGCCAGAGATGCCGGCGTAATCGGGCCAGGTGCTGCTGGTGTTCTGCCAGGCGTTGGTGCATCCATTCCAAGGCGGCGGTCATGGCCAGGATGAGTGCGACAGGTTCGGTGCCGGCCCGGCGGCCCTGTTGTTGCGGTCCGCCCCACAGCAGTGGCCGCAGGGGCGAGTCGCGGCGTAGCAACAACAGGCCGATGCCCGGCGGACCGCCGAACTTGTGGCCGGAGACCGCCAGGCTAGTCGCACCCAGTTGGTGGAAGTGAACGGGAATTTTCCCGACCGCTTGGGCGGCGTCGCAATGGAGGTGCACGCCGGCGGGCAACTGGGCCGCCACTTCCGCAACAGGTTGCAAAGCCCCGGTCTCATGATGAGCAAGCATCAGGCAGACCAGACGGGTATCGGGGGGCAGGGGTTGTGGCTGGGCAGTACCGCGTGGCGTCACGGGCCACCACTGGATCTGGGCCCCCTGACGTTCTAATTCCCGTACGGGTTCGACCACGCAGGGGTGTTCCAGAGCTGTCAGCACGATCCGCTGGCCGGCCGGGGTGGAGCCCAGGGCGCCAAAAATGGCCCAATTATTCGCTTCGGTAGCACCGCTGGTGAAGTATACCTCGTCGGCAAACGCTCCAAGCAAGGCGGCCAGCCGCTCCCGGGCAGCTTCCACGGCCTGCCGAGCGGCCCGCCCCGCCCCGTGGACCGACGACGGATTGCCCGAAGGCACTAACCGCAACGCCTCCCACGCCGCCGGCACCATTGCCATTGTGGCGTTATGGTCCAGATTGCAAACCGTCTTTGCATTCACCCTCGTTGCCCTCTACCGGCCTGCCCGCGGTAGTTCGAATGGACCGTTTATTCTTTCTAAATTCTAAGCGTGCTTGTCGTCACAAGGCGTGCCGGTATCGACCAGGCTGGTGGATGCTGGTGGCAAACCCTGTCCGGACCGACTCCCACTCCAACGAGCCAAGAGATATGAGCGGTGATGATTGGGATGATGAAGCTCGCGAGTACCTCCCGCCCCGGTAGATGGCAGTAGGCTAATGGTTAACGCTGGGGAGAAGGGGGTGGGGCGAGAGGTGGAGCGGGGTCTGCTGGTACCTCCAGAACGCGGAAAGTCTGTTCCGAAGCGAGCGGTTCCGCCTGGCTGCCACGCAACCGGACCAGTTGGGCAGAGTAGGTGCCGGCGGGTACCAAAGCCGCGGCCTGTGGTCCTTTGGCTACCGTGGCAGAGCGTAAGTCCCAGTTGAGACGATGCAAACCAGCAGTGGAGCGCGCAGGTAAGTCACGCACGGTGCGGCCCTGTGCGTCACGGATGCGGATTACCAATCGGTCTTTGTCCGGTAGCGGATCGCGGAGATAGTAGGTAATCAGAGCCCCGGCCGGTGGATTGGGTGCAGCAAACCCCCCATCACTGCGGGCAAAAGGCAACTCGGTCAGTCGCCAGGTCGGACGGATAGGCAGCAACACCGCGGGGGCAGTCCGCGTCTGAGTTGTCCAACCGCGCAGCGCGGTGTAATGATCCAGGATGAACAAGCCCCGTCCGAAGGTGGCACAAACCAGATCCCCCTCCCGTTCCTGAACGGCCAGATCACGGAAAGGGATGGGGGGCGCCCCGGGAACCCGTAACCAACGCTGACCGCTGTCGAGCGTCAGGAATAAGCCAAATTCAGTGCCAACAAACAGCAGGTCCGGGTGCTCCCGGTCGGCCAGAATGGACCAGACTACGTGCCGGTCAGGCAGATTGCCGCGCAGGCTCGTCCAGGTCCGGCCCAGATCGGTCGTTTTGAGCAGGTACGGCTGGAAGTCACCATATTGCCAGTGGTTGAAGGCCACGTACAAAGTTTGACGGTCGAGGGGGGAAAAGCACAGGTCCGATACATATGCCCCCTCAGGAACACCGGGGAAGCGGGCGATTTTCTGCCAGGTCTGGCCGTTGTTCTGGCTGATTTGTACCAGACCGTCATCAGTGCCGACGGCCAGCAGACCCGCCTGTAGGGGGGATTCATCCAGAGCAGTGATGATACTCAGCGGTGTGGTGAAGGCATCGCGGGAGACAGCGTCCTTGCCCCAGAGCTTGCCCATTAACGGTACCTGGAGCGGATCGAGCTGCCGAGTCAGATCCGGACTGATTAGCTTCCAGGTGTTGCCCCGGTCGTCGCTCTGAAACAGGCGATTGGCTGCCATGTACAAGCGGGTCGGGGAGTGAGGACTAATGAGGAAAGGGGCGTCCCATCCCCAGCGGAGAGGAGCGGCTGCGGAGGATGAATCCATCTTTTTGTCTGGCCCGCCGCCTTCGGCAGGATCGGTTTTGGCTTTTTTCGGCTCCTCCTTGATTTTTTTGGGCTCCTCCTGAAGGGGTGGAGATTCCTCGGTTTCATCCTTCTTTTTGGGCAGCATTTTGTCCTTGGTACCCGGCAGGCGGGGTTGAATAGGTACGGAGCGGCCGGTGACTTTGTCGATCCGTACCAGGGCACCATATTGGGAACTGACGTAAACGACGTTGGGGTTACCCGGTTCGACGCGTGGTTGCATGCCGTCACCGCCGCCATAGACTCCCCAGTCGGCGTTGCGGATGCCCACACGCCAGCGGGTGCGGGCCGGACCACCATGCGTGCCGTTGTCCTGGGAGCCGGCGTAAACGTGGTAAAACGGGACAGCGTCGTCGACGGCTACCCGGTAATACTGGGTGGTCGGCAGATTGGTGAAGTGCCGCCAGGTCTGACCGCCGTCATAGGATTCATACAAACCACCGTCGTTGCCGCTGAGCAGGTGCAAGGGATCGCTGGGGTCGAAGGCTAGAGCATGGTGGTCGACATGGATGGGCCAGCGGAGTCGGGAAAAGGTTTTGCCCCCATCATCGGTGACCTGCACGACCGTATCCATGATATAGAGGCGGTCGAAGCGATGAGGATCGGCGATCAGTTCACCGTAGTATTCGCCTGTTTGCACAGGGGCGGCTCCTCGTCGTTCCCAGGTTTCGCCCCCGTCTTCGGAGCGGTAGAAGGCGCCCCGTTCCTTGGCCGCTGTCTGAATGTGGGCATACACCACAGTGGGTCGCTGCGGCGAAATGGCTAGAGCGATTCGTCCCAGATCGCCTTGCGGCAAGCCTTTGGTCAGCTTGTGCCAGGTTTTGCCGCCATCGGTCGATTTGAAAATAGCACTTTCCGGGCCTCCACCAACCAGCACGCCGGTGTGCCGCCGCCGCTGGTACGAGGCGGCATACAAAACGTCTGGATTAGTCGGATCCATCACCAGATCCGTGACGCCAGTATGCTCGCTGATGGTCAGAATCGCCTTCCAGGTTTTGCCACCATCGGTCGATTTGAAGAGGCCGCGGTCGCCACCGGCCGACCATAAGGGGCCCTGCGACGCGACATACACCGTTTGTGAATCACGCGGATCGATGATAATCCGGGCGATGTGTTCCGACTGTTTCAGGCCCATGTGTTGCCAGGTTTTGCCGCCATCGGTCGATTTGTACACCCCATCTCCATAGCCGACGCTGCGTTGCGACTGATTTTCGCCGGTGCCCACCCAGACGATCTCCGGATTGTGCGGATCGATCGCCAGGCAGCCGATGGAATACGAGCCTTGCTGGTCAAAAATGGGTGTCCAGGTGATCCCCCGATTGGTGGTCTTCCATACGCCCCCGGAGGCGACGGCTATGTACCAGATGCTAGGCTGACGCGGATGGATCACGATGTCGCCAACACGGCCGGGTTGCAAGGCTGGTCCGATGCCCCGCAGGGATAAGGCCTGAAGATCCTTTTCCGTCAGTTCGTTCAGCCCGGAGCGGGGCGGGGGTGCTACGGCCGGTTCATTCCCCGGGGGCGTTCCCTGCTCCCCTGCTTGTCCTCGATACCCTAGCAATCCGCCCAAGCCCAGCAGCAACACGCTCCAGAATGGCCACCGCCGTGCTACTTCTTTGCGTCTTGGCATGCTCGCCCCCTTCCCCACGCAACTCAGGCACCGCTCCCGTCGTTATCCCCACGCCGTCAGGCACTTAAAGCTGTCCCTGCTCTGTTTGCCAGTAAATCCATCGATTTGACGTCAGCATAGACCGATTGACCCATAGAGCGAAGCCGGAAAGTCAAAAAAATGGGCCCGTTGTGCCGCTAATCGTTTCAGTGAACGACACTCCCACAGATCAGGACATGGCTCTCGTCTGACACGCGTAAGCCGCTGCGGAAACCACCGTCATAACCGAAGTCGCCACCATCGGCAGGGCGGATCGGACAAGGATAGACCTGATCAAACAAGTGGTCGGCTCGCAACTGGTCCGTCGGGTTGGCAGGTCGGATTGCCAGACAACTGGCCAAGGAACCGCTTGAAAGCCTCGGCTCGAGTTATACTTTTTCCTGCACCTGCTGCACAGGCCGTTCTCCCCGCGGAGGGGTGCAGGGAGTGTTTTGCCTGAGCTGGCCCGCACCAGAAGGAAAAAGGCCCGACCCGGGTGTTGCAGATCAGGGGCGGTCCCACAGGGGCGGACAGTGTGCCGGCACGGATTTGACTTTGCTCCAAATGTTGTCAAGAAACGGCTGATGCAACCTCTGATGGGGTGAACGTGCGAAGGCACGAGGAGGAGTTCGTTATGGGAATCCTGCACAAGCCCAAGAGTGTGCGTAACCGTCACAAAAAGCGTCGGAAGGCTCGGTTATACAAGCTACGCGGTGTGAAAAAGTGCAAGCGACGCTAGCCGGGAAGGTTGCATCGCGATTGTCCGGGTTTGCGGAGGGTCTCGTCGAGCCACCCTGGAGGTTAGAGGAAATCAGATGATTTGAAGGCGTGCGGTGCGTTCGCGGAGCTTTTTGCCCAGTTCGTGGAGGCGGCGTTTGCATTCGTCGCGGGCCTTGGCAAATCCCGTTGGGGTGACATTGCCGGCCTGGAGGTATTCCAGGATGACGGCCTCGGCCGCCATGAACTCGGGGCATGCCTCGGCCACCCAGCCGGCCAGCTCCACGGGGATAGTCGTTACGCCATTGCGGTCGCCGTGGAGCAAGTCACCGGGGTGGACCCACACGCCGCCGACCCGCACGGGGCAATCCAGGGCGACAATCTGCGTATAGCCGTGCGAACAGATGGTCCCACTAGTGAAACAGGGAAAGTGCAGCTTTTCGATCTGATCGAGGTCCCGACCTGCACCACTAGTAATGATCCCCACACAGCCGAAGGCTTTGTAGGTGGCGCACATGACTTCGCCGAAGGTGGCCGCTACGGGGGGATCGTCCAAGTCCTGGAACACCACGACCTTGGGACCATCCTGGGTGGCGATCCGCTCCACCTGTTCGCTGAGCCCCATGTAGGTATCACCGCTGCGAGGCGGAGCAGCTGCCCGAAACGTCGCCGTAGTCGCAAACCCCACCATCGGTGGTAAATGGGGAAAACAAGCCCGGATCCGACCATCCATGTAACCGGCCGTCCGTGGTCGGTACTCGAACAGTTCAAGCACGTTGCACACCGTGGGGGTATCGAACTGCCGTAACCGGTTCAGTACGTCCTCGGAAACACGCATGCTGGCCTCTCCTTGGGAATAGACGTTGTCAGCCCGCTGATTTTTCACCCCTTTTATATTGCACCTTCGCTGCTGGGAGTGTATGGTAAACAGTAACGACTGGCGTAATGCCGGTCGTTCCCGCCTGAATACGCTTCCCGCCTTGACGTTCGTCCCCCGGATCGTGTCGTTGGAAGGAGGGGATCCCGCCATGCTTCGCATTCCCATCGGTACGACGCGTTTTTGTGATGGTATCAGTCGCCGGGCGTTTCTGCAGATCGGTGCTTTTTCTTTTGGGGCGATCCAGTGGACACTGCGCGATCTGTTGCGAGCGGAAGCGGCCCAGGACCCGTTTCCGCGGACCCGGCACAAAGGACTGATCCACATCTTTCTAGGTGGCGGTCCCCCTCACCAGGACATGTGGGACATCAAGACGGAGGCTCCGGCGGAAATCCGTGGGGAGTTCAAGCCGATCGCCACCAGTGTGCCCGGGATCCAGATCGGCGAATGTTTCCCACGGATTGCTCGCCTGGCCCATAAGTTCGTGTTTGTCCGCAGTGTGGTTGGCCTGCACGATCGGCACGACGCGATCATGTGTACCACGGGCTGGCCGGCCAGTTCACTAGCTAATATGGGCGGCCGGCCGAGCATTGGCAGCGTCGTGGCCCGCTTGCAGGGACCGGTTGACCCCAGCGTGCCTCCTTTCATCGGTCTGGCCGAACGGACCCAGCACGTCCCCTGGAGCGATCCCGGCCAGCCGGGATTCCTCGGCCCTACCTTCGCTGCTTTCAAGCCGAGCGGACCCGACCTGGCCAATATGGTCCTCAACACGGCCAACCGCGATCACCTGCCTGACCGCAAAACCCTGTTGCAGGCTTTCGACAACCTCAAGCGGCAACTGGACTATTCCGGCACGCTGGAGGCCGCTGACAGCCACACCCAACGCGCCTTCGAAATTCTCACCTCGTCCAAACTGGTGGAAGCCCTCGATCTATCCCGGGAAAGCCCGAAGGTCCGCGAACGCTACGGCGACGGCAAACCGTTCCAGTACCAATACGATGGGGCCCCCACTGTCAACGAGCATTTGCTGATTGCCCGACGCCTGATTGAAGCGGGTGCCCGCGTCGTCTCCCTCAGTTATGGTCGTTGGGATAGCCACGGCCAGAACTTTGCTTTGGTCCGCGACCATGGTAGCAAGCTCGACCAGTGCCTGACCGCTCTGGTCGAGGACCTGGAAGTTCGCGGCCTGCTCAACGACGTGACGGTGATTGCTTGGGGCGAGTTTGGCCGAACACCACGGATCAACAAGGACGCCGGCCGGGATCACTGGGCTCCCGTCAGTTGTGCCATCCTCGCCGGCGGCGGCATGCGCACCGGTCAGGTCATCGGCAGCACCGACCGTACAGGCGGCTACGCTAAGGACCGGCCTGTGCACTACTCCGAAATCGTGGCCACTCTCTACCACAACCTCGGCCTGGATCCGTCCACCACCACTGTCCTGGACCCCACAGGCCGGCCCCAGCACCTGGTCGAAGCCAAACCGCTACCCGAGGTAATATAAGACCGCCCCCTCCGGCAGACCTGTAAGAGAAATCATCACTCCACTACGGCAGACCGAGTCGAGTTGGCGATAGAGCAGGTAGACCGGGAACAGGCCGGTGCTTCCTGCTATGCGGTCCATCGCGGTATACAGGCACGGCAGTGTGTTGACCTGGTCAAGTCCGTAGATCGGGCGATCCCTGGGCCCCACAGTAGTGCAGGCGGAAACGGAACCAAACTAGTCGCCACGGAGCTTAAGGTTGTACTGAGCCAGTTTTTCGCGGACTTCCTTGAGGGAAGTCTGGCCGAAGTTTTTTGCTTCCAGCAGTTCGTCGGCACTGCGTTGGATCAGTTCGCCCAGGGTGGTAATGCCCAGCCGGTTCATGCACTTGCGGGCACGCACGGAAAGGTTGAGTTCGGTAACGGGCTTGTTAAGCAGGGCTTGTTCTTCGGGGGATAGGTGCTGTTGTTGCAGCAAGCGGTGGCGCGGATCGTATTGCTGACCCTGCTCCAGCGACTGGCCGATACGCAGGCCTTTGCTGGCCATAATCTGGCGGATCTCCTGCAAGGAGGTTTCGCCGAAATTTTTGCTGGCCAGCAGTTGGGCTTCGGTGACGCGGGTCAGGTCGCCGAGCGTTTTGATGTTGAGTCGTTTCAGGCAATTGCGGGCACGCACCGACAGTTCGAAATCGGTGACCGGAATTTCCAGAACCTGCCGGAATTGCTGGGTCAGTTGGTCCTCTTCGGGACTGAAGTACATGGATTGGGACGCTTCGGCGTCTTTGAGGAACAGGCGGGCCCGGGCATCACGCGGATCCAGTTTGTATAGCTGGCGGAAACAGGCCACAGCCTTGTCATACTTTTCGTTATCCTCGTAGAGGATGCCCAGGTTGTAGAGCACCCCTTTCCCCAGGGGTGGATATTTCAGGCAGCGTTCGTAGTAGGCGATGGCGTCGTCGTCGTTGCCTTGCTGATCGTTCAGCCAGCCCAGGCGGAAGAGGGCTCCGGCATGGCGGGGGTCCAGTTCTACTGCGCGTTCGTAAGCCCGAGCCGCCCGCAGGCGGTCGCCTTCGGCTTCGGCAACGGCCCCTTCCTGGTAATAGTACTCGGCGTTGTGCGCGGCCGAGTCCTTCAGACGGGCCAGAATGGCCTTGGCTTCGCTCAGCCGGCCCTGCAGACGCAGAATGCCGGCCTTTTGTAATTGGGCTTGCTGGGCGGCATAACCGGCCTTTTCGGCCCGGTCGAAGGCGGTGTAGGCGGCCTCCAGGTGATCGCCAGGAGTGGACAACTCGCTTTGTGTTTGAGCCTGAGCCAGGAATAAATGGGCTAGACCCAGATAGTAAAACGCCAGTGGACCTTCTGTCTTGTTCAGATATTCGATAGCGCGGGCCATGTGACCCAGATAGTAGTGGACAATTCCTAGTTTCAGGTAAAGTTTTTTCTGTTGGGGGGCAGCCGCTGTGGCTAAGCGCTTGTGGAGAGCCTCTGCGATGTCCCGTAAAGCGCGGAGCTGGTTAGGGCCCTGAGCCAGGCCATCCCGCAGCCGGCTGACCATTCCCCCTTCGAAGTCCTCACGCTCCAGCAGTAGCGCCCGCAAGTCGATCATCGGTTCCGTGGTAGTGGCGAATGCCATGGCTCCCTCGTCAATGCGTAGCTGGGACTGCGCGATCGCCCCGGACCTTTCCCGGAGCACAGGGAGAGGGTCCGGCGGCCACAGCCGCGCTTTCCCAAAGTGGTCTGGTGCGGTTTGTCCTGCACTGGTCCATCATTACGGGCGGGCCCTTGCCGTGTGTCGGCGGACCACACGAGAGCCAGCCCTTTGCTCGTAACGCGATACGCCGGAGAATGGAGATTGTAGCCTTTGTGTCCCGCTCCGGAAAGAGCAAGCCCGCTTGCACGTCCGCTGCCAGCTTTGCAACGGGTGAACACGGTATGAGGGGCCTCTTGTCCAAATCCAGACCCTATTGGCTAAGCCGCGAATAACGGCCAAACCCGCGCTCTACCGCATTCGGAAAATGACTTCGGTGGTGGTACAAAGATGGGGGGGATTACGAAATAGAGACTTGCTCAAAAGAGGCCTCGGCCGGATTCGAACCGGCGAATGACGGTTTTGCAAACCGTTGCCTTACCACTTGGCGACGAGGCCGAAAGGGTACAGCGAATGTGCTTTACTAATTCTATCGGCTGCCTCACGGTGTGTAAACCCGATGTTTTGCCTTCCTTCGCTCTCTGGCCTGGAAACATTAGTTGAATAAGTCGTTTGCTAGTGATTCTGAACGAGAGTACGCGTTGCTTTGACAATCTTGCTAGTGTACGAAAGCGTATCAGTCACTTCCCAACCCTCGCCTTTGCTAGGAGAGATTCTGATTGCTTTTGTCCGGCCGCACAGAGGTTGATTTCGTTCATAAGCCGGTGGTTTGTGCAGGAAAACGACGTGATGATGGAAAAGGGGCGACCGGAGAAGGTGTAAATCTGGTCACAGATGGAATCCCTGAGAAGTGTTTTGTTGGGGGGGGGTAGCCGGCGTTTGTGTTATGTCAGGTCTGTCAGATGGAGAGGCCCTTAGGGGAGCCGCAACAGACGACGGGCATTTTCTACGAAGATTAGTTCGTGCCAATGGGTGGGGAGAATGCGGAGCAGGGCGTTGCGATAGGGGAGCATGGGGGCTAGGGGCCAATCACTGCCGTAGAGAAAGCGATTGGGACGCTCGGAGTAGCGGATGGCCTTGACTAGGCGGTCGGCCAGCTCGGCGATGTGCTCTTCCATGTCCGGGTTAGCGAAGTCTTGTTCGTCGCCGATGAGCAGTCCCGACAGATCGGCCCAGACGTTGAGGTTTTTGTAGATGACCTCGGCGGCGTCCAGCATCCAGGGGTTACCGACGTGACACAGAACGAAGTGTACGTCCGGGTGATCGACAGCCACTTCATCAACACCGAGGGGATGGGCATATTTCAGCTTGGCTTTGGGGGAAAAAGTGTCGCCGGTGTGCAGAAAGACCGGAAGTTTGTAGCGGGCGGCCAGTTCGTAGTAGGGACGGTAGTTGGGGTGAGCCGGTTCGTAATGGAGATAGCCAAGATACAGTTTGAGGGCTACGACGGTGCCGCTGGCTAGCAGTTGTTCGACCCGCTGGAGGTGGAGGGGATCGGTACGGGTGGGGTCAGCCACACCGATGAGCCGCAAGCCGGGGGTCTGGGCCGCCACGGCCAAGGTGGTCGCCAGCCCCAATGGGTCGTTATCCCCGCCGTTCCAGCAGCCGATGGCACAGGCTTGCTGGATGCCGGCATAGCGCATTTCGCGACGCAGGGCCGTGGCGATCTGCTCAGGAGACTGTTGCAAAATGGGCATCAACGGACCCACCCCCGGCAATCGCGGTGGCGTGACGTGAATGTGCACATCGATCATGGAGGATAATCCATCGCAGGCCCCTGGATCCCTCTTCCCCTATAGGAAGTTATGGGTTCATTGCAGCCAATGTTCCAGGAGCTGAGTGACCGCCTGCGGCCAGGGGAGCATGGGTTCGTCCTGGGCTTCGTCGTCCGGAGGGGCACTTGTCAGCCAACGGGGAAACGGACCGTCGATGAGCCAGCGCGTCGCGTGGACGGTGGCAGGGCAGGGGATTTCCTCATAGGAGGTATCGATCCGCAGACAGAACACCCGGGCCTGATGACTCCAGCGTTGCAGGGTCTCATATGCCTGCGTCGGGGACGACCAGGTATCGATCACTACGTTACCCCGCTGCCGTAACGGGCGGAGCAGCAATTCCAGCCAGGGCTGCTCTTCCCAGTCGCTGGACGCTGCCTTGCTGCCGTGGTGGCTACCTTCGGCGTGGATCGATTCCAGCCAACGGATCTCGAAACGGACGGTTTCGTGGCTCAACCAGTCCAACAGACGGTGGATGATGACGATGATGGCGGCCAGCAGCAGGATCATCCGTTGACAGGGCAACTTGGGGTCCTTGAACCGGAGGGGGCGCAGATCCGGCCCCAACAGGAACACACCGATTCGTCGCTGCCGCGTGAATTGGTTTTCGTCACGGGAGTAGTACAGCAACTCGTTGCGGAGGAACTTGACGTCGAACAAGTCAGGTGTTTCGTCCTCCATGTAGGCCAATTGGGAATGGAGCAGGCTTTCCAGGCTGCCGCGGGTGGTGATGCTGGCGTAGCCGCCCACCGGGTAGTGATCTTCGATCGGCAAGCGGGTAGGCAGGGCCAGGTGGTCGCGTTTCACTTTGGGCGGATGGGGAGGCAGGCGTTGTTGCAGCCAGCTGATCATTCGCCGGATTTGTCGCAACGCGACCTGTTGGGCCAGTCCCCCCAGGGCGGAACGATCTTCCAGGGCAGCTACGTCTTCCCATGGGACCAGCAGGGGTAGACGGCGGACGGTCTGAAGCATGTCTGTGTACAATTGTTGCAAAAACGGGGACATGTCGGTAGGCGGGGGCGTCGGCCCGAACTGATGCAGTGGCATCTGCTGGCTCCGTTGGAGCAGACTGCGCAGGACTTCCAGCGACAGCGTAGCCCCTCCCAGGTGCAGATGCCGCGCTAACTGCTTGAGCAGGAAAGCCAAGGCCCGTGGGCGTTCGCTGGTATGGTAACGAGCCAGGGCGGCTGCAGCCTGCTCGAAGGCCGGGTCCAACGACAAGCGGGTCAGCAAGCGGTCGTCGTAGGCTCGTAGCAGTGCGGCCGTCGGGGCAGAAATATCGCTGCCCACCGGGCGACCTCCCTGCCACCAGCGACCACTGGCCAACAGCCCCACGTCCACCACAAAACTGAGCGGAGGCAACGGCATCCCCTCTGCCACCAGCAACTGGGCCCATTCCAAGGCCGTGGTCAGAACCGCCGGTTCCTCCAGCGGCTGGGCCACCCGCGACCACCACAGCCCCTCCAACAAATACCGGGTGGCCTCCTCCATCTGGCGAATTTCGCGAACCTGCATGGGCTTCCCGTTGTCTCGGTTTACCTGCTTGTGCCAGGGTTGATTGCCCTGTACCCAACCCCAAACGCTTGTTTCCGCTATGCCTGAAGGACCTGGTTGGTAGCGGCAAACGCTCGTTTTGTCCCTTCAGGCTTGATGCCCTTGAATTGTACCAGAATTGACCGCGGCCTTGCTATCAACGCAGAGCCCATTCTCTATGGACAGGATACGAAATCCGGGCAATCTGATACCGTCGGGGAAAGACAGAGACGTGTGGAAAGTGACAATCGCGCTGTGTCAGGCCTTGGCAAGTCCCATTCTGGCCGATGGTCGAGTGTTTTGTCTTTACTGGTGCATGATCGCTCGTTTTGCTGCTATCAGTCGTGGGTATGGAATGGCGATAAAGGCGGTGGAGCTGGTGCAATTTTTGCATTCGGCAAAAACGGTTAAGTTGACAGATCTCGCCGCCGATGACAACGAACATCGGAGGGTGTGTCTTCGCAAAGAGGACACGCTCAAGGAGAAAAGAGGCCAGTTATGGGCAGGGTCCGCATGTGGGGCAGCCTGGGATGGCTGCTAGTAAGCCTGGCACCGCTCTGGGGGCAGCCAGGCGACAGGCCGGGTACCGGAGGGGGACGGGGAGCGCCAGTGGCCGTTCCCGAGCATGGGGAAGCTACGTCCGCTATTACTACTGTCCAAGTGGCGGGACCTGGTGCTTCCTGGCCGGCTTCGGCAGCAGCGGCGCCGTCCCCGCCTGCCCGTATCCCCAACCTGTGGGACGACCTGTTGAGCGATTTGTGGCCGGTAGGCAATTGGAGTAATGCGGGCGCGAGCTTGGGCCAGGTGTCCACGACTCCACTGCCACCTGCCGTTGACAGCCCACCCGCTTTGCCTCCCGGCTCGTATCCCAGTCCGCTTTATGCGGATAGTCAGGGGTGCTGCGGTCCCACGGGTCGTCACGGCAGCGTCGGGTACGAATTGTACTACTACACGGGACCCAATCTGGTTTATGGTTCGGGTGACTTTACTAACCGCCTCAACACCGGCTGGGTGGTGAGCGGAGGGGGGCGTACCCTACTGTTTAATTCGACTTATGATGCTGCCTGGGTATTGGATCTGGGCTTGAGCTACACCTACAATCGCGGAGACCTGAGCAATCCTATTTTTCTGGATATCCGGCAGCCGGCACGCGGCGACCCCTTTAGCGGCCGTGCCATTCCGCAGCCGGATCTGTATACCCTTAGTGCCATCAAGGCGTTGCATCGGACCAACTTCAATTTTGCCCTAGGCCGTGACTGGTGGCTGTGGGGACCGGGGGCCAATGGTGCGCAGGAGGGCTGGAACCTGCGTATCGGTGGACAGGTCGGCGGCCGCTGGGGCACCGCCCACGTCGACGTCATTCCTCTCAATCAAGTGAATGGCTACGCCCGACGCCAGAAGGTGACCCATGGCTTGTACCTGGCGGGTTACGGCACCATGGATATACCCTTTGGCGGCTATGTCCTCTTTACCGGTTTGCGTGTCGAATGGGGATATGACTGGACCAACATCGTGCCCCCTCTGAATGGCGATTTGCAGAACGTCAACATCATGTTGTTCGGTGGTATCCGTTTCTAATTTGAACAGACGGATAGGATCGGCAAGGGTGATCATTCGCTGGCCGTCCACCAGGCGATCTGGTCGGTTGTGGCAGTGATAAGGGCTTGACCCTGGTTGACGAAGGCGACATGGCGGACGGGGCCGTCATGGCGACGCTGACGGAAGACCTCCCGTTGCGCACGCAGGTCCCAGAAGATGACTTCGCCGTTGGCACCACCGCTGACCAGGGTGCGCTGGTCCGGGGAGGGGGTCAGGACCGTAACGGCGCCGGCATGACCCCAGAAAATGGCCGTTTCGCGGCCGCTTTCCAGGGACCACAGGCGGATAGCGCCCCCCTCCCCGGCTGTGGCTAGAGCAGGGGGAGTGTCGACGAAGCAAAAATCGATGGCATCCAGGGCCCGCAGAGTAGTTTTCCACTGCTGTTCGGTCAAGGACCAGATGCCGATGGTGGAGCGGTCCAGGCGTAGGGCCAGCAGAGTGGCGTCCGGGTTGATGGCCGCCTGAGTCAGGGGTTGGCGTAGGTGCAATTCCAGGGGGCGGGGGGAGTCGCGAGCTGGTTCATTCAAGTCCCACTGGTAAACCCGTCCATGGGCATCGCCCAGGAACAGGTGGGCGGGAGGAAGTAGCCAGCGAGCATAAACGATTTCGCTCCCCTGAGGGTGACGCCACTGCTTGAGCAAGCGGCGTTGTTGATCTTGTTCCCACTGTTCGAGGAGAACCAGCGGTCCTTCGGTGCGGACCAGGTGGACGGTTCCCTGGCGAGTCAGGTAGGCGTCGTGGAAGGAGGTGACGGGCGGTAGGGGAGAAATGGGGGAGAGACCGGCCTGGCCCCCATGATAATACGGGCGATGGGAGGTCAGGACGATCCAGCGGGCCGACTCACCGCTACTGACCAGACGCTGGATCTCGGGCAGCCGGTAAACGCCCCGGTCTCTGCAGTCATCTGGGATGCGCCAGGTACGGATGAAGCCGTCGTCAGCGACGGTGCACAGCAGCTGGCCACTATGGTCCAGGGCCGCGAGCGTGATCTCGCCTTGTTCGCTGGCCGACCATTCCCACAGGTCTTGTTCCTGGCATAAGCAGAGGCGTCCCGATCTTGAGGCGGCCAGCCAGCCGGCTGGGGTGGCGAAAAGCCAGCGGACAGGACCGGCCAACAGGCGATGCCAGCGTCCTTGGTTGTCCAGGGTCCACAGGCCGTCGCTGGTACCGACTCCGACCTGACCGTCAGGCGAAAGGGCCACGGCTAATGCGTCGCGGGCCTGTTTCAACGGAGGCAGCCGTTGGGGGGGAGCCTGACCATTCCACCGCCACAGGCTGTCGTCCTGGCCGCAGAGCACCACTTCCCAACCGGACTTCGCTTCAACAGGATGAGCCGCTGGACGAGTTGGTTCGCCCAGCGGCTTGTCCCGAGGTTGCAGGGCCATTAGACGGGCGGGGTGGGGGAGCAAGGTCTGGGCGGTCACGGCCTGCTGGTACCAATCCCAGCAGCGGATCAGGCCATCGGGGGTCTGCAGGCAGCTATAACGGCCATCGGCACTGGTCGTGCAGCAGACCCAGGGTTGCTGGAAAATTGGGGGGAGTTCTTTCAAGGGTACCGTGGGCTGACCGGGCTCGATCCGCCACAAAGTAGCGGTGACATCACCGGTACCCGAGTGGTGAGTGTAAACAAGCAGCAGATTTTGTTGCGCGCCGACGAAGGCCGCCTGCCAAGTAGCCGATTCCGCAGGCGGGCGGGCGTAGGTCCAGGTATGTACGATCCCCCCTTGCTGGATATCCCACAGGGTGGCCGTGCCGTCCCGGTAGAGCCAGCAGAGGTGATGCCGTGTAGGGGTCAGGGCCACGGCTGCCACGCGGGATTTGTAGGTAGGGATGTCCCAGCGGGGTAACTGGACCAGACGCTGCAAGTAGCGGTAGGGGAAATCGCTGGTATCTTGCAGGGAGCCCAACACCAGACGGGCGGCATCCAGATAGTCGCTGGCCTCGGCGCGGTTGCCACTGCGCAACGACAGATAGGCCAGATGGACATAGCGGGCATAATCGCGTTGTCGCTCCAGGCGAACGCGGTGTTCCAAGTCGGAGCGAACGCGTTCCTGATCGTTTTTCAGACGACGGGTTTCGCCCATGTACCAGGTTCCCACGCCGATCATGATCACGGCAATGGTGCTGACGATGATCAGGGCGACTAACTGGTCGTTGCGGCGGGCCCAGCGGGCAAACCGTCCCAGGGCGTTGAGGGGTCGGGCAATGGTGGGTTTGCCGTCCAGGAAGCGGCGCAGGTCGTCGGCCAGGTCGATGGCTGTGCGGTAGCGGCGGGCCGGATTTTTTTCCATGGCCTTCAGGCAGATCGCTTCCAGATCGCGGGGTATATCGGGGCGGTGCTGCCGGGGCGGAGTGAGGCGGCCGTCGATCACCTGCCGCAATACTTCCATGTCGGTGGCTCCGTCGAAAGGAGCGCACCCGGTGAGCAGCTCGTACAAAATGGCTCCCAGGGCGTAGACGTCGGCGGCCGGGCCCAGATCGCTATGACGGGCCAGGGCTTGTTCCGGCGCCATGTACTTGGGCGTGCCCAGAATCTGCCAGGTATGCGTGTCGGAGGGCTCCCCCCGTTCCATCAGTTTGGCCAGGCCGAAATCGACCACCCGCGGAATGAAGTATTCACCGCGCAGTTGGCAGGCCCCCGCGGGTGGTTGCTCGGCTAGGGGATCGTCACGCACGGGCTGGAGAATGATGTTATTGGGCTTCAGATCGCGGTGCAGGACCCCCCGGTCGTGGGCGTGCTGTACGGCCTCGGCGACGATAGCCACCAGCCGGGCCGCCTGCCGCACCGGGACCGGAAAGGCCTGCCGTTCGAGCCATTGTCCTAACGTCTGCCCCGGGCAGAAGGCCGTGGCGATATAACACAGCGGACCGAGCTCGCCGGTTTCATACACGGGGACCAGATTAGGATGGTCGAACTCGGCGGCGGCGCGGGCCTCGCGGATCAAGCGTTTGCGTGTCTCGGTACTCAGCAGCATTTCCGGCCGGGGGATCTTCAGGGCCACTTCCCGTTGCAGCTTAGGGTCGTAGGCCAGAAAGACGATGCCGCAGCCCCCTTTGCCGAGCTGGCGGCGTAATTCGAAGCGTCCGATACGTACCGTGGGGCCTGCTGCCGTCGCCCAGGACGGCAAAGCGGCAGCCGCCTCATGATCGGGCAGTACTTCGCTAAGGGAACCGGTTACGGCTGAGTCTTTTGGCTCCGCTGGGGGCTGCTGGGCGGCCGTGCCGGGCGAAGACGGACGTGCCTCCATGGCCACCGTCGGTGCCCGGCTGTCTCCCCCTTCCATGCCCGAGTCCAGGGCCGCCAGCAGACGGGCCAGATGCTCGTCCAGGTGTAGCGAGTCCGTCGAGTCACTCATCGGCGTGCCGGTCCAACGGTGGCCGACCCCCGGCCGCCACCGGCTAGCTCCACAGGTACCGCAACGGCAATAACCCCTGCGTCACGGGAGCGGCTTTCAGCCACCTGGAGATGAAACCCAATCCTTAGTTTAGCACATCAGTTCTCCCCCTGCGAGAGATCCAGGCCTACAATTTTCCCTACGTCTTCGAAAGGTGCTGCCATGAAAGCATGGGTTCTCCAAGGCGGTTTTGGCCTGTCCCATCTCCACTGGACCGACGTCCCCATCCCTACACCGGGACCCCATCAGATCCTGGTCCGGCTGCATGCGGCCTCCCTGAACTATCGGGACATACTGATCGTGGAGGGTGCCTACAATCCGCGTCTGGCGCTACCCCGTATCCTCGGTTCGGATGGCGCCGGTGAAGTGGTGGCAGTCGGCTCGCAGGTGCAACGCTTCCGACCGGGCGAACGTGTAGTCGGGTGCTTCATGCAAAGCTGGATAGATGGTCCGCTGACGGATGAGGCCGCTCGTTCTACCCTGGGGGCCGATCGCGACGGCACTTTCGCTGAATACGTCCTGCTGGAACAGGACGCAGCCCTGGCCATTCCGCCCGGTTATAGCTTCGTGCAAGCAGCCACCTGGCCTTGCGCTGCTCTGACGGCCTGGAACGCCTTGGTCAGTGCCGGCTGTGGACCGGGCCAGACGGTCCTGCTACTGGGTACGGGGGGTGTCTCCCTGTTCGGTTTGCAACTGGCTAAAGCCTACAAAGCGCGGGTGCTGCTGCTTTCCGGCCAGGAGACCAAGCGACAGCGGGCCGAAGCCCTAGGGGCTGATGCCACCGCCAACTACCGCACTCTGCCCGAATGGGACCGCTGGGTCCGCGAACAGACTGGCGGTCGGGGAGCCGATCTGATCCTGGAAGTCGGTGGCGCAGGAACCCTGGAGCGTTCCTTGCGGGCCATCCGCCGGGGAGGTACCATCGCCTTGATTGGTGTTTTGGCAGGACGCGGCACCATCGACCCGATGCTCATCCTCATGAAAGCGGTCCGCTTGCAGGGGATCTTCGTCGGTTCCCGACGTCAGTTGGAAGAGATGAGCCGCTTCATGGTCCAGCACGCCTTGGTACCAGTTATCGACCGCTGCTATCCGTGGACGGAATTGCCCACGGCGCTGGAATGTCTGCGGAAAGGCGAGCACTTTGGTAAAATTGTGCTGGAAATCATTCCACAGGGTGGCTGAGGATTCGGCCTGTGCACGGGGTAGTCGCACGTCCCATTCCCGAGGGTGCACCCCACGGCTGAGGCCGTGAATAGCTCATCTTTCCGCTGTTGCTGGGCCTTGGGATAATCACAAATGTAAACCCCGCTTCTGGACGCGGAAGCGGGGCCGAGCTGCCGGCGCCACCCTCTTGGGAGAAACCACTGGCCATGACCACGACGCAAGAAATTCTCAAAGATGCCGAACAACGGATGGAAAAGGCCCTGGAAGTATTCCGCAACGATCTGAAGGGCCTGCGCACCGGTCGGGCATCACCTCATCTGCTGGATGCGGTGCGTGTCGATTATTACGGCAATCCCACCCCCATCAAAAACATTGCCTCGATTACCTGTCCCGACGCCGCCACGATCGTGATCAAGCCCTACCAGGCGGAGACACTTAAGGAAATCGAAAAGGCGATCCGGGCCAGCGACCTGGGCCTGGCTCCCAACAACGACGGCAAGGTGATCCGCCTGACCCTGCCGCCCATGAGCGGTGACCAACGCAAAAAACTGGTCCAGCAGATCAAAAAGCAGGCGGAAGCGGCCAAGGTGGCCTGTCGTAACATCCGCCGTGACAGTAACAAGCATTTCGACGACGCCGAGAAAAACAAACTGATGACCGAGGACGAACGGGATCGCGGCAAAGCCAAAATTCAGGATCTGCTCAAGTCTTACGAAGCCAAGATCGACGACCTGGCAGCGAAAAAAGAGAAGGAGGTCATGGAGCAGTAAGCGGCCACTCCGTTGCCGCTGGTAGATCGTCGCCGCTTCGGGCAGATCCCTTTGCTGTCCGGGCGGCTGATGTACTCTTCAAACCCCTTGCTGCAATCCGGGTGCCCCCATGCGTTCGTTGCAGGAAATAACCGCTCTGTACCCCAAGGCGCCTGAGCACGGTCTGAGCGCCGCTGAGGTAACCGACAGCCGAGCCCGCTTCGGTTCCAACCGCCTGACGCCTCTGCCTCGCATACCGGCCTGGCAGAAATTCCTGGAAAAGTTCGATGAGCCGATCATCAAGATTCTGCTGGCTGCCTCGTTGCTCAAGATCATCGTCGATCTGTTTGTCGAGGGTGAAGGAAGCATCGCCTACGGTGCAGGGATGCTGGCAGCGGTAGTGGTGGCGGCAGTGGCCGGCTGGCGTATTCCCCGCCTGGCTCCCTGGTTACCTTCGATCTTTTTCGCTCTGGCCTGTTTAGGCGTTATCCTGAGCGTCGTTCAGGGGCACCCTTCTTATGAAGGACTGGCCATTATGGTGGCCGTTATCCTGGCCACGGGCGTTTCCTTCCTGAGCGAGTACCGCAGCGACCGCGAGTTCGAAAAGCTCAATGCTGCCCGCGAGGCCATCACGGTCAAAGTCGTGCGTGAGGGCACTGTCCATGCCGTGCCCCAGGAAGAAGTGGTGGTGGGTGACCTGATCCAACTGGAAATGGGAGACGAGATCCCGGCTGATGGCCGCATCCTGCGGGCCAATGAACTGTACGTCGATCAGTCCCTGCTGACCGGCGAAAGCGAACCAGTACGTAAACAAGCGGTACAGCAGCAGAGCGCTCACGACGACCCCCATGACCCAGCCAACGTGTTCCGTGGCACCCAAGTGGTCGATGGCGTTGGTTACATGCTGGTGACCAATGTCGGAGACGATACCCTGCTGGGACAGATTGCCCGTAAACTAGCTGGGGAAGAGGAGGAACACGCCGCGACCGATACCCCGGAAGCCCGTGTGCAGCGCAAACTGACCATTTCCAAGCAATCCACTCCGCTGCAGGAAAAGCTGGCCGTTCTGGCGGAGACGATCAGTTATGTCGGGTACGCGGCCGCGGCTGCCATCTTCCTGGTTCTGCTGATCCGAGGAGCATTTTTTACCGAGCCGCCTGAAATTTTCCTGCCCCACAACCTGTCCGAGGGCCTGACCGTCTTCCGCCACCTGCTGTCTTATTTTGTGTATATGGTCATCATCATTGTGGTGGCCGTGCCCGAAGGACTGCCGATGAGCGTGACGGTCTCTCTGGCCGTTGCCTGGCGGAAAATGAGCCGAGCCAACTCGCTGGTGCGCCAACTGGTCGCCTGCGAGACGATCGGGTCGGCCACCGTCATTTGCTCCGACAAGACTGGTACCCTGACGCAGAACCGGATGCAGGTGGCCCGAGTGGGTATCGGGAACCAGGTCTGGGAACGCCGCAGTGGCGAGGCCTCCGCGACAGCGGCTAGCGGACCTGCCGAAGCGGCCCGTCGCTGGCTGATCTACAACGCTGCCCTGAACTCCACGGCTAATCTGGAAGAACGCAATGGCCGACCCGCCGTTATTGGTAACAGTACCGAGGGGGCTCTGTTGCTGTGGTTACGCGATGGTGCGGATGGAACAGCCGGACCCATCGACTACCGCCAGCTCCGCGAGCAACACCCGCTGATCTATCAGTTGCACTTTTCCTCGGAGCGCAAGCGTATGACCACGGTTACACGCATTGACAACCGGCCCGTGGTCCTTGTCAAAGGGGCTCCCGAACTGCTGCTGGAGCATAGCACTCATTATCAGACGCCCCAGGGCACGATCGAGCCGCTCACCCCGCCGGTGCGACAAGCCATTCAGCAGCAATTGGCGGCGGCCGCCCGTGAGGCCATGCGCACCCTGGCCTTTGCCCATGCCGAGTTGCCCCCCCATCTGACCCCGGATGAAGATACCCTGCACGCCCACCGGGACGAGCTGGAACAGCATCTGATTTTCGATGGCTGGGTGGCCATCCGTGACCCGTTACGCGAGGACGTCCAGCAGGCCATTCGCCAGTGCCGTTCGGCGGGTATCGAGGTGAAAATGATCACCGGCGACACACTGGAAACGGCCAAAGCCATCGGCCGGGAGGTAGGCCTGCTGGATACCCCCGACAGTCTGGCGCTGACCCACGAGGAATTTGCTCGCCTCAGCGACGAAGAAGCCCTACGCCTGCTGCCCCGCTTGCGCGTGCTCGCTCGGGCCTTGCCGGGAGATAAATATCGCCTGGTCCGTCTGCTGCAGCAGCAGAAACACGTGGTAGCTATGACCGGCGACGGCACCAACGACGCCCCGGCCCTCAAAAAGGCCGACGTTGGCCTGGCCATGGGATTGTCTGGCACCGAAGTGGCCAAAGAGGCCAGCAAAATCGTCTTGCTCGACGACGCCTTCGGTACCATTGTCAACGGCGTGCTGTGGGGCCGGGCCCTCTACGAAAACATCCAACGCTTCGTGCAATTCCAGTTGACCATCAATGTCTCGGCCCTGGCGATCGCCTTCCTAGGTCCCTTTTTCGGCCTGCGTCCCCCCTTCACCGTGCTGCAATTGCTATGGATCAACGTCATCATGGACACGTTCGCGGCCATTGCTTTGTGCAGCGAACCACCGCGTCCGCGTCTGATGCAAAAACCGCCCAAACGCCGTGACGAACATATCGTTACACGCGAAATGCTGCTGACCATCTTCGGCACCGCTACCTTTTTCGTGGTGGTCATGATGGGCCTGTTGTGGGGCATGAAACATTACGGCTGGTTCGCGGCTGGAAGTGGACCCAACTACGAACCCTGGGAATTTGCCCCGCTCAATGTCCGTCAGGTCACCATCTTCTTTACCGTTTACGTCTTCTTCCAGGTTTGGAATCAGATCAACTGCCGGTCCCTGGATCCGGCGGAAAGTGGCCTGTATCGCCTGTTCGACAATCCCCAGTTCCTGCTTATCGCCTCGCTGACGGTAATCGGCCAGGTGCTGATCGTGACCTTCGGTGACGGCATCTTCCATGTTGAACCTCTGCACTGGTGGGACTGGCTGGTCATCGCTGCTGCTACCTCCAGCGTGCTGATATTCCGCGAGGTGGCCCGTCACTTCCGCTTGTGGTTCCAGCCCGCGGCCGCTCCGGCCGTTCCGTCGCCTTCTCTGCCCGGCTTTGCTATGCGGAGTCGCTGATCATGAAACCATTGTCTGATGCGGGTACTAATGCTGCGTCGGGCGAGTCGAGCAACGACCGCCTCGAGGCTGAACGACGGCGTCTGGCAGCTATCGCCCAGCAGTTGAAGATCGGTGCTTATCACCGCCATGTTTTGTTGTGCGTTGGCGATTCGTGCTGTCGCGCGGAGGTGGGCGCAGCGGCTTGGGAATGCCTCAAAGGGGAGCTAAAACGTCGCAATCTCTCCCTGGCGGAAGGTCCGCAGGCCTGTTATCGCACCAAAGTCGACTGCTTGCGGATCTGCACGGGCGGACCCATCCTGGTGGTCTATCCCGAAGGCACCTGGTACATGGGTATGACCGCCGACCGCATTCCCCGCTTCGTCCAGCAGCATCTGGTCGAAGGCCAGCCCATCGAAGAATGGATCTTCGCCCGCAATCCGTTGCCGCTGCTCGACGATCGTCCTGATGCCCAAGCCAGAAAAGCCGGACGATAGATAACCCCCCCTCTTCCTGCTTTGACCAACCAGGCGAGAAAGACCAGCGGCTTACTTGTCGCAACGGCATTTCTGCAGAAGCAGAAGTGGACCATCAGATGTGGATGTCCTGATGACCCCACTGGTATGTGCTGATAACCCTACTGGTAATCATCACCGGCCAGCGCGAATAGCCGTGTCGAAGATACACGCTGCCGACACAACCGTCACTCCGCTAAATGCTTACGTTTGCTTTTTCTTGATCTGATGAACTAGCGGAGGTTAAGCGGCGTTGCCGTTTCTTGTTGTGCTCAAGGAGGGGCGGGTCTGTAAGCTAGTGCCGGTTCAGACAGCGCCAAAGGCCAGGCAGCAGTTGTGGCCGCCGAAGCCGAAGCTATTGGACAAGGCCTTTCGCACCCGGACTTCGCGAGCCACGTTGGGAATGTAGTCGAGGTCGCAGCCCCCTTCGACGTCCGGGTGGTGCAAGTTGATCGTAGGGTGGAGGACTCCATGGCGGATGCTTAAGGCACAAGCGACCGCCTCGGCCCCGCCGCTGGCTCCTAGCAAATGGCCAATCATGCTTTTGGTGCTGGAAATCATCAGTTTGCGGGCATGATCGCCAAAGACGATCTTGATGGCCTTGGTTTCGGCCACGTCTCCCAAGGGGGTGCTGGTGCCGTGGGCGTTGATGTACTGGACGTCTTCTGGGTTCCAGCCGGCGTCACGGATGGCGGCCCGCATGGCCTCGGCCGCTCCGACCCCTTCTTCGTGGGGCTGGGTGATGTGGTAGGCGTCCGCCGTGTTGCCAATGCCGCAGATCTCCGCGTAGATGGCGGCCCCCCGAGCCTTGGCATGTTCGTATTCCTCCAGCACGAGGATGCCGGCCCCTTCGCTGAGCACGAAGCCATCCCGGTCTTTGTCGAAGGGGCGACTGGCCCCGGCTGGATCGTCATTGCGTTCGGACAGGGCGCGACAAGCGATGAAGCCCGCCAAGCCCATTGGGGTGACCGCCGCTTCGCTCCCACCAGTAATCATGACGTCGGCATAACCATAGCGGATCGCCGTGCAGGCATCGGCAATCGCATGGGCCGCAGAAGAACAGGCCGTCGAAACCGTCGTGTTGGGACCACGCAGACCGTAGCGAATCGAGATGTTCCCTGCAGCCGCGTTGATAATCATCTTGGGGATGACAAAAGGGTTGACCCGTGTCGGCCCTTTGGATAGCAACACCTCGTGACCAGTTTCGAACTCCTTCAGGCCGCCGATGCCGCTGCCCAGAATGCAGCCGCACCGGAACGGATCCTCCCGACTGAAATCGATGCCGCTGTCCCGGACGGCCTCCTCGGCGGCCACCAAGGCAAACTGCGTGAACCGGTCCATTTTCCGGACCGTCACTTTGTCGAAATAGGCGTCGGGATTGAAGTTTTTGACCTCGCCGCCAAATTTGACCCGGAACTGGCTGGTGTCAAAGCTGGTCAACAAGGCGATGCCACTGCGCCCGTTGACCAGGCCACGCCAGTACTCGGCACAGGTCAAGCCCAGTGGGTTGACCGTGCCCAGACCTGTAATGACGACGCGACGCCGCTGCGTATGCATCACAACTGCTGTTCCTGTGTTTTACGCTCTTCCAGCTTGGCCACGATATAGTCGATCACATCGCCGACGGTCCGGATCTTTTCCGCGTCCGTATCCGGTATCTGGATTTCAAATTCGTCCTCCAGCTCCATGACAAATTCGACGACATCCAGCGAATCGGCCCCGATGTCATCGGCACCGGCCTGACCGCCTCCCTGGAAGGTGGTGCTCCGCTTGATGTTCTCTTTGGGTGTATTGAAATGCTCACTGATAAGCTCGATCACACGCGTTTCGATGGACTGCTTGTCGATCACGTTACGTCCCTCCGGGTGGTAGCTCTACCGTTGTGGTGCACAACGGCTGTCCGCGCCCACCAACCGCTTGGGTGACAACCTGCTTGTTGCATAACCCTGCCGGCCGACAGCAACACCAACTGCCGCCGCACGGACCCTTCGCCCAAAATGTAGCGACCAGAGCAAGGGACGGAAAGACATCCTCGGCCCGGCCTGCGTTTTCCCTCAATGGGCAGCGTGGTTGCTGCCTGACGCAAACAAACTGTCCGTCCGTATGCCTCCTCGTTTTCCCGCAAAACTTTTCGTGGAAAGCTCCTCTGTTTCCTCCCCTGACGGCAAGGTGCCGACGGCTAGCCTCGGCCTGACCAGGAGGTATTTCTGCGGTCCACAAACCAGGCTCGCCCTGGCTTTTGGGGGCGTTCGACCCTGTTCATTTTATCCAAAGAGGACGAGTTCCATAGCATATCGGCACAGGTAATGCAACTAGAACTACCGGCGGCCCGGGACTGTGGCCCCAGGCCAAGGGGCTCAGGCCGGGATGTTGATCACCTCGGCTTTGCGATTAACACGCTTGAGCAGACCAGCCAGGACACGTCCCGGTCCGATTTCGTAGAAACGCTCCACGCCGCTGGCCAACAGGCCGCGCAGGGTTTCTTCCCACCGGACCGGGGCGGTTACCTGACGGATCAGCAGCGAGCGAATCTGAGCCGGGTCGGTGTGGGGTTGGGCATCTACATTCGACCACACCGGGAAGCGCGGGGGCTGGATAGGCAAGGGGGCCAGTGCAGCCGCAAGCCGGGCTTCGGCCGGTTGCATCAACGGTGTGTGGAAGGCACCGGCCACGGCCAGCCGCACCGTCCGGATGCCCCGGGCCGTCGCAAGCTGTTCCAACCGCTCCACCGCCACTTGACTGCCCGAGACCACCAGATTGCCTGGACACAGGTAATTGGCAATCTGCAGTACCTGGTTCCCTCCTCGGGCTTCGGCTACCAGTTCTTCGACCTCTGCGACCTCCAGGCCCAGCACGCTGACCATGCCGGAAGGAGCCGCCTCGGCCGCTGCCTGCATGGCTTGTCCGCGTGCCTGCACCAGGCGCAGACCCTCGGCAAAGCTCCAGGCCCCCGCGGCGGTCAGCGCCGTATACTCTCCCAGGCTCAGACCCGCTGCTGCCACGATCGTCTCCGCTGCTTCGCCTCCTTCCTGCCGCCAGTGCGCATAAGCGGCCAGGCTGGACACAAAAATGGCCGGCTGACTGACGTCGGTCGCGTTCAACCGTTCGGCAGGCCCTTCCCGGCAAAGCCGCAGCAGGTCATAACCCAGTACGCCGCGAGCCTGATCAAACAACGCCTCAGCCACGCGCGAGCGTTGCACCAGTTCCACCGCCATCCCTACATACTGCGCGCCCTGACCGGGAAACAGTAAAGCCGTGCGTGGCATGCTGCTATGCTCCTCGAATCCGGCCGGCTGGGTGTTCTGCAGGTAGAAAAATCTGCCCCTGACCTGGCCCCGCTGTCAATCCCAAAGCGGTACCGACTGCTCCGATCCCCTGTTCGTGTAGCCGCTGGATATAAAATCATCCGCCTTTTGCCGAAAGGTCAGGTCCGTGTTACCCTCGGACACGGGCAGGAATCACCATCAGTCCTCCACAAGACATCATGGTCAGAAAAGGTATGCCCAGAGAGAAAGGGATCAACTGGCCCGCCGGATTGTGAGAGGCCGGCTTACTCTTCGCCGTTGGCGGGCAATTGTTCCAGGGCTTCCACCAGGCTGGCGTTGAGACGCAGACGTACTAGCTGGGCGGCCGAACGTAAGGCGTTGGCAATGGCGACGTCGGTGGAGGAGCCGTGACAGATCAGGCACACACCATCGATCCCCAATAGCGGAGCGCCACCGAAGGTGCTGTAGTGGTAGCTGCGGATCAGGTCATGTAAGGCCTGGGCGGCTCGTTCTTTCTCGCCCTGCAGCGGCTCGATGAGGCGATCCCGTACCACCTGCATAAGAAACTCGAAGATTCCTTCACTCAGCTTGAGCACGACATTGCCGGTAAAGCCATCCGTGACGATCACGTCGGCGGCTCCCCGCGGAATGTCCCGCCCCTCGACATTGCCGACGAACTGCTCGCGTAGGGGACCCTGGCGTAACAATTCGTAGCTTTTCTGAACCAGTTCATGCCCCTTGCCTTCCTCTTCGCCGACGTTCATCAGGCCAACGGCCGGACGCGGGATTTTCAGCAGTTCGCGAGCAAACACGCTGCCCATCACCGCATATTCCAGCAGGTGCCTCGGCTTGGGAAAGACATTGGCCCCTACGTCAATAACGACGGACTGGCCACGCGCATTGGGCATGACCGCGGCAATTCCGGGCCGGTGAACACAGGGGAGAAAGCGACGTGTTTTCAGGCCACCGGCCACGACCGCCCCCGTGTTGCCGGCACTGACCAGTCCATCCACGCGGTGTTCGGCCAGCAGTTGCCAGCAGCGGAAAATGGAGGCGTCTGGCTTGCGCCGGAGGGCTTCGCTGGGTTTGTCTTTCATGCCGACCGCTTCGGGAGCGTGCACGATTTCCAGCCGCTGGCTGGGCACGCCGGCCTGCCCACTCAGCAATGATTCCAATTGGGGCTGGTCCCCCACCAGCACAATGGTGAGGTCCGGAGTGGTTTGTAAAGCGCGTACAGCACCTGCCACATTCGGGATAGCCCCGAAGTCGCCCCCCGCTGCGTCCAGCGCGATGCGCATAAGTCACTTCCGCGTCGGTTCTTCCGTGGCCACGCTAATGGCCGTACGCCCCTGATAGTACCCACAATGGGGACAGGCCCGATGCGGCAACACCGGTTCATTGCACTGGGGACAATATTGCACCTGTACCGGTATTACCGCATGGTGGCTGCGGCGATGATTACGCCGGGAACGGGACGTGCGACGCTTCGGAACTGCCATGGTTTCCTCCTGTCGACCGCTGCCGCTATCTGGTTTTCCCGACTCGTTTGCTCCGCTCGGGTGGCTCGTATCCTCCCAACCGGAAGGCCGGGATACAAGACTCGGATAAGGCGGTCATCCTAGGAATTGCCCTGCGTCCAGGCAAGCACCCGTTCCGGCCCTTGGCACCGCCGACCCTACGCCAGCAGGCTGCCCTACCCTCACCGGACGTCCTGACCCTCTCTTCTCGCTAACGACCCCGTTAGTAACTCCGATGAAAATGCCACGAAAAAAGCGCAAAGCTGCATGCCTTTTCCATTTTTCTCCGAGCAGCCAGCATCGGCCCGGGACTATTGTAAGCTGCCATCGCACCCCTCGCCCATCCCCACCTGGACTACGCTATAAGCTGATTGGACCAGCGAGGCGGACTGGTCTTTATCCGATTCTCTGGTAACGACTTTGCTTGGTATGACGCCACATCCGGACACCGTGAGGTATAGTGTTTTTGTTTTTACTTGTGAAATTATGAACAAAAACCCCAGATGTGTCAAGGGCAATCGGCATTGTTCACAAGCGTTGACCCCGGCGACTTTACACTGGTGCGACTCGGTTACTCTATAGTAACTCCTAAGATAAAGCGTGAGCTGTACCAGAGAGGGTGGTCGGGTTAGCCGCGTCTGTGAAGATTTTTCCCTGTTCCGTGTGGCGGAGGTATTGGTGTCGTGGACCGTTTATGGGCTCCTTGGCGGTTGGCTTATGTTGCGGCCCCCAAGCCTCCTGCCGTTGGGGGGGATGATGGATGCTTCATTTGTCGGGCAGTAGCGGCTGCCTCACCGGCGGAGGATCGCGCCTGCTGGCTAGTACACCGTTCTGCGTGCAGTGTGGTGATTCTCAACCGCTTTCCGTACAACAACGGGCACTTGCTTATCTGCCCTCAAGCCCATAAAGGGACGCTGGAGACCCTTTCCGATGCCGAATTGCTGGATCTTCAGCATCAGTTGTGTCGTTTCATGATGGTGTTACAGAAGCGGATGCGGCCGGATGGTTTCAACATAGGTCTGAATCTGGGTCGGGCAGCGGGGGCGGGGGTGCCGGGGCATCTGCATTGGCACCTGGTGCCCCGCTGGCAGGGCGACACCAACTTCATGCCCGTCATTGCCGACACCCGTGTGCTCGTACAATCCTTGGAAGCGCTTTATGATTTGTTACAGGAGGAGCTGCAAGCGAACGCTGAGCCGCAGAGCTGATGGTCTTCGGCACGTTCACTCAAGGGGCCAGGCCAACGTCCCATTGGCAGCACGCAGGCCATGACCGCTTTTCCCCTGTCGGCCCACGACTGGCTGGAATTTGAGGAAGCCTGGCTGGCACCCTATGCTATGCGCTGCCGGGCCTCCCGTGGACGTCGTTATCCCGAGCCCACCCATCCCTACCGTACCCTGTACCAACGCGACCGGGAACGGATCGTTCATTGTACGGCCTTTCGCCGCATGACCGGCAAGACGCAGGTGCTGGTTGCCAGCATCAACGATCATCATCGCACCCGTCTAACTCACACGCTGGAGGTGGCCCAAATAGCCCGCACGGTGGCCCGTCGCCTACGCCTGAATGAAGATCTGACCGAGGCGATTGCCCTGGCCCACGACATTGGTCATCCGCCCTTCGGCCATGCCGGCGAACAGGCCCTCAATCAGTGCCTGCAGCATCTGGGAGGGTTCGATCATAATCTGTTCGGCCTGCGCCGGGTCGATGAGCTGGAGGAACGCTATCCCGAATTCCCGGGTTTGAATCTCTCCTTCGAGGTACGGGAAGCCTTTGTGCAACACTGTCGCCGCACGGATGCACCGGAGTGCGCCGAGTTCCGCGACTGCGGCCAGCCGTTGCTGGAGGCCCAAGTGGTCGATGTGGTCGATGCCATCGCTTACGATACGCACGATGTCGATGATGCCCTGGGCCTGGGGTTTTTGACTCTGGAGGAGCTCCGGAGCGTTCCGTTCTGGGCCGAGGCCGTGGAACGGGTACAGCGGCAGCATCCAGGACTCAACGGTCCTCCCCTGCGTACAGCGGTCATCCGCGAGCTGCTCGCCTGGCAAGTTACCGATCTGCTGGAAGAAACTACTCGCCGCCTGCAGCAGTACAACATCCGCACGGTAGAAGACGTGCGCCGTGCCCCGGCCCCGCTAGTCGGATTTACCCCCTACCTGACGCAACGCAAGGCCGAATGGGAACGCTTTTTGCATCAGCGGGTCTACTCCCACCATAGCGTTCTGCGGATGACTCACAACGGCCAACGCATCCTCGAAGCTCTGTTCCATGAATACGTCCGTCATCCGGAATTGTTGCCGGAGAAACATCTGCGACGCTGGAGCGGGGCGGTTCAGTTCCGCGGGCCACCGCCACCTAACTGGCTGACCCACAATCGCCGACCCGTACCCGAACTGGAACGCGTGGTGGCCGACTACCTGGCCGGCATGACCGACCGCTTCGCTCAGATGGAATATCGTCGCCTGTTTCTGCCCACCATGGAAATCTGAGCAATCCCCGCTGAAATCTGACTAATTCCTGCAGCCTCTGTTCATGGCGGGTACTCCATCGCGCGGTGGCCCGTGATGACCCTCAGTTCGCTGACCATCAGGGGTTGAAGCTTGCCGGCAGAAAGGGTATGCCCACGCCTCGGCAGTCCAGAGACTACTCGGGTTGCTGACAATCCTCGCAACTGCGGAGCCTGTAGCGCTCCAGGCAATCGATGGTGCTGGAACGGCACCCCCACGCCTGCCGGAACAAACGCTAAAATGAGTAGGTAGAAGCGTTCGATTCTATTGACATGCACGTCTGCGCGGCGGAGGGGCGTCCGGTTTGTCTGGCCCGCTCGATGAAGGGGGGGATTTCATGAAAGCATTGCTTCTTCTGGATGACGGTTTCGAGGATGTAACCGTTCACTATCTGTGGTATCGCATGCAGGAGGCGGGCTGGGGAGTATGTCTGGCCTCGCCGGTGGCCCACATTCTGACGGGCGAGCATAGCTACCGCATCGAGCCGGACACCACCATTCATGAGATTAATCCAGCGGACTACGATCTGCTGCTGATCCCGGATGGAAGTTGTGTGGAACGTCTACGGTTGCGCGAAGAAGCCGTCGATGTTACCCGGACGTTCGTGCAGGATGGGGCAACGGTGGCGGCAGTGGGTCACGGCCCTCAGTTGCTCATCAGTGCGGGGGTGCTGGATGGTCGACGGGTGACCTGCGCACCGGGGATCCGCGACGATGTCCGGGCCGCGGGAGCAGATTACCGGGACGAAGCGGTGGTAGTCGACGGTCCCTTGTTCACCTGCCGGCATCGGGACGATCTGCCCCTGCTGATGCCACGCCTACTGTTGCAGACCCGTGTCAGCCCGCGCAATTGACTCCGTCCCCCTGGGCTGTCCAACTCGCGTTTTTGACCCTGAAAACCGTAATTGCAGGCAGGCTTCGGCACACCGTTGTTGTTCGTCCGGTACGGGCGAGCGACGCCCTTGCGTCGCCCTTGGTTCACGCACGCGCGGCGGTTAGCCGCCTGGTTGGCCCGTAAGCCAGCCGGCGGAGCAGCGGGTGGTTTTCGCAGGGTTTGCTTGCTCGCCTGGTTAACCGAAGCGTTGTTGCCGCAGAATGAGGTAATCGAGTAAGGCCCGGTCGAAACCGACGGAGGTGTCGATGGGAACATAGTCGACCCGGGCGGCCGCACACTCGCGGCGGTAGTAGCTGCGGAATTCGTCGACAAAGCGTAAATAGTCGGTCCGGATTCCCTGGGCATCGATCTGCTGGTGGGCTTCCGACTCGACGTCCTGGAAATCGATCAGGCCAGCCAGGGGAAACTGGGCTTCCAGTACGTCGAGGATGTGGAACAGGATGACTTCGTGACCGGCGTAACGGAGACGGTACAAGCTGCGGATGACGCTTTCCGCTTCCGCACGCCACTCATCGCGGGTGGGGAGCAGATCGCTGAAGATCATGATCAGGCATTTGCCGCGCAGAAAGCTGGCCAGTTGCATCAGACTTCCGCCGACATCGGTAAGGCCAGTGGGTCGCAGATTGGCTAATACCGACAGCAAGGTGCCCAGTTGGGACCGTTTGCTTTTAGGCGGTACCACCGTGCGCAACTGGGTATCGAAGGCCACCAGCCCGACCGGGTCCTGTTGTTGGATCATCAGATAGGCCAGGGCTGCTGCCAGGCAGATGCCGTACTCGAATTTGGTCAGTGTTTCTACAGCGGCGGCCCCCAGCACTGTGGTGTCGATCTTCACGCCCGCCGCTTGGGCCTCAGCTGGACCGTTCCAGTCCATCGACTGCGACAAGTCCATCACCAGCCAGCCGGTCACGTTGGTCTCGGCCCGATACTTTTTGACAAAATATTTGCCCGTTTTGGCATAAACGTTCCAGTCGATCGTCTTCAGATCATCGCCGGGGTTGTATTTGCGATGTTCCGAGAATTCGACGGAAAAACCGTGGAACGGGCTGGCATGCAGACCGCTGAGGAAACCCTCGACAATGAAGCGGGCACGCAGATCGAGCCGACCGACCTGACGAATTACCTCCGGACGCAGGTATTTTTCCGCTGGCATACTTCCATTCTACACGGTTCTTTCCTCTTAACAGAATATAAGTGAACCATCGGGGGCAGCGGCACGACACCTGACGGCTCGACCGCCCATGGCACGAATTGCTCTGGTCAGTGATGCCTGGCATCCGCAGGTTAATGGGGTGGTCCGGACGCTAACGACCACTGTGGGCTGGTTGCAGCATTTGGGGCACGTTGTAGAGGTTGTCGAGCCGTGTGCCTACTACAGGGTGCCCGTTCCCTTTTATCCGGAGGTGGCCCTGGCCTTGCCCCGGCCGGGGCGCATCCGCCAACGCCTGCTGCGGTTCCGTCCGGATCATCTGCACATTGCCACGGAAGGGCCTCTGGGACTACTGGCCCGACGGGTGGCCCTGCAACGCGGCTGGCAATTTACTAGTTCCTACCACACCCGCTTTCCGGAATATTTGCAGGCGTATGCCGCTGTGCCACCTCGCTATACCTATCGGTATCTCCGCTGGTTCCATCGTCCGGCCGCTCGTGTCCTTGTGGCAACGGCGTCCCTGGCCAATGAACTGCGCCAGCAGCACGGCTTTGCCAATCCGTTTGCTTTGTGGTCCCGAGGGGTCGACACGACGCTATTTCACCCCCGCCCCAAACCCGCGGGGCCGTATGCCCGACCCATTTACCTGTACGTGGGCCGGATTTCCGTCGAAAAAGGTGTCGAGGATTTCCTGCGGTTGTCGCTGCCGGGGACCAAACTACTTGTGGGTGATGGCCCCGCCCGCCTCGACTGGCAGCACCGCTACCCCGACGCCCACTTTCTAGGTTACCGCTACGGTCAGGAACTGGCCGAACTATACGCCGCCGCCGACGTGTTCGTCTTTCCCAGCCGGACGGATACCTTCGGCAACGTCATTCTCGAAGCCTTAGCCAGCGGCGTGCCCGTCGCAGCCTATCCGGTCACCGGGCCACGCGACTTGATCACCGATCCGCGTTGTGGCGCCGTTCATGAGGACCTGGCCACCGCCATCCACCTGGCTTTGCAGCACGGTGAACCGGCCGCCTGTGTGGCCACCGCACAACGCTATAACTGGCACAACGCTACCTTGCAATTTCTCCAGGCGCTGGTACCTCTGCATGCCCCACCCCTGTCACCCTCCTTGATACAACATCCCAACCTCGGCTCCACCAATCTCGCAACCGACTGATAAACAGCAATTCTCCAACACCCACGCCGCTACCTTAAGTATACTATAGTATATAGTGAACTAAAAATCAAGTAAAATCGTCGAAAAATTTGGGTATTTAAATTTCAACATGCTCTTCGGTGCATATATTCATTTTTATATATGAAAAATTGCTTACTACTAAGCCCTTATGCGGGCAATCGCTTTCTTTTCTTCCGGCATCGGTAAGACAGAAATGAGCACTCTCCAGGGAGCCGCCACAGAGAGAAAGTCCGGCTGAGTCAGGAGAATGCGTAATCAATTGTATAGTTATAATGTTGCTAATCGTATCCATGCCGTGGGTTGGATGCCTTGGGCGGTCTGGGTTATTCAGACTGAGGCCACGAGGCGGGATTTTCGCGGATGGAAAAGTTTGCTAGGGTGGTCACAAAGAAGGGGTGAGGTGACACGAGGGGAACGAGTCGAGGGCGACGAGCCGGCAGCAGATGAGGGGAGGTGCGACGGACCATGAGTTCTGCGGCCTGGTCGCGGATATGTCGCGATTTCAATAAAGCGACGGTGGAACAATGGGGAGCACGGGCCGGAGCGGTGTTGACAGGCATTGTGACCGTGGTACTGACGGCCTGGCTGTACTTGTTTGTTGCCTTGCTGGTCAATCAGGGGCGTGTGGCCGGCTTTCTGGAGCTATCGGCTCTGGAACGAGAGCGTCTGCTACTGGAATGGCAAAGCTGGGCGGATCAGGAGCGGGCGGAACGGGGCCGACAGTTTGGGGTCCAGGAGGAGGCGAGTCGGGCCGTAGTGGAAAAGGGGATGGAGGCCGAATTACCCCTGGAACAATGGGAGGGGATCTGGCGAACCATCGTCTATGAGGCCTTACGGCGGCAAGTGGGGGAAGCAGCGGCCGAGACATATCGGGAGTCGTTGGCAGGCAATCGGACTGGGCCTTCCGGTCCACTGGGGGTGCTGCCCGTAGTGGTACAGGAGCGAGGGCGATGGACAGGTCGCTTCGTCGGACGATGGGCCTTGTGGAATGAATGGATGTGGCAGCCCGGCAGCGGCGGAAATCCTAACCCGACGTATCTGACCGGCCTGTTTGTTATCGCCTTCGCATTGATTGTGGTCCGTAGTCTAGCCAGTAATACGGCCACGTATCTGGCGTCTGCGGTGATGCTGGATGTGCTGACGCGACTGCGCCGCGCTATTTATCTGCATACCTACCGTCTGGGGTCGCTGGCCATTCGTACGGGTGGTACGGAAGAGGTGGAACAACTGTTTACCCGTCAGGCGGAGACAGTGGGAGTGGCCGTACATGCCTGCGTGACGTTGCCGTGGCGGGCCGTCCCCCAGTTGGCTGGTCTGCTGGTGGTGATCCTGCTGGTCCATTTCTGGCTAGCGGTCAGCTTTGTGGTGATGGCGGTGTTGGTCTGGCTGATTGGCGGACAGGTAGCGGCGTACTACCGGCGGGAGGCCCGGCAGGGAAGCCGTCAGTTGCACCATGCTCTGGCCCTGTTACTGGAGAGCTTACGTCTGGTGCGGTTGATGAAGTGCTATCAGTTGGAACGGTTCAATCAGAATCGGGTGGAGCGTCAACTGGCCGAGTGCGGTCGAGCGATATGGCGCAAGTTACGTGGGGACGCGCTGGCGGGTCCGCTGTTGCAGACAGCCGGTTTGCTGGGCGGGGTCGGCTTGCTGTATGTGGGGGGCTGGTCGGTACTGGCCGGCGAATCGGCGGTTGCCGGTCTGGCGGTGCTGACCGTGGCGTTGGTGGGACTGACCGCTGCTGTGACCGACCTGCTTCATTACCGGGCCCGCTGGCGACGCGCCCTGGAAGCTGCAGACGCTATTTTGGAATATCTGGAGCGCAAGGGGGAAGCTGCCGAAGCCGTGGATGCCGAGTATCTGCCGCCTCTACGGCAGCGTATCGAATGGCGGAACGTTTCGGTGTACGAACCGGGGACCAACCGTCATCTGCTGGAGAATCTTAACTTTGCCGTTCCTGCGGGTGCCAAGGTGGCGTTTGTCGGACCGGACCGCCGGGCCTTACGCAGCCTGGCCTACCTGCTGGCCCGCTTTTTCGATCCTACCCAGGGCGAAATCCGCATCGACGACAAAAACATCCGCTGGGTAACGCATGAATCGCTCCGCCTGCAAGTGGCCTTGGTTCTGCAGGATGAATGGATCTTTACGGACACGGTCGCCAACAACATCGGCTGCGGCGATCCGCAATACCGGCTGCCGCAGATCATCGAAGCGGCCAAACTGGCCCATGCCCATCAGTTCATCGAGCGGTTGCCCTACGGCTACGAAACAGTGATCGGGGAGCATGGCATTCGTCTGACACCCGGGCAGGCGTTCCGGATTGCTCTAGCCCGTGCCCTGGTACGTGATCCCAGCATTCTGGTGATCGAAGAGCCAAGCCAACCCGTCGACGAAGATACGCTGGTTTTACTCGACGATACCCTGGCCCGAGTGGCCCCCGGACGGACTATCCTGGTGCTGACGCAGCGGCTGACCACCTTACGCTGGGTCGATCGCGTGTTCCTGATCATTAACGGTAAGGTGGCCGACACCGGTACCCACCGGGAATTGTGGCAGCGTAACGAACAGTATCGCCGGTTACAGGTACTGGCCGAGGCTCAGGCCGCCGAGACTGTTCCGGCAGGACAGGAGTAGGCTATGCCCTTCGACAAGGAGTTGACCGTTGCTATCCAAGCCGCGGAAGAGGCAGCCGCGTTGCTGCGGGCGGAGTATGAACGATTCGTGGCCATTCCGGATGCGCCGGCGGACATTACCACCCCCGCGGATCGGGCGGCCCAGAATCTGATCCTGCAAATCCTGCACCGGCATTATCCCCAGGACGCGTTGTGTGCCGAGGAAAGCGTCACCGGCTTCGAACACGTTCCGTCCCGTGGTCCGCGTACCTGGGTTGTCGATCCGATCGATGGTACCCGTGGCTTTGCCCGCAAAAACGGCCAGTTTTCCGTTATGATTGGTCTGCTGGTCGAGGGAGTACCCGTGGTGGGAGTGGTGGCGGAACCGGCTCAGCGACGGATCACCTTTGCCCGGCAGGGCGGTGGCTGCTGGACCTATGTGGGGGATGCCACCGCCGTCCGCTGTCAGGTGTCGCGCCGGGGGTGGGCTGATTGTGTTCTGGTGCAGTCGTGGGCCCGACCGGGACAGGTCAGCCGGGCTGCCGCTCTGCTCCAGCCCAAACAAGTGATAGAAACCTACTCGGGGGGTATCAAACTGGCTAGCGTCGCCCGTGGCGAGGCCGATCTGTACGTCAACACTTATACGAAGTTCCACGATTGGGACGTCTGTGCCGGACAGGTACTGGTGGTTGAGGCCGGTGGTCAGGTCACGGATCTGTTCGGGCAAGCCATTGGTTACCAGGCCGACGAGTTTGCCCAGCGGCGGGGCCTGCTAGCCAGCAATGGCCTGTGTCACGCCGAGGCCCTGGTCCGCCTGCAGCCCCTGACAAGCCAGTTTGCTTGATCCTTCCGGAACCCGTTACTCGTCTTCGACGGGCAAAGAGCGTACTTGCCCGATCTGAGCAGAATTGGATTTGAGGTCAGCCAGCCGGACGCTCTGGATCAGGTTATGCCAGGTCACAGCCGGCGGATAAAAATGACGAGATCGTCGCCGTCGGCGTAAAAATCGGGCACGGTGGCACAGGGGACGTAACCCCGCTTCTGATAAAAAGCCCTTGTCGGGGCGTAAGCCGGACGCGACGACGTTTCGATCAGCAAAAGACGAGCTCCGCGTTGCCGCAAATCATCTTCGACGAAACGCAATAACTGACTGCCCCATCCCTGGCCCTGGAGCTCCCGGGCGACCACGATCCAGTACAAATACCAGGTGCGATCGGTCAGTGAGGCCGGGGCGTAGTAGACAAAACCGCCTGCCTGGTTTCCCCGCTGCAGAACATGGGCCCGGTGCTGCCATTGCTCCAACCCGGCGAAATAATCGGTTAGTAGTTCGGAAAGAGTGTCGATTTCGTGAGGCAAAAACAGACCGGTTTGTTCTGTCAGGCGGAGCAGAACGGGAACGTCGTCCGGTTGAGCGGGACGGATCATCGGCGGGCAGTGTCGTAAGCGGTGTCGACGGCGAGCAGACCCGGTCTGCCTCGCAGCCCTCATCACGAGGATTACCATGGGTATTATCCACTTCTGCAGCAACGACGGGGGGAAGGAGAGGGGCACCGATGAAAACGATCATCGAACCATTTCGCATCAAGATGGTAGAACCGTTACGGTTGACCAGCCGGGCGGAACGCGAAGCCATTCTGCGGGCGGCTCATTTCAATCCGTTTCTCATCCCGGCCGAGGCGGTGCTCATCGACTTGCTGACCGACAGCGGTACGGCTGCCATGTCCAGTGAACAGTGGGCCGGCATGCTCCGCGGTGACGAATCGTACGCTGGGGCCCGGAGCTGGTATCGCTTCGAAGCCGTGATGAAAGAACTGACCGGTATGCCCCACGTGTTACCTACCCATCAGGGACGGGCTAGTGAACGGATCCTGTTCGAGTTGTTGGGCGGTCCGGGCAAAGTAGTGCCGGGCAATAGCCACTTTGACACCACCCGGGCCAACATCGAGCATTCGGGAGCCGAAGCCGTCGACCTGCTCTGCCCCGAGGGCGCCCAGCCGCACGTACGCCGACCGTTCAAGGGGAACATGGACGTCGCCCGGCTGGAGGAACTGATCCGTAAGGTTGGACCGGAGCGTGTTCCTGTGGTGATGATGACCGTGACAAACAACACGGGGGGTGGCCAGCCGGTCAGTCTGGAGAATTTGCGGGCCGTCCGCCAGGTGTGCGACCGCTATGGCATTCCGCTGTTTCTGGATGCCTGCCGCTTCGCCGAGAATGCCTACCTGATCAAGCTACGGGAGCCGGGGCAACAACACCGCTGCGTGCGCGACATCGCCCGGGAAATGTTCGATCTGGCTGACGGTGCCACCATCAGTGCCAAAAAGGATGGCCTGGTCAACATTGGCGGCGTGCTGCTCATGCGCGACCCGATCCTGGCCCAGCGGGCCAATAACCTGTTAATCCTGACCGAAGGATTCATTACCTATGGTGGTCTGGCCGGACGTGACCTGGAGGCAATGGCCCAGGGCTTCCAGGAAGTGCTCGACGAAGACTATCTGCACTATCGCATCCGCAGTGTGGAATATCTAGGCGAAGGATTACTGCGTGCCGGCATCCGGATTGTCGAACCTCCTGGCGGACATGCCATTTACATCGATGCCGCTGACTTTTGCCCCCACCTGACGCCTGATGAGTTTCCCGGTCAGGCGCTGGTGTGTGCTTTGTACCGTCACGCCGGCATCCGAGGGGTGGAAATCGGCAGCGTAATGTTCGGACGGCAGGATCCAGCCACTGGCCGAATGATCCATCCCCCGATGCAACTGGTACGGCTGGCCATTCCTCGTCGCGTCTACACGCAAAGCCACATCGACTATGTCATTGAGGCCGCGGCCGAGGTATATGCCCAGCGGACTTCCATTCGCGGACTGCGACTGGTCGAGGCGCCACCGGTACTGCGTCATTTCACGGCCCGCTTTGAGGAGATCTAAGACGATGTCGTCCCGGTTGCCAGTCTCCTCCCCCCCTTCCGGTGGTGCTGTGATCGTCCCGGACGGCCCCCTGCCGGGAGCCACTGCGGTAGATTCTGCTTCGGGAGGGGCGCTGCGGACGGGTGCTGCCAGCATCGCCGTCGTGGTACCGACCTGGCAGGAGGCCAACGCGTTACCCTTGCTGTTGGAATCGCTGCGGTGTCAAAGTTGCCCTCCGCAGCTGGTTCTCGTCGCCGATGCAGGTTCGACGGACGATAGCTGCCATATAGCGGCTCAGTACGGCGCGGTAGTAGTCCGCTGTCCCCAGCGGGGCCGGGGGTGTCAGATTGCTTACGCCTTAAGGTATTGCCCGGCCGAGGTGGTGGTAATTGCCCATGCGGACATGGTTTTTCCGCCGCGAGCCTTGGAGCGGTTACAGCAGTGGTTGCAGGAACATCCCCACGGCGTCGGCGGGTGCTTCGGCCATCGGTTTGCTTCCGACCGCTGGTTTTATCGCCTGATCGAGTGGGCGGATCGCCGGCGGGCCCGACGGGGGATGTCCTATGGTGATCAGGCCCAGTTTTTCCGTCGGGCGGTGCTGGAACAGTGGGGCGGCTTTCCCGCCTGGCCACTCTTTGAAGACGTGGCCCTGACCCAACGCCTGCAACAGGCAGGACCACTGGCATACCTGGACGTACCCGTGCTTGTGTCCACGCGCCGCTTCCAGCGACTCGGCTTGCTGCGTACCCTGTGGCGCAACTGGAAGTTGCGTCGACGTTGGGCCCGCCACGGACCAGCGGTCGTTGACGAGTTGTACAAGGAATATTACGGGCCCCACTTGTCATCAGGCTAAGGAACGTCTTCCTGGCCATCGACCCGACCAAAAGACCCGAAGACCGCTGTTGGAACGGTCAGACGGTTGACGCCTCAGAACCCAGAACACATGAAGGGGGTGGTGTGGATAGGCAGGCCCGTCCGTGTTGTCCAGTTGGGGCAAGGGGTCAGTGACTTTTGCGCACAGAAGGCGGGGCGAAGTGGACAGTGGCTCCGTAGGCTAGTTCGGCGCATTCCATCAGGGTTTCGGACAGTGTGGGATGCGGATGGATGGTCTCGAGCAGGTCGCGGGCGACCGCGCCCATTTCAATGGCAAGGACCCCTTCAGCGATCATGTCGCCGACGCCAACACCGACCATACCAACGCCGAGAATGCGTTTGCTGTCGGGGTCGACGATCAGCTTGGTCAGTCCTTCCGTCCGGTCGAGGGTAACGGCCCGGCCGCTGGCTACCCAAGGGAACTTGATAACGGCGTGGGGGATGCCGCTGGCTTCGGCTTCACGTTGGGTCAAGCCGGCCCAGGCGATTTCCGGATCGGTGAAGACCACGGCTGGAATGGCCCGGGGTTGCCACAAGGCCGGTTCGCCCATCAAGGCTTCGACGGCAACGCGGGCCTCGGCCGTGGCTTTGTGTGCCAGACCGGGTTCACCGGCGGCATCCCCGACAGCATAAATGTGGGGAACGCTTGTCCGTCGCTGCTCGTCGACCAGGATGTAACCCCGTTCATCCGTTTTGATGCCTGCCTTGTCCAGGGCCAGCGCAGCGGTGTTGGGGCGTCGTCCCACCGCGACCAGCACGGCGTCGAAGGTTAGCTTGTCGGGCACGTCGCGGCCTTCCAGAGTGACCTCGATCCCTGCGGCAGTGGCTTGCAGACTGGCTACCCGTGTGCTGGTGTAAATCGCAGTGAACTCCTGACGCAACCGTTTTTCCAGGGGTGCGACCAGGTCCCGATCCGCCAGGGGCAGGACGCCCTCCAACGCCTCAACCACCGTGACCTGGCTGCCCAAAGCGGCATAAACGGTACCTAGTTCCAGGCCGATGTAGCCCCCGCCGATTACCAGCAGCCGGGAAGGGATCTGCGGTAAGCGCAGGGCGGCTGTGCTGTCCCAGATGCGCTCCGGGTCGATCTGCCAGGCACGGGGTAGCGCGGGCAGCGAGCCAGGGGCTACAATGGCGTGTTCAAACCGAACGACCGTTTCGGGCGCTCCGCCGGGGCGAACCACAACCGTGTGAGGGTCCACAAACGAGGCCTGGCCGGTAAGCACCCGGATGCCCCGGGCCTTGGCCAGTTGAGCGATGCCGGTATTGAGGCGGCCAATCACCTGATTGTGGACATACGCCCGCAGACGCTCCAAATCCACCTGTGGTCCCTCGTAACGGACCCCATGAGAGGCTAAGGCCCGTACTTCGTGGATGAGCCGGGCCACGTGTAGCAGAGCCTTGGAGGGAATACAGCCGCGATTCAGGCATACCCCTCCCAAGCGTGGGTCTTCATCCACCAGGATCACGGATTTGCCCCGATCGGCTGCATGAAAAGCCGCGGGGTAACCACCGGGGCCTGCTCCGATCACCAACACCTGAGTATCAACGCTTTGTGCCATAAAACGATTGCTCCCTGCCGGGCTTGCCCGAGCCGCTTTGAGGTATTTTGGCTGCTGAAAGGTGATGCTACGGTCCGGGTTGCCTGGCTTGTGGTCTTCCGGGGTTTGTTGTAAGTTCCTCGTGAGGTGGCTCGGGGGGGAATAGACCGTTGACCCCGGCGGACACGAGGACTAAAAACGGCGAGGCCGCTGCTCGCCGCTCTGCCAATCATTCTAGAAGCCCCGCGAGACCTGGGGCTGGTTCGCCTGCAGGATGGCTGTTCAATGTCGATTGCCGGTGATTTCGTCGGCTAGTTCCTGGGCGTCGTAGATTTTGCGTAGTGCCTCCACGATGGCCCGGCTGTCCACGGAGATGGCACGGGCCTGCTCGTCGTCGTAGATGAAGTCGAGAACCAGCGATTGGATATTGCCGTCGAAGATCAGCCCGACGACTTCGGCGTTTTTGTTGATAACGGGCGAGCCGGAATTGCCACCGATGATGTCGGCGGTGCAGACGAAGTTGAAGGGGGTATTCAGGTTGAGTGCGGCTTTGCGCTCCAGCCAGCGTTTAGGCAGGGCAAACGGGGGCCGGTTGTTCTGTTCGGCAGCTCGTTGGAACATGCCGGCGAAGGTGGTGAACGGTGGAACGTCGCGGCCGTCCTCTTTGTACCCTTTGACCACGCCGAAGGCCAGACGCAAGGTGAAGGTGGCGTCGGGGTAAACGCGGTCCCCGTCCATGGCGAAGCGGGCCTTGGCCAAAGCGGCGTACGCCTGACGCTTGGGTTCTTCGACCTCATTTTCGAAGCGTTTACGCACGGCACGGGCCGCCGGGTCGACCAGTTGGGCCAGGGTGAGCAGCGGGTCGTTGTAACTGTCCAGATCGACACGTTGTCCGGCCTTGGCCTTTTCTTCGATGTCAGCAAAGACCTTTTTCCGGAATGCCACGTCGCGGACGCGGGTACCGCTGATCAGTTCGTAGGCCCGTTCGCGGGGTGATTTACCCGCTAGCACTTTTTGCACCAGTTCGTGTTCGGCTCCTAGGCTGGTCGCTAGGAAGGTGAGACCGTCGGTGAGTTTGACGATTTCCAGGTCCTCGTAGATCGGTTCGTCGGAGAAGAGCTGGAATTTGAGGCTTGGCAGGCGGGCATCGGCAAACTCGCGTAAGCGTTCGCCACCGGGTTTGGGCAGTTCCTCGGCGGCACGGACCAGGGTACGGGCGATGCCGAAAGAAGTGCAATAGAACCCCGCGGCGTTTTCCAGAAGGGTTACGTCGCGGATCAGTTCGGCCCGTACCTTCTCCGCCTTGGCGATGGTTTCGAAGGCCTGCATGGCCTCGGCATGCCAGGGGGGCAAAGGCTTCATCTGGGTCTGCAATTGCGTCAGGTAATCCCGCAGGCGTTTTTCCTGCGCTTGTTTACGGGCCATCAGCTTGGGATCGAGCAGGCCTGCCAGACCACCCAGGCGGGCTTTGCGGCTGTTCTGAATGCTGAACAATTCGTCCTCGGCGCGTTGGGCATTGCGTTCGCTGCGGGCGCTCCAGGCACTTAGCAGCACTTCCAGACGATTGAGCCGCTGCAGCAGATACGGATAGCCGGTATCCCGCAGGTATTTTAGCTCGGCCATAATATTGCCGCGATTGGTCCGGCCGGGATGGCCTGAGACGAACACCAGTTCGCCCTCCTGGCAGCCGGAGGCACTCCATTTCAGATAATGCTCACTGTTGATCGGTTTGCCGTTCTCGTACACCCGTAAAAAGGCGACGTCCAGGCAGTAGCGGGGGTACTCGAAGTTGTCTGGATCGCCCCCGAAGAAGGCGGCATCCTTTTCCGGGGCGAAAACCAAGCGGATGTCAGTATATTTCTTGAATGTGTACAGATGATACTGTCCCCCGGCATACAGGGTGACTACGTCCGCCCGAATGTTCTTTTCGGGATTGGCAGCGGCTTTTTCCAGTTCGGCGATTTTGGCTTGCCGCAGTTTGAAAGCTTCGGCCGGTGGGGTGCCCGGCGGTACTGCTTTCTCGACCTCGGCCGTCACGTCCTGGATGCCAATCAGGACATTCAGTTCCAACCCCTTGCATGGCAGTTCCTGGTCACGGGTTTTCGCATGGAAGCCGTCCCGCAGGTAGTTTTTTTCGTCGGTGGAAAGCTTGGCCAGGTCGTCCGAGGCCACATGATGGTTGGTCATGACCAGGCCGTGCGGACTGACAAAACTGCCGGAGCCGCCCGAGTTGAAGCGGACACTGGCCAGCCGGACGTGGTCCAGCCAGGCCTCGTCCGGGGCAAAGCCATACTGCTTTTGCAGATACGCCCGTGGGGGATGGTTGAACAGCCACATCCCCTCATCGCCATGGACAGGTTCGCTGAGCATATACAGTCCCACTACGGCGGCCACGGCCGCCAGATGCACCACAAACATCCCGCTGGAGCGCATGGCTTGCTCCCTCCATGCTAGCCTGGTCGTTGCCTGTCTGACCCGCTGTCGGCACCCTGGAGCCCTGTGCTCAGAGTGCCCCTAGCCCGGACAACGACCGCTGTGGCGACGTTATAGCCTTTGGAAGACATTCGTCTGCCCCTGCCATCCTTCCTGCACCACTCAACCCTCCGTTCCCGCTCCGGGACTCAGTTGACTATCCAAGTGATCGATCCTTGCACACGGGGTAGGCGACGGGGCAGCATACGATTCTGACAACTCTTCCCTTGTGGAAGATAGTGGGGGAAACAGGCATTAAAATAATAATGTTTGTTCTCATTCGGGATCAGGCGGCATAAGGTTAAGGGGAGTGGAGGCTTCAAGCGTTTCCCTTTGGTTTATCATTAACAGGGGTTGGTTGCAGGGTTCCAAAAGGAATTCCGGCTCGAATAAGGGGGGAGAGGAGCATTTTTGTATAGGGTGATTTGCCTGGAACCGCTAGCATAGTGCTAAATGGGCTATGTATCGTCCTGGCAGCATCCGGTCTAAAAACGGTGCAGTGAGGAATGGCCGTGCCTGACGAACTGACCAAGAGGCAGTCGTTGCTGGATAGCGATACCGAGGCGTTGAAGATACTGGAGTATGCGGCCGAGGTGTGCGATCTGCCGTTCGACATCGAGCGGGCCGCGCAGTTGTATCGAGCGGCCGTGCAGAAGATCGAGCCGACCCTGCCCCGGGCGGCCCGGTTGCGTCTGGCGCAGGCAGCCGAGGGGCTGGGGATGCGTTTGCAGCCCCATTATCTGTCGATTCGCGAAGCTCTGGGCCACATCCACAAGGAAGAAACGCCACTGCTCATTTTCACGATTACCTCGTCCGGCACGGGCCGCTGGTTCATCGTCCAGGAATCGGACGGGCGTCGGGGCCTGGTGCAGACGCCCGATCAGGAAGAGCCAGTCAGTTACAGTGCTGAAGAACTAGCCCGGCTGTTCGGTGCTTGTGATGCGGACGTAGTGCTGGAATGGCTCGAGCCGCTGCCGATCGCCACGCCACCGCTATCCACGGCCACCTCCCCTTTCAACGAACATCACCCCTTTCACAGCAGCATTCATCCCTGGAAGCGTCTGCTGCAATTGTTACGACCGGACAGCACCGACATTCGCCTGGTAATCTACTTTGCTATCGCTATTGGTCTATTCAACCTGACGGTACCGATCGTGACGATGGCGGTCGTCAACACCGTAGCGTTCGGTACCCTTATCCAGCAATTGATTATTCTGTGTCTAGCTCTGTTGGTGGCGCTGGTCATTGCCGGCGTGCTACTGCTTTTGCAGTATGTGCTGGTGGAGTATATTCAGCGGCGTATTTTTGTACGCGTTGCCTCGGAGTTATCCTATCGGCTGCCACGTGTCGATCTGAAGGCTTTTGATCAGCGGTATGGTCCGGAGCTGGTCAACCGGTTTTTTGATGTGCTGACGGTACAGAAATCGTCGGCGGTGCTGCTGTTGGATGGCATTTCGCTGCTGTTGCAGATGGCCATCGGCATGATTCTGCTGGCATTTTATCATCCCCTGTTGTTGGGGTTTGACCTTGTATTAACCGGGGCGTTGGTGGTGTGGGCGCTGGTGTTAGGACGCGGGGCAGTCCGTACGGCCATCCGCGAGTCGATCGCCAAGTACCGTGTGGCCGGCTGGATGGAAGAAGTGGCCCGTCACCCAGTGGCCTTCAAATTGTCCGGAGGGCCGCGCATGGCCTGGGATCGGGCCGAGGCCCTGACCCGCGAGTATCTGGACGCCCGTAAACAACATTTCGTCATTCTGGTGCGTCAATTCGTTTTCATGATCTTCCTGTACGTTGTGGTCAACGTGGCCCTGCTAGCCTTGGGCGGCACTTTGGTCATTCAGGGACAGTTGACCCTGGGCGAATTAGTGGCCACCGAAATCATCGTCAATCTGATCCTGGCCACGTTTTTGAAGATCATCAAATACGTCGAGGCTTATTATGACATTCTGGCGGCCATGGACAAACTAGGGCAGTTGCTCGATCTGCCGCTGGAAAGTCAGTTGGGAGAACATCATGTTTCGTACAGTAAAGGGGCTAGCGTGACGTTGCACACCGTGACGTTCGCCTATAGTGGCCAGAAATGGCCGGCGCTCCATCAGTTATCTTTGTCGATTGCTCCCGGCGAACGCGTGGCAATTGTCGGTCCTAATGGTGCCGGCAAAAGTACCCTGGCAGACGTACTTTATGGATTGCGTATTCCTCAAAGCGGCTGGGTGGAAATCGATGGCATTGACATCCGCAGCTTGCGGCTGGACTCCTTGCGGGAACACGTGGCTTTGGTCAAGGGAGTGGAGATCATCGAGGGGACACTGCTAGACAACTTGCGCATGGGGCGCAACGAGATCAGCCTGCTGCAGATTCACGACATGCTCCGCAAGGTGGGAATGCTCGAGACGGTCATGGCCTTTCCGGATGGTTTGCAGACCATGTTATGGGGGGACGGTAAACCGCTCTCGGTGGGGCAGGCCAGCCGGTTGATGCTAGCACGGGCCATGCTGGGGCATCCCCGCTTGCTGATCATCGACGAGTCGCTCGATCACATCGATGAGCAATTCCGTGATACCATCCTGGCCAGCCTGCTAGATCCGTCGGCGCCCTGGACTTTGATTCTGATTACCCATTCTCCGGACGTTGCCCGGCAATGTGATCGGGTCATTACGCTTCAGCCCCCGGCCCGTAGCGGAGCACGCGACGTCAAAAGTCTGGCCGGGTAACGAGCAGTGGTATGGCTAGGTGTCCGCAGCCGGATTGTGCCGGGTTGTGTACCGCTTGGCGGTATCGGAGATGTGTTCCTGTAGTCCGCCGGAAGGGGATCCGACTGTCCAACACAGTTGTTATTATGCGGAATAATGGCGGTAGACGGGGTACCAGACGGTCGTGTGGCGTCTGGGGGGCTCCGGATAGGGGAGAAAACAACCATGATCGGCTTGACCACCGTGCGGGGCGAACCCGATCTGAATCTGCCGGCCATTCGTCTTAGTCAGACACCACGACTGGTCCGCCGTCTGGCCTATGGTTTGGTACTAGTTTTGTTTCTGCTGGTGCCTTTGGCCGGCTTCCTTCCCTGGACGCAGACGGTGCACGGCCAGGGACAGACTATTGCCTTTCATCCGGCACGGCGGCCGCAGTTCATCGTTTCCCCGATCGAAGGGCGGGTCAAAAAGTGGTACGTCGTGGAAGGGGACCGGGTGCGGGCGGGTCAGTTACTGGTCCAGTTGGTGGATAACGATCCCCTGATCCTGGAACGCCTCCGGGAACAAGAAATGCTGGCGTTACAACGTTTGACCCTGGCCGATGGACGGGTCAAGGATCAGGAGTCCCGCTTGCAGTACGTTCGGCGGGAACGAGATGTACTGCTGACAGAAGCCCAGTACCGCGTGGAGCAGGCCGAGGCTCAGGTACTGGTTGCCCAGCAGGAGTTGAACCGGGCTCGGTTCGACCTGGAACGAGAAGAGCTGAATTATCAACGTACTCTGCGGCTTTACAAAAGCGCGTTGGGGGAAGGGCGAGTGGTGTCCAAGGATGAATTGGAAGAAGCGGAGCGGCGGCGCAATCTGGCCAAGGCACAGGTGCCGCTAGCCGAAGCCCGCGTGCAGCTAGCGAAAAAAACGCTCGAGGCCGCCCGTGTCCAGTTGGAAGTGGTTGACAACCGTACGGCTGCCTTGATCCAGACCGAGGAGGCGGCCCTCAAATCGGCCCAAAGCGAACAGGCCGCGGTCCAGCAGCAGTATCTAGCTCTAAAGACCCAGGTCCAGCGGCAGGAAAATCAGCGGCTGGAAGCGCCGGTCAACGGCATCATTTTCCGCATTCTGGCCAATGCGGAGGCCGGAGGCCAGTTGGTCCGACCGGGGGAACGGTTAGCCGTCTTGGTGCCGGATCCGGAGTCGCCTGAGGACAAGGCGCGGCACCGGGCAGAATTAGGATTGTTAGGAGGCCTGGCCTTTGGCATTTATGATCCCTTGACTTGGGGGGAATACCCGGCTATTGTGGCCGAACTTTACATCGACGGGAACGATCTGCCGTTGGTGCGTCGGGGGGATCCGGTCCTGCTCCAGTTTGAGGGTTGGCCGGCGATTCAATTCGCCGCTTATCCGAAGGTGGCAGCAGGAACGTTCCGGGGAGAGGTATACCTGATTGATCCGACCTCGGATGGAAATGGCCGTTTCCGCATTCTGGTGGCGCCGGCTGAGGGGGAGGAATGGCCGGCCTACGAATACCTGCGTCAGGGAGTGCGGGCCCAGGGTTGGTTCCTGCTGCGGCAGGTGTCCCTCGGTTATGAGGTGTGGCGGGTCATCAATGGCTTCCCCCTTACCCGCGAGATCAAGCCGTCCGAGGCCGCCTCACCTTTGGGACCGGTGCAACGGTTGCGTAAATAACCCGTCGAATCATCCGGGCCCGTTTCAGCTGCTCCGGGCCTGCCTGAATGTGGCATTAGGCTTGGTGCTGACCGGTTCTAGCATCAGTTTGTGCAGCGGTTGCGCTTTGCAATCGCCGTTGCCGGAAGGAGCTTTCGTCCGCAAGTCTGTTCTCGTGCCTCGGTTACCTCCGCCGCAGCCGCCGGCTGCTTTGCCGGTGCCGCCGGCCCCACTGCCGAGCCCCTCCAGTTCCAAGGGCCCCGACTGGCCTGAAGCTCCGCCTCCCCGACCCGCTGATCCCGAGGGAGGCCAGCCACCGGCCATTCCCAGTTCCCCTCTGCCGGACAACCGTTCGGCACCGCTTCCTCTGCCCCGGCCGCTGCAACAACCCTTGCGCTTGGATGAGGTCCTGGATAGCGTAGCGGCCGCTTTTCCCTTGCTGCTGGCCATCGAATTGGAGCGAACTATTGCTGCCGGACAACGACTGGCCGCTGAAGGGCAATTTGATCCGGTGTTACGCCTCCGCTCGGCGGAACAGACAGGCACATTCGCCAGCAGCCGCTTGGCTGCTACGCTCGAACAAAACTCCCCCTATGGCGGCATTAGCACCTTTGCTGGCTGGCGGTGGGGAGTGGGCAACTTCCCCATCTACTACAACGACCGCAAAACAGGAGAAGGTGGTGAGTTGCAGGCAGGTGTGGTCGTTCCCCTGTTACAGAACCGTGAGATTGACCCCCGTCGGGCCCGCCTGCGGATTGCCCAGATCGGTCAGAATCTGGCGGAACCGACCATCCGTAGTGCCCGGCTGGACTTTTTCCGCAACGCGGCCCAGGCGTACTGGGGTTGGCAGGTGGCCGGGGCACAGTACCGTATTGCCGAGGATCTACTGCGGCTGGCCGTCGATCGGCAGCAGATTTTTGACGTGCAGTTCCGCGAGGGTAAAATCGCCGAAGCGCCCGTGGCTCTCAACCGCCGGCTGGTGGCCTCGCGGCGGGAAGCCTTGCTGGCCGCCGAGCGTCTGTTGCAGCAGGCGGCTTTGCGGTTATCGTTGTTTTTGCGCGACGAAACCGGCCAGCCGGTGGTGCCCCCTGCCGAGTGGCTGGACCCTGACTTCCTCAATACTCCGCTGTTGGCTCCCCAAGCAGCTGGCCTGGCGGCCGATGTGCAACTGGCCCTGCAGCAGCGACCCGAGCTGGCCCGCTTCCAGTTGGAAAAACAACGACGTGCGGTCGAGTGGCAGTTGGCGAATAATCAGTTGCTGCCCGCTCTGAACCTGACGGTGCAGGGGGCCCAGGATATGGGCATTGCCAAGAAAACCTTGACGGGAACCGGACCATTCGCCACAGACCGGACCACGGGAGAAGTTGGAGCGACCCTGGAGTTTCCCCTCCCTTTCCGCAACGCCCGTGGCCAGCTTTTGACAGCCCAGGCCCAGTTGGCCCAGTTGCTCGCCCAGGAACGCTACGCCCGGGACGAGATCACCGTCCAGGTCCAGGACGCTGTCTCGGAGCTGCTCCTGACTTATCAGCGTCTGCAGCAGGCCCGGGAAGAGTTACGGCAGGCGGAACGGGTGCTACAGATCGAAACGGTCCGCTTCCAGGAAGGCCGGATCAGTCTGGTGGAATTGAATCTGCAGGAGATCGCCGCGGCCGAGGCCAAAACCAAGGTCGCGGTCATTTTGGGCAGTTACTTCAATGCGGTGGCCCAGTATCTGACGGTCTTGGGTTTTGACCGTTTGCGGCCCACGGCACCCACAGCCGTCCTACCCATGGCCCGTTGAACGGGGTCAACAGAGCTCACCAGTCGTTGCCTAGGATATCGCCGCTGGCAGGTGTGCAAGCCACTGCCCAAGTGGTAGCACTAATACTAGGGGCGACGCTTCGGACCGAGCCATCGCCCATGGCCACTAGGCAGCCGCCGGCGCTGAGCATGTGGGGCCGACGCGGATCACACGCGGTGGCAGGAGCCGTGGCGGGTTGTGGTGGCTGAATGGCTCCCGTCGTGAAATTGAAAGCGGCCAGATACAAATCATTCGGCGGATTGGCCACCCACAACGGTGGTCCAGCCGTGGGGCCACTGCCGGGCCAAGCGCTGCCGCCAGTGGGTGCTGTGCATGTCCCTTTCTTCTCCGCAAAAAAGACCGTGTTGGAGGTACCATCGGCAATACCTGCTGGGAACATCGTCCGCCCTGCCAGCACTACAGTCGTAATCGTCGTGCCGCTGACCGTGCACCGCCCGAACACCAACGTGTTAGCGGCGTAGTTTCCCACGGGCAAATTATTTCCCGCCAGCTGGTTAGATGTCGTTACATCCAGCGGTGATTGATAAGTCTTGACCGGTTGAGCCGAAGCGGCGCTGAAGCCAAGGTTGTACAAAGCCTCCTGTTCTAGATAGGGCAGCAGATAGAAGTGGAGTGTGGCATTGAGCGTATATCCACCTGCATTTCCTGCTGTCGGCGGGAGCTGCTGCCCGCGAGCATCGGCCAGATTATGGCAGGCCAAGGCAAGCTGTTTCAAATTGTTGCTACTGGTCGTCCGCGCGGCGGCCTCGCGGACCTTCTGCACTGCTGGTAGTAACAAACCGATCAAGATCGCTATGATCGCTATCACTACAAGCAACTCAATCAGAGTGAAAGCTTTAGACCCGGGATTTTGGCTGTGTCGAATCATGGAAGCACTCCTTTAAGCCTTTCCTTATTCAGAAAGACGCAGTTCCCTTTCACTAAATAGCCTGTTGTGTCGACTGATCAGTGTCAACTTTCTCGACGCTAGGTGTCGAGCCTTTCCGTTTCATTCCTCGAGCAACGATTGCTTGGAATATCATATTATTATGCATCAAAGACCGATTGCTTCTAACGTGTTTGGTTGTTTGGCAATTGCTCCCAACAGAATGTTGGTGTATCGCGTTGTTTGGGCAGCATCATAGGTGGGTGTGTCAGCGGGCTGTTCATTCGCTCGGCCCGCTTGCCCAAACTTTCAGCAGTTGGTGGAGCCC
>JANWVV010000120.1 GCA_025055795.1 Gemmataceae bacterium
GCGTTGAGCACGCTATCCTGCTGCATACCATATCATTTTCTCCATATGTGTTGAATGCAGTGATGCCGAAAGGCGTTGAGCACTCACATTCAAGGTGGATGATACGCACTCGTATGATGTGCTGTGTTGAATGCAGTGATGCCGAAAGGCGTTGAGCACAGGAACCACTGGATCGCCTGACGCGGCGAGACCAGATACCCCGGTGTTGAATGCAGTGATGCCGAAAGGCGTTGAGCACGTGGTTCGGGCTGACGTCGCCCGTACCTTTTCTGAATCGTGTTGAATGCAGTGATGCCGAAAGGCGTTGAGCACTTTCCTATCCCCTCGCATATCACCACTCGACCCGTTTCAGTGTTGAATGCAGTGATGCCGAAAGGCGTTGAGCACCCCTTTCGTCACTGACAGCACCACACCATCAGTGTGGGGTGTTGAATGCAGTGATGCCGAAAGGCGTTGAGCACACTCATGAGAGTGTCAGTGACGTCATCGTCATGAGGTGTTGAATGCAGTGATGCCGAAAGGCGTTGAGCACAAGCACCAACACCTCAACCCATTACTGCCGCAGCTCTACGTGTTGAATGCAGTGATGCCGAAAGGCGTTGAGCACTTCTCGAGTCTGGTGGTACGCAGGCAAAGAAGATATCGGTGTTGAATGCAGTGATGCCGAAAGGCGTTGAGCACAGCCGGAGAGCTCCTGCAGGCCTGGCCGCAGGAAGTGTTGAATGCAGTGATGCCGAAAGGCGTTGAGCACCCAGAACTCCGGAGTACGACGCGCTGGCGCGATCGTGTGTGTTGAATGCAGTGATGCCGAAAGGCGTTGAGCACTCGCGGTGGCGTCCGCATTGCGTGCGAAGTTTCCCACGTGTTGAATGCAGTGATGCCGAAAGGCGTTGAGCACAGTACCTTGCAGCCAAGTAGGTCTGATGGTTGCTTAGGTGTTGAATG
>JANWVV010000121.1 GCA_025055795.1 Gemmataceae bacterium
GAAAGGCGTTGAGCACCGTGCTTTACCTAACCCTTCGTGGCTTAGCTTTAGCGGTGTTGAATGCAGTGATGCCGAAAGGCGTTGAGCACCTCTATAACCGCGCCCGAAACTCACACATCCGCGGCATGTGTTGAATGCAGTGATGCCGAAAGGCGTTGAGCACCCTAGTTGGGGGGGTTGAACGTGCAAAACTATCGCGTGTTGAATGCAGTGATGCCGAAAGGCGTTGAGCACAAAGTGGTGTAGTTAGTTTAACAGTTACAGTTGATGTGTTGAATGCAGTGATGCCGAAAGGCGTTGAGCACTCAGTATGACGGGTTACTGTTATCTGGTAGCGCTACACTGTGTTGAATGCAGTGATGCCGAAAGGCGTTGAGCACGAATAAGCTTACGAACGCTTCCCATGGCAGATCCTCCCGGTGTTGAATGCAGTGATGCCGAAAGGCGTTGAGCACCACGAAAGTGCGAACTTCTCGGTACGAGCTTGCAACGGCAAGTGTTGAATGCAGTGATGCCGAAAGGCGTTGAGCACCTCATTATACGTCGTGCAAAAACGCCTTTTCTCCTTGTGTTGAATGCAGTGATGCCGAAAGGCGTTGAGCACACAAACCCGTGTCACCACTGAAGCCAAGGTGGAGCGGTGTTGAATGCAGTGATGCCGAAAGGCGTTGAGCACTTCTGAAGTCGGATCTCGACGCGGTGTCCGACCCAGTGTTGAATGCAGTGATGCCGAAAGGCGTTGAGCACACGGCGTACGGCAGGCGAGTTCGCGCATGCGTTCGTTCGTGTTGAATGCAGTGATGCCGAAAGGCGTTGAGCACTTCAAAGTCAAGTGCGCGTGCAGCGCGCTCCACTTCGTGTGTTGAATGCAGTGATGCCGAAAGGCGTTGAGCACGCGATCCGCGAGGCGCCGATCGAAGCCGTCTTCGCTT
>JANWVV010000122.1 GCA_025055795.1 Gemmataceae bacterium
CGCGGTCCGGCCAGTTCGAATTTCTTCCCTACCGCGATGGTGTTGAATGCAGTGATGCCGAAAGGCGTTGAGCACTCGCTTTCGAGGTGTCGATTTCGAGTCTTAAAATGCCGTGTTGAATGCAGTGATGCCGAAAGGCGTTGAGCACCCGAGCTCTCGAGCGTTCCACCATGACAGCGCGCCCACAGTGTTGAATGCAGTGATGCCGAAAGGCGTTGAGCACTTTTTCAGCCTCTTTGCGGGCCTTCTCGAACTGTTGTGTTGAATGCAGTGATGCCGAAAGGCGTTGAGCACCCAACTCCATGCCAGTGCGAGGAAGCAGCTCGTGAGGGTGTTGAATGCAGTGATGCCGAAAGGCGTTGAGCACTCCTCAAGGACCACCAGGTCCTCAAGGACCACCAGGTCGTGTTGAATGCAGTGATGCCGAAAGGCGTTGAGCACTTAAAATGCGCTGGTTCAACCGCGTAGAAGAAATCGTGTTGAATGCAGTGATGCCGAAAGGCGTTGAGCACAAATTCTCATACTTCTACTCTCACAAGCAGACAGCGAAGTGTTGAATGCAGTGATGCCGAAAGGCGTTGAGCACGAAATTTTCTTTCCATCTTTCCGGAATTTCCCAATCCGGTGTTGAATGCAGTGATGCCGAAAGGCGTTGAGCACGTCCTCGACCCGACTGTAACGGGGCCGTCGAGCACGGTGTTGAATGCAGTGATGCCGAAAGGCGTTGAGCACAGTTTGCACACTTCTACTCTCACAAACAGACAGCCAAGTGTTGAATGCAGTGATGCCGAAAGGCGTTGAGCACAGGAGAAGCTGTTAGGGGGTGGGGCTTTCGGCCCAGATGTGTTGAATGCAGTGATGCCGAAAGGCGTTGAGCACCTTCCACTGGT
>JANWVV010000123.1 GCA_025055795.1 Gemmataceae bacterium
TGATGCCGAAAGGCGTTGAGCACAGTTTGGCTTATGAACTAATTGCAATGCACGAAGCCAGTGTTGAATGCAGTGATGCCGAAAGGCGTTGAGCACATCTAGGTTTGAACAACCTAGCAGGTATTTGTTTGTGTTGAATGCAGTGATGCCGAAAGGCGTTGAGCACTATGCGTGTGGTGATCTTAGTTTGCGACGCTGACGTGGTGTTGAATGCAGTGATGCCGAAAGGCGTTGAGCACATGTAGGTCTCTCGCCGCTTCAGCGGCAGGACCTACGTGTTGAATGCAGTGATGCCGAAAGGCGTTGAGCACAAGTCTAGAAAGTCTGATGTAGCGCTAGACGAAACACGTGTTGAATGCAGTGATGCCGAAAGGCGTTGAGCACTCTCCCCTCACAGAGCTGGGTCCGTCACGAGGATGTGTTGAATGCAGTGATGCCGAAAGGCGTTGAGCACATGTTTGCGCCTGATTGTACGACCAGCTTCCCCTGAGTGTTGAATGCAGTGATGCCGAAAGGCGTTGAGCACCTAATCAAAGCTTTACTGTTGCTAGCTCAGCAGGCCGGTGTTGAATGCAGTGATGCCGAAAGGCGTTGAGCACGTGCGACGATGAGTGTGACTGGTGGCGCCGTGCACCGTGTTGAATGCAGTGATGCCGAAAGGCGTTGAGCACATGGTCAGAGAAGCGTTTGACGAACGTGTCGTGGCGGTGTTGAATGCAGTGATGCCGAAAGGCGTTGAGCACGGGGCGGGGTGGGTGAAAGCGAAGGCGCAGTACAAACTCGGGTGTTGAATGCAGTGATGCCGAAAGGCGTTGAGCACGTCAGGATGGCAGGGACGGCGGGTCCGTCCCCGCCGTGTGTTGAATGCAGTGAT
>JANWVV010000124.1 GCA_025055795.1 Gemmataceae bacterium
GAGCACCGCCAACGACGAAGTTTATGGATCCCCATGCCGAAGAAGCCCGCGTGTTGAATGCAGTGATGCCGAAAGGCGTTGAGCACTCTAAGTCAGACATTGCTCACCCCCCCCCATGCGTCAGTGGGTGTTGAATGCAGTGATGCCGAAAGGCGTTGAGCACATACTTGTAAAAACGCACAAACCCAAACCGTCAGAACGTGTTGAATGCAGTGATGCCGAAAGGCGTTGAGCACGTTAAAATGCGTTGGTTTAACCGCTTGGAGGAAATCAGTGTTGAATGCAGTGATGCCGAAAGGCGTTGAGCACGTACAGGCCGATCCCGATGAGCACGCCTATTTGGGTGTTGAATGCAGTGATGCCGAAAGGCGTTGAGCACCGTTTGCTCTAGCTATTACGGTCAGTTCTAGGAATGTGTTGAATGCAGTGATGCCGAAAGGCGTTGAGCACACAGGCGACGAATCCCATATTAGATTACGGTTGAGGTGTTGAATGCAGTGATGCCGAAAGGCGTTGAGCACTCACGATTGCGCGAGGCGAACGTGCTCGGCGACGAGGTGTTGAATGCAGTGATGCCGAAAGGCGTTGAGCACGCATGGTGCGGCGTTCGCAACTTTCGCGGCTTCTCGTGTTGAATGCAGTGATGCCGAAAGGCGTTGAGCACTTGAAACCATCCGCGAGTAACTTCCGGCGTTACTTCGTGTTGAATGCAGTGATGCCGAAAGGCGTTGAGCACTTACGACTATTCCGAGCTGTGGGTCGATGACCCTGCTGTGTTGAATGCAGTGATGCCGAAAGGCGTTGAGCACAGCAGAATCGCAGCGAAAAAGCGTGATTACGACGCGCGTGTTGAATGCAGTGATGCCGAAAGG
>JANWVV010000125.1 GCA_025055795.1 Gemmataceae bacterium
TCGGCATCACTGCATTCAACACCCTCCGCGTACTCCTGCACGTCCTCCTCCGAAAGGTGCTCAACGCCTTTCGGCATCACTGCATTCAACACGAGGGGAAGCTTTATGTCTGACCTTGACGTTTTCAATCGTGTGCTCAACGCCTTTCGGCATCACTGCATTCAACACATCAACAACCAGACCTAACCTACGCAAAGCTTTGGTGTGCTCAACGCCTTTCGGCATCACTGCATTCAACACCTGCGCACGGACCTGGGTCAAGGTGACTCATTAACAGTGCTCAACGCCTTTCGGCATCACTGCATTCAACACCCCCAGGTCGCATTAGGGTCAGTGTCACCACCACCTTCAGTGTGCTCAACGCCTTTCGGCATCACTGCATTCAACACCGTAGTAAATAGGTCAACGTGCAAGGCGTTCCTACTGTGCTCAACGCCTTTCGGCATCACTGCATTCAACACTTATCAACTCTCTGCTGATCGCTTACGCTTTTGTGGTGCTCAACGCCTTTCGGCATCACTGCATTCAACACGACGGTCACCCGGAGAAGTCCCGCGACGGAAGAGCGGGTGCTCAACGCCTTTCGGCATCACTGCATTCAACACAGTCCAGCGCCCGTTCACCCAGGAGTTCTGAAGTCGGATCTGTGCTCAACGCCTTTCGGCATCACTGCATTCAACACGGCGAAGAGAATCAGGAGAGACAAAATGCTAAGCAACCATGTGCTCAACGCCTTTCGGCATCACTGCATTCAACACGCCACTGGAGTCTCTTGACCTCTGCCAGTGCATTTACAGTGCTCAACGCCTTTCGGCATCACTGCATTCAACACCCTCTTACGCTCGAAACTTCTCTGCCGGC
>JANWVV010000126.1 GCA_025055795.1 Gemmataceae bacterium
GTTCATCCGCACTGGCGGGTGCTCAACGCCTTTCGGCATCACTGCATTCAACACGTAATTCTGCAAAATTCCCAACAGGTAAAAATGATGGTGGTGTGCTCAACGCCTTTCGGCATCACTGCATTCAACACATTTTGGTGTTTTCAACACGACGGCACTGCCTTCGTGCTCAACGCCTTTCGGCATCACTGCATTCAACACGTACGTCAACCAGCCCCCCCTCACCGCGGACGGGACGTGCTCAACGCCTTTCGGCATCACTGCATTCAACACTGTATGGATCTCGCGTAGTCTGTGACATATGATCTGTGCTCAACGCCTTTCGGCATCACTGCATTCAACACACTTTCCGACTGGCCGAGTGCGCGTGGAATGCCGCGTGCTCAACGCCTTTCGGCATCACTGCATTCAACACCGTCTGCACCGCGATCTCCTCAGCGCCGCGGAGAATGTGCTCAACGCCTTTCGGCATCACTGCATTCAACACCGCGAAGTGGTGGGCTGGTATCTTTAGCGATCTCAAGTGCTCAACGCCTTTCGGCATCACTGCATTCAACACTCCGTCAGGCGGTTACCAGCGGCGATCACGATAACGTGTGCTCAACGCCTTTCGGCATCACTGCATTCAACACAAAGTTCGAGTCAAAGTAATTACCAAGCTGTTACTGTGCTCAACGCCTTTCGGCATCACTGCATTCAACACGGATACTGGGCACGTCGGCAGCACGCCCAGAGCCTCTGCGTGCTCAACGCCTTTCGGCATCACTGCATTCAACACCTATGCCAAGCCATTATGTCCGAAAGTCCTCTTATTAGGTGCTCAACGCCTTTCGGCATCACTGCCTGCAGCACGCG
>JANWVV010000127.1:0-269 GCA_025055795.1 Gemmataceae bacterium
CAGCATTCAACACACGCCCCAAGGAGTCGAAGAAGTTGAGGCCAGAGTCGCGTGCTCAACGCCTTTCGGCATCACTGCATTCAACACCCCCCAGGCCGATCACAACCGGCGAGTCGCCTATCCTTTGTGCTCAACGCCTTTCGGCATCACTGCATTCAACACGGCGACGCATCGACTAACGCGACGTCGCCCATCATGTGCTCAACTCCTTTCGGCATCACTGCATTCAACACGTTCTGGCTGACGTCGCCCGTACCTTTTCTGAATCT
>JANWVV010000127.1:279-851 GCA_025055795.1 Gemmataceae bacterium
GACGTCGCCCTTCATGTGCTCATCGCCTTTCTGCATCTCTGCATTCAACACTCGTTCCGCTCTTGTGGGGTCCACCTGACCGCGTGTTGTGCTCAACGCCTTTCGGCATCACTGCATTCAACACCCAAGAGCGATCAGCCCAGCAGATCCACCGATTGGTGCTCAACGCCTTTCGGCATCACTGCATTCAACACTCGAGGTCTACTTCGAGCCGCACGCAGGTCCGCGTGGTGCTCAACGCCTTTCGGCATCACTGCATTCAACACCCTCGGGTGAGTTCGGGATCTGGTCGACGAACGTCGACGCGTGCTCAACGCCTTTCGGCATCACTGCATTCAACACATTTTTGAATAAATCTTGTAGAAAGTTTGTAGAATTTGTGCTCAACGCCTTTCGGCATCACTGCATTCAACACGAACGAGAAAGTACTAGAGGAGCTGAGCAAATTGCTCGGTGCTCAACGCCTTTCGGCATCACATCATAAAACAAGACCACAGAACACCGGACGCACTCCACACACGGCAGAGACCACAACGCCTTTCGTAAGCACTGCAGGCAACACCTCGTCGAGG
>JANWVV010000128.1 GCA_025055795.1 Gemmataceae bacterium
TTGAATGCAGTGATGCCGAAAGGCGTTGAGCACTACCATGTCCGACTACTATGGTTGAAATATAACTATTTGGTGTTGAATGCAGTGATGCCGAAAGGCGTTGAGCACACGAGTGGCGGGTGGACGATGTGCCATCCCCACCACCCTCGTGTTGAATGCAGTGATGCCGAAAGGCGTTGAGCACATAGCTAAAAATAAAAATCTATGACCCACCCCAGCCGCGGGTGTTGAATGCAGTGATGCCGAAAGGCGTTGAGCACACACCAATCGTATTTACATTGTCTCGGACTTGCGACAGTGTTGAATGCAGTGATGCCGAAAGGCGTTGAGCACGTGGCTGACCACCGTCGCACCTCCTGCCCCTTCTTCGTGTTGAATGCAGTGATGCCGAAAGGCGTTGAGCACCGCTCGAGGGCCATGCCCGCTTCCTTCGCTAGCTTGCGTGTTGAATGCAGTGATGCCGAAAGGCGTTGAGCACAAGTCGGTCACTACCATCAAGCTTTAGATAAACTGATGTGTTGAATGCAGTGATGCCGAAAGGCGTTGAGCACAGGTAGTTGGCTGCAAGGCGTACACAAGTAACAGCAAGTGTTGAATGCAGTGATGCCGAAAGGCGTTGAGCACTCACAATGCCTCGACCGAGAAAACCGATCGAAGAAGTGCGTGTTGAATGCAGTGATGCCGAAAGGCGTTGAGCACACGGACGGACGTACCCGTTATACGTCCGCCCCAAAAATACCCAGGTGTTGAATGCAGTGATGCCGACAGGCGTTGAGCACCCGATGCAGGAGGAGCACCCATCCTTTCAACAGCCGTGTTGAATGCAGTGATGCCGAAAGGCGTTGAGCA
>JANWVV010000129.1 GCA_025055795.1 Gemmataceae bacterium
AGGCGTTGAGCACAAGATCGTTTGGCGTCTGGCTTGGCGCACGAATGATAGCGTGTTGAATGCAGTGATGCCGAAAGGCGTTGAGCACGAGACGATTAAACTACCAACCCAGTCCGCACTGAGAGGCCGTGTTGAATGCAGTGATGCCGAAAGGCGTTGAGCACACTTCGTATCCTATATCTTTGGCAAAAGATTTGACGTGTTGAATGCAGTGATGCCGAAAGGCGTTGAGCACACATCTAGGTCCAAATCAGATCATCTGATCTCCTATATGTGTTGAATGCAGTGATGCCGAAAGGCGTTGAGCACGCCCATCCTCGGGTGGATTTTTGGATGAATTCGATAGGATGTGTTGAATGCAGTGATGCCGAAAGGCGTTGAGCACAGGAAGTCCCAGACTTGGTGGGTCGGCACCTGAGAGTGTTGAATGCAGTGATGCCGAAAGGCGTTGAGCACGTTCTTCACGCTCGTTCATGATTCCCTCCTTTTCTTTCTTGTGTTGAATGCAGTGATGCCGAAAGGCGTTGAGCACACCTTCACCCATACCCATGCGACTCTTCCTGGAGAAGGTGTTGAATGCAGTGATGCCGAAAGGCGTTGAGCACTCCAGGCAGCCGGCCGGAACGGCTTGGTGGAGACGACGGTGTTGAATGCAGTGATGCCGAAAGGCGTTGAGCACAACATGGGTATAGCGCGGCAACACACCCACAGCTAAGTGTTGAATGCAGTGATGCCGAAAGGCGTTGAGCACCGTCTTCTGCTGACCGGCCTGGAATCCCCGGTTTGGTGTTGAATGCAGTGATGCCGAAAGGCGTTGAGCACGTCAGGCGTCAGTCCAGGCA
>JANWVV010000012.1 GCA_025055795.1 Gemmataceae bacterium
GCGAAAGCAAGGAAAGGCAAATTGAAACGCAAGACAATGACAGCAAAAGACTTGCGCTCGTAACCGCCTGGAATCCCGGGAGTTTAGAAAACCCGTCTGAACATCCGCCCAGAATGCACGCATCAGACACAACCAAACGCAAGTCATCTATCGTGGTTAATGGGCGGCGAAGTCATCTGCGTCGTATTGCTCCACAACAGCAGTGGGACGGCAGTGCTAGTTCCAATAACGTAAACCAGGCAAGACGATCTGCACTTATTTAAGATGATTTATCCAGCTGCCGTGGCGGACCTGATGGCCCGGGGTGAGATTGTTTTGATAATAGCGCTGAAAAGAACAAACGCTAGGGGAGCGGATAGCCGATGAGCGATGCTTTAGGGATTGCACTGGTGGGGTGTGGGACAGTCGGTGGAGGCGTAGCCGAGGTCCTATTGCGTCATCGGGAGCGGCTGGCACAACGTGCCGGCCGTCCTCTGCAACTGCGTCATATCGTTGTGCGTCATTTGCACAAGCCTCGGGAACCCTTCATCCCTCGCGAATTGCTCACAACCGATTTTTATGGTGTGGTTTTACAGGATCCCAACGTTCATGTGGTGGTAGAACTGGTGGGCGGCACGACCGTTGCTCGCGAGTTTGTGCTTGCCGCCTTGGCAGCAGGCAAACATGTGGTAACGGCAAACAAAGCCCTGTTAGCTGAGGCTGGTCCGGAAATCTTCGAAGCGGCCCGCCGTGCCGAACGGACTGTCTGCTTCGAGGCAGCAGTGGCCGGTGGTATTCCCATCATCCGAGCCTTGGGCGAAAGCCTAGCAGCCAATCAGATCACCGCTATCCAAGGAATCCTCAACGGTACGAGTAATTACATTCTGACCGCCATGGCCGAACGGGGATTACCCTATGAGGAGGCCTTGCGTGAGGCGCAACAGCACGGCTACGCCGAAGCTGACCCCACCTTGGACGTCGATGGCTCCGATGCTGCTCACAAACTGGCCATCCTGGCCCAAATTGCCTTCGGCGTCATTGCCCGGCCAGCAGACATCACGCGTCAGGGGATCGATCAGTTGCATCCGATGGACATCCGCTTTGCTCACGAGCTGGGATACACCATTAAGTTGCTCGCCGAGGCCTGGACCCGGAACACTACGCCTCCAGAAGGCCCTCGCGGAGTGGCCCTGCATGTTGCCCCTGTGTTACTTCGGCACACTGATTTATTGGCTCAGGTCCGCGGTGCCCATAATGCAATCGCCGTCTATGGCGACATCGTTGGCGAAACCCTGTATCAAGGACCAGGTGCCGGACGTGGACCCACGGCTAGTTCCGTGCTAGCTGATCTGATCGATTTGGCTGTCGGGAGGGCCCAACGTACCTTTGCGGTGGCCCGCCTCTGGTCTAATACCGATCGAGGGTTTGTCCTGGATCCACCCGAACAAGTGCACAGCCGCTTCTACCTGCGTTTACTTGTGGCCGATAAACCCGGTGTGCTGGCCGATATCGCTCGCATCCTGGCTCAGCATACGATCAGTATTTCCAGTGTCGTTCAGCATGAGGCCCCCGAAAACGGTGGCCAGCTTGTACCATTGGTAATTGTCACCCACTATGCAGCTACGGGCTATTTCCTGGACGCCGTAACCCAAATCAATCGCTTGTCCACGGTGGCAGCTCCCGCCGTCTACTACAGCATGGGAGACTAACGCCGCGTGTCACTTGCGAAATTGGCACAAAAGGATTGGACACACATTGAATGGGCTTGACCACGATTGTCACGATTGTTTAGCCGCCTTGGTCACCGAATTATTATCCGAAAAGATACTCAATAGCTGAAGAATGCGATCAAACCCGGTCAGCCCTGGTTCACCCATGCCATTAGTTCATGGGCTAAGATCAGCAACTATCCTTGAGATGTGTATGACGCTTGCCTTACAATCACCAAACGTGTTTATTGTCGATAGCCATAGTAAGCCCACTAATCGGCAATACAAAGCCAGACAATCGCCTTGTCCAAGTAGTATTTTCGAATTGATATGTCTGCAAGGCGATAAATCCACGTGGAGATAAGTATCTATGGATCGTTCGATTCCTCCCATTGTGACAAGTCCCATCAAAGATAGCGAGTTAGAGGAAAATTGGAGTTTTGACGAGCTTCAGGAACAGGCGGAAGACTTACGACAACGGATCAACCGCTTTCGCGAGTCACTGGGTCATTTTTTCATCCAGAAGCAAGAAATTATAGACTTAATGTGCATCGCGGCGATTGCCCAGGAACCGCTGTTACTGATCGGTCCCCCCGGTACGGCCAAATCGGACCTGGTCATCAAGTTCAAGGATGCTCTGGGAGTCGCAGAAGCCGACTATTTCGAGTACATGCTGACCCGTTTCACGGAACCGAGCGAGATTCTCGGAGCGATCGACATCCAGGAGTTACGCGCCGGCCGGTACATCCGTCGTAAGGAGGGTAAGTTGCCGACGGCCCGCATTGCCTTTCTCGACGAAATATTTAAATCTAATTCTGCCATCTTGAACATACTGCTAACCATTCTCAACGAACGGAAATTTTATCAGGAAGGACGCCCGGAACGCGTTCCCCTGCGGATCCTGTTCGCTGCTACCAATGAAATTCCTGAGCACGGCGAACTGGCTGCCCTTAAAGACCGTTTTGTTCTCAAGGTAGAGAGCCGTTCAGTTCACGAAGAGCACTTTGCGGAATTGATCGATTTGGGGCTACGCAACGAATCTCACCGGGAACTGAACCTCAAACCGTGGTGTCAGGGCCACGCCACCCTGGAAGACCTGCTTAAAGCGCATCGCTACTTCACCTACTTGTTCAGCGATTTCCGACGTGACCCCTTGAGCGGCGACTGGCAAAGCGACCGAACCCGCTATTTGCCGCATGAAGTGTTTGTCGAGTTTCGCCGCCTGATCAAGACCTTAGTACATGAGGACCGCATATTCATCAGTGACCGCAAGGTAGTTAAGCTCTATAAATTGTTGCGCATCCGTGCCTGGTTGTTCCATGGTGGTGTCATCTGCAAGGATGATCTGATTTTATTGACTTATCTGGGCGAAACTCCCCAGGAAATTCAACTGCTCCGCCGCAAAGTTCCCGAATACTTGGGTCTGATGTAGAGCGTGAGTCTCTCCAAACATCTAAGCGTCGCGAACTAACTAACTGAGCTTCAAATTAAAAAACGGTGGCGTTTTCCGCCATTGCTGTGCTTTGTGACTTTCTATAGACCCTGTGGAGCGCAAAAAGGTGCAGCATGGATGGTCAGTCGGTGAGTACCAAAGATTATTCAATTGTTTACATGTTAAAGGAATGTGGTTGGCGGTCAATCCGCGTGGGTTGTTATCAGCGGCCGCCTTGGTGTAAAAGTTGCCGGTGCAGGTCTGCCCGAATCAGGTCACCGCGACGCTCGTACAACTGAGCCAAGGTTGCATGGGCTTCACGGTAATGAGGATCGAGGCTGATGGCTGTCTTGAGCCAGTTTTCGGCGGCGTCTTCCTGACCATTTTGCAGGAGCAGAACGGCCATTTCGTAGTGCAGGGCGGGGTTGAGCGGTTGTTGAGGCAACCGGCGGGTTTGTAGTTCCGACAGGCGGGCCTGCCGTTCACGCAAAGCCTCGACAACGGCCAGTTGCTGTTTGGCGGCCTCTGTGTCCCCGGTCAGTTGCAGTGCTTGGAACAACAGTTGTTGGGCCAGGTAATCCGTATGGCGTTGGCGGACCACTTCACGTAGGGCAGCCACCGCGGTAGCTGCATCGGGTCCTTCAGCCTGACTTAGGGCCAACTGAGCTTTGGTTCTCAAGCAGAGTGGGTGATTTGGTTGACGATGCAACGCTTCCTCCAGCAATTGACGGGCTTCCGCGGTGCGACCCAGCATGTTGTAGCAGCGGGCTAGATGGGCGAGTAAAGTTGGGTCGTCGGGCCACCGCTGCCGCAGGATTTCCAGATGTCCGGCCGCGGCCTCATATGAACTAAGAGCGATGAGGGCCTCGGCCAGTTTCCAACGGGTATGTTCCCGGTCGGGGGCTAGTTCCAAAACCCGCTTGAGGTCTTCGACGCCACGACTGACACCTTGCCCAGCTATGTATGTCTGGCCTCGGAGTTCCAAGGCGCGTACCTGATCGGGCTCACGCTTCAGCCAGTGTTCTAGTACACTCATCGCATCGGGCAATCGCGACAAGCGTAGATAGCCAACCGCCAAAGCTTCCCAGATCAGTGGTCGCCATTCGGGCCAGCGATCGGCCTGTTTTTGCAAGTAATCCTCAGTTTCAAAAACATTACCGGCACTGGCTTCCAGTAATGCCCAGTGCAGGGCAGTGAGGTCATCGGCCCCGCCACGCAAAGCCTGAGCGCGATGGAGATGCTGCCGAGCGGTCTCGCAGTCATCTTGTTGCCGGGCGGCTTGAGCATAAAGCAAATGGACGCTGCTAAGTCGCGACCAAGGCCATAACCGCAAGCACACTTGCAAAGCTTCGCGGGCGTTCCAGGGACGCCAGGCTGCTAATTCCTGCTGGGCACGCTGCCACTGCCAGGCAGCCCAGCCCTGAGGGACTAGCAGCCCCGCCATCGGCACAATGCACAGCATCCATCTCAGCAGCCGCCGGCGTGAAAGCCGACTTGTTTGCCGCATAGTTGGCGTCGTCGACGAGGTTGTTGATGAAGTCGCCTGGTGGTCTATCATCAGATCTTGCAGCCTAGTTGAGGGATCACCAATGCCCTGTGACGATCCTGGCACGGTCACCTAGTTTTTCACTTCGTCAGGTGCCAGTCCTTTTGGTTTTCCCCAGGACGTACTTCCAGAGTTAATTCGCTTTTAACATTATAACGGGCGGGAATGTACTCTTGGGTGATTAGCACCATCCTCAACAAGCTAGTCATAGTAAGTCACAGTGCCTATAACCGTTGCGTACTCGCCCGCAGAGCATCCAACACAGGACGACCGTCGTTAGCAATCCCCGAGCACGAACAATCCTCCTCAAGCTAATCTTGCCCGCAATTGGGAGTAGCCACGGATGTGGCTTGTTTCGAAAAAGCATGTCCCTGCTTCAACACTATTGACAATCATTAATTCTGCGTAGGATAAGCACACCGCTTGATTACGAGTAACTTCTTCCTTGGTGTGGTACTTACTTGATATGATGTTCATTTGTCCTTACTAGAACCAAGAGTTGCAGTGTCGGCAAGTTGACTTTTGCGCATTTGCCTTTTAGGATGAATCTAGCCTACCTCGAAACAGTGTGCTGAATTGTGCCACTGTGTCGCTGAACACACCCCACAGGCAAGCAAGTAATCTTTTTTAATCTGATGCTTGTGTTGGAAGTTATCACAGGTGTTGCAGTTTAATGAGGGGCAGTCCCATGCGTCGGCAATGGCTGGGCGTCGTGCTGCTCGGGATGTGTAGCGTCGTAGCAGGACAGCAACCGCCTCCTGGTTTGCCGATGCCTCGGATCATACAGGTGTTCCCAGCAGGCGTTTCCCTGCTGCCGCCGCCGCAGTTTCACGTTTTGGGCATGGATATGACCTTGCCCACGCTAGTTAAGGTCACCGGCAGCGATTTGGACGAGCCGTATGGCTTACTCTTTTCCCACCCAGGTCTGAAAGCGGAATATATCGAATCAGGTACAACGGACGTCAAAGTGAAAGGCAAGGCCCGTCAAAATGCCACGACGCACACTTTCCGTGTCACCGCCGCAGACGTTCCCATCGGCATTTACGACGTGTGGCTATCCGGCCAATGGGGCCTGAGCAATCCACGGGCCTTTGTTGTAGGGCGACTGCCGGAAGTGGAGGAGCGCGAGCCGAACAATGACGTGCCCGAGGCCCAACGCGTGCCGCTGGAGGTCACGGTCAATGGCGTACTGGCTGCCGGAACCGATGTGGATTACTATGTTTTCACGGCTCGCAAAGGTCAGCGAGTAATATTGGCTTGCCTGGCATCTTCCATCGACAGCCGGGCTGTACCGCTTGTGGAAGTGTTTGAATCAACAGGTCGGCGCTTGGCTGCCAACCGCAACTATCGGTACAACGATGTTGTCACTGACATAATAGCACCGGCCGATGGTGACTTTTTCGTACGTGTCACGCAGTTCACATACATTGGCGGTGGGACAGACCATTTCTATCGTTTGACAATTACGACGGGGCCATGGTTAGATGCCGTCGTACCACCGGTCATCGAGGCGGGTAAGCCGACTTCGGTGGTTCTTTACGGGAGAAATTTGCCCAATGGCCAGCCAGCGGACGGCTACACACTTGAGGGACGCCCGCTGGAAAAGCTGATGGTGACAGTTCAGCCCCCCTCGGACCCAGCTGCGAAACAGCAATGGAACTTTACCGGTTATACGCCACCTGCCATGGGACTGATGGATGGTTTCGGTTATCTGTTCCAGGGACCCAATGGACAGGCCTTTCCTGTTCCCATCTTCCTTACAGATGTGACTGTAGTAAGCCGGGATACTAATCTCGGTAAGACACCGGACAAGCCTCAGCCGGTGGCTGTGCCTGGCGAGGTGGGCGGCTTCATCGCCCATAAGGGCGAAGCCGTTTGGCATCGCTTTGAAGGCAAGAAAGGACAACAACTGGTCATCGAATTGTTTGCCGAACGTATAGGGAGCCCTGGCGATTTTTACTTCTCTGTCCGCGATGGTAAGGATCCCAATCGCGACCTGTCGGGCGAGCAGGATGACATCAACGACTCGTTGCATCCCAGCAATTTTTTTACCCGCAGTCTGGATCCGCCCCCCTTCCGCTTTACGGTCCCGGAAGATGGAGCCTATTACGTAGTGGTGGGTTGTCGCCAGGCGGACATACTATACGGTCCGCGGCTGCTGTATCGCCTACGTGTAGCGCCACCACAACCGGATTTCCGCGCGGTGGCCTTGCCGTACAGTCGCCGCTATCAGTCGGGGTCTGCCGCCTGGCAAGGTGGACAGCAAGCGTATGACGTGTTTGTTGATCGACGTCATGGCTACGACGGCACAATCACCATCACCGCTGAGGGGCTGCCTGTCGGCGTAACGGCCCTGCCGTTGACCATCGGCCCCCAAGCACGCTGGGGAGTGCTTGTGCTTAAAGTGGCGCCGGATGCTCCACCCTTTACAGGGTTCATTCGCCTGAAAGCCACTGGTACACCGATCCAGCCCGGAGGACCGCCACTGGTCCGTGACGTCCGCTCAGCTACGATTACCTGGGGTTTCACTCAGGAAGTTAATGCGCCTGTAATCGCCCGGTTGAATAATGGATTGCCATTAGCCGTCAGGCCATTCAAAGCCCCGTTCCACCTCAAAGTGGACCTGACCAAAGTCAAAGTCAACGACAAACTGGAAGCAGCGCAAGGAACCATTCGGGTGGTGCCTAAGGACAAATTTGTTGTTCCTTGGCAGGTCGAATGGCTGAGCGGGGACAAGCAAAACATCGCTTTGACCGTCGAGCCAACTACCCCGGGGAACAACCAGGAACCAATCATTGTCCAATTTGGTGCGCAACCGACGAAAGATAAACCCGAAGCCATCGCTAATTGCGAAGTAAAGGCAGGAGTTCCGCCTGGGACGTACACGTTGGTTGTTAAGGCCAGCGCCCAGGTTCCTTTTACTCACCCAATAACCAAAAAAGGCGGTAACGTGCCGGTAAGTTTCCACGCGGAGCCGGTACTCGTTACGGTGCTGCCTAGCGCGGTGGCCAAACTGTCTGTAGTGGGCCCACCTAATAATCAACTGGCCTTGGGCACTACAGGTGAAATATTGGTACGTGTGGAACGCTTGCATCAGTATCAGGGGCCCTTTCAACTAACCGTTGATTTTCCGCCCAATACCAAAGGACTTTCCGCCCAAACCGAGGCCATAGCCGCTGGCCAGAACGAAGCCAAAGTCCGCCTGATCGCAGCAGCGGAAGCCAAAGAGGGACCGGTCAACGGTATCGTGCTGGTGGCCACGGCTCCGTACGACCCTAAGTACGCCGTCCGTCATGAATATAAATTCAACGTCACCTTGGTAAAACCAAAAAAGTAATTCTAATCATCGATGAAGTCGATGAGCCGTCACAAATATGAGGCAAGTAACTTGGTACGTTGAAATTTAGGCTGTGATTACGATACACGTACATAAAAATAATATTCCATGATACATTGGCGGTGTATTTTATGAGGGAGATTCAATGAAACTTGCTAATTGCAGTTTTAACGCAGCAAATCGAATAGTTGTCACGCTCGGGCTGCTCTTAGCAAGCTTGATACTCGTCTCGCACCTTCCCTTAAAAGCACAGGAGGGTAAAAAGGACGAGTTGCAACCAATCCCCGTGATTGATTTAAAGAGGACAACCCCGATTGAATACAACACGGATGTGGCTCCGATTCTGGAAAATAAATGCGTTGTTTGCCATTCGGGCAAAATTACTGAAGGGGACTTTGATGTTAGTAGTTACGAGAAAGTGATCAAGGGAGGTCGCAAACGCGGGGCTAAGGTGGTCGTACCAGGCAAACCGGAAGAGAGTTTCCTTTTCCTAGCCTGTGCCCGGCGGGTGCGTCCGATTATGCCTCCAAAGACGGAGCCGCCGCTGACACCCCAGGAACTAACCATACTGAAGCTGTGGATCGAGCAGGGTGCCAAGGCTCCCACCACTAGCCGAATCCGGACCCGCGTCGTGTTGCAATTGCCCCCTGCGTTGGTTAAGCCCGTACGGGCCTTGGTTGTGACGCCCGATGGTAAGCAGATCATTGCTAGCCGTGGCAACCAGCTGCACGTCTATGGGTTGCAAAAGATAGGGGACGCCAACAAAAAGGAAACTGTGGATTGGGTCCATCAACGAAGTTTGATTGATCCCGGCATCCAGCTACCAGACGGCAAAGTAGCCGGGGCAGCACATGTCTCGTTGGTCGAATCGCTGGCCCTTAGCCCGGACGGTAAAACCTTAGCAAGTGGTAGTTTCCAGGAAGTGGTGCTATGGGATTTGGCCAACGGTCAGATTCGCCTGCGTCTTACGGGGCTGGCGGATCGCGTTACCGCATTAGCTTTCAGCCCTGACGGAAAATATCTGGCTGTGGGTGGTGGTCCGCCGTCCGAGGAGGGAGAACTCAAACTGTACGCTGTCCCCTCGGCCCAATTGCTCACCGAAATCAAAAATGCCCATAGCGATACGGTCCTGGCCTTGGCTTTCAGTCCCGATGGTAAGTACTTAGCCTCCGGAGCGGCCGATAAGTTTGTTAAAGTTTTTGAGGTGCCGTCGGGTAAGTTTGTCAAAGCATTCGAAGGGCACACCCAGCATGTCTTAGGGGTAGGCTGGACACCGGATGGCAAACGCCTCGTTTCCGGCTCTGCAGACAACATCGTCAAAACATGGGACTTTGAAAAAGGGGAAAAGATTCGGGATATCCCCGGGCATCAGAAGCAGATTACTGCTCTGGTGATGGTAGGTCAAACCCCTCAGTTCATCACAGTGAGTGGAGACACTTCAGCCCGCTGGTGGAACGCTGACAATGGTGGCACCATCCGTATCTTCGGGGGTGCAGGGGATTTTTTGTATGCAGTAGGTGTCAGTAGCGACGCCAGCGTCGTGGCCACCGGTTGCGAGGATGGCCTGGTACGTATCTACAACGGTAAAACCGGTGCTTTGATCAAAGCGATTGCTCCGCCGGAAAATGCCATTTCGAAGTAATGCAGTCGGTGGTTATAGATTCAATACCCTGCATGGATTCAGAGCCCGGTCGTTATCTCCTGGAGGGCGGCCAGCAACCGGTCGATTTCGTTTTCCGATGTGAAGGGTCCAGGGCTGATGCGGACGGTTCCCTCAGGGTAGGTACCCAAGTGCCGATGGATGTAAGGAGCGCAATGTAATCCCGGCCGGACTGCAATGTCGAAGGACTGGTCGAGAATGGCTGCCAGGTCACCCGCCGGCAGGCTATGATGCCGAAAACTGAGAGTACCGACCCGCTGAGCGGGATCCGCTGGACCAAAGACATCGAAGCCGGGCAGAGCCGACAGGGTGTGTCGTACCTTTTCGCACAGTGCGATTTCGTGCTGGCGAAGCCGCTCCGGCCCTTGTGACTCGACAAAGTCCAAGCCAGCGATTAGTCCGGCAATTCCTAGAACGTTGGGTGTGCCGCCTTCCAGGTAGTAAGGCAGTTCGCGGGGCTGGGTAGGGCTGGAGGAGTCGCCCCCGGTTCCTCCTTCGCGCCAGGGCCGGATAATGGCCTCGGCACGCGGCCCGACATACAAGGCCCCGGTCCCCGTAGGTCCGAGCAACCCCTTGTGTCCGGGAAAGGCTAGTAAATCAATACACATTGCTTGCACGTCAATGGAAACAACGCCGGCGGTTTGGGCAGCATCGACGAGGAACAGGGCATCACGGCTCCGGACCAATCGCCCAATCTCGGTAATCGGTTGGATGGTACCCACAACATTGCTGGCGTGCGTGACCACAACCAGACGGGTTCTTGAGGTCATCGCGGCTTCGATGGCCGCGGGATCCACCCAACCGACACCATCGGCACTTACTCGAGTCAGCGTGATTCTTCCTGCTTCCGCTAGGGCAACCAGCGGCCGGCTGACGCTGTTATGTTCCACATTTGTCGTCACGACATGATCGCCATCACGCAGTACACCTTTGATGGCAATGTTGAGAGCGTCCGTGCCGTTAAGAGTGAATATCCACCGTTCTGGGCTGCGTCCATTGAAAAATCGATTCAGACGATGACGGGCGTTATCAAGAGTATGCTCAGCGGTCAGGGCCATTTTGTGCCCAGCGCGACCGGGGTTGGCCAGATGATGCCGGGCAAAATGATCCATCGCTTCGTAAACCGAGGACGGCTTGGGATAACTGGTAGCGGCGTTATCCAGATAAATCATGGTCAGATCCGTAACAGCTTGCTTGGCCTAATAGCCGACGTAACGAGCATACAGTATGCGGGCCTTATCGGGTTCGCTTGTCCCTTTGATGATGGCCCGACCATCGGGAAAAACGGTGAATTCATAAAATTCGCCGTTTTCGTTGAGTTGGAACTTTAACAGGAATTTGTTGTAAGTGACACTGCCAGAGGTACGTAGGGATTGGGCGAGTGTTTCGAAATCCAAGCGGCTGGAGCGTCGGTGACTAACCTGCACGGCATTGCGGCCGCAGAGTGTTGTTGTTTGAGTACCGTGTTCTCCTTCCAGCCATTCGAAGCGTCGCAAGGCACAGCAGGGACATTTGCCCTTGCGGCCCGCTAAGGGTGCTATCCGCACACGCCGGATGATATTGTCCCACAGGTTCAACACCAACAAGTCTCGATTAATCGCCGCCAGGTTTCCCGACAGTATTTTCAGGGCCTCAGCCGCCTGGAAATTGGCGATGACACCAACAGCGGGTCCTAGTACGCCGGCGGTCTCGCAAGTACCGGCCTCCCCTGGAGCCGGTGCCGCTTCGAACACACAACGCAGACAGGGGGTTTGGCCGGGAACAATCGTCATGCTCATCCCTTCGCTGCCGACTGCTCCAGCGTACACCCACGGCTTGGATAACTTGATGGCCAAGTCATTGATCAGATAGCGTAATTCGAAATTGTCGCTACCATCTAGAATAAGATCGACGTCGTGACATAAATCTTCAATATTGCTGCGATTAATGTCTGCGACAATGGGTTCTATCGTCACTGTCGAGTTGATCTGACGCAGTTTCCGAGCAGCGGCTTCCGCCTTGGGCAGGTTCTCCGCTATGTCCGTTTCATCGAATAATACCTGACGCTGCAAATTTGATGGTTCGACAAAATCACGGTCGACTATGCGGACAAATCCAACTCCGGCACGCACCAGGGCATTGGCCAAAACGGTCCCCAAGGCACCACAGCCACACAGCGTCACCCGGGAGGCCAACAGCCGTTCCTGACCCGCTTTACCGATGCCGGGAAGTCGCATCTGCCGCGAATATCGCTCCAACGGATCGGTTGTCTGCATAGACGGTACTCTCGTTCAGTTCTTGGCTCCTGGTCAAGCTCGTCAATGGCATGAGCATTGACTGGAGAAACACGGTTGCTTTATTCTAACCTCCAGCGACCGCAGGGATCAAAGCGATAGTTGTGCCGTCTTGGATGGGGGTTTGCAATTCCTCCAAGTAACGGATATCCTCGTCGTTGACAAAAACGTTGATATAGGGACGTAGTTGACCATTATCAAAAAGTTTGGTTCCTAGAGCTGGGTGTTGCCGGATCAGATCTGTCAAGGCTTCGCCAACGGTTGTGCCTGTAACCTGTATATGAACGTTGCCGCCGGCGGCTTCACGCAATGGGGGCGGAATTTCTACTAGTATAGCCATTCAATCACCCTCAATTTATCTACCAAATTCCCAAATTACGTTGCCTTGCATGAAAACATGTGTCTTTGTCGCATGGACTCATGCAAGCGCTGGTGCCGGCTGGACGACTGATGAACGCAATCCGACGAACTCCTCAAAGGCAGCGAGTGTCGGGGCGATCACCGGAGGGGATTCAAGTGCATCGAAAACAGCATCTTGGGTCTTCAAACCGTTTCCGGTGATGCACAGGACAATTTCTTCGTTGCGGGGTATGCGGCCTTGTTCGATTAACTTGCGGGCCACGGCCACTGTTACACCGCCTGCCGTTTCGGCAAAAATCCCCTCCGTCCGGGCCAGCAGGAGCATGCCCTCGACAATTTCCTCATCGGTAGCGTCGTCGGCCCAGCCGCCTGTCTCGCGGATCAATTTAGCAGCGAAGTAGCCGTCGGCAGGGTCGCCAATCGCCAGGCTTTTACAGATGGTGTTGGGTTGCTTGACCGGTTTATGGCGTTCGCGACCAACTTTGACACAGGCACTGATGGGATTGCATCCACTGGCCTGAGCTCCATACATGCGGGTGCTTAGGGGAGCGTCAACCAGGCCGAGGAGGTGCAGTTCACGGAACGCTTTGTAGATTTTGCCAATCAGAGCCCCGCCTGCCATCGGGCAAACCACGTGCTGCGGGAAACGCCATCCCAGTTCTTCAGCGATCTCAAAGCCCATGGTTTTGGAACCTTCGGCGTAGAAAGGCCGCAGGTTGACGTTCACGAAACCCCAGCCATATTTCAGGGCAATCTGGGTACATACGCGGTTGACTTCGTCGTAGGTGCCCTTCAAGCCGATGACTTTAGCGCCGTACACGGCGGTGCCGAAAATCTTGGTACGTTCCAGGTCAGCAGGCACGAGGATGAACGTTTCCAAACCAGCGGCGGCCGCCTGAGCCGCGACGCTATTGGCCAAATTTCCCGTGCTGGCACACCCGACCGTCGACATGCCAAACTCGCGGGCCTTAGACAGGGCCACAGCCACTACTCGGTCCTTGAACGACAAGGTGGGGTAATTGACAGCATCGTTTTTGATCCACAGGCGACGGACTCCCAAGGCCTCAGCCAACCGGTCTGCTCGGATCAGGGGGGTGCCACCGACGGCCAGACCCACTCGCGGCTCGTCCTCCAACGGGAGCAGCTCGCGGTAGCGCCACATGTTCCAGGCTCTGGTGGCGATGGTTTGGCGGGTCAGATCCCCCTGGAGCTTATCGTAATCGTAGTCTACCTCCAGCGGACCGAAATCCTCGGTACAAAAGTTAATGGGTGAGATGGGATACCGTTTACCACACACTCGGCAGAACATTCCGCGTACAAAATGCGACACGGCAACCCCCTCTTCTACAAGCCCACCATCCGCATTTGCACGGCGATTTAACGCCGAGGTCGGGAGGGTGGGTGGTCGAAGGACAAAGGGTGAGCCTTTCCAGTTTGCAGATGCCTGCGTTGATTAGTTCGTGCAGGCTAGATGAGATAAGAGGGATCGGCGAGTTGCCCCGCGCGAGCACATCTTATCTTTCCCGAGCCAGCGGTTCCTGAAGGATGTTTCGTTTGCCCTTAGCATCCAACATCTAGCTGTTGGAACCCGGAACCTCGGGTCGGGCAGGACTTAGCACCAGCACCGTGCGGTAAATCGGGCGATTTACTTGTGCACGGCCGGTTGCTGTGGCGTCATCGGGCCTGTCCCCTCGGCCACTCTGGATAAGATGCTCACCTGCTCTACGTACCTGTTGTTCCGCAACAACAGGCTGCTCTAGCAGAATAGAGAAAATATTGCCGCATGGCAAGCGTTCTGACGCGAATCCTGGGATTTTTCTTGTGTTTGCCGGCTGATTTAACTTTTGCCTCAACCCCGAAGTTGCTGCATCTGATATAGTTCACATCGCAATCATAATTTTTCGTCATATCGCTGTGGGGGATACAGGACGGTTTAGCCTGAAGGTCTAAGAAGTTTTACCGTACAGTGTGGAGTGTCACGCGCAGAAGTGGCAGTGTCTAACTGGTCGTTCGTAATTAGGCGAACGGGATCGTCCCGACCCTTCACTGGGATATGTCACACGACCAGAGCCGGACCGCGTTGTAAAAAAAGAGGATGGATTAAATGTCGGGTGGGCCCAAGTCGAGCTTGTTTACTTATTTATACTGAGCGATGTCAATGACCACGTCTTCACCGGGTTTGACCTCGATTTCGATTTTAGATCTTTCGCGACTGAAGCGTCCTTTGAGCATGTCCTCGCTCCCGAATGGGGCAAGGGTGATGACTACGCGATATTTGCCCGGTGGGATCCCTTTGCCATCTTTGCCGATCAACTCGAACGCGCCGTTGGCGGAGTCTGTGACTACAGCCTCGTACTCCGTACCTGCATCGACGCCGCCTAACTTTATAAAAGTAACTTGTAGGCCAGGATCACCAGGGGGCAGCTTGGACGTGTCGATTTTGATGGGCAATCCGTTTTCCAGAATACGGCCACGGGGTTTGGTGCGCCCCTCCCCAACGCCACCACCCGACTTGTTAGAACACCCTAGGACCAATAGCAATCCCAAACTACAGCATAGAGCAAATAACCGATATTTGGGAATAAACCTGCACATAACACAACTTTCTCCCTTATGTGTTACGCCCCTTATTTGCTCGTCGATGTTATTTAACGTCCTCACTATTAGAGTCAGGGTTGTTTAATGATTTAGATAACATAAAACGGCTCGTAACTCGTTGAGTGGCGAGCCGTTCGAGTTGGTGGCTGATGTCATGAATTAATGAACACAGGTAAATTACCAGTCGTTGCCCAGTGGTAGACCATCAGCACGATGTCCTAAACGCCAGAAAGTTGTTGTTGAATCACAGCAACTAATGTTGAAAGTGATAAAGCGGACTGAGCCATCACCGAGCAAGGCGTTGAAGCCACCTGGATGTAAACCACCAAAACGAAAGTTACCGTCTGTACCGTCATCGGGCATAGGTGCCAGATCGGTACGGCGAATGACGTCATGGTCCCAGCCTGATGAGTACCCTTCGTTATCGTCGCCTCGGAAGCCGCTGATGCCACGGAAAAGTTTCTTATCACCAGCCACCAAGGTTACCGATGTGCCATCAATGAAGTCCTGAATACGAATAGGCTGGCGACGTCGTGTTCCGGGAATGCTATGGCCTTTGTCATGATTAAAGGTTTGAACGATCGCGCCAAGGTCACTGCTGTTTGGACCAATTGATCCGGCGTAGTCGGTTTGTCCATGAGTGCCGCAGAAGGGAAAACCTGTGGTGGGTTCATACCACGATGTGGCCTGTGTCCACGCAGTAGGCGCACGCCGCGAGGGACAGAAGTAGGTTCGTATAATTGCGGCACGAGCTTGGCTCATCTGACCGCCGATTGTAGGTTGTCCGCCACCGTTGTAAATGTTTTGTTGCTCGATGAAGGGTAGCAGTTGGAACAACCATCCTGCTCGTTGTTCAGTGACGCCTGCTGGTGGAGCAGCGGCTGCTGACAGATTGGGAGGTACGCCGACAACTGGGGTACCATATGTCGGTGCCATCGACCAGTGCTGACCGCCAGTGGGTAGGTAGCCGGTAGCGTCGTTGTGGTTGTGCATCGCCAAGCCGATTTGTTTGAGGTTGTTTTGGCAGCTCATGCGGGCGGCCGCTTCACGCACCTTCTGCACAGCAGGAAGCAGCAATCCAATCAAAATCGCAATAATCGCAATCACCACCAACAACTCAATCAGCGTAAAACCACACGTGTTACGGGTACGGGTGTAGGAGCGAGTCATAACGACACCTCTCAAGGAGAAACGGAAATGAAGAAATCAGACGGATCACATGGGTCACTCACGACCATTCTTAATTTATCGTTATCCGTGCTTTCCTGCAAGACGCAAAATCATGAAAAAAAGACTAGTGGCGATGTGACAAATACTTGCCTTGTGCGAGTTTTTTAACCCAAAGCAATTCTCGGAAGTTTGGGAGTCACTGACGACCTCAATCCAGAGTACGACAGCGAGAGTTTCGCCAGATAGATACTTTATGAATGCTTTAGGTTGTGCAAGAGTACTACAAAGCTTCTCTAAGAGGGCATGTTTTTTCTACCCCGCAGTGGTGTGCAATCTTGCCAGGGAGGGCAGCCCCGCTAGATTGATTAGGGTTTCTTCTTGGTCTTGATATAAATTTCGAAATTGGCTTGGTCAGTACCACTGGAAGGCACTTCAAAAGTCAAAATAGTGTCCTGGTTGTATTGCGGTGGTATCAATTCTTTGCCTGCTAATGGGGCATCGTCAGGAGAACCAATACTTGGGTCGGTAGCGACGCCTTCGCCTGGCAATACAGTACCAATCCGCACCTTGTGTTTGCCGACTATCGCTCCATCACCTGAATATTGTTGGGAGGAAACCTTTAGCACAAAGCGTCCTTCAGCGTCCGTAATTCCAGCGGAACCGGGACCTGGGTCTTTGTTCTTGTCGGTTTGAATTGGCTGGAACGTGACCATTAAATTGGCGACCGGTTTGCCATCCACTAGCACGCGCCCCGACACAGGTACAAACTTGGGCCTGGAATCAGAGCAACCAAGTAACGTAACGCCTATTAACAGGGCTGATCCACGCACAAAAACACTAGCCATGGCCGCTACTCCCCCTTGGTTAGGAGCCGTGCACGAGATCGTTGTAGCTTGGGAAGAAGATATGGTCAGTCAGTTAACGTCTGCCACTTCTCCCCCTGCCATGGTGGCCATGGCTGCTAGGAGGTTAATGTCAACGCTGTAGCTGACAAAACGAACGGAACCGTCGGCCATCAGGAAATTCAACCCATTGGTGTGATTGCTCCCAAAGCCGCGTTTGCATGGGTTGTCGCCCCCGTTTCCGGGACTGTTCCAGCAACGGTTGTAACTATTACCCAAGATACGGCTTTCGCTTGTCACCGACGATTGATTGTACGAGGTGTAACCGTAAGCCCAGAAGGTGGCACGTCGTGGCACATCAATGTTGGTGTACTCACCAACCAAAAGTGTGTTGGAAGTGCCATCGATAATGCTCGTTATACGTTCGGTGGTTCCCGTTGGGCATTGTCCTGCTACGGTAGCGTTAGGGGTACGAATGACAACATGCAAGACACCTTTCCACAAAGGATTAAGTGTGCCTAAGTTGGGTTCGCAGGTATCCCAAAATACACGACCATTGCCCCCGCTACGGCCTGAAACGGCCCGATACGATCCAAATTGATATTGAACACCACCACCATTACCAGACGCTGGTCGCTCGGTTTGATTGTATAAAGTATCCGATGGACAAGAATAAACTTTAACGAATTGGGTACGCAGAAAAGTGTTGTTGGTTGACCAGGTATTTTCGGAAGGCACCCATGTACGGAATAGAGCGTCCTGTTCCAGAAAGGGCAGGATGTCCACCGTCCAAGTGGTCATAACGTTCTGACCGCAGCAAACGTTGTCCGATGTGTTCCCCGCAGGAAAAGTGTTGTTAACGTCGTGATAATTGTGAAGGGCAATTCCGATTTGTTTGAGGTTGTTTTGGCAGCTCATGCGGGCGGCCGCTTCACGCACCTTCTGCACAGCAGGAAGCAGCAAACCAATCAAAATCGCAATAATCGCAATCACCACCAACAACTCAATCAGCGTAAAACCACGGGCACAGCAGCGATGAATGACGTGAGAGCGAGACATAAAGTACCTCCGAAAGGCGATACCAAGTGAAAAGAAGCGTATCAGAAAATGAGCAGTAACGCCGTAAAGACCTTGCTCGTATCTAACAATAACTCGGCCAAACGTACATTGCAATAGGCAAATTTCTTATCTTTCCACACCACAGATTGGACGACAAACTCGCCCGCCCAGAGTTGATGAAGTGACTATTGGCTATTTCTGCGAATTTTTAATGTGCTTCAGTTACAACGGGGCTTGCGAGCGGTGACTTTAACACTAGCCGCAAAATCATTCAGATTGTAGCACTGCAACAACTGAGCTAAAGCACGATGGACGGGACTAGTTATGTCCCTCGAGCTTGTGGGGACAGTGGGAACTTCGGCGGATGTGGTATCACAACAGCCAGGGGCATCACCACGATTGTCGTTCTCAGTGAGGCACAAATTGATGACAGGTGCCACCTCAATCGAGTGATTTGGGTGAGAAGCGGTTTTTTCTACCGACTCCGCAGCGGAGCGTTCGGCCATGGCAGGGGAACAACAAGCGAGTTGGCCCTCAATGAGGGCATAGGCGTGCAGGTCGGCCCCGCTGTCGGTGATCACCACATCGCAGAAACCAGCGTTTAACAACTGCGACGCATATTGTTCCATGCTAAGGGCACCGGCAATACAGCCCACTATGGCTGCAATGTGGTTGGCCAATTCTGCAGGCAACGGTTGTTTCAAGGCGATGTCGGAGATGGCTACGCGGCCGCCGGGCTTGAGCACGCGATACATTTCTCGGAAAACAGCCGCTTTGTCTTCAACAAGGTTGATGACACAGTTCGAGATTAGGCAATCTACCGTGGCATCGGCCAAGGGCAAAGCGGCGAGGTCGGCCTGATAAAACTCGACATTAGTCTGGCCGGTTTGTACAGCATTGAGGCGGGCTCGCTCGATCATTTCCGGCGTCCGATCAATGCCAATCGCTTTGCCGGATGGACCTACTCGGCGAGCGGCCAGAAGCACGTCGATTCCTGCACCACAGCCCAAGTCGACAACTACCTCTCCTGGCTGTAGCCCTGCCATGGCCGTCGGGTTACCACAGCCCAAACCCAGATTGGCTGCTGCGGGCAGTTGCGATAATTCGTCAGCACTGTATCCGAATGCTTCGGCTACCGCTTTTACCCCAGGGGTGTCCTGACTGATGTTACTGCGAGCCACGGCAGCATAGTGGGCCTGAATAGTTTCCGTTATGGAAGGACGGGACATCCTTATGCCCCCACTATCTCGTAGATGTTCGGAAGCAATTTCGCTAACAAAAATTACAGCGTTTATTTTATGGACTTGGAGCTTTGTTGAAGCTGTATTGCTCCAGCAAACACAACTACAGGTAATCTTAAGTCGGAGAGCACTAATTTTGTTGTATTTTGCCGGAATCTGGTCGCTAGTATGAAAGTCACTCAGGATGCCTGCAGCCGAGAGCAATTAGAGCTTGGCGACTAATGCCAGTCAACAAGGCTTCTGCGGAGAATTTGCGTGTGAGTTGTCAGAAGGCCTGCTGCACGCCGAACCAGATTTGCCAAGGGGTGGCGGCATTGAGGGTTTTGGCTACGTCCAGACGCAACACCGCGCGTTCGATGAAGCTGAAAACGGCTACGTCCAGACGTAAGCCGACTCCCAAAGCGTGAGCGACGTCGCCGATGCGTCGACCATTAGCATAAATAGCCCCGACGTCATAGAAAGTAGCCAGCCAGAGGTTACGACCGCCGAAAAGATGATCCAGGATGTCCCATTCCACTTCGCGACATAGAGGCCAGCGTAATTCGAGGTTGGCCACCCACAGGGCATTGCCCTGACGTTCGGCTAGATCGAAGCCTCGGAACAGTGTGCCGCCCCCTAAAGCGAAAAAGCGACCATCGTCGGGTAAGGCCCCTTGCAGGACCACACGTGCCGCCAGACGTGTCTGGCCGAGCAGTCCTAGGCGTTGGCTGCCCAGAGGGCGCACGGCCGCCAGTTCCAGGCGTCCTTGGGCCATGCCTTGCCAGTTCTGAACGTCGGCCATGCCACCCCCTGCTACCACATCGATCCAGAAACCAGTTTCGGGATCCCAATAGGGGGTATACATGTTCCAGCGATAATGGTAACCGCCCATGAGCAGATGGTTCCAACGGATACCGGCACCAGAACGAGAAAAGGGCAGGAAATTGTCCTGATACGTCGCAAATACTTCCTGGTACATCGTGGGGGGTAGATACAGGCTGGAGGTAGGAAGTAGCACCTGCCGTCCGTAGAGTACTGCTCGTTGGGGGCCGCCGGCGCCGGGGAGACGGTCCCACGGGGTGACAACGCGATCCCGCAGTCGCCCCCACGGCCCAGCCACGCGCCACTCCCAATTGCCCCCCGCCTCCCAATGGTCCCCCAGCACGACCGCGTCCGCCCCGAAAACCAGATCCTGGAAGTCACTACGATAGGCCAGATAGGTTCCCGCTTGATAACGTTGCGGACGATTCACACCAGCCCGCAATCCGGCCATGGTGGTTCGGGTATACCACGGGTCGTTGTACGACGGCCCCCACACCCATGGACCCACGATGACGTTGAGACGGTCAAAATCAAGGGTAAGATTAGTTTCATCCAGCATGGTGTACAAAGGAGTACTGCGAATCCGCGGCTTGGCACGCCACACATTATTGCCAGGATCGGCGTCGAGAAGGACACGATCAGGATCGATCGTAATCTGCAAGGGGGGAGGTGTCGACAGATCCACCTGCCATCGCTTGTCCCCCAAGTAGGTAACAGCCGCACCGCTTTCAGGCCAATAGACGGGTTCCGTGGTAAAACCGACAGGAATACGGTGGCGGACACCGTCTTGCAGCGTGATCTCCAGGATGGTCGGTTCCGTCAGTTCGCGGCATTGCCGGACAACAACTCGCAAGGGTTGCGGGCCGAGCAGCCGTGGACGGAAGATGCGGGGGAGCTCTGGACTAAACCCATCATACACCGCTTCAATTTCCCAGTCAGTGAGGTCCCTGCCATAAACCCAGCGTCGGAAAAACTCGCCCCAATCCCGACCAGTATATTGCTCCAACTCCTGACGCAACTCTTTAGCTTGCAGAATTCGCCACCGGTAGCGGGTCATCAAGTGACGGATAAAGTCCAAAAAGGCGGCCTCTCCCAGCTGAGCTTCGATCATACTGAAGACTTTCGAGCCCCGGTCGTAGGCACCGGTGAAAAGCCCAAAGAGATTTCCATATGCAGGCAGGTTTTGGGCAGCGGGATGCATTTCGTTATTGCGGATTGAGTAATACACCCCGCTATAACGATAGTTTTCCCGGTAGATATTGGGCAACCAGCGAAACCCGGGGGGCCACTCCAGCATGGGATTGTTGCGACCGTGCTTCAAGTCCAGCAGTCGATGGGTGAAATGGACGGCCGCCCCTTCATCAATAAATGGCTCGGCGTAGCCATTGGTGCCCACTAGATTGTACCACCACTGATGGCAGGTCTCGTGTGACACCAGGTACTCGACATAGCCGCGGGCTAGATGAGGCATACCGAAGACCCGCTCATCAATCATGATCAGTCCAGCACATTCATTTCCGTTCCAGCCGAAGTAGGATTCCACAATGGTGAATTGGTCATAGGGATAGTCGCCGAACCAGCGCGAGAAAGCGGGGATTGCCTCAGCAGTGATACGCAGGATTTCACGGGCAAAGAATTCGTGTTCGGGGAAGGCATAACACCGCAGGCGCACTGCACGACCAGAGGGCAGGGTAGTTGTCGCAGTAAATGTCTGGTAGCGGCGGGAGCACAAAATGGCAAAATCCCGACCTACAAACGGTGCACAATGGCAACGCTGTCGCCCATCGGGCAGGATTTCCTGCCGCTGGATAGTGGCGGGCACGACCAGGACCTCGCCGGCAGGAAGGGTAATCGTAGCCTCGAAAATTCCCGCTTCGTTAAACCACGGCTGATGCCAGGGTACAAACGGGACCGGCTTCCAGCCTTCAGCATCACAATAGGCCAATAGGGGCAGAGCGTTAGTCAGATAGGTGACACCTTTCCAGTAACCTAGTCGTCCTTGGATGTTGGGCAGGTAGTAAGTGCACCGTAACTCCAACTGGACGACTTCTCCCGGGTTCAATGGGCGAGGAAGGTACACGCGTAGGGCCGTTGTGTTGTCGGCATCGAAGCGGAAGGCAACAGCCTGGTCATATGACTGCTGGCCCAATTGACAAAGGCGGACCGATTCCACCACACCAAAACGGCCACAGCGATCAATCCCCAGAGACGGCTGAAGCCGGAGCAGTTCGAGAGTTTTGGCCAGGTGTATGTAGTCGCCTTGCGGAACGCGATAATGTGGATAAAAACTGAAGACGCACTGATCTAACGGCAGCGGTGTGGGGTTTCTCCAGGTCACTTGTAGCTTCAATTGGGCGGTGTGCTGAGCAGTGTCGAGGGTTAAATCCAAGTGATAACGCGGCAGGTGAGTTGGAAATTCCTCGGAGTGGGATGAAGGGCTCGGCTCATCCGACGAAGGCCTGGAAGACCGCATTTTACCTTTCAGTTGGCCCGGTGCTGTTAGGAAAAGACATGCAACGAGTATAACGCAAGCAATAGCCGCGATGCGGCGATTGTAGCGAAGTCTGCAGCCACGCGACGAGCAAGACGCAACCGGAGTTGTTACGTGCCGAAGCATGAGCAGCCCCGCAGAGAGAGTGCCGGTCGATAGTTATGCGACTATTGGCAGTGCCCGCACTTATACCGCACCAAGACCGACTCCTACCCGTGGCACATAACACAGGCAAGGTTCTGCTGCCAGAGCAACCACGCAGCAAGGAGCCTCTATTCAGGGGACTCAATAAGGCAGGCCGCACGAGTTTTAGGCCTATCGAGTGAACGTCTACCAGCGCGGGTTGGTGTCGGAGAGAGCTGGGGGTGAGGAGTGTCGTGCTGCTAGTTGAGCGTGGTGACGGATGCCCACGGGCAGGATCGCGTCCTGAGGAACGAGTACGGGGATGCCATTGCGGATGCGGAATCGGGCCGAGCACGCCGGGCATTGCAAAGCATCATCGCTACGGAGCAGGGGGGTGCGACGATGCGGATCGAAGGGGCAACGGAGATACGGTAGTAGCTGGTCTAGCATAGGCGATGAAGACGTTAGGCAGAAGCAAAAGTAAAAAACCCCCGAAGTGGTGGCTTCGGGGGGGTGTATCTTTGCAAGTGGGGTGAGGCGCCTGATCGAGAGTGGGTGACATGTTTTTGTGTGGGTCAACATCCTTAGAAAGGAGGTGATCCAACCGCAGGTTCCCCTACGGTTACCTTGTTACGACTTAGTCCCAATCAGGAGTTTCGCCTTCGGCACCGGTGAAGGTGACTTCGGGCGCCCCTCCCTTTCGTGGCTTGACGGGCGGTGTGTACAAGGCTCAGGAACACATTCACCGCGGTGTTGCTGACCCGCGATTACTAGCGATTCCGTCTTCACGGAGGCGAGTTGCAGCCTCCGATCTGAACTGGGGCGTGTTTTTTGCGATTCGCTTCCACTCGCGTGGTTGCTGCGCTTTGTACACGCCATTGTAGCACGTGTGCAGCCCTGGGCATAAAGGCCATGATGACTTGACGTCATCCCCACCTTCCTCCGGTTTGACACCGGCAGTCCCTCCAGAGTGCCCCTTGCGGGTAGCAACTGAAGGTAAGGGTTTCGCTCGTTATGGGACTTAACCCGACATCTCACGACACGAGCTGACGACAGCCATGCAGCACCTGTGCCGGGTTCCGGGCTGGATACCGTTCGTTCCCGTTTCCGGGTCCTACTTCCCGGCGCTTTCGCACATGTCAAGCCCAGGATAAGGTTCTTCGCGTAGCCTCGAATTAAGCCACATGCTCCACCGCTTGTGTGAGCCCCCGTCAATTCCTTTGAGTTTCAGCCTTGCGGCCATACTCCCCAGGCGGAGGACTTAGCACTTTTGCTTCGGCAGTAAGCCCATGTCTAGCCTACTACCTAGTCCTCATCGTTTAGGGCTAGGACTACCGGGGTATCTAATCCCGTTTGCTCCCCTAGCTTTCGTGCCTCAGCGTCAGAAGAGGTCCAGCGAGCCGCCTTCGCCACCGGAGTTCCTGTGGATATCAACGCATTTCACCGCTCCACCCACAGTTCCGCTCGCCCCTACCTCCCTCGAGGTCGTCAGTATCTGAGGCAATTCCACGGTTGAGCCGCGGGATTTCACCCCAGACTGGACAACCCGCCTACGCACCCTTTAAGCCCAGTGATTCCGAACAACGTTAGCACGGTTCGTCTTACCGCGGCTGCTGGCACGAACTTAGCCCGTGCTTCCTCCAGGGGCCGATCAAACCCCTTGCGGGGCTTTTCCTCCCCTCGACAGCGCTTTACAACCCGAAGGCCTTCATCGCGCACGCGGCGTCGCTCGGTCAGGCTTGCGCCCATTGCCGAAGATTCTCGACTGCAGCCACCCGTAGGTGTCTGGCCAGTGTCTCAGTGCCAGTGGCGCAGGTCGTGCTCTCACACCTGCTAGGCATCTCAGCCTTGGTAGGCCATTACCCTACCAACTAGCTAATACCACATGGGCCCCTCCCGCGGCGGCGGACCTTTGCTCTCTCGAGTTCATCCGGTATTACCCACCATTTCTGATGGCTATCCCGGACCGCGGGGTAGGTTACCCATGCCTTACTGCCCCTTACGCCGGTTCCCCCTGGTTGCCCAGGGATTCCCTCGACTTGCATGCCTAATCCACGCCGCCAACGTTCGTTCTGAGCCAGGATCAAACCCTTCAAAAGTTTTTTCGCTCCGTCTTGCGACGGAATACTTTTGAGAGCTTGAGCCGCTTCGGCTTGACGCAACCGTTTGGCTGCTTGCCTCCGTTATTGAGACTAATGTCTTCAACTACACGAAGGCATACGAGGGCCGAGGGTTGGGTCTTGCCGACTCGGCAGATAACCCACCCTCTTGTTCAGGCGTCCTCACCTACTTGTCAAAGATCTCGTGATGAACCGTCTATTTCGGCTCCCTGTCGCAACCACTTCGTGATTGCGTCAGGTGAAGGAATATTAATCACGCCAAGTTGTCTCGTCAACTGTTGCCCACAAAATTTTTCGGCTTCTCGACACAATTTCTTGAAAAATAAGTGGTTGCAGTAAGAAAAAATCGCGAAACACACTTCACGGCCTTTGCATCACGCTAATAGTACGGTGTGTTTGCAGCTAAAATTGCTGAGGGAAGTCGAACCGCATGAATTTGGTCCTAGTGAAGCAACAAGTTAAGGCGTCCCCATCAAGAACCTGCAGTTGCTACTAATAGTCCACGATAGGCTAGCTTGTGAGGCGAGGAGTATCTAGGGCAAAATTGCCATCGCACTTGCGTAAACGCAAATCCAAGAAATATGTCGGTCGTGCGATCGCCCCATTCAAGTACAATGATCCTGATTTCAAGCTACAGCAGACGGGGAATAACAGCATGGCACAGCCAAGGGCACTAATCCTGCGAGCTCCGGGCACCAACTGCGATAGCGAAGTTCAGACGGCTTTCGAACTGTTGGGAGTGCGGGCCGATCGGGTGCACATCAACACCCTCTGTGAGCAACCGCGACTCCTGCGGCGATATCAGATTTTGGTCCTACCAGGTGGATTTTCGTATGGCGACGACATTGCAGCCGGCAAGGTGCAAGCATTATATCTGCAACACTACCTCAGCGATGCTCTGCGGCAATTCCGTGACGAAGAAAAGCTTATTCTGGGCATATGCAACGGTTTTCAGGTTCTTCTGAAGGCTGGACTATTGATACCCGCCGATGAAGACGGCCCGTTAGCGACCCTAACCCTGAACGATTCCGGCCGCTATGAGGACCGGTGGGTACATCTCCAGGTCACTTCCCAGAAATCACCTTTTCTGAGTGGCATCGAACGGTTGTACGTGCCGGTGGGGCATGCCGAAGGGAAGTTTGTCTGCCGTCAACCTTGGATCGCCCAAGGTTTGGCGCAGGCAGGACAGGTAGTACTGAGGTACGTCGATGCAGCGGGGCAACGCAACGGGTACCCTGTCAATCCGAATGGCTCGCAGGACGACATCGCGGGCATCTGCGACGCTACGGGGAGGGCGTTGGGAATGATGCCCCACCCGGATCGACATCTGTTTGGCACCCAACATCCTCAATGGACGCGACGCGGGCTATCCAATGAGGGAGAAGGCTTGCAAATCTTCCGCAACGCTGTCCGTTTCTTCCAACAAGATTAGGGCACGGAGGTGTAATGGTTTTGGTTTTCGGGCTGGTGGTACAGCAGGTACGTCCCCTTGTTTCCAAGCTATAAAGTTAGGCACTGACGCAGTTGCTCGCGTGTAGCACAACCAGCATCTGAGATGCCAACATCAGCTCGACGGACCGAGTGTAGCGGATTTCCCTTGGTAGGCCGGCATCACACCGCATGTCCTTCATGGATTTGGCTAATGCCAAATGTTTGATGTAACATGGCATCCTGTAGGCTGCAATCAAGGCAGTTTGATTGAGGAAGGTGATGGATTGGAGCTTGGTTGGGCTGTCTTAGTATCCACGGTTGAAGGCGAAGGGGGTGAGGAGGGCGGTATTTGACGAAGATGTTGCAAAATTGGGGGTTGACCTGCTTCACTGTGACGCAGAACGTCGCCAGCCGGCCAGCCACTGGAGGAGCCATGGGGCGTAATGGTTGCCGTGTCTGAGGATGGGCCTATCAACAACCAACCGCAAACGAACAGTACAGCGACTGACGCCGCCAAAGCGTACCGAGACTGACGCAAGCTGTCTTTTATGGGCACAACTGAGCGACCAGATTTGTAGTGCGAGGGCGTGGTGTCGAGTCGCTCAACCGGTAGTGGCGGAGGTGGCCAGTGCTGCGGTAGTTGCGCCCGGAAATAATCTCGCAATAACTGATCCACTTCGTCCTCTAGTAACGGTTGGGGAGGGGAGTCCAGCATGGTCAAATACCTATTTTTATGGGGGCCACAGTGTTTAAATCTTCATTCATGGTTATGGACATTATTCTTGATTAATTGCTATTCAGGGTAATCGACTCCTTGGTTGGTTATCATCGAAGGCTATCAACTGAAATCCATATGGTTGCGACGGATCTAGTGATCTTTTGTGCTTTGCAAAGGCACATTGGTTGGCGTAGGCGTTGGAGACGCTTCCCGGTGTTGTTCCCGTTTAAGCAAGGCTGCCAGGCGTTGTCGGGCCCGGCTTAAGCGCATGTGTACAGCGGCCACAGCGATGTTGAGATATTCGGCAATTTGCGGGGTGTCATAGTCCCAAGCATAGCGAAGCGTAAGGATTTCTCGATCGGTCGGGGACAACTCCAACAATAGTTGGCGTAGTCGGGCCTGTTGCTCCAAGCGCTCAACTCCATCGAAGGGAGCAGGTTGCTGGGCTGCGACACCGTTGAGGACCTCATTGCTGTGGGTGCCATGGCGTCGAAAGGCGCTTTTGGCGGCATCCTCGGCCAGATTCCGTGCAACACGCAATAGCCAAGCCCGCGGATTGTCGATGACCTCTCCCGCTTCCCATTGCCGCCACAGACGCAAAAACGTTTCTTGCATGATGTCGAATGCCAAGTGGTTATCCATCCAGCGAGCATAGGCAACTGCCCAGATCTCGCGGCTGTGCTGTGCATACAACCGCTCGAACTCCTCACGTCGGGCGGAGTCCTCCCGTGCGGTCGGCAGCGATTTCTCACCATCCATCCGTTAGCTACGCTCACCCAGCAAGGGAGCGTTCCGCGAACCTTCACATGAGTACGACGAAAAGCCTGCTTTTAGCCTAACAGATAATGACCAGATTGTCACGGTGCACTAATTCAGCATAAGGCAGTAGACCGAACCGCTCGCGGATTTGTGTACTACTCAGACCACAGAGCCGTTGGGCCTCGATAGCGGAATAATTGCACAAGCCGCGGGCAATCTCTCGACCACCAGGGCCGCATATGGCTACTAGGTCCCCCTTGCTGAAGTTGCCTTCTACCCGGACGACGCCAACCGGTAGCAGACTCTTACGCTGATCGATGAGGGCACGTTCGGCACCAGCATCGATGTGTAACGTGCCTTTGGGCCGGACGCTAAACCCCAGCCAGCGCTTCCAGGCGGGCAGGTCCTCACCGTGGGGGAGAAATAGCGTACCGACCGGTTCAGCGGCAAAAAGGCGGTCGAGGATCCGCTCCTGACGACCGTTAGCAATCACAACGGCTTCACCTGCTGCAGTGACTTGACGGGCAGCCCGCAATTTGCTTTTCATTCCCCCTGTCCCCAAGCTGCTCCGCGTTGCTGCTGCCATCGACGTTATGGTTCCGTCGATCCGCTCTACTGTCGTTAGCAAACGCGCCGAGGGACTAACCCGTGGATCTTCAGAGTATAGCCCATCAACGCTGGTTAGCAGAATCAGTAACGGTGCCTGGAGTAGATTGGTTACCAATGCGGCTAAGTGATCGTTATCACCAAAGCGGATCTCTGCTACGGAAACCGTGTCATTTTCGTTAATAATAGGCATGGCACCATATTCGAACAGCGCATGAATGGTATTACGAACATTCAGATACCGCACCCGGTGTTCGAAGTCACCAGCGGTGAGCAATATTTGGGCTACGGGGCGTTTATAAGGCGCGAAACATTGCTGATACGTTTGCATCAAGCGTGATTGGCCAACGGCCGCGCATGCTTGTAACTGGGGTAACTCACTGGGACGTTGACTTAAACCGAGCTGTTTCATTCCGGCCCCGATTGCCCCGGAACTGACCAGCACCACTCGACGGCCATCCTGATGCAAACGCTCCAGTTGATCCACCAAGGCCTGTACCTGCTGGTGGTCTAGTTGTCCATCATTGTCGGTTAGAACGTTAGTACCGACCTTAACAACCACCAAACGCGCTGAACTTACTAGTTGCTTGCGGAGTAAATCACCCATCAGTTGACCCATCCACACCTTGTATTCTTCGATGGAGGGTGGTTGCTACCACTCTTGGTGCCAGAGGTATGATACGCCGATTGGCTTAACCCCCTAAATCATTAGTCTTTCATTAAAAAGCAGGCGATGCCCTACATTGTAGGCATGCTTCCTCGCCCGGCTGGGTGGGGGCTGACTCCATCTGGTATTGTCCGTGCCTGATAGCAAATATAGGGTTGAGTAGCAACCAATGTTTGGCCAAATGGTCGATGTAAATAGCTGAGGCTAGAAGGTTAGCTTGATGCAGAGGAGCCGGCCGTTTTTCTCGAATGACCACGATTTGACAGGGTGGATTAACGCTGCAGAATGGGCAGGTAATTGTTGGGTAGTTGTAAGATGATGAGTGCCATGGCCGTTGCATATACGGCCCCGTGGTAAGGATCGAGCCATAGGCCGCCGCTATTACGCGACTTGTGTAAAAGTTCATCGCGAATGGCAGGAAACCAGATCCGCCAATATTGATCCCGTGCGGTCCACATAGCCAAAGCCGCGTAATAATGACCATACCAATAGTGTTGTGGTGGAATATCCCTGAGAGATAGGGGGCGTCCGGGGACAAATTGCAGCAGGTATTTCAAGCCGCGTTCAATTTCGCGTCCCTCGTATATTCCCGCACTAAACAATCCAACAAGAGCTGCCGCGGAACGGGCAAACGCCGAGTGGCCTTGTCCCTTCCAGTAACTAAAGCCACCATCGGGAAGTTGGCAGGCTTTAATGTATTGGACTCCTGCATCGATGACGGATTTGCGGATGAACAGGCCGGCATTTTTGGCAGCCCGCAAGGCCATCATTTGAGCTACGGTGACCGATACATCAGCGAAGGGGGCCCGTGGCTCGTAACGCCACCCCCCTTCCTTGTTCTGAGCGGAAATGGTGAAAGCTACGGCTTTTTCCAACGCGGCACGTACCGCCTGATCCTGAACAGCGGTGGGCATCATACCACACACTTCAGCCAGAAAAAGCGTAGCGAAACCATGACTGTACATCGGGCTGGGTTGAGTGGCTAGTCTACCGCTTGCTTGGCTTTCCGGCGTGGTTAAAAAGCCGGGGTAAAGCCCATCGGCCATGGCGGTTACATATTCCGCTGCGCGGAGTACTTCACGGCCATAGCGCCCGCGACCCGGTTGATGACCGCCTGCCATCAAGGCTAATGCGGCCAAAGCAGTGACCCCGACAGCCGCTCCGCTACGATGATCCACGAACGAGCCATCGGCATTTTGATTGCGGGCTATGTAGTCAAGACCTCGCTCAATAGCTGCCTGGGTCTCGGCATTCAAAAAATCGGAGCTTTCCTGCCCGTTTTCGTCAGCAGATCCACGCCCTGTTGCACCACCAGCAGGACGACCATGCTGGGCCTGCGTTAAACCTGCCACTAGGGCTGCTGCTGCCGATCCTACCGCCGTCCGGCACCATTGTCGTCGAGTCAATAACATTCGCCATTCCTACCTGGCCAATGTGATCAAGTGGCATAGTTCATTGTAATGCTTCCAAACCCCGGTTGCTTCAACGCAAGACTTCATAAATTCCTAAAAAGATTAAGCGGACCACGACGTCTAACTTTTACAGTTGTGATGCTACTGGTGCTTAACTTGATACGGCGATCACTTCTTGAGTGACCGCGAGGAGTAATACTTTTCCAACAGCTTGGAATAGCGGGATATCAATTCCTGCTGGTAGTATTCGCTGGCCTGTCGACGCAATGTATCGGGCAGGTGACCCCAGACGTTGCGCATCCAGTCATCCTGTAAAAGCAGTGTAGGGGTGCGATTGATTGGGACCTTTTTCTTGTTTGGGTCGGGGTGGCCTGAGGCCGGCGTCCGCGGGTCTGTCGCGGGTTGTGTCGACGCCTGCTGAGAGGCATGCGTAGTAGCAGGCCCAGTGGGGGTTGACTGGTTGGTTTGTATCTCTGACATTGGGCCAGAGGGGGGATGCGGCAAAGATGCTCGACGCGGTCGCCGCGCCGCAGGAGGCGATACGCTATCTCCTTTTGCAGTAGCGGAGTTGCTTTCGGAAGGTTTTTTGCCCGCTGGTGGGGGCGGGATAGTGTCCATCCCTCCTGGAGGGGGCTTAACGGTGTCCGTGGATTTGTCTTGTTTCTGCGGTGTTTGAGGCATCGGCTGAGAAGCCTCATCCTTTTTAGGTTGAGGTTCCGACTGGGGCGGCTGTTTGTCATCCTTCGGAGTAGGAGGAGGGGGAGGGCGTAATAACATATCAATGTCACGCAGGATAGTTCGTTGAGTCTGCTGGGTCGGTGGTCCAGTCTCAGCTTGGGCCAATTGTTGCGACGCTTGGCGAGCATTCCGAATGATGCGCTCAACGATCTGGCGGACATCCTCGGGTCCATTAGCGGGTGATCCAACAGGCACTTGTCCATCCGAAGATGCCGGACGCGGGGGCGGAGCCACGGCCACATCTTCGTCAGAAACGTCTCGCCACAGCCCAACAGGCAAGTGCCACTGATGATTTGCCGAACCAGCGCGTAGCAGGAACCGCACACTCGAACCTCTCTGTGGCCATCCGACCTCTTGCACATCAAGTGTGCCATCAACGGAAGAGTACGAAAAAGAGGTTAACAACCAGCCGGTGGTGCAAGGACAAGGAAGTGGCCACTGTTGGGACCGCTCCTGAGCGGGGGCAGGGGCCGGATCAGCGGGACGGGGCGGCGGTGCCACAGGGAGTTCGTTGCCATCGGGAGGGGAAGGATTGAGTTCTGTAACAGAAGGGCCTTTAGCAAACAAGGGAGCTAGCTTTTCGAATAGCAACCCAATGGTACGCTGAGCCGATTCCAGTTCCTTCAACTCTTCCTGATCTTCCGGAGATAGCTTTGTCGGATCCACGTGATTTCGGGCAAACTCGGCGGTGCGTTGCATGATTTCAGCCTGCCAGGCCCGCAACGCTTTCAATTGTGCCAAAGGTGAGACAAGCTCGCTGGACGAAGTTGAGGACGCATGAGTACGGGCAGAAGCGGGGCGTTTTTCGGATGCAGATGGTGACGGGGTCTCTGCATCCGGCTGCAAGGCAGCCAGGATCTGCTCCAGACGGCGAACCGGAATTGTCATGAACTGCACCAGGCGTTGGTGACGGGCAGTCTCGGCTGTTTCGTCAAAGGGCAAATCGGGATCCAGCTCTTGCAAATGGTCACCGATACGGGTGGCAGTACGCTCCAGGCTAGCGATAGCATCGGCCAGCAGGTGGTCCAATACGGGCAGGGGTCGTAACAAGTCGGTTAACGAGCGGAGTTCTTCCGCCAGTTGCCGTTCGTCATCAGCCAGGGCAGCAAAACTGTGTTGCAGACTGCGTGACCAGCGTTTCTGGTTCACGAGCCGTTCGTAGAGGCGTTGGGCTTCCGTCACACGGCTGCGTTGACGTTCAAGTAAGGTCCGCAGCCGGTCAGCGAGTTGACGACGCTGTTCTTCCGCAAGTCGTTCGGCTGGCAGGTTGGTTGCAGCAGCCGCGTCGATCAGGTCGCGAGCCTCATCGAGGCGTTGCAGGGCCTGACTTTGGTGGTGGATGGCCGGTTGACCACGCTGGAGAGCATCCTGAGCAGCTGCCAGATGGTCAATAGCCTGACGTAACGTATCTACCGCTTGTGCTGGTGGATCGTTACGTTGAAGGCGTTGCAACAGTTCCTGGGCCTGTTGGAGCAGTTGGGCCTGTTGCTGGGCCAATTGCTGTTGAGTGGCACTTCGTTGGGGTGAGGGAGGCATTTGTGTGGCTTGCACAGTGCGTTGCAGCAGTATTTCCTGGGCGGTTCCCAGGGCATCGATGGCTTCGGCAGCGGCTTGCAAGCGGGCCAATTCTGGCACTGTATCATCTGCGGGTTCGCGTAGAGCGCTAACAAGCCGTGCCAACCGTTCGCTGGCACGCTGGATCAAGCTGGTCGCCTGTTGCGGTTGGTTGTGGCGCAAGGCTGTGGCTGCTTGCTGCACCTCCTGAGTGGCTGTCTGGCCCTGAGCAGCCTGAACGGCCCCTTGCAATGCTTCTGCTTCTGCCGCCGCATGCTCCGCAGCCCGACGCTGTTGTTCGGCCTGCAGTCTGTGTTGCCAGGCTTCGGCCTGAAGTATGGCCCGCTGGAAGGAATCAACGGGCAAAGACTGCGCTTGCTCTTGTAATTGGGTACTCCGTTGGCTGGCCGCTTCGGCCTCTTTGCGGGCCTGATCTGCTTGGGCTCGCCGCATCTCCGCCAGACGGGCCGCACGCTGCAATAGGGCCGTGATCTGTTCCGCCGTAGTTTCCAGACGATTGGCCTCTTTGTTCAATTCTGCTTTCTGAGTGGTGTCGAGCATTTCCCAGGGACGGCCCGCCGGCAAAATTTCACCGAGTTTCTGCACTTCCCCCGCTTGTTGTATCAAGCGCTGGTGCAGGAGCTGGGCCTCGCTCCGGATGTCAGCGGCACCACTCCACTCAGCTAGTAGCTCTACAAGGGCTTGCAACTGCTGTCGGACACGATGTTGCTGGCGTTCCAACGCGCTGAGCCGATCCTGAAGGTTCTGACCGAACGTCGCCGGTTTGTCTGTTTGGCTTGCCTCTCGCAATTCCCATAAGCGATTGTCCAGAGCGGGAAGTTCCTGTTCTGCCAGACGACCGAGCAGATCGCTCACTGCCTGTAGCCGACGAGTTACGGTGGATGGGGGGAGAGTGTTGGTCTGTGCCAAAGTATGTAAACGCTGGACGCGAGCAACCAGGCCATCGCGGTGATCCTCGACTCGATGGCGCAGTTGCCGTTGCAACTGCTCTGTACGGAGCAGCCGTTCCCTTTGCGTGATGGAAGCGGGATTATCCGCAGGCGAGGAATATTGTCGAAGTTGTTCGATGGCTTCCAAGTGTAAATCGCGTAGTCGCATGCTCTCGGGTAAAAGAGCAGCCAGTTCCTTCTGGATCAGGGCCAACAGGGTTTCTTGCGTTACGATGGTCAGCGTAAAATCCCAGTTCTTGGTGCGTGACGTATCAGCGGAAGGAGTTTCAGTATTATCGCGTAGCACGGCGGCATAACCGGCAGGTTTGCACGGGCTGATCGTATCATTGTCCCAAGCGGCTAGCCGCACATGCAGGACGTCGCCCGGTCGAGGGGGGCGACCATCGAAGTGCCGCAGTTCTTGTAAGTTGACATTCCCTTGACTGCGAAAACGTTTGACAGGGAGCGTGGTTGCCGGACACCCCAATACCGCTGCAGCAGCAGGTTGCCAGTTCTCGCAGTGGAAAATGTCCCGGACCAAAATCACGTTTTCTCCTTCCCAGCAATACTCCAGACTGATACGTCGCAGGCCATAGCGCTGGTCCGTGACGCCAAAGTGCACAGCCAGTTGGGCTGTAGGGAGGTACCATGGAGGATCTTGGCCTTGTATGGGCCGATGGAGAACGACCTGGGGCACCGGATCCGGGGTTAATCGGATCTCCAGCAAGCGAGTGCTGGTTAATCCTGTTTTGTCTGTCAGTTTCCAGGCATAAGTGCCGGCAAATGGTGGTTGGAATCGTCCACGGATGCATGTGTCTTCGGCGTACAATTCCAGCGGTATGTCCACGTCAAACGCCTGATGCAATGTTAGCAACGGGGGAAGCAGGGCGGGGCTGGAGACGCTTAAGGCTCCTATGGGGCTGAGAATTGGCAGCGGCGGTATCGGGCCGACGTAGACTAAGCGAGCCTCCCGGAGGGGAGTATCGCAGCGGGCGTCCACCTGCAGGATAGAGCCCATTGGGATCTCAATGACGGCGGCGGCGTCGGGTAAGTCCGCTACAGGCAAACCCGTATAGGGTGGCGGGTAAACACGAAACTGAGGCGATGGACGCCCGCGCCAGGCGAGAAACTGCGGTGGCGGAACTACAGTCACCGTATGCCAGGGAGTCGTCGCATCATTAGCGCGAAGGCGGAATTGGTAAGAGCCGGTGAAGCGTTGTCCCTCCCAACGGACAACTACGGGGGCTGCGTTTCCTTCAACGGGGTTCCGCGTCAGAGGGTAGGCGTCACTCCATTGCTGACCATCGGCCAGCAGAATGTCTACGTAAGCCTGATCCGGCAGAACGCCACTAACGACAAAAACTAACGCCCAGGACTCGCCACGGGCCAGGCGTTCGGGCAAAACCGACGGTTCCACGATGTGTATGTGCGTTCGTGTCGGCCAGGGATGGGAGCCATAGGGATCAGCCAGCCGGAGCAAGGCCACGGCCGCCCGTTGACGGTCCAGCAGTGCAAATATCCCAGCCAGAAGTGACAGGGCCACGGCCAGCCCAATCGCCCGCCAGACAGGACCGCTCGGAACCTCGACGGAGAACTCGGCACGCTCCTGCAAACGCCGTGCGGCACGAATCACGGCGGCCTCAAATGAGGCGGACGGGTGAGGATCGTGTGTACACCTTTGCCCTTGTTGCCTCAGAAACGAAACGGCCGAGGCCAGGGTGTCGTGCCACTGAGGGTGCTGGTTTTCCAACTCCAGGGCCACCTGCAGGGGGTCTGTACGTAATCGCCACAACGGCAACCAGTACCAGCGGAACAATCCGAGAGTGACAGTCAAGATAAAGACCAGTTCCCCTGCACGGAACCAGCCGGGTAACGATACCAGAACATCACACATACTGCTCGACAGCACTAGCAGGAGCACAAAAGTCCAAAGGTAGGCCGTGGCACGGACCAGCAGGTGTAGTCGACGCGTGCGACCGAGAACCGCCAGGTTGTCTATCAGGGATTCGCGTAATTCGGGCGGTCGTAAAACAAGGCTCATGGCTGTGTTCCGCTAACAGGCGTCCCCTTGGTATCCCCGCACGTCATTGTTTTGCACTAGTGTCCCTAAGCAAATGCGGTTTGCGGGTGTGTTAGGTCGTTTTCTCTGGACCTTGGCAGCCCTATTTCTCCTTGCCGGACATCGACTGTAGTCGACGTGCAAAAAGCCAGGGTGTTTACGCTATTTCCCCTTCCCATCATAACAAGCGGACCGATTTACGCAAAAGCCACTCGCTGGTCAGCAATACAAGTACTAGTGCGTAGATCACGGGCAGATTCCACAGCGGGAATGGCGGCTCGGACTGATGTAACGGGATGCGGGGGAAGGGGGGCAGGTCACTCCAGAGGTTTTTGACGTCTACCAGGGTGAAGAAGCGTCCTTGGCTGCGGGCGGCGGCCTCCTGCAACTCCTGTCGATTCAACTCCAAGCGGTCGAGTTCGGTCCAGGGGGGAAGCACGCGGACCGTTGCGGCGGGTGGCGGCTGGCCGGGGGGTGATTCCGGTTCGCTCAGTGTGAAGTGGTACTCGCCTTCAGGCGTGCGTGTCAGGAGATATTCATACTGCGGTAGCGGGCCAGGAACGCGGGTCAAGGTTAACGTCTGGACTTCACCGCCTATGGTTTGGGAAGTAGCGGAGCCATCGCTTGAGTGCAACGGACGACGCAGCAGAGTAACTCGGACCGTTTGGTTGGTGTCGGGAGGGGAGGTTTCGACGGGGAAACGCACCACCACTTTCATGGTTTCGTCACGTCGGAACTCCGCTTTAGGCACCACTTTCAATTCCGGTCGACGCACGCGGGCACGGCCGAGAAAACGAATCGTCTGCAGCCAGAAGCGGTCGAAATGTTCCTCATACTGACGCCAGCGCCACCGCCAGGTGTCATCGAAACCTAAAAACAGCACGGTTCCCGCTCCCGCGAATGTCTGCAGGATAAGCGGCTGCTGGTCTGCTTCTGAGCGGCCGGGGACTGCGGCCGTGGCCAGGACAATCGCGTGGGGTTTACGTTGATAGCCGCTCGCATGCCAGTACAGCAGCGGCAATTGTTGCCACAGCCGGAGCGAGTCGGCGGGGTCTGGAGCCAGCCGCAAGCAGGGATGCTGCTGTCCCAGCTCTGTCAGATGCAGGCGGAATCCCTCGGTAGCCACGGGGGACGACGCTTCGGCAACGCCTGATCGCAGGGTTATCGGCAGGACGTCGGCCAGTGGTGTATCTGCCCAACTAGCAGGCGTGAAGTGAGCCCCGGATAACAGAAGCAAGCCACCGCCTCGTTGTGTCACAAACTCGGCCAGGTCCTGCAGCGTGCGCGACGTGTGAGGCAGTTGACGGGGATCAATATCCCCCAGCACGACCACATCGTAGGCAAACAACTGCTCGCGGGTAGGGAAGTCACCACGGAAGGCGGAACGATCCGTGTTGGCCCAACCTTGAGAAGCGTTCAAAAGTACCGTCTCTACCTCCATGCTCCGTCCACCGAGTGAATGTTCCGATTCACGCTCCAGCAGAACCTTGAGAAACCTGAAGTCGTAACGTGGCCGTCCCTCAACAAGTAAAACACGCAACCGGCGAGCTTCTGTAACCCAGACGGTACGCTCTAGACGGTTATTGCTGACATAGCTTTCGCCTGGTAGGGGGGGTACTTGCAGTACGAAGATTTTTTCACCCGGCGTCTGGGGAGAATACGTGAGGGTAACCGGTGTAGGAACCCCGCTCCCCCGGGGCAGGACATCCACACGGGCACGCTCGATAAGCTGGCCCGTGGATCGGTCCTTTTCGTACAAAATTACCGGTACGGGAGTTGTAACAATGGTGCTGCGGAGACTGAGACGCGCGTCGAAGACCAGACGATCGCCGATCGTTACCGTGTCCTCGCTCTGAAGGTCGGATAGAATCAGATCCGGAGCCTCCCAAGTATCTCCTATGCCGATCAGGTAAAGGGGAACACCCGCTTGGGCGGCCTGTTGAGCTACGGCGGCCCAATCCTCCCCCGCGGTGATAATCCCGTCTGTAAATAGGACGACGCCGCTCAGCGGTGCACCGCGGAATGCCTTCAGGATGGTTTGAACTCCGTCCCCCAGCCGTGAGGCGTTACCCTCTGCCTGTAAAGTGTTCAACACCTCGCGAGCATTTTCCAGGCTAGTTTCATCTTCAACAATCGATAACGGGCGTAGCGTGCCTTCCAGGCTAAACAAATGGAGCCGCACCTGGTATTGCCGTAAAAGTTGAGCCAATCCATCGTAGCGAGGGTCGGTCAGTAGTTTCTGCACCAACTGCAACCGGCTCAGTGAGGCAGAGCCATTCCCCTGAGCTAGTTCCTCCACCACGGCTCGTACGGCAGGATCCTTGAAATCGTCCGTGTGACTCATACTGCGACTGACGTCGATCACAACAACCAGATCGGGCCAGCCTTGACGATCAAAGACCACCTGCCATTGCAACAAAATTACCAGTAACACAACGGCGCAAGCGAGGAAGCGGAATATGGCCGGCAGACCAAGCCTGAGCCAACTGGTCGCGTGACGTTCCCGACGATAAATGACAATAATTCCTGCCAGAAGTGCAACAAGGGCTCCAAGCAGGGCCCAGCGATCCCATCCTGGTTGACGAAACAGCAAGGGGGACCGCTCCAGGCGTATCGCGGCGTTTTCCCCTGGAACAGGAGCTGGTGTCTTGACCACTTGTTCCAGGCGTTCCCTCCAGGCAGCAGGCAGCCAGTCCAAGGATCCTTGATGACGGAAATCCTGAACAATCAACAATAGCAGAAGAACAAAAACGGTACTGGCCACTAGTACAAGGGGCATCTGCCAGAGCAACCGTCCTGGGGAAGGAGCAGAAGTTGGAGGTGAGGTTGATATGGTGGATGGGCGTGCCGTCCATCCAGCAGCGGGCCCCCACCGCCAGGCGAGATACACCTCTAGCAGAAGGATCAGTAAGGCGGCAATGGCCAGTCCCCGTGCCAGGCGTGGTCCCCGTGGACGGGGTGCTACTGTGATTGTTGCCCCGCTGTGCGTGCTGGGCACAATTTCGGTCACCGATGTGACCACTTGCGCGGGTTGCAACAGAGCCGTCTCAGCTCGATTGAGTCGTTTCAAATCGGCTTCAGCTAGCTGATCGGCGACTGCTGCAGGCGGATTAACCCAGAAAATACTCGTTTTGCCCTGATCTGCATGCAAAAGGTGTGCACCCAATTGGGTTATTGGGGCTATACGCACAACGGCCATTTGATCTTCGGCCAGCAGCCTGAAGCGACGGCCATCCCCCTCGGGGGGTTGCCAGCGTACCGTTAGTCCTACGGATGATAGGGGGTAGTATTCCTCTAGAGGATCGCCTACCGTGAGAGTGTGACGATCGGGGGGGATGGCAGCGTAGCGCAATAATTCCTGGTGGAAAGGGAGATAGGTAGGCAGGACGGGCCAATCATTCCAATCCTCGTTGAACGAGCTTGTGAACAGGAAGACCCGGCCACGTTGCCATCGCCATTCCAGCAGGGCGGGATCGGATTGGGCGGGGCCTTTGTCGCGTTGGCCGGGGACGAAATCCATCCAGCGATACACTCCGCTTTGAGGCGTTGGACGTACACGGATGTATCGGCGAAACGGCACGCTGATCAATCCCCCTCTTACCCGCTCGTCCCGGAACAGGGCCAGCAGGGGTTGTCGGAAGGCCTCTTCAGAAGCGGCCAGTCGAAAACTTTCCTCCGCTTTGTCAGGAACAGGGGCAGACCCCACAACTTCTTCGAGCGGAAATGGGAGGAGTCCCTTACCCCCTTGGTGCAAAATGCGATTGTACTCCTGGAGGTGAGCAGCGGTATTAGGGCCAAGACCCCAAATGATGGTTCCCCCTCGGCGGGAAAAAGCTTCAAGGCGAGCGAGCCACTCCGGGCTGGGCACGGGAAGGTCACACAGATAAACGGCATCGACGTCCTCGAGGCTGCCCAGGGCGGGGTCGGAAAACTCGGCTACGGTCAGCACCCGTGGACGGGCCGGCGTCCATTCGCCGGCCTCTGGATCGGGCAGCAAGGCCCGTTGCAGGTCTACCGCGGTCCGCCTCTGGGCTTGGGCTTCTGGCCGGCCCTCAACCAGGGCCACCGGGATAGTTCCCCGCACGGGGACTACCAGGCCACGACGATCGTCCTGGGCAAGGGCATCACGGTTAGTGACCTGTACTACTACCAGATGTTGACCAATTTCGCTGAAACGAATTGGCGTTTGCTGTCCGAAAGTGACAGTGGTTCGTCCACCAGGAGGCAGACTTTTTATGACCACCTGCTCACTGGCCACCGGATGAGTGTAGTCACCCCCCGGGCGGGCTATGAGTAGTTGCACAGGGAGGTCCTGACATTCCTGCAGGCCAAAATTGACAATAACGGCGGAGACTGAAACGGCACTGTTTACCAGCGGGGCAGGATCGGAAATGCGTACCTCAGCCACGCAGAGATTGTCCGTGTCGTGCCGGGCCACGTCGACAATCGCTACGTCAGCCCGCTTCGTCAGACGCTGCCAAGCATCGGAGGTTTTGTCCTGCTCCTCGCTTTTCAGGAGTCCTTGCCAGGCAGCCCGCTGCAGATCGGTCAGAAAGGTCACTTGCTTGCGGGGATAAGACGGGGGCGAACGGGCGAGAATATCTTCGATGAGCGGCAGTGCTGTGGCCAGCGGTGTGGCACCGGGCACAGGATGCATCAGGTCAATTTCCCGGCCGACACGCTCGGTATCGATAGTCGGTCCTGGAACCGGTATTTCCACACCCTCCCCGACAAGGACGACGCTGAAAGCATCCCCGCTGTTGGCTTGCTCTAACAGTTGTCGTGCTTGGCGTTGTATTTCTTCCCAACGACTGTCGCCCGAATCGAGCCGAGCCAGACTGCTAAGGGTACCATCCAAAACCAGAATGTGATGGGTACGCGGCGTGCGGATCACCGTTTCCAGACTACCCGGCCATAGATACTGCCAGAAACGTTCCGCCCAGCTAGTAGCAGCGACCATAGCTGCAAGCGGAAGGGTCAAGACCATAATCCGCACAAGCAGCAGTATCCACTGTTCAAGACGACGGTGATGTCGTCGCTCCGCCACCAACAAAAAACGGATGGCGGCCCAGGAGACGATCCGATAACGGCGACGAAATAGTAAATGGATTGCTAGGGGAACGCCCACGGCGGCAATCATTCCCACTATAGCCATCGCGGGCGTAAAGATCATGGCTGCAACTCGATATAACCCGGATACGCTGGAAACGTAGCTTTAGCCCGATTCCCTCGTTGTATATTCTATGAAGATGCACGACAGGCCTAGTGGAATCCCCCAGGTCGAACCAAAACAAAAACGAAACTTGTTATCATTAGTAACTTGTAGCCAGGTTGTCGTATGGTCAAAGACCACACCTTGACCGTGTAGTTATTATTTTGGCAATCCCTCATGTTGTTACGGCTACTTTTTGGCGGAGTCCATCTCATTCCTGCTTGTTATGACGATGCAAGTGCTTATGCAAAAATCCCAAGAATTGATCCAGAAGCGTGGTAGGATCCCCCGGGCGACCGGTAATGGTGGCGCTGAGGGTCGTAAGCCAAACACGGCCGGCAAAACCGGTTAGCGTTATTTCGGCACTGGTGCCCTCGCTGTCGATATGTATTCTCGATCCCGGTAAAGTTTCTGCCTCGAAGCGATCGACGAAAGCCGACACATCCAGCGGTTTAACAAATTCAAAGACCAGACGGTCCACTTTGTCGCCAAACACAGCTTGGAACGCCGCTTGGCGGACGATATCCACACTGGTCCATTGCCCAACCTCACGCTTCCAGATCACTTGGGTGGGATTGTTGATGTCCACATCTAACCAGACGGAATATTCGAAGTCGGGTGTTCGGATCACACCGAAGCCGGGTTCGTCGCAGTTCGTCTCAATGTCTTTGCGTTTATAGCCAAAATGTTCGCGGATGCGCTCGTAGACGTTGTCGAGATCAATTTTCAGATCGGCCGCGCCGATGCGGTGCACAAAACGCCGAGCCCAATCATTAGCACGTTCCGGTACACTATGGCTCTTCCGGAAGCCGGATAGCTCTTTGACTCGCGCCACTTGTTCCGAGCGAAAGACAACCCGCTTGAGACGTGCGGGATCAAACCAGTCAAACGAAGGATGGGAGTGCGGGGCAAATTCCGCCAAAATGACGTCGGTTCCCCGCGGTGCATCCGGCGATGAGAGGCCGAAACAAAGTGGTGTCTGCTGAGGACGGCCTTCATGGGTTTTCCGCAACGTTCGAGGAACGGCCTGAGCCATGTATTGATGCAAGCCGTGTGCCGTTAGGCGTCCCTTCGCGTCCAAGGCCTCACGACTATGACCCCGTAATGCCTCCAGAAGGTGGTACCGCCACAGTCCGTGTTGTAGGGATGCAGAGGTCAGGGATTCTTCCTGTCCGGCCGCCGCAGTCATTATGATGCGTTTGGGTGTCGCGGCAGCCGCTAGTTCTGCTTCATTCCAGCCCGGTGAACAGTCGGCGGAGTCAAGTGGCAAAGGACTGAAATCGCATAGCCACACGGTGGTAGCCGCCGGAGCAATTTTGTCGATCCAGGAGGCCACTTCGGCCCAAGGGAGGGCCGTGCCAATGGGGTCGTCCCGCAGAGTATCCGTACAGGCCAGCCAGGTTCGTCCCTGATGAGTAAATACCCGGTCGATCCACAGGATCAGCAGTTGCGTCACGTCGTGCCATTGGGGCGTCAGGCGTCGCATCTGGGACATAAGGGCGGCCCAAGTGGTCCGGTGACCTGACCACACCAGACATTGATCCGGCATGTACCCCTGCTGAAGCAAAATTTTCTGGAATGCATGGGCATCCGCTGTCGCCCATTGCAGAGGTGGACCCGCCTCGTGAAAAGTTTCGATCGCCACGACCAACGCTGCTCGTTTCCCCACGACATGTCCTCGTTTTACACGTTTAAGAATTATTCCTCTTCTGAGAATGGTTATTACTGTCGCTTCCGGCTTGTTGCCACAGTCATGAATGAGAAATGAATCCTCCGGTCATCCCCATGTGCTTGGATTCATCTTGAGGTCGATTGTTATAAGATATTATCCATTTGATCTAGCGTTTTGATGAGCTACGGGGTTCGTGGTGCCCGAGGAAAGTAGCTGTGCAATGCATACACCTTCAGTGATTTCCAACGGTTTCTCGACAAGCGTTCCGCCTCTTATAGTACTAAGGTCGTGCCAAGTAACATGTATGGAAAATCAAACTTCTCATGCAATCTTATGGCCGTGGGGCGGTTTCCCCATAGGGTATTTTGCAGCACTGAAAGGGACGGGAAGCGAGGTGCGGATGTCGATACCATTACGGGCAGTGGATGTTATTCGTCGGAAGCGTGATGGCGGCGTTCTTTCTGCTCAAGAGATCGATTTTTTCGTCCAAGGTGCTTCCAGCGGAACTGGATGGACCGACTACCAGTTGTCGGCCCTGTTGATGGCAATTTTTCTGCGTGGCATGTCTGAGGAGGAGACAATACGTCTGACCCAGGCAATGGCCGCCTCCGGTACCCGCTTGGAGTGGTCGGATCTCCCCGGTCCTGTGGTCGATAAGCATAGCACCGGAGGAGTTGGGGATAAAACATCACTAATTTTAGCTCCCTTAGCGGCCGCCTGCGGCGTGTACGTTCCCATGATGTCCGGCCGGGGCTTAGGACATACCGGAGGCACCCTTGACAAGCTCGAGTCGATACCGGGATTTCAAGTTTGCTGGGAAATCGATGCTATCCGACAATTAGTGCGTAACAATCGTTTAGCAATGGTGGGTCCAACGCCGGCGATGGTCCCTGCGGATCGGACCTTATATGCACTACGAGACGTTACCGCCACGGTGGAAAGCCTGCCGTTGATCACTGCCTCCATATTAAGCAAAAAACTAGCGGAAGGAATACAAGGGTTGGTGCTGGACGTGAAGTGTGGTCAAGGTGCATTTATGAAAACACGCGTGGAGGCAGAAGCACTGGCCCGCAGCTTGCGTGACGTTGGTACCGCGGCGGGCCTACGCCTGGCCGTTTTACTAACAGCTATGGATGCCCCTTTGGGACGATGCATAGGTAACGCTTTGGAAGTCCGGGAGGCCATTGCTACGTTGCGGGGTGAGGGGCCTGAGGACATAACTGAGTTATCCTTACACTTGGCCGCTTGGATGCTGGTGTTGGGGGGCATAACTGCGTCTGTGGACGCGGCACGGCACTGGGTCGAGCGTGCCCTGAGGAGCGGAGAAGGCTTGGAGGTGTTCCGACGGTGCGTGGCCGCTCAGGGGGGTGATCCACGGGTGGTTGACGATCCGTCCCACCTGCCGCAAGCACCTCACATAACGACGTTACAAGCAGATCGCCCAGGCATCGTGGCTGCCCTGGACGCCGAACTGATTGGCCTAGCGACAATGCGTCTGGGAGCTGGAAGGGCTCATAAGGACGAAGCAATCGACCACGCCGTAGGAGTAGTCTGTCGAGTGCATCCCGGCGAGAAGGTGACACCTGGTCAGGCATTGCTTGAAGTTCACTACCGGGATGCGAATCGGTTGTACGCCGCCTGGCCGTTACTGCAACAAGCGGTTGTGCTTAGTGAATACCCACCACCCTCACTCCCCAACCAGCCTCTACTGCTAGCAACCTGGTCATAAGCTGTCTAAATTTCCTGCCATTTCCAATCGCCGCAACGGCACAGCGAGTAACCATTAGCTGGCATGTGAAAGTCAGCACTACTGGTGTGCTTGAACGATCAAGGATACAGGGGTGTTATATGTACATCCCCGTGGGGGTGAGACCGAGAAGTGAACAAGTTTAATTATATCTTAAAGTTGAAGATATTTATTAAAGCACAAGGGGATGCTGAAATACAACCGATTCGGACAATTTAATTCCTTACATATGGATCATAATTGCTCTCTGCAAGTAGCGATATGGCTAATCTGAACATATCACATAAATAGCCTATCAAAATTAATATTCCTCATAGCAACTCCGGTTGGGATCGGAGCACCACTCGGGGCCTAGGGGACCAAGGTCGGGGCCGATACCCCGTGCGGATTTGACGCACCAATAGTCGGTCAGACCGTCCTGATAGTCCGGATCGGCGGCAAACCCTTCGCCATGAACAGCCATTGCTTTTGACTGCAAATGCATGCAGCGAGGAGCTAGTACAGGAAGGGGAGCTACAGCAGAGTTCGGCTCGGGCATGACATGTCCTCCGCACGAATTTCCTACTTAAGGTGCGTACTGGCGTATTTGGCGATAAATGTGTCTGCAAAAACCAAGCTGCCCATCTATTCTCAGTTACCACGGAACGACAAACGATATTAACGGTTGTCGAGAGCTTATTAGACCCGCCTAAGGAATCCTGACAGAGAAATCTCCACACGGGCCTTGCGTTAATGGATTGTCCATTATAGGGGCGGCCGGCGGCGACAGTGGATGTCTGTTAGTTCCGTTCGTGGAGTTACTCCCAGTCGGGCTTAAAACCGGCAGCTAATAATATGGCCCGCTTGACGGCCGCTTTGAGCATGGGAACTTTGTAACCGTTTTGGCTGAGGGGTCGTGCTCCCTGGATAGCAGCCGCTGCTGCCGTCGCTGCGGTGGCCTCCGTGACCACCTTGCCTTCCAGTTCCTGGGCAGCTTCTGGACTCAACAGCGGTGTCGGAGCAACATGGCCAAGAACAATGCGAACATTACGGGCCCGTTGGCTGCCGGGTTCGATGGCAAAAGCGACTGCTGCCTGGACTAAGGGCCAATCAGATGTAACTTTCTGCTTCACCTCATAGCTGGCGTTAGCCAAGCGGGTGCCCGGAGGCAGATTCGGGGCGACTGTCACGCTCAGCAGGATTTCATCGGGCGCCAGGGTATGTTCACGCTGATCCGGTTTGCTTGGGGCCTGGAACATTTTTTCCAGGGGTAGTTCACGGTTGCCTCTTGGACTTACGATTTGCGCGGTGGCACCCAAGGCTATTAAGGGCGGTGCTAACGTTGACGGATGAACTATCACGCACGGGTGGCCTTGGGTAAAAATGGCGTGGAACTGGTTTTCTCCTTCGTGGGCATAGCATTTACGACCGCCTTTGAGCAAGCACTGGATGTGTGTATCGCGGAAATACCAACAGCGGTTACGCTGGCACAAACTGCCACCAAGGGTGCCCATGTTGCGGATTTGTGGTCCGGCGATTTGGGCCGCAGCGGTTGTCAGGGCTGGATAAGGGGCTAGCAGTTTACTTTCGGCAATGTCGACCAGGCGAACACCTGCGCCAATTGTTACCTTTGGTGGTTGACCTGCCTGTGGAATGGCACTGATTTCGCGAAAAGGACCTTCAATGGCCGTTAAGCTGACGATCCGTTCCGGAGTGGAGACGTACTCCTTGAGGCGATCCAGCAGATCAGTACCACCGGCCAGTAATTCGACTCGGCCCCAACGATTCTCGAGCAAAGGAAGGGCTTGTGCAACGCTCTGCGGCTGATAATAGGTAAAATTATTCATGAGACCTTCCCTCCTTGCGCGAGTGCCTGCAGAACCCGCCACGGGGTCAGGGGTAAAAAGGGAACGCGCACACCCAAGGCGTTGAAGACCGCGTTACCCACGGCCGCCGCAGTCGAGATAACAGGGGGTTCACCCACTCCAATAACACCGCGTTCCGGCATGTCCTGAAGATGCACCGTGATTTTCGGCATGTCACCCAGGCCACCGAGCTTGTAAAACTCCATGTCCGCGTTGAGTTGTCGTCCTGTAGCCCGATCGCGGATGCATTCTTCGAACAGGGCGTAATTAAGTCCCATGATCACACCACCGGCGACTTGGGATTCACAGGTCAAGCGGTTGACCACCAGGCCGCAGTCCTGTACGGCAACAAGGTGCTGGACACGCACTAGACCGGTTTCCACGTCGACGGTCACTTCGGCTACCTGAACTCCTCCTACCTGGCCACTGGAGATATTTTCGTTGCCGGGCTCGTTAGCAATCCCTAAACTCCACTCACCGCGGCCGCGGGCCTCTTCCATTCCCAAACGAGCACAAAACTCCTTCCACGTCCAACTGCGGCCTGACTTACGGTCGACCACCTTGCCCGCTTCAATAGCCAGATCTTTTGGATCCGCTTGAACCTTGGGTGCCACTTTCTTGAACAGATCATCACGAGCGGCTTGGGCCGCACGCAATGCTGCCGGGGCTTGTGACGGACAGGTTGTACTACCCCCACTCCCTGATGATAAGCCAAAGCGGCTCTCACCAATTTCGGTGATGATACTGGCCGGATTCTGACCGAGAACCTCGGCGACGACAACCGCCGTGACCGTCCGTTGGCCGGTGCCCAGATCCTGGGTCGAGGTACGAGCGATGATGCTGCCATCGCGACCGATGATGACGTAGCACTCGTTAGGTTGCGCTGCAGCAAAACCGCCCCAGGTGTGCAAGGCCATACCGATCCCGTGGCGAAGTGGCCCTTGAGCATTGCCTTTGCCAGGGGGGTGCCATTTCTCCTTCCAGCGGGATAGCTGCAATGCGATATCGATTTGCTCGTTGTAAATGGTGTTGCGGCGGGCCGCCCAAGAATTAGGCGGGGCCTTGGGGTTATTGGGGGGCAGGTTTTTGCGGCGGATGATAACCGGGTCGATGTTCAAGCGGGCGGCCAGGTCATCAATTGCAAACTCAGTCAGAACGCAGTTCTGTGGGTGACCCGGGGCCCGCATGGCCCGTGCAGCACCCGCGTTGACATAAACCACTGCATGCGACCGCTTCCAGTTGGCAATGGCGTCGCTGTAAACGTAGGGCAACAGGTTGAGATTGACCGTGGCCCCCCCAGTGTAACCCGGCGTGCCATAGCAATCCACAGCGTAGGCGGTGATAGTTCCATCTTTTTTGCCGGCAATTTTCACAGTACCGATGGCACTAGGGCGGTTGCCGGCCGCCACAATTTCACCTTCACGGTCCAACATGATTTTAACCGGAGCCCCCGCCCGTAACGCCAATTCCGCAGCGGCGAAACCTTGGACGTCCGGTCCGAACTTACTGCCAAATCCGCCACCCATGTAGTGAGTGATGCAATTAACCTTGGCTGCAGGCAGACCGAACCGAGCGGCCAATTGCTGGGCGGTCGATACCGTGGCCTGCGTGGAGGCCCAGACCGTCAATCCCCCTTCGGCGGTCCATTCCGCCACCAGACCGTGCGCTTCAAGGCATTGGTGGGAAATGACCGGTACGCCGTAAGTGGCCTCGACCACGGCGTCGGCCTCGCGGAAACCGGCTTCTACGTCGCCTTGCGTTGCTCCTTTTGCTTCCGTGAAATTGCTGGGAGCTGGTACCGTCCGTTTCTTGCGATCTTTGAGTACCTCGTCTTCGCTGACGACGTGTTCCAGCACTTCGTAATCGATCCGCAAGGCCCGAGCGGCATCGCGGGCATGCTCTTCAGTGTCGGCAGCTATAGCGGCCACTTCGTCACCGGCGTAAAACAACTCCCGACCGATGACCCACTGCTCCGCTTCGATGGTTACCCGATCCCCAGGCTGAATGTCACGCAGCGTAACTACCTTCAGGTTTTTAATGAGAGTGACGCCCTCACCGACCTCAATGCTAATGCGTTCATCCGGAGCTTTCTTTTTGCCGGCAGGTGTGCAGGTTAGTTTGTTGCCATCGATGGCTGTGATCACGACGTCCCGGCTGGCACCGATGAGGGTCAGCGCCCGGAATCCCGGTGTTTTGCGGGTCGCGGTAGTGTCAATCGCTTTGATGCGAGCGTGGGCATGTGGACAGCGGACCATGACGCCGTGAAGCATGCCCGGCCGGTTAATGTCGTAGGTATAACGGGCTCGCCCCGTGGCTTTGGCAGCACCGTCCAGCCTTGGCACCTTGCTTCCTAGCACTTGCCGCTGTTTTGGCCAGCCTTCCGCCATGGTTCAGCCCTCCTTCCGCACCAATTGAGCGATGGCTTGTCGCATCTGCTCATAAGTACCGCAGCGGCAGATGTTGCCAGCCACCGCCTGTTCCAGTTCTGCCACTGTCGCCCGGGGGTTTTTGTCCAAGGCTGCTCGCAGAGCCATCACAAAGCCTGGAGTGCAAAAGCCGCATTGTTGCGCATCGCAACGGACAAAGGCCGCGGGTACGGCGTCCAGAGTGTCGCCCTGCGCAAGATTTTCAGCCGTACGAATGTCCTTGCCCCGGGCTTCAATCGCCAGCAGAGTGCAGGCGTATACGGCCCGCCCATCGACTTGTACGGTGCACGCCCCACATGTCCCGCGATCGCACACCCGCTTGCACCCCGTTACATCCAAATAGTTGCGCAGTGCGTCGAGCAGCGTTACCCGCGGCTCAACCTGAACCTGGACGGGACGTCCGTTGACCGTGAAGGCCAGCCGCACTGGTGCGGGACCAAAAGCGATTGGCGTTGCCGCAGAAGAGGGGTCTAATGCCGCTGGAGCCGTGCTCGACAAAGTGCCGACGGTTGCAGCGGCCAGGCCGCTTCCGGTTAAAAAGCCCCGCCGGGTTATTCCGTCACGACCGGTTTGCTTGGGCTGGCTCATGATCGTCACCTCGCTGGCTTCGTTCCCCGGACGTGCCGAGTTACTATCTCCGACAACTGCCGATTCTAAACCGAGCCGGGGCGGTTCGCAAGAAGCTACCCCGAAAAAAGCTCACCCTTCTGCTCCCATGAGAAAGAAATGATAAGTCCCCAAAATGATCAGTCCCAACAGGTAGGAAAACCTTGTGACCTGCTGGCGTGGCACAAACGCAACAACGTAGCCCGTTGTCGTGTAAGTTTCCTCTACTCGTGAGGTCGATCAGACGGTGAGAATGGTTAAGTAGGCCGGTTGCGAAACGCTCAACACACACACTCGACGGGTGTCAACTTCTTGCTCCCATCAACCACGCGACGATCCCGCCGGTCTTTTACCAGGTCCTCCATGTGGGTTTGCCATCGGTACTTTGCCATTGGGAGCATCAAATCATTTTCGGCCGTTTGCTCCAATCCAAAAAATAAGGGGGAGGGATTGTGACTTTTTTGTGAGGGGGACGTAGTTACTTTTTGTTTTTCTGACCGGCCAGGAAGTAAGCAACCAGAGCACGATGCAACGCGAGATAGGCCGGCTCACCCCCCATGGGAGCAGGGGCCAAGGTCAGTTGATGCTTGAGGAGATGTTGCGCTAGCTCCGCCACATTGGTCCCTTGTGTATTCCAATTAGGGTTCCATAGGCCCCCCAGAGTCTCGCTTTTGAGAGTCCGCAAGGCGCTGTGCAACTGATTGAGAAAGCGTCGGACAGAGAGTGCTTCATCGAATGTAACACTTCGGACAATTGGTGTAGCGGCTTGTTCCAGGCGGGCGAGGGTATTTTCCAGTTGAGCGATAGCCGCCCGCTCCGGAGATTTCCCCGCAAGCAGGGGTAGCGCCACGGCGGCCAAGTCACGTTCCAACGCTTCGCGGATCGGCCGCAGCGATTCCTGATTCAACACTTCGGGAAATGGGAGCCGCTTGGCCTGACGAGCCAGATTAAGCAGTTCTCCTTTGGGGGTAGCAAAGCGCAATTCTTGTAAAAGCTGGGGCGGTAGGAATGCAGCGGCCGGTTGAGCAGCACGCAGATCAATCGTTCGCACTGCCTGGATCAGCAGATTCAGGGCCTGCCCGGAAATAATATCCCCTTCATCGGGTGGACTGAGGGCTTTTACCAAGGCTTCGGCAGCTGGCGGCGACGGCAAGCCCGGACGGGAGGGGACAACAGCCGCTTTCTCATATTCCGCCTGTGCAGTGATCACCCGTTGGGCGGCATCGGGATTGTTAAGCAGCCGTGCAGCGGCCGCCTGCGCGGTTTGGAACGCCCGCTGGGTGGCGAGCTGGGCCGCGGTAGTGGTGGAGCCGCTGATATAGCTAGCCGAGCCCAAGGATTGTGGAGTGATTCCCCAGTATATGTAAGGAGCAGGGATGCCCATGTTGGGAGAAAATAGTTGCGGCGCCCGCGTGTAGGGCACCGTGATCCCTATAAACGTTCGCCCATAAACCGTTGGTACTGATGTTCCAAGATAAAATTGATAACGATAGGCTGGATGCTGATAGAGAGGATTCGGTGGGATGATAGCGGGCGTCGGGTACTGTGCTTCTAATCGAGGGAGACGCACCGCGACAAGAAAAATCGCACAAGCTAGTCCCAGACTGCGGGTCATGGCGTGGTCTCCCCGGGGTATGAAGGCAATCATGAAGAAAACGTTTATTAACTTTATTCTATTTGTCGTTCGGTGATGACGGAAGGGAATCCGGCGGCAAAAGCTGTCGCCATTGCTGCTGGGTGCGTAAGGCGTCCTGTTGGGTACCGTCGGGCTTGTACGGAAAACGTTGGGTAGCAGGCACTAACCGCACGAGGTGCCAGGCGGCCAGGTTCCGGATGGTGGACCTTTCGTGACCTAGATAATCGAGAAGAACCTGGTACGTTTCAGGCAGACGCAAATCTTCCTCTGAAAAACCCAGCAGCAGTTGCACGACAATCCGGGCTTCCGCGTCAGAGTAATGGATGCGTTGGGTCAAGATCAGATAAAGGTCCTGGTCGTGGTGAGGGTGTCGTGCCAGCCAATGGCGGAGCAATGCAACAAGCAGATCCCACTCCGCGCGACTACGGGGAGCTTGTAAATGGCGTTCCAGTAACTCCAAATTGTCGAAAGCTAAGGCCATTAGCCAAGCAGCTGACCGCTCCGCGTTATTATCGGACTGAGCGAATTGGGTAAGAGCTCGTTCGGGATTATGGACGAATGCGGTGCGTAAGCGATCGAGAGCAGCCGCCAGGTCTTGTCCTTGTTTACTTAAGGGTCGGGCTAACTCGGCCCACGCGGGAAGTTGTTCGAGTTTGCGAGGTTGGCGGGGGGGACCTTGTAGACTGTCCCAACGTAGTTCGGCTGGCCCCGGTGGTGCCGACAACGCCACGGCCACACCACCAACGTCAACACTCACGTTCCCTTTTACGACTAGCAACACGGCCGAAGCAAGCGGGCTGGCCCGCTCGGATTTGTCGCCTTCTTGACGCGGCCGAAAGCGAGTGCCCGCCGGCCAACGGCTGGTCACATCGAACAGCACCTGAGCCTCGGGATTTTCCAACGCAATGGTCCAATTCTGCTTCCAGAAGCGCAAACGGAGCACCACGGCGCCGACGCCCGCACTGTTACGCACAAGCACGCGGCCTGTTTCTAGCGTTAAGTCCAGCGATACGTCCTCGGACGCGTGCAATGTGCCAGCCGTGTCAAAAACCGGCCACGGTGTGCGGCCATCCAGATCGGCCGGAAAGTCCACCGTTACCTTCCCATCTTTGCTCACCAGTCGGGCACTAGGAAAGGCAACAAACCGGTCTGTTGACAGTAACTCGCCATCCGCTTCCAGAGGACGATAACTGGTGCCGGCCGCAGGTCGGACAGCCAGGCTTCCAGCTGCACTAGCCAAACGGGCCACAGCGATCCGCCGGGGAGATGCTGAAGACTCCTGCTCCTCACATCCAGCCTTTGACTGTTGATCAAACAGAGCTGAGATAATCACCAGGCAGGTGAAAACCATCGTTGCCCAATTCGCAGAGTTGGCCATGTGATCTTTCCGCAAGCTCGTAATTCTGGTTTTCCAAAGATTATTTTGGATGTTTCGACCTATCAAAATCAAAGAAGTAACTCTATCGCACAATGCATGAGTCTGGGTAACTTAGGTTTTGGTTCGGGTGTCCGCAAAACGACCTGCATGACGGTAACGAATACTCAAACTTGTCGAGGAGTTCAGTGCTGTAGAGAGCTGAGTAATCGTATGCAGGCTATTCGTTTATATATATGACGATTTTGCCTGTAAGCGTTCCGCTTTTGCCAAGCGTGTTTTCTTCTTGGAGGCGGTGAGCGGCTGCTGTCTGGCTTAGGGGGAAACGTCGACCGACGATGGCTTTGAGTTGGCCATTTATGAACCACCGGTTCATGTCTTCAGCACATACCCGTTGCTCGTCAGGCGTCATGTTGAACATGGCAAAGCCGTAAAGAGTCAAGTTTTTGACATAGAAAGGCCCGTTGGGCAAAACGGGTCGGGCTTGCCGACCAGCCATGACAATAATACGGCCCCGTTGGGCCGTCAGTTCGACAGTTTGGTCCAGATTGCTTGGAGGTTGTGTTTCGTACCACACGTGGACTCCTTGACCGCTGGTCGCTTCGCGAATGACTGCTGCCACGTTGTCCGTTTTGTAATTAGCAACCACCTCGGCCCCCAGTTCGCGGGCCAAAGTTGCTTTTTCTGCACTGCCGACGGTGGTAATCACGCGAGCGCCCACTGCTTTGGCCATTTGTACGACCATCGATCCGACGCCCCCGGTACCTCCGTTAACGAAGACCCATTCGCCGGCCTGTAAACGAGCCCGGTGGAACAAACCTAGATGAGCGGTGATCCCCACCAGGGCAGCCGCTGCCGCTTGCTCCTCACTCACACCCTCCGGGATAGGATAGGCCCAATCCTGATCCACACAGACGTATTCAGCACATGTGCCCTGCCGACCTAACAACCCTTGATTAGAACCCCATACCCGATCACCGACCCGAAAGCGGCTCACCCCCGGTCCAACAGCCTCAACTACTCCAGCAAAGTCCGTGCCTGTGATCGCTACTGGTTGCGGTAATGGCATCGGAGCTGTGCCCCGCCGGATGTATGTATCAATGGGATTAATCGCTGCCACTTTCACTCGTACTAGAATCTGCCCACTTTGGGGCTGTGGCGTAGCAACCTCTCCTACTTCGATCACTTCTGGTTCACCTGTTTGCCGGAAGTATGCTGCACGCATCCGCTTTGCCTCCCTTCGGAAAAGTGTCCTTTCAGGCAGATCTGGTCTGATTCATTGATCATTGGCGTTAGTATCACCAGCTATCCTAGAGAATTTCAAATAACACGTGAGATTGTAACCCCGCATGCACCTCGCTTCAGTCGGACGTTACATAGAGATTTCAGCGGACACATTCAACAAGCACATTCCTCTTACGAGCGGTAGAGAAAGCAATCGTTCTAACTTTCTTTTCTGTAGTCGGTGTTGGCAAGGTACCTTGTTACAATTGCTCCGCTGAACATTCCAGAGGAGAAAGAGGTAAAATAGCTTGTGAGGACGAGCACGTCATTGATGGAGGTCACTTCCATGCAAGCGGGTGCCACTCTCATTGAATACGGTCAGCCGATTGATCCGGAGTTGATGGTCAAGCCGCCCGACCAGGCGGAATTCGCGTTGGACCCCGGCCACCCGGGTGAGCACGACGCGGCCTATGTGGCTCGCCGCCGGGAACTGTTCTACCTATGCCGCAAGCATCGTTTGGAGAATTTGGGGCCCCCGATCATTGAATACAACGCCGAAGAAACCAGGATCTGGCGGGAGGTAGCTCCCAAGCTGGATGAGCTCCACCGCAAATATGCCTGCTCGATCTACTTGAAGGCCAAGGATGCGCTGGCCATCACTCAGGAGGAAGTGCCCCAACTACGGACCATCAGTGCTCGGCTGGAGCAGGAAACACAGATGCATCTGGTACCCGCTGAGGGGGCACTCCCCTATCGGACTTTCTACGAGTACATTGCCCGTCGGGGCTTTCCTGTCACTCAATTCATCCGGCACGGCTCGCATCCCGAGTTCACCCCTGAACCCGACATGATCCACGATTGTTTAGGTCATGTACCACCGTTGATGAATCGGGACTATGCGGAATTATTGGTCCTTATCGGTCGTGCTGCCGCCGCTGCGCAAAAGGGGGAGCACGTTCTAGCTCTCAAACGTTTCAGTTGGTTCAGCATTGAATTCGGCCTGATCGAGGAATGCGGAGAAACCAAGATATTTGGAGCGGGTATCCTGTCCAGCTTCGGGGAGATTCCGCATGCCATGTTTTCCAAGGACGTCACCCGCCGCCCCTTTGTGACCGACGTAGTCATTAATACCGATTACGACCCAACCCAGATGCAGAAAGACTTTTTCATCGCCCCCTCATTCCCCTTTTTGCGTGAAGAATTGACACAATTGATACGGCGATTGAATATCCCTGTACTTCCAGCCGTTCCAACGGGGAACATCGCGGGCTGATTTGCCACCTTAAAAGTAGTATCGCCTAGAAGTTGTGAAAGAGGAAGCTACAAATGAATAGACCAACTCCAGGCATTTTACATTACCGCTCAGGCCTGCATTATGTTGTCTGAAGTTTGTTATAGGCTTAGAAACTAAGCCGGTATCCCTTCATACAAAACGCTATTCCATATATGGCAGGTGATCGACTTTCAAAGAACAGGCCCCAATTGTCGGAGCGACAGATTGACTATCCGTCTAAAAAGCACATACAGGATGGTGGTGTTGGGCCTTTACATCCGGCGAGGGAGACAACATGGGTGACATCATCTTACGCAAGATTGATCACGTGCGTTTTTTTGTAGGAAACGCTCGGCAATCGGCATTTTTTTACCGCAATGCCTTCGGGTTTGACGTGGTGGCCTACGCTGGGCTGGAAACGAAGGTACGGCATGAAGCCGGCTATGTGCTGAAGCAAGGCGACATCACCTTCGTTTTGACGTCGCCATTGTCAGCTCAGCATCCGGAAAGTTACCGGTTGATCCAGCATGGCGACGGCGTTATGGACATCGCTTTTGAGGTGCCGGATGTCCGTCAGGCCTTCGAGGAGGCTGTGCGGCGGGGAGCCAAGGCCGTTCAGCCACCCCAGGCATTGGAAGACGAGTTCGGCGTGCTGGAGGTGGCCACCATAGCCACTTATGGAGACACCCGGCACAGCTTCATCAATCGCGACCGTTATGCGGGTGTTTTTGCCCCGGGATTTCGACCCATCGATCCGGAACGGTATCAACCTTCTACACGTCGTCCAACCGGACTTGTGGCTATTGACCACATCGTGGGCAACGTCGAAGAAGGCAAGATGAATGAGTGGGTTGCCTGGTATCGTGACGTGCTTGGTTTCACACAACTGATTTCATTTGATGACAAAGACATTTCGACCGAATACTCGGCCCTGATGTCGAAGGTGATGCAAAATGGCAGCGGCCGCATCAAGTTTCCTATCAATGAGCCGGCTCCTGGCAAACGACGGAGTCAAATTGAGGAGTATTTGCAGTTTTACGGCGGCCCGGGAGTACAGCACATCGCTCTGCTCACCGGTGATATTATTCAGACGGTCCGGGCCATGCGGGCTAACGACGTCTCCTTCCTGCGAGTTCCCAAAACCTATTATGAGGTACTGCCCCAGAGGGTGGGACCCATTCAGGAGAACATTGCCGAACTAGCCGAACTGGGGATCCTGGTAGACCGGGATGATGAAGGTTACATGCTACAAATCTTTACCAAGCCGGTGTGCGACCGACCGACGCTGTTTTTTGAGGTGATTCAGCGTCGCGGTGCGCGGAGCTTCGGCAAGGGGAATTTCAAGGCCCTTTTTGAGGCCATCGAGCGGGAGCAGGCGTTGCGAGGAACCTTGTAGCAGAATTGCTGGATAGAGGCATAGCGGCCCTGAAGGCAAACTTCATCAGCAACCATCAAGCCGTCAAGGTTTCAGAGGGTTATAGTATCCCGCGGAAGAAGCAGCCCCAGAGCAAACCAGGGACAGTATTGCAAAGCGGAGGCCGGATTTTGCGCTATCTGTGCAGGAGGAGCGAGTGCCCGTACCATTTGCCGTGACCTCGATTCGGGATTTTTACGCTTTTGAGGAGCATGTGCGTACCTGTCGGGCCCATCGCGGGTTGGCCATGGTGCCTCAGTGGTACCAGGTGCCAGTTTTCTACTTTTCGAATCCAGCCGCGGTAATTGGTGACGGTGATCCGGTGTGGGCTCCCCGTGGGTGCCAAGAGCTGGACTACGAATTGGAGCTGGCCGCTGTGGTGGCCCGACCCGCCCGCGACCTGCCCGCGGATGACTCGGCTCTGGAATGCCTGGCCGGCTTCACCATCATGAACGACTGGAGTGCTCGGGATCTGCAACGCGTCGAGATGGCTGTTGGTTTGGGTCCGAGCAAAAGTAAAGATTTTGCCACCAGTCTGGGTCCGAGTATTGTGCCGTTGGATCAGCTCCGAGACCGTTACCACGATGGTCGGCTCCATCTGGAGATGACCGCGTGGGTCAATGGCCGCTTGTATTCGCGAGGTAACGCAGGGACCATGTATTGGACCTGGCCTCAGATTCTGGCCCATGCCAGCCGGGATACCGAGCTGCGACCCGGCGACGTCATCGGCTCGGGGACGGTCGGCAGCGGCTGCATTCTCGAACTGACCCCCCAGGCTGTAGGCGGTTGGCTGCAGCCGGGTGATATCGTTGAGCTCCGGATCGAACGGCTGGGCTGTTTAAGCAACCGGGTCATACCGCATCCATGATCCCGCAGGCCTGGAACTGGTACACCACACTGACCTGACGTTCCTCTGCCCCCTCTGCCTCTGTGGGAGATCAAAGCCATGCCATATTACCGCACTTTAGGCAGCATTCCTCGTAAGCGACACATTGCCCATCGGACGCAGCCCGGTTTCCGTAATGAGGGTTTGTATTACGAAGAAGTCTGGACACGGGCGGGGTTCAGCCGGGCATATACCATCATGTATCATCGACGTCCCCCTACACGGGTACGCAAGGTGGAGTCGGCTGGCCGCTGGACTGTCGAACGGGTCCCGCAAGCAGTGCTTCGGCACCATCATATACGGACCGCAGGATTGCCCCGCCAGGGCGATTCGATTTCCGGTCGCGTGCCGTTGCTAACCAACGATGATGTAACGCTGTGGCGTTGTCGTCCGGCCACCGCACAGGTGGAATGGTTTCGGAATGCCGCTGCCGACGAAATCCTATTTGTGCACAAGGGCCAGGGAACAGTTCTTTCTCCCTTGGGCCGGCTTCCCTTCCGTCCTTATGACTATATCGTCATCCCGCGTGGTCTTCTCTGGCGGCTGGAGACTCCTGCCGATACGACGTTGGATCTGGTGATTATCGAAGCACGCGGCCTGGTCGATTTTCCCAACCGCTATCGCAATCCAGATGGTCAGTTTAAACTCGGTGCCCCTTTTTGCGAACGGGATCTGCACGGCCCGAGCGAACTACTGGATCATGGGGAAGACGGCAGCGGACGTGAAACCGTTGTGTTGATCAAAGATGGCGATCGCCTCAGCCGGTATACTTTAGCGGATGATCCGTGCGACGTAGTTGGCTGGGACGGATACGTTTATCCCTTCACCTTCAATGCCGACGACTTCGAGCCGATTACAGGCACTGTTCATCAGCCGCCGCCCATCCATCAGACCTTCGAAGCCGATGGGTTTGTCGTATGCACGTTTGCTCCGCGTATGCTTGACACCCACCCGGAGGCCATCAAGGTGCCCTACGCCCACAGCAACGTCGAGAGTGACGAAGTACTTTACTACGTACGCGGGCGTTTCAGTAGTCGCCGTGGAGTCGAGGAGGCCTCGATCACCCTCCATCCCCATGGTATTCCCCACGGACCGCACCCTGGTACCATTGCCGCCAGCTTCAGCCACCAGCGGACAGACGAACTGGCTGTGATGATCGATACGTTCCGTCCTCTCTACCTTACCCCCCAGGCTCTTCACTACGACGATCCCCAATATCCGTATTCGTGGCTTGACTGACGCCATCCCTCGCATGGCAATTCGCAGGCGAAGCCGATGCAGGACCGGCTACTGAAGCGTCAGAGTTTGCCGGGGTGAGCGACGTCGTTGCTGGCTGGCCATCAGGGCTGTGAGAAATTGATGCAACAGGGGGGGCAGAAACCGCAGGGATCGACTTGTCGGGGCCGCATACGGCTGGAGTCGCAGGCATGCTCGATTGGTTCATCGTCAAGTCTTCAGCAGGTTTGATAGGCAGAAAAAAGGCGTGAAAAAATAATAGCGTGGCTCCGCAAACCAGACAGCAATCGGCGACGTTGAACACCGGCCAATCGATCTTATAGAAATAGAGGAAGTCCCGTACGCCGAAAAAAACCAGGCGATCATAGAGATTGCCAAGCGTACCGCCCAGAATCAGACCCAAGGCCATACTGAGCCACAGATCCCGGGCAGTGGCACACCGCCACCCCCACAACACAATCACAACCGCAGCTAGACCGCTGACGACTGCGAAAACCGTATTTGCCCGCAAGCGATGGGATTGGCCCATGCCAAAGAGGGCTCCATGGTTGACCCGCGGCATCACCGGTGCATTCAGCCGCTGGAGGGGGCCTCGCCAGTCCTCGCTGAGCGGAGTACTCAAATCGTATTGGGCTACCAACTTGAACCAGCCTGGGAGCACGTCATAGCTGTTGCCGTGACCGTCGCTCCAGTAACCCTCCCTATACAACCATCCAAAAACCGCATACTTGCTCACTTGGTCGGCGACCAGACCTATGCAAGCCAAACTGATAAACAACCATCGATAAGTCGTCCATACCATTGGGGGCAACGTCTCCACCCAGCAAGCCGTCATTCTCCGGCTCGTTGATTTCTTCTATTTACCGGTACCACCTCAGGTGATGATGCGTGTTAAATATTTTCTTTCCGGGGTGCCTAACTGAGAGAAGGTATTCGCACCATCAAGGATGAATCCTTCGTCACGTTAGACATTATTACCTTTCTAGTCAAGCAAAACTAGCAGTACGCTTTCGTTCGTAAACATATCAAAACGGCATTTATCCTTGACGCTTGCGGATCCGTATCCAGTTCAGATAGCTACGTTGAGTTGATTCAAAATGCATCAAAATGGGCAAGTTTGCAGCTCCACTACATTCGGACACTGGATAACAGTTAGTAGGAACACCTAAAGCCCTCCGAGCTTGATGAGGATGATCAATAGACCGAGACTGTACAAAAGAAAAAATCTTACGGTTGCCGGTAAAGGGCAGCCGATGTGGTAAAGGAGGGAAAAAACGTGCTTTCCGGATTGCAGGGCCCAGGGAGCGCGTGGAGCACATGGGCAAACGGGATATCATTGCGGGCTGCTCAAGGGGTTGCCGGCGTTGGTGTTGGATAGCAGTTCTAGGGTGCGTTGGCACGTTGTACCCTGCCAGAGGTGTTGGTCAAGGAGCCGACGAGACGTTATGGCGGCCTGCTGCTAGCCAAGCTCCGCAATCCCGCCCTGCAACTACCTCCGCACAAGGTTCTTCACCATCAGCAGTATTCCAGCGATCGATTCCCGTAGGGACTGTGTCTCTGCCGACGCCTACCCACGATGCTAGTTCAGAAAGACCTGCCCAACCAACCCCTGAAGCGGATGGAACTTCTGTATGGCAACCCCCTTCGCGGGTGGCTATTCCATCCTCCGCTCCTGCGTTTTTGCCACCAGCCACTCCTGCTCGCGAAGATGCCGGAATCTGGCGACCGGCCCCACCGCGAGCTGCGTTCGGTTTACCCAATCCGGTTGCCCAAGACGGAGCTCGATTAAGCGAAAAACCTCCGTCAGGCGGTAAAACCGACGGTGGTCCCTTGCCGGGCACGTCCGCTTCCGATGCTAAATCAGCAGCTCCCCAACAGCCCGGGACTGTCGAGCCGGGGGCCATTCCTCCGACATTGCCCGGAAAAGGTGCAGCACCTGCAACCATCCCGCCGATCCCACCGCGGATTCCACCAGCGGACGGTCCCGCCGAACCGGCGACACCCAATACAGTCCCTGCTCCATTACCCTTACCCCGCCGCATGGCCGATGAAGCTACTACTCATTCGGTCTTGCCGCCCGCCCCACCGGAATTGCTAACACCAGCTTATCTGCCGGTAGCGGGCCATACCTTCGGCTCGCCCGCTTTAAATCTGTCGCGTGACTATCCGTCCTTGGCCGAATTGTGTAGTGGCTGGTTAGCTGATCGGCTGTGGCTTCCCTGGAGTCGGAGAGCAATTAACGACGTCGACTGGCCCTATGCTTACGTCCAAAACGAGTATTTATTATGGTGGATGTCGCCGCTACGAATACCGATCCTGGCGACTACCAATCCCGACCCGAACCGTTTTGGTTATTTGAATGAGCCAGGTACTGTACCCATTGTGGGCCCCGGAAACTTGATTGGTTCGACGCGGAGTGGCTTCCGGATCCGTGCCGGATTATGGGATGCCGATCGTAGTTGTGCTTGGGACGGGAGCTTTTTCTTCCTGGGTCGGCAAACGGCTTCCGTTATCATCGATTCACAACATTTTCCCTTAATTACACGTCCCGTTTTCAGTCCCAACCCGGTGCCAAATGGTGGTGGAGTGATCGGTGAAACCGGCGAGGCGGTTGCTGTCCCGGGTATTCTACGAGGGCAGTTGCGGGTCGATGCCTCGAGCCTGTTATGGGGAGCAGATACCAACCTGCGGTGCTGCCTGAAAACAACCGATACCGGACAGGTTACGGGTTTGATTGGTTACCGCTATCTCAATCTCAGTGAGTCTTTGGAAATCCTGGAGAATATCCTGGTGATAGGTCCAGGCGGTACGCGACTGTTCGTTCCCGATCCACCGGGAACCGTTGTGTTTGTGCGTGACCGGTTTGCGACAGAGAACCGATTCCACGGTGGTCAGATCGGCCTGACCTGGGAGCGTCGCTGGGGACGCTGGACCGTTTGGGGGCGGGCTACCATCGCCTTTGGTATTACCGAACAGGAATTGGAAATTTACGGGATTCAAACTCGTATCCGGCCGGGGCAAGCCCCCGTTTCTTATCCAGGAGGATTGTTGGCAGCTGCTTCCAATTTGGGAACTTTCCACTTGGACCGCTTCAGCGTTGTCCCAGAAGTCACTATGCAAGTGGGATATCGCTTAACGCCCAACTGGCAGCTCTATGTTGGCTATAACTTTCTCTACTGGACGAATGTTATGCGGCCGGGCGATCAGATTGATCGAGTCGTTGACCTGACTCAAGTACCTAATGCTCCGCCGGTACCTTTTTCCGGTCAATTCCGGCCACGACCGCCCTTCCGGCAAAGCGATCTGCTGGTTAGCGGATTGCAATTCGGAGTCGAATGGCGTTGGTAAAGCATTCAGCCTGGGCAACTATCAAAACAATTATCAACTTTATTACCGTTTGCATGTGACTAATCTATGGATTGCTCGATTGCTGTACAATTAGTGTACAATTCTGGCCACACAGATTTTGGCAGACTGACTTGCCTAGCAATAACCACACTTTTACGAATAATGTTTTTCGACTGCAGCAATATGGAGTCGCATGCATAGCACATCATTTCCGTTTCGGTATTCACTTAAGCAAATTTCGGTAATCACTTAAGCAAATAGCGCAAGGGCCGTTGCTGTTGGCGTTCTGTTCATGATAAAAGCATCTAGCGATAAACATCCCGTGAGGATCAAGCCATGTCCGGCTGGCAGTTCCGGTGGTTGAGTTGGTTAGGTTTTTGCGCTGGCTCAGCAGCTCTGTGCGGTATTGATCCTGATCCGGCAGGTGGAGATAGCAGGGCGGTAGCGGCTGCGGTGTTTTATCAGCAGGAGGAGCAGGACTTACCTGAAGGACTGGAGGTGCGTGCTAAGGGACCGGTGCACGAGGCATACGCCACACCTGCCGTGGACAGCCGACCGACGCCGATTGTGCCTGTGCAGCCCCCGGAACCGATAGAGGAACTCCCCCCGGAGCAGAGGCCTGAGGGGGACAATGTAGTGTGGATACCCGGTTACTGGCACTGGGACGAGGAAGAAAGACAATACGTTTGGGTGAGTGGTTTCTGGCGTGTGGTACCACCCGGACAGGTTTGGGTACCAGGCTGGTGGCGGGCGGTCGAGGGAGGTTGGCAGTGGGTACCGGGATTCTGGCAATCTCTGCCAGCGAACGAAGCCGGGGGGGGACCCGCTCCCGCTGACATTCAGTATCTTCCCGAACCACCGGCGGACATCGAAGTTGGTCCGAGTATCCCGGCACCCACGGCCACGTCGTTTTATGTGCCCGGCTGCTGGGTGTGGCGAGGTCGCTACGTCTGGCGACCAGGGTTTTGGTGGGAATTCCGCCCCGGCTGGGTTTGGGTTCCGGCCCATTATCGCTGGACGCCTCTGGGTTGGGTTTTTGTACCGGGGTTTTGGGACTATCCTCTGGCAGCACGCGGCATCTTGTTCGCCCCAGTGGTTATACAGCCGGTTCTGTGGCGGCGGCCCGCCTTTGTGTACACCCCCACCTATGTGATCAGCGAACCGGCCTTGTTTGGTGCCCTGTTTGTTCGCCGGGGTTGGAGTTGCTACTTCTTCGGTGATTATTTTGGCCCACGCTATCTGGATTGGGGCTTTTCCGCCTGGTGTGGACGATTTGGACCACGGGGAGGCTTTACCATCGGATTTGGTACGGGGGTTGCCTGGGGCTATGACCCTCTGTGGAGCTATTACTCTCTGGCCTTCCGTCAGCAGCCCGCCTGGTTCAATGGTTTGAACACGCTCTATCTAGGCCGCTTCCGCGGTGATCTGCCCCGACCACCTGTTAACCTGGCACAGCAAAACATTGTCATTAACAACATTACGCAAACTAATATCCGTAACGTGACCAATAACATCGCAGTAGTAAACCGCAGCGTAGTGGTGAATAAAACCGACGTGACCGCCGTCGCATTACTAGCTCCGCTGAAAGCGGCAGGCCAGTTGCAGCCGGAGGTTGGCTTGCGTCCTGCCCCGCCTGACATTCGGCAGCGTGAGGCTCAACAGGCCAAGCAATTGCGGGAGATGGCTTTACAACGTGCCAAGGTCGAGGCAGCGGCCAAAGCCCCCCAGGGTAAGCAGCCGTTGCCGGTTGCCGGTGCAGTACGCAACCTGCAACTGCAAGTGCCCGCCGAAGTTGCCCGCCGTGCATTGCCGCCAGGTCCCAACCGGCAGCCACCGCCCTCTCCTGGCAGTACGCCCGCCCCGAAGCGACCACTGCCCCCCGAGCCCAAAAACAAAGCAGAAACTCCAAAGGGGGAACCCAAACCGCAGCCCAAAGGCAAGATTGAGCCGAAATCCGACCCCAAAGGACCATTTGTACCCCCTCAGGATCCGAAACCGAAACCGCCCGTCGATCCGTCCATCAAACCGGACCCAAAAGGTCAGGGGAACACACCTTTCGTCCCGAAAATTGATCCAAAGGCGGATCCAAAAGGCAAAGTGACTCCTAAGGAGTTGCCCATCCTCCCAGGCCCGACAGTACCCAAGGACAAGACCGAAGTTAAGGTAGACCCCAAGGGTACTCCGAAGGGGAAAGCAGAGCCCCAGGCACCGCTTGTAGGCAAAGGTGTGAAGTCGGGCGAAGTTCCCCCGCCCCTTCCGACGACTCCCCTTGACAAACGACAACCATCGGCGGAACCCAAGGTCCTACCTAAGGGAGGCGCCGAGAAGGTAGTGCCGCCAATGTCCCCTCCGCCCCGGGATTATCCTCCGCCATCTAAGGAATCCCTTCCCCCGCCAGCCAAGGGTTACTCTGGTAAAGGAGCTGATAATCCCACAGTGCGGCCGAGTCGTCCCATTCCAACAGTTCCGGCAGGAAATCCTCCACCACCACCGCGTATTGACACAGGACAACCTGCTTCACCCGGCCCCACCCCATCCTCTCCTCCTGGCTCTCCTTCTGGAGAACGGAAAGCACCCATGTCCGCTCCTTCGGCATCGCGGCCCACCCCAACTGTTCAGTCCGCCGCACCAACCCAACCCAGGACGTCAACCCTCCAGGGAGGAGTACAGTCTTCTAGAAATTTGATGCTACCTGATCGTTCCGCATCGTCTCGATCATTGGCCTCGGGCATGCACCCGTTAGTCATCCGGCCAGGAGGTGGCCCGAATTCCAACCCCGCTGGTGCGACTCCGCGGTCGGTGCCTTCCGGTGGATTGGCATCACGCGTAGCGGTACACGGTCCGCTTGCTCGTGGGGCTTATCCTTCTGGTCCTGGGGTCGGTTCACGGGTTGTTTCGCCACCTGGACCAACAATCAATAAGTCACCGGCATCAGCACCAGCAGCGATGCGACCGGCCGAGGCGGTGCCTTCTTCACGCCGTTCTCCGAAGCGACGTTGCTAGCAATAGAAACAGCATTGTGCTGGGAGAGTCCTATCGCCTCAGGTCACTGATTGGTCGAAAAAGGGGATTATGCGTGGCTGGCGTAGTGGGTTTGCAATGAGTGGGAAAGGTTATTTCGGAAAAGCATGAACGACGCCATTGTTTTTCAGACCAGGGGGCATTCGGACAGCTCCGGTTGTGGTCACTTCTTTTCTGGAGTAGCAGATTGCGGGACGGGTTCAGGGACCTTCAGCCCTGCAGCTTCGATCAATCGTCGTGTTCCCTCGGCGAACTCTTCGGGTGTTGGCGGTCCCTTCAGGAGCAATTGAGGCTTTGCTTGTTCTTTCAGCTCGTTGAAAAACCTGGGTATCTCGGCGTTCAGCTTTTTATCGAAGATGTCTTTTTCCAGTTCAGAGCGTACTTGTTCCAGTTTCACAGACGTATCTGGTGGGATAATCTTGATGCACTTGATGCACATGATGCCGGCGGGGGTTTGGAATAGCTGGCTGATTTCACCTTCTTTCAAGCTGAAAAGCATTTTTTCAACAACGTCACTTTTACCCTCACTATCGACCCAAGCATACCGCCCGATGGGCGCGACCAGACCACATGCCGCTGCCAGGTTGGGATCGGCTTGCATTCGGGCAATCCGATCGAAATCCTCATCGCTCCGCCGGGCTTCGTCCCATTGCTTTTGAGCTGCTTTCAATTCACCGGGACGCCACAATATGATTTTGGCTTGCCGTCGCTCGCCATATTTGTTCTCAAAGGCGCGTTGGAGATCTTCCTCCGAGACCTTGACACGATCCCGACACATTTTCACCAGCAGTAACCGGGGCTTAATGACGTCCTCGGTCCATTCGTACAACGTCTTGCCGTAATGGGGCAGGATTTTGTTGACGAAGTCGTCCTTGCTGATGCCCATGCCTCGTAACCGTTCATTGAACTCGGCCTGAACTTCTTCGGGAGTAACTGTGAGGTTGCGGCGGGCAGCCTCGATTTCGATAATCCGTTTGTTTACAAGCAATTCCAGCTTCTGATAACCACCGCGAGCAATAAGGAACTCTCCTAATTCCTCGCGTGTAATTGGGATACCATTGTAGATGTACGCGACGACGTGTTTGCTGGCGTTGGAATTGCCAACGGAAGCCTGCTGAGCTAGCGAGGGTCGGGTAAGCGGGGCGTTAGCGCCGAGCCAGTAGCCACATCCTAATCCTAACACGGTAGTCCAACCCCACTGTCGGACCCTGGCCCAAGTGCGTCGCGATGTCGTCCATAAACCGCCGCTTTGTTGCAGAGGCGACATAACATGTTCCCTCTTCCTAGTGAAGGTCAGCAATAGTTGGAACAGCACGGTTCCGGTCACCGGACAATTTTCCGGGACCGGTGTATAGCGGCTTCGGTGTCTGGTACAAGTCGAATTTACGGCCGCGACATGGAGCGATACACATTCACTACGGCGGTGGTGGGAGGGAGAGGCTAATAGCAAGTGGAGCCGATCAGAGCTTGGTAAAAGTAGTAAGCGTTTTTCCGTCAGATCGTGGGCATTTTCCAGCGGCGGAGTTTTCCGACAGCATCACCAGTGTAAGCGGCGGTATTGTCCGGGGCCAAGGCCAAGGCACGCACGGGGCAAACATGCCCAGGGAAGGCCGCCGCTTCTGTCCCTTCCTCTGTACTCCAGACACGCACCGTGTCGTCACTACCACAACTCAACAGGATTTTACCATCTGCACTGAGTACCACATTGAGGATCGGCGGGGTATGACCGATGAGAGTAAGGATGGAATTGTCCGATTTGCGAATCAGTAGGCGGTCGCCAGCGAGGGCGATCCGCTTGCGGGCGTAAGCCAGAGCTCGCAGCGGTCCGGCTTCAGGATTTTTGCGTGCCTTAAGTTTGCCGGTAGAAAGTTCCCATTGGCACAAGCAGCCGTCCTGACCTGTTGATAGTAAAGAATCCGGTCCAACGAAGCACAGACCGGTGATGGGGCCTTCGTGTCCCCGCAAGCAGTAGGTTTGTGGCCCCTTGGGATCGATCGACCAGATCCATAGGAAGCCATCGTGCGTGCCGGCTGCTATCGTGGTGGCATCGGGGGAGATGGCAACAGCCAGCACGTTATCCGCCGGCCCACGGAGGCGTCGTCGTTCTTGACCGTTGTGCAGGTCCCATAATTGCACACCCATTTCTTCAGGACTGAGCCGGATGGCACACGTTGCCGCCCAGCGTCCCGTGGGGGCAATCGCCATCTGCTCGACCACCCCAAAGTCTCCTTGGATGGTTCGTTGGGGTGTTAATGTCAATGGATCCCATAACGTCAGCACACCGTCGTCACCCACGCTGATCAGATTTTTACCATCAGGCGTGAAAGTCAAGGCGCGCACGGCCCCGCGATGCGCTGAAACTTCCGTCAGTAGAGGTGAACGGACGAAGACTTCGGGAGTATCGTCTACTTGGACTTTCTCACCCCGCAGGATGCGATCCAAGGCGGCTGCCAGTTCCGCAGGTGTCTGATATCGGCGACGCGGATCCGGTGCCAGCATCTTGCGCACGACGGCGTCCACAGCCGGTGGAATCTCGGGTCGCACCGTCCGTGGGGACGGGGGGCCGCTTAACGCTTTACGCACTTTTTCTACCAGAGTGCGACCGGGAAAGGGGACCTTACCTGTCAGCAAATAGTAAAAGGTGGCTCCTAGACTAAAAATGTCGGAGCGGATGTCCGCCTGTTGTGCGTCCTCAGCTTGTTCCGGGGCCACATAGTCCGGAGTCCCCAGAAACACCCCCGGTTGGGAAATGCCGGCATCCGAATCGGTTCCATCGGGTGCGATAACGCGTGCCAAACCCATATCCAGGATTTTGACGCGTGGCAGACGCCCCTTCAGTTCTGCGGAACCCAAGGGAGCAGGGGTTACAATCAGATTACTCGGTTTGATGTCGCGGTGGATTAGACCCCGTTCGTGGGCGTGCTGCAGCCCCTCCGCTGCCTGCCGGATGTAATACACCGCATCCAGCACCGGCACCGGTCCCTGTTGACGCACCAGACGTAACAGGTCGATCCCCGGGACATATTCCATGGCCAAGTAGGGAAACGGACCGTCCAGATCTGCCTGGTAGACCGTGACAATATTGACATGATTGAGTAGAGCGGCTGCTTTGACTTCCGACTCAAAACGGGCGCGGACCGATGGCTGATGCAACTTGGCGGGATTTATTGCCTTCAAGGCCACCAGTCGGTTCATCGCCAATTGGCGGGCCTTGTAAATGACCCCCATGCCCCCCCGATTGATCTCCTCGAGGATTTCGAACCCAGCGATGATCTGACCTGGCACTAATTGTTGCGGTGGTCCATTATTCGGAGTAACGGCAACGGCACGGGCATCCTCTGCCGGCTGACGGGTGCTCTCATTGGCTACGCGGCAATTAGGACACAGGGTCCGCCACTCGTCTGCACTGGTCGGCGGACTACCCATGTGCTCCCATTGATGTCCGCACAGCGGACAGCTCAACATTACAGGAACGCTCATATCACCAGTGTAGCAGCTTGGTATTCACTAGTGGCTAAGGCGGTGCGAGTCTTGTCCCTGGCCACAAGTGTATTACAGTACCGTATGAACTCAAAGTACATAAAAACGGCGTGCCGCCCCTTGTCCTCATGACTACTTGCGGGCGACCGCCGTCATCAGCGGGCTATAAAATCAGCTGTTAATCCTTAATCACCTTTTTCTTCATGCTGAGTATCTCTGTTCGGGATTCTCCGCTGAAGGGCCCTTGCATCTCAATCATCACCTCCGCGTCATCTACCTTCTGTGTACCGGACAGTTCTATTCTGCCACTGAAATTACCTTTCAGCTCTACCCCTGTCTTGAGCGAACGCCAAGCCGTGGCCTTAAGCTCCATGATGACGTCAATTGTCGGCTCGCCATCCTCATTTTTCATTTTGCCCTTGATTTTACCCTCTGATTCAATGACGGCACATTCCTCTCCGTCGAGTTTCTCTACCCGCACAAACTTTTGCCGTATTTTGCCCTTGACGTCAATAATTGAGTTACCAAACATTTTGCGGAGTGCGTCGGCCGGTACCTCCCATTGATGACCGACAGCCACCTTGCCTTCAGGAAAAAGCTCATCATCATTTTCGACGCCGATACGGTTATCCAGTTCCTTTTTCTGTTTCTCTGTCGGTTGAACATCAAGAAGGCGATGTTTCCACTTCCCCTTACCGACCAGTTCACTGATGATTGTTTGGCCCTCTAACTCCGTCGGCTGGGTGATCTCCATACCACCACCGAAATCAGAGGTAATTACAGCACGCTCTTTGTGGATGTGTGCTTGTGATTTGGTGACTTCACGTCCATTAACCTCCAGGATTTTCTGCTCCTCATCGCTTTCCATTTTCATGCTCATTTTCATTTTGAGGGACTGGCCCATTACTTTAAGAGTGGTGTCAGCGTCTTTTATCTTAAGAATGGTAGTGGTGCGGAAGGTCATTCCCTTTTGTGGTGCCGGTCCCCTGAGATCGTAGGTTTGCTCCTGCAGAGCCCAGGACACACAACTCAAAAGGATCATTACTGCCAAGCTACTTCCGCCTCGTGCTAGCCAACACATGGCTAATTCTCCTTGTCCAAGGGTATCGTGTGAGGGAAGGAAATAAGTGCCTATCGCCGGCATCGGTATCATGGTACCTCACCCGTGCCCTGGCAACAACGATTGCAGTATTTTAGCGTGCTAAGGAGGTTGCACTTCTACCAGTAACCCCTTTGAACCTAGAAAAGTTGATAAAGTAGGCTTTATACGCCGGCTAATAGGTTGGCACAGTTGTGAATGGTCGTGCCAGATACCACAAATTGATTATCAGGTGCTTGACATCTTCCGCCAGAGGGGATATGCTCAGCACCGTCCTGCCATAAGCAATACCGGTCTCCACATAGTTGTGAAAAGTAAGGTGTTCCTTGTACCAAGCTGGTGCAGACGGGTTCTGCGATGTGTCGCAGAACGGAATCTCGCGACGCACGGGCATCCAAAGGAACACAAAAGGGTACAGACCCGTGCCGGGGGGAGTGACGGTCGCTCCCCAAATGCAGGCCGGGGGTGCTGTTTGCTGAAAGGATGGGGTGTATGTTCCGCAAGCTGATGCAGTGCAGTGTGTTCGCCCTGTTGGGGGTGGTGGGCGTGCTGGCAACCTATGGCTGGGCTATTTCTGCTAATAAGGCTGCCAGCATTAGCGACGTGATGAAGGCCAGTTTCGGAAAGGGTGGTTTCAAGGCCAAGATCACGGAAGCCAGCAAAAACAAGAACTACGATGAAGTGGCCAAGTTGGGTAGAGACTGGGTGGCCTGCGTGGAAAATCTCCTGAAAAATAAGCCGCCTCGGGGTGACGAGAAGGAATTCCATGCACGGGCCGAGAAATTCCTCAATCTCACCCGCGAAATTGTCGCTGCTGCGGAAAAAGGAGACGGCAAAGCCATCGCTGCTAGCTTGAAAGGGATTGGCGGTCTGTGCGGCGACTGCCACAAGAACCACAAATAATTCGAAGTACCTATCAAAAGACCTGGCAAATAGTCGGTTTTCAGATGGCTTCCCCTTCTAGCGGCCCAGAAATAGGCCAGCCAAGCCGCTAGAAGGGGTTTTCGTTGCTTACAGGTTTACGGATTACCAGTACAGGACCTGGCTTAGCGGTCGCGCGATTGTATCAGTGGGACCAATCAGTTGAGACAGCGGTACATGTAGGACTAGAGCGAGACTACTAGCCCGTCAAAACATGTCCAACTGTCTATCTGTAAGATGAGCTGCCAGCCGCGGCCGGATGAAAGCCCCTATAATTCATTATGACCGGACCATGAAAATGCTCTATCTAGAGCATAACGCATTCCCCGTAGTGCAAAAGCGTGACCGTGGCCGAAATTTTCCCCCTAGCGTTACGACGTGAAGGCGATGGTCTACGGATCGAGTGGAACGACGGTGTTGTTACCTTCGTCCGTTGGCAGACATTGCGGGAAAACTGCCCCTGTGCCTCCTGTGTGGAAGAGCGACAGCGTCCGCCGAATCCGCTCCGCGTGCTGAGTCCCCAAGAGGTGGCTGCCGGAGCTCCTCAGCCCCAAGGGATGACACCGGTTGGTCGGTACGCTTATCAGATCGTCTGGAATGACGGTCACGCCACGGGAATCTATACCTTGGAACGTCTACGGCATCTTGGCCAAATCGTAAGTTCCTCCACCCCGCAAGCGGCTACGCCGCCGGAGCCGGAATGACCCAACCCGCCACAGCAGCAACTTCTCCATCACGTCCGCCTACCCTGGCTGGCGTGCGACACTGCCTGGCAGTGGCCAGCGGCAAAGGGGGCGTCGGTAAATCGACAGTCGCAGCCAACCTGGCCATGGCCCTCCATCATTCGGGCCTGCGGGTGGGGTTGCTCGATGCCGACATTTATGGTCCGTCCGTACCCCTCATGTTCGGCTTGAATACGGTCGATCCGCAGCGTACCCCTCTGCCGCTAGAAAAGTATGGCTTGCGGCTGATGAGCATGGGTTTTCTAGTAAGTCCAGAGCAAGCGGTGATCTGGCGTGGTCCCAAAGTGGCTCAAGCCGTTCAAGCATTCTTGGCTCAAATTGATTGGGGGGAACTGGACGTTCTGGTCATTGACCTACCGCCAGGAACCGGCGACGCCCAACTTACCCTCAGCCAATCCGCTCCGTTAACCGGGGCCGTTATCGTCACAACACCAGGTGAGGTGAGCCTGATCGACGCCCGCAAAGGGGTTAAAATGTTTCGTGAAGTACGTGTTCCCATCCTGGGCATCGTTGAAAACATGAGCTATTTCGTGGATGATACAGGGAAGCGTACCTCGATTTTTGGCACAGGGGGAGGGCTGAAACTGGCTTTGGAAACGGGCGTGCCGTTCCTGGGCGAGTTACCCATTGATCCGCGGGTCTCCGAATGTGTCGACGGTGGGGAGCCCATCGTCCGCCGCTATCCTGATAGCCCCGTGGCACAAGCCTATGCCACCATCGCACAAACCATCTGGCAAACGCTGCAAAGCCGGCAGGCTGAAACTCTGCCCCAAGTACAATTGTGAGGTTTGCTTTGTGCCCACCATCCAGCACGCCTCGACTCTGTACTCGCCAATTAAGAATTTCCCTGGGGATACCCCCAACGGGTACCACCCGCCGACTACTTGTGGTTACCTATGCTCACAATTAGGGTACGTCCGATTGGCCCATAAAAAAGTCTTGGGGATACCAAGGTTCTGCTTACCTTGATTATCCAAAGCAACACCTCTACAATGCGGCAGACTAGCGGGGGAATAATAGGCCACCTACGGCCTAAATTGCTGGAAAAGATGTCCAAATACATACCAATAGTCAAGAATTGTTCAGTAGGCCACTGAGGCTGTAGCGTAGGACGGTCTGGTTCGATTCCACAGATTCACCATAAAAAACGTTGGGTATTTCCGAGCAAGAGCGTACGTGCCGTCATTCCCATCAACCACAGAAGCGGACAAAGATAAATTAAGAATCGGACATGAGAAAAAAACGCTTGGCACGCAAAGAAACGGAGCAATCCTTAAACTGTTGGGTCCGTATAACAATACGGGGGTAGGAAGGAATCATCTGTCATCAAAATCTATCCAAATTGATAGGAGGCAACGGCCGGACAGGCCGTAAGAGATAGGCAAACGATAATGACTGCAACGGGGCTGGTTCAAATGCCTGACACCGGCCACGCTGCAGTCCAATCCCGATAGAGGGGGAAGGAAGGCGGCATCCATGTACGAACGCTTTACTGATCGCGCACGCAAGGTGATGCAGTTGGCCAATCAAGAGGCTCAGCGGTTCAACCACGAGTACATTGGGACGGAGCACATCCTGCTGGGGCTGGTTAAGGAGGGCTCCGGTGTCGCCGCCAATGTGTTGAAAAACCTCGACGTAGATTTGCGCAAAATCCGCCTGGAGGTAGAGAAGATCGTCCAGCATGGACATCAAGGCGGAGAACAAGTGGTTATGGGCCGATTGCCCTACACACCGCGGGTTAAAAAAGTGCTGGATTACGCTCTGGAGGAAGCCCGCAATTTGGGCCACAACTATGTTGGGACAGAACACCTGTTGCTCGGCCTGCTGCGGGAACAAGAAGGGGTAGCGGCCCAGGTATTGATGAATCTGGGTTTGAAGTTGGAAGATGTTCGTGAGGAAGTTCTAAATTTGCTGGGTCATAACATGCCTAACGAGAACGAACCTGGAATTGGTGGCGGCGGCAGTGCGGCTGAACGGGGGGCGACCGCTCGCTCCCGCTCGCGTACGCCGGCCTTGGATAGCTTTGGCCGTGACCTGACCGAATTGGCCCGTCAGGGTAAGCTCGACCCGGTCATTGGTCGCACCAACGAAATTGAACGGGTCATTCAGATCCTGTCCCGTCGGCAGAAAAACAACCCTGTGCTCCTCGGGGAAGCGGGCGTAGGCAAGACCGCGATCGTCGAAGGGCTGGCTCAGATGATCGTGGACGGGAACGTGCCCGAATTACTCCGTGACAAGCGCATTGTGGTACTCGACCTGGCCATGATGGTCGCCGGCACCAAGTATCGCGGCCAATTCGAGGAGCGGATCAAGGCCGTTATGAATGAAGTACGCCGGGCCAAAAACGTCATCCTATTCATCGACGAGTTGCACACTCTTGTAGGTGCGGGTGGTGCAGAGGGGGCGATTGATGCCTCGAACGTTCTGAAACCGGCATTGGCCCGTGGAGAAATCCAATGTATTGGTGCCACCACCCTCGATGAGTTCCGTAAGTACATTGAGAAGGACCAGGCCCTGGCCCGCCGCTTCCAGTCGATTATCGTCAATCCGCCCACTATGGCCGAAGCGGTGGAGATTCTCAAGGGTCTGCGGGATCGCTACGAGGCCCATCACCACGTGCAGATTACTGACGCAGCCCTGAAAGCAGCAGTGGAGCTATCCGAGCGGTATATCACTGGTCACTGCCTGCCGGATAAGGCGATTGACGTAATTGACGAGGCCGGGGCCCGTGTGCGCCTGCGGGCTATGACCCGGCCACCGGACCTCAAGGAGCTGGACGAGAAAATCGAAAAGCTCAACGCGGAGAAAGAGGCCGCCGTCATGGAGCAGGATTTCGAGAAGGCCGCTCACCTCCGCGATCAGGCAGAAAAGCTCAAGAAGGAAAAGGAGCGGCTGACCCGCGAATGGCGTGAAAAGGCCAAGGAGTCCGAGGCCATCGTCGACGAAGAGGTGGTGGCTGAGGTGGTCTCCAAAATGACCGGCGTTCCGCTCAAGAAGGTGGGCGAGGACGAAACCAAACGGTTGCTCAACATGGAGGCCGAGCTGCACTCTGCCATTGTTAGTCAGGACGAGGCCATCAAGGCGATCGCACGGGCGGTACGCAAGAGCCGTTCCGGTCTGAAGGACCCGAAGCGACCTATCGGTTGCTTCATCTTCGCCGGTCCTACGGGCGTTGGTAAAACGTTGCTGGCCAAGCAACTGGCCAAGTTCATGTTCGGCGACGAGAACAACCTCGTACAGCTGGACATGAGCGAATACATGGAAAAGCACAACGTCAGCCGCCTGGTGGGGGCGCCGCCCGGCTACATCGGCTATGAAGAAGGCGGACAACTGACGGAAAAGATCCGCCGCAAACCATATTCCGTCGTCCTGCTGGATGAAATTGAAAAGGCGCACCCGGACGTCTGGAATATGCTACTGCAGATCATGGAAGAGGGACGTCTAACCGACAACGTTGGCCGCACCATCGACTTCAAGAACACGATCATCATCATGACCACCAATATCGGGGCAGAACTGATTGTGGCACAAGACGATATTTCTGCTCCCCTGTTGCGTGGTGTGAAGAAAGATGCTGAGGCCAGTTATCAGGAAATGCAAAAGAAGATTCGGGCTCGGATGGAGAAGGAGTTCCGTCCGGAATTCCTCAACCGCTTGGACGACATCATCGTGTTCCGCCAGCTGACCAAGGACGATCTCAAGCAGATTGTTAACATGGAGCTGGCTAAGGTGGCCAAGCGGCTGGAACCCAAGAACCTAGCCCTGGACGTCCGCGATGACGCACGTGACTTCCTGATCGAGAAGGGTTCCAGCCTCGAGTTTGGCGCCCGACCGCTGCGTCGTGCCATCGAGCAACATCTGGAAGACATGCTGGCCGAAGAATTGCTCAAAGGTGCCTTCCAGCCAGGCGACACGATTGTGGTGAAAGTGATCGGGGAAGGTGAGCAACGGAAGCTGGGCTTCGAGGTGGCTCGTCAGGGCCGCGAAGTGTCACCGGCGGAGGCGGTTCCAGCGACGGCCAGCTAACTGCGTCTGGACCGGGAGCACGCCTTAGCAACTTTACGCACCGGACGCCTGCTTGGCAGGCGTCTTGTTTTTTCCGACACAGTATTCGTTCGGCGGAAACGGATTATGACATTCACCAACGGTATATGGATGCACATGGAAAGAGTGGTACTGGTTAGCGACAGCCGCTACAGTAGCAGCAGAATCTTCGCAAGGGAAGAGAGGTGGTCATGTCGTTAGCCCAGCGGTTTCCTGAGATTGTCCGCTGCCGGGAGCCACTCGCCCCCTACACCCATTTACGCATTGGCGGCGTGGCAGATTATTTTGTGCAACCGCGTAGTGTGGACGAGCTACGCGATGTGCTTCTGGCGTGCCGGCAGTGGCACATTCCCATCCGTATGCTAGGCGGCGGCTACAATCTGCTGGTCCGTGACGATCCGATCGCGGCCGCGGTCATCCGCCTGACGGCACCCGCTTTTACCACGGTGCAGGTGCAGGGCAAACAGATCCGTGCCGGTGGTGGTGGTTCCTTGTGGCAGTTGATCGCTGCATCAGTTCGGGCAGGCCTGGCGGGGTTGGAGACGTTGGTCGGTTTGCGGGGCACCGTAGGCGGAAGCGTTCGCTGTAACGTTGGAGACCGAACGGGAGAAATCGCCACGGTAGTCCGCGAAGTTACCGTCATGACAGAGGATGGAACCATTCATCAGCGGCAACGCGGCGATCTCCGCTTTGCGGAGCACTCCAGTGACATTGATGAGCCGGTCATCCTGTCCGTTCTGTTCGAACTGGAAACGGAGCAGCCGACGACCATTTTGCAACGGATGCGTAAAGCCTGGATTGTACGCAAGGCCCAGGAGCCGTGGACTTTTCAGGCGGCAGTGCGTTTGTTCCGCAATCCGCCGGGTACCCAGGCATCAACACTGATTGATCGGGCTGGCCTGGCTAAGACACGCGTCGGTTGTGCAGAACTGAGCGAACGTAACTCCAACTACGTCGTCGCTCATCCTGGCACCACGGCTGCCGACATTCTCAAGCTGCTGGAATTGGTCCGGAGCCAGGTGAAAGCACGCACCGGTGTGTGGCTCGAACAGGAATTGCACGTGTGGTAGCTGCTCCGCTAACGTCACTGGTACGGGATACCGTTAGCATGAAACGCTCGGTAGGCACTATACGCGTGCGAGCAGCACATCGCTCCAGCAGGCTATCACTGCTGTTGCATATCCGCTGGCAGACGTGGGTCGCCCTTATAGGGGCTGGGCTGACCTTGGCTGGGTTGCATCACACCTTTTATCTTCTCAACACTTTCCTGATGTCCAAGCTCCAGATGCAACCCCGTTATGTGCAGGATTTCGAAGCGATTGTTTGCCCGACTCCACATGGGCAGGATCGCTGCCAATTTCTAGCGGAGGTTCGCTATCTGTCCGGGCATCCCCCTCATTTTTCGATCCTTGTACCAAACACGGCAGAGCGTCTGCGTCAGGCATTTGCCGCCCACCCATGGGTCGCCGATGTACGGGAGATACGTCTTACAGCCTACGGATCGATCCTTGTGGACCTGCAATTTCGTCAGCCGCAACTACAAGTGCTATTGAGCGACGGTTCCATTTGTTGGGTGGACCAGGATGGTATTTTGCTGCCCGCTATGCTGTTCTCCGATCAGCAAGTTGAACACAAGCCAATCCTGAAAAGTGTCCGGCCTGTGCCTGGTTGTTCAGCCGGGCAACGCTGGGACGATCCCGTGGTCCTTCAGGCCCTACGCCTTGTCAAGGCCTACCAACCGCATCAGTTGCACTGGACGGGTGATCGCTGGCAATTGCAACTCGACGACGGACGTATCGTGCAGGTGTACGGCACCCCCTGACGACGATTCCTCCCACCGCTACGCCATCACAAGCACCATGAATGACTTGCTTAAGTACCGAAAAACCGGCCTGACTTTGTATACAGACCGGTTCGGGCCCATGAGTGACGTTCTGAAATGTTTCAGGATGCAAACAAACTTAACTACCACGATGTAATTAATCATTCGACCAGCAGCAGTATGAGACTTAAGGTCCTTATCGTCAGGTATAAGTCACGTGCTTAGGTATTAGCGGAACAGCCGATTGATAGCGTCGCCGGAGCGTTCCAAAGTGTTGTTGTGGAGGTCTACGTCATCGTTGTGCGGATTGCCATCCAATCTGATGTCGGGGTCGTAGGCGATGACGAGTCGATATGAGGGCGGGAATTCACCTTCAGCCGGCGAGGAAGCGTCCCAGGTGCGGATCACGCGAACACGTAGTTCTTGTCCCTGGTTAAGACGTTCGAAGGGTAATCGAGCCACCAGACGAGGCCGACCGCCCAGAGGCACTTCATACATTTGTACTTCCTGCTGACCTGAGCGGGACACGAAGTCGGCCAATCCGATGTTTTTGACCGTGCCTGTGATCTTATGGAGACGTCTGGGTCACTGCCGAAATCGAAGTACATGGGAGTGGCAAAGTCCGCCATTATGTGGAGGGAGAATTAGTGCTAGAGTACGAAAAACCGCAACTTGACCCTAAGGATCCTGACGCTGTACACCTGATTCGTGAACGCAATGGTGAGGTGCTCTTAAGTGAAGGATACATTGCCATCCAGGCAGAAAGTCACCCGACCGAGTTCCGCAAAATCGACATCATGCTCCTGAAGCAGTAAATGCTAACGTGCCGTGGCAATAGCTGCAGTGAATCGTGTGGAGGGGGAAAGCATTTTGGCCACGGCTGACGCGGCGGACAGCTAACCACGGTGAGGACGAAGTGGCCGCGACCATACAGATGGCCAAGGAGATTATAACTCTTAGGGCATAGGCACGCATCTGCTCATCGCTGTTACATAAAGCCGTGCCTTTTAATGGGAAGAGCTGGCATAACACTCCTGCAGCGGAAGATGGCTAGCGGTTGACCACGAGTAAGCATTTTCGCATTCAATTTCACTTCGAACCTGCTGCGTTAATTTCAAAACGTAGGCGATGTCGTAGAGCAAGCGTCGGACGTCCGAGACGGAATGCTCGCTCGTCATCCCTCGTAGTGGTCGTCGGCAGGCGACGGTACCACTCATGGAGTTAGTACGGCTAGTAGCACAATCGACCGGTGTCATCAGAAAAACCTCCTGTGAAGAGGGGATAGTCATTCCTGACCACCAGATGAGAAGTGCACAAACCGTGCCGAAGAGATTCCAATCGACGGTGGGCGGGAGCTGAACCGCTTTTTGGGTAAGGAAAAGCGTGTGTTTTTTCAACACGGCTACCACCGACCCTGACCGTGCAACTTTTGCCGCTTAAGAAATTCCGTACAAAATGATCTTTTCGAAGTTACAACGGATGTACGTTGCCCATGTGCCGGAAAGTTGAACTCTGACAAAGAGACTCAAAAGGATAATCTGGGAAACAAGAGCGAGTTGGGTCGAGACTCGATCCTGCATAGGATGCAGTGGCCAAACAAAAAAGCAAATTGGGCAGGACACCGAACGATGCGATCGATTAATTACGATTCGGAAGGGATAATAGCTTTTTATCTAGCAAAACCCAGACGGCCGCTTGAAAGCAGCGACCAAGCAACCAAGAATAAAACGATAGTTTTGGTGGCCAGCTTGCGCCCAATCCGTGTGGTTAACCATCGAGAACGATCCAACAGCTTTGGGGATTGGAATGCTTGCACTGTACACGTCTAGTCGCTAGCACGCAGCCAAGGTCTTTGTCCGCCCTTTCCGCAAATGAGCTTGCAACTGTCCCTCGATAATCTCTACACGCCAATTTACCAAAGTCGATGAATTGTTGACAGCGGTCAGCGATGGATCGTTTTGGAGGAAACATGGAGTTTCAACCTGCTGTTTGGCTTGTAGAGTCACAAGTGGAGAAGCGGAAACCATTGAGCGAAGATAAACAAAAGCTAGTTCATTTTGCATAGGCTTGTGTCATTCTACCACTAGTTTATCTATGGCTTTTTTCGATATCTTGCAGTAATTTGGCCAATTCAGGATGTTTTTTCTTGCAATATGTGATCGGTCTGTTCTAATGGTTTTCAGTCTGTGTGTTTCGGAGGCCATCTGAGTTGAGAGTAATGGTAATTTTCACAAGGCATGAGCTTTGGGGAGGGGAGCAACGATGTATCATCTGTATGTGCCCCTAGTCAAATGGGTCGGTGGGTGGTGTTTGGGTGTAATGCTGATCGCAGGTGTGATTGCGGCCCAGGAACCAAAGGTGGATGCCGCTAAAAGCAAAGTTAAAGAGGCGGAAGTGAAAGTACGGGGTCAGCTACCACCCAATTGGGGTAAGCTGGGCTTGAGCGAGGAACAAAAGCAGAAGATCTATCAAATTCAGAACAAATACAACAGTGAGATTTTGCGGCTCGAAACGCAAGTAAAGGAATTAAGGGCGAAGCGGGATGAGGAAATGCGAGCTGTACTGACCGAAGAGCAAAAGAAACGCTTGGAGGAGATATTGTTAAAGAAAATCAAATGATACCTTTGAACGGCTCAGGTTATCCCCCTTTCCGTCGGGAGACTGCCTCTGAAGGGTCGGTGGTTGAAACCTCTGGGGCTAGTTATACTTGACCTAGGGATTCCGAGCGGCTGGCGAAGCCAGCCGTTAGTTGACACATATCCCTACGCTGTTGTGGGTATAGGATAGAGTAGTTCTAAGCAAGTTCGGTTGCTTCATTACGCTAGGCCAACTCTCCTATCTCTGTCCCCACATAAGTGTGGGTAGCTCTTTGCTTACCATCTGGTTATGGCAAGTCGGAATCGCACCACTGAATCGGAGGTATATCCCGCACAGCCGTTCTGTTCGTGATTAACCGACAGTCAAACCTTACAGGATGCGTCTGAACTGATTTGAAAAGGTTGTAAATTAAAGCCGATCTACCAGTATGCATCCGCCGGTCCGGAGAATGGCCTGAATACGGATCTGCCGGATTATTGAGAAGTTACAAGGGAAAAAGTGGATGAAACCTACCCGGAGGGTAGTGTCACACTTGGACGAACGGAATAGTTCACCCGCTAATAGAAGAACGTCTAGATGGTTGTCACAAGTCTTAGGAATGCACAACTGATTGACCTTGTTTTCTTGGCAGCCGAGGAGTAACTTAAGCGTCCTTGAGCTGTTAAAGATAACAGGCGTAAGTGCACTCTTCAGAGTGCGGTATGCTACTGAGGAGAGCCGTGGCAGCGACATTACAACAGGTAGCGGAGTGGGTGAACGGCGAGGTGCAGGGGGATGGGAGTATCTCCATTTACGGTGCCCGTTCCCTACACGAAGCTGGTCCCGGTGACATTACATTTCTTGAAAGTGACAAGCATTGGGGGGCGTGGGAACGCAGTCGTGCTAGCGCCGCCATTGTGCCGCGAACACTCACGGGCAACGGCCGACCGATTATCCGGGTATCCGATCCCTTAACGGCGTTTATCGAGGTGGTGCAGCGGTTGCGTGCTACACCGGCAGGTGCCTATCAACCGATGATTCATCCGACGGCTTGTATTGACCCCACTGCTGTATTAGGACCCGAGGTATCTGTGGGGCCGTACGTAGTTATCGGAGCGGGTACTATCGTCGGAGCCCGGTGCACGTTACATGCCGGAGTTGTGATCGGTCGGAATTGCCGTTTGGGCGACGACGTCGTTTTGTACCCCCATGTGGTGCTCTATGATCAGACGGTAATCGGTCAGCGAGTCATCATACACGCCCACGCAGTGATCGGGGCAGACGGCTTCGGGTACCGCACGCAACAGGGCAAGCACATGAAAGTGCCTCAGTTGGGTTGGGTCGAAATCGAGGATGATGTGGAAATAGGTGCCGGCAGTACGATTGATCGAGGAACTTTCGAAGCTACTCGTGTCGGTCAAGGTACCAAGATCGATAACCTGGTGATGATAGGGCACAATTGCCGGATCGGTCGGCACAATCTTTTGTGCAGCCAAGTGGGCATTGCAGGTTCTTGTACTACGGGCGATTATGTTGTTATGGCAGGTCAGGTAGGAGTGGCCGATCACTTGACGATTGGAGACCATGTCATCATCGGAGCGAAAAGCGGCGTTCCTCGTGATGTTCCACCGCATAGTCAAGTGCTGGGGATGCCAGCGCTGCCCCGTCAGGAAACTGCTCGGATTGTTGCGAGTATGGAGAAGTTGCCTGAGCTTCGCAAGGATGTAGCCCGGATCAAAAAAGTGTTAGGCCTGGAGGACTGATAAGGGAAAGGAACAGGAATGCTCAGCTGGCGGCTGGGGTTCGGAACGACTCGGGCAGACAAGGCCCAACGGACCCGGCTTGGACGGCCACTTGGATTGATTGCCTGCGCTGGCCGGTTGCCCGTCGTGTTGGCTACCAAAGCCCAACAGGCAGGCCGACCGGTGGTCTGTATCGCAGCCGCAGGGATGGCGGACCCAGCCTTGCAACCCTTGTGCTCCGAATTCCATTGGTTACGCCGTTCTTCCCTAGGTTTCATTCTGCGCACCTTTCGCCGTACCGGCGTCCGCGAATGGACGATGGCGGGTAAATTTCACAAACACCTCTTGTTTCATCCCTGGCGATGGTTGTATTTTCTCCCGGATTGGCGTTTCATCCGTTTTTACTTTTTCCGCCGCCGGCCGGCTAACAACGATGATGCCCTGTTATTAGGCTTGATCGCTGAGTTGCAGGCCGCTGGCCTGAAGTGTGTTTCTCCGTTAGACTGGTGTCCGGAGTTGCTCGTGCGGGAAGGAGTCTTAACACGTCGGCGTCCGACGCTGGCGGAACTGAGGGACATCGCCTACGGTTGGCATCTGGCCCGTGAGATGGGCCGGCTGGATGTCGGGCAGAGCGTGATGGTGCGGGAGCGGGCCGTCCTGGCCGTCGAGGCCATCGAGGGGACCGACAAGGCGATTGAACGGGCAGGGCAGTTGTGCGGTCGCCGTGGGTTTGTTGTCGTCAAGCTAGCCAAGCCCCAGCAGGACCGCCGCTTCGATGTCCCGACAGTAGGGCCACAGACCATCCAAACCATGTTCCAAGCCGGTGCCCGCGTGTTGGCCATCGAAGCCGGTCAAACCATCCTACTGGACGAGGAAGAAACCATTCGCCTGGCCAACCAATTTAATTTGACCATTGTTGCCCTGCGTCAACCTCCAGACGTAGACTCCCTGCCTAGCGAGGTCGGTGCTGACTTCGATACCATCCGCTGAAACGTGTCCATCTCATTAGGCTCAAACGCCATAACAGCTAATAGACAAGATGGCCGAGGGTTCTGGATTACGATGGCTTGACACGTTGCGACAGATCGCTTCCAGAGGGTGACTAGTAGTGACCCGAATGCATAAGTTGTATGTCTGTTGGAGACAGTACTGCCTTTACGGTAAAAATTGACGGATCACTGTTTCATGTGATTACCGTACATCTCAAGTCCGAGATGTGGCAGTGGTGTGCAGAGCTCGAGAAATCTGTACTATCCATGCTGTGGAAGCGACTTTTGTGCTTTTTGTTCATGTTCAAATTATCCGTAAATGGTAGGAGTTTACAAGTTGTAGTAGTAGTAGAAGGTTGGTTTTCCTGAATCAGTTCGTGCGGTATAAAGTCATGTAGTGGTACAAGACAGGGATGGACCTATCAGGCAGGGGCTAAGCGGGCCGTAAACGACGATGGGCCACATATCCTTATTGCTACCGCACACGTTACCACCGCAGGCCCGCACAGCTTTGGAACGGGCCTCATTCGCGGTGGCCTACGATTTGTCGTTGCTACCCGTTCCCATGCCGAGTCGCGTCCGGATCGAAGATGGCTGTCTGCAACTATACCATGAACTGAGTGAAAGCGGACATGTCCTGGTACCTTGGTGGCTGTCCAATAAGTGGTGCCGGATTCTGGAATCGGCCAGTGTGTCCAACCGCCCCCATCCATACCGGCTCCTTCTGGAGCTGGCCCGCGGGGAACTGCATCAGCTACGCCAGCATGTCGAGGACTGGAGGGCAGTTGGCCTGCAACTACCAAACGATTTTTACCAGGCATTGCAGGAAACGACGCGTCTGTTCGTAACGGCTCTGTGCGGTGATGACGCGGAACAACAGGATCGGGTTAGCCAATTAGTCTTGGAAAAGTGCCATCGCCTGCGGGATCAACTCGTGCGTGAGTTTACGGGACAGATGTTTGAAACGCGACTGCACGAGGAAGGGCGGCTGGCCACTTATCTGGCAGCTCAGACAAATCAACCTTGGGGTCGGACCAGTCACCTGTACCTGCAGGCCTGCAACAGTGCCCACCTGTCTGTGACTTGGCGTCAGGTAGAGCAAACAGAAGGCCGTCTTTGTTGGCAGGATTGGGACGTCTCTATCACAGAGGCAGAGCAGCAGGGGGTGCCCATCACGGCAGGGCCATTAATCGATTTGTCTGTAGCGGCACTGCCCGAGTGGCTCCTGGTCCATCGTGGGGATCTGCCCACCTTGGCTGCCCTCATGTGCGATTATGTTGAGTCTGTTATTCAGCGTTACCATCAGCGCATCAAACGCTGGTTAGTGATTGCCGGCTTCAATCTGGCCGATCCGCTCGGCCTGGATGACGACCAGCGACTCCGATTAGCACAGCGCTTGTTGACAGCGGCCACTCAGGTTGATCCCCAAGGTCAGTTTGGCGTACGTATAGCTCAGCCTTGGGGCGATTATCTGCGCGACAAGGATTCTACCATATCGCCATTGATGTTTGCTGACGACTTATTACGGAGCGGCCTGACCCTAGGCTGGGTAGATCTGGAAATACGTTTCGGTCCCCTGGCGCGGGCCAGTTTCAGTCGCGACTTGCTTGACACTATCCGGATGATCAGTTTGTACGAAATTCTGGCCGTTCCTCTAGGTATCACCCTAGCTCTGCCTGCTGATGTTTCCAATACGCACGCATTGGCCTCGAGCGATGGCACCAGTTCCTTGTTTTTTTCCCCGTGGGGGCCAGAAGATCAAGCGGAATGGGGGGACGCCTTAACGGCCTTGGTCTTGGCCCTGCCCCAGGTTCAGGCTGTTACTTGGGAGTGCTGGCAAGATAAACCAGCCACGGATGCGGCACCTCTGGGTCTACTGGACGCGCAAGGACAGCCCCGGCCGCTGTTCCACCGCTGGAAACACCTTCGTTCACTTTACGTGCAATAGTTAAATGGCTAATCAGGTCACGTCGCCGACAGAAAAAAGTCACTAGGAAATCGTGGTTGTAAGACGCTTTGGCAGCCAGTATTGCATCATATCCCTCAGGTAGGTCCTGTATTTGAAGACACGGGCAGCCTTCGACGAGCCACGATCAGGAAAAAATGCGGGTTCCCTCTTTTTTCTTTACGGTCGTTAGCCCATAATCAAATCTTGTCGGCGTCAGCGGTTGACGCAAACAGTTGCCCCGTCCCGCATTGTAGGTAGAGGATAGAGGTGAGGGTATGCATCGAGCGTATGCCATTGCTGGAGCTGCTGTGTGGGTAGGACTAATCGTTCCGTTGCTTTTGGCACAGGAGCGTAAGGAGCCGGAGATCATCGTCCCCTTTGTGCCTACCCATCCCAAGGTAGTCGAGGCCATGCTCAAACTGGCCGATGTTAAACCAGGGGATACGGTTTTCGATCTGGGTTGCGGTGATGGACGCATCGTGATCGCCGCTGTCAAAGATTTCAAGGCCAAACGTGGTCTAGGCATCGACTTCAACCCGGAACGCCTCAAGGATTGTGAGCGGAGCATGCGGGAGGCCAATCTCACGCCGGAACAACAGAAGGCCATCACCTTCAAACAAGGTGACGTTCTGAAATTGACTCCCGAAGATTTCAAAGACGTCGACGTCGTGACACTATATCTATTGCCAGAGGTCAATCTCCGCTTGCGACCGGTACTGCAGAAGGGACTCAAACCCGGTGCACGTATCGTTTCCCACGATTTCGACATGGGCGATTGGAAGCCAGATAAGACCCAGGAAGTCGTAGCGGACCGAACTCATACCATCTACTTGTGGGTCATCAAGGAGAAAGACGGGAAATAGTAAAGTGTCGACCGGATGGATAAGCTTTCAATCAGCTCCGGGAAAAGTGCATTTTTAGCAACACGTCAACTGTAACGCGTAACGGCCGGTTGTATTTGCACTTCCGGCCACACCCCATTCTGACACGATCGACAACGGAAAAATCAGTTGTTTTAGACCCTTTGAAGTCCCAAATGTGACTCTGTCTTTCCTTGGGAGAGGGGGACAGATTTTAGCCGCCCGTCTTATGCTTTTGCTTGGTCCCCCAGCGGTAGTATTGCATCGCCGTATTAATTGCCGGCAACCATGTGGTGGGCAGTATGAACGTTACTGAATATATATACATGTCATGTATAAAGGAAATGCCTCATGGTGAAGTATGGGGAGTAATAGTCAGGTTCCGGATAGCGTAGGCGGCACGATGACACCATAGGCCCAAGCCGCGGTGCGGATTCCACAACGGTGGTTGGTATTGCAGTTGGGGAAATGAAAGTCGCAAAGGGCGGGTTGCTTTGAAAGCAGAGTAGTGCAGTGCTAGCTGACCTAATTCAGCAAAACGAATGATACGGGAAGGGTCTTCACCCCAGGAAACAGTGATGGCATCGGGCTGAACCGTAATTTCGATGCCACGCCACGGCCCAGGGCAGACGATACTCGGTGTAAAGGGATGCGTATAAGTGTTGTTTTCAAGTGAAAATACAGGGGAAGCACCCGGACGCTCCACTAAACACAAACTGCCAAAACTGACATGTTCAGGGAAAGGATAAGCTTGGGGATTGTTGGGTGCGTAATGATGGTCCAGAAAGCTGATGTGTCTAGCAGAATGGATGACGCAGCCGGGCAGGGACTGGTCGTCGCGGAAGTAATCGAGGAACAAGCCGCCGGTTTGCAATCCCTCCCGCCGGGGGGTCAGTAAATTCATCTGTCGGATTTCAGCTCGGATCGTGTAGTGGTCCACCGGCACCTCAGGGAGCAACAGAATCAATCCATGGCCTAGGCTGCTATAGACACAGGATCGTTCACTCGTCAGATCGGACGATAGCGTCGCGTGGCCGTGGACAATTTTGTACCAGGTCGGTAATCCTTCTGTGGGGACCAAGGTAACTGGTTGATCTTGGCCCAGCCGTTGGTAAATCTTGTCAAGAATGTTGTGGGCGGATTCTTCGGGTTGGCGGAGCGGAGAGAGGAAGGTGCCTAGCGCTGTGCCGAGGCCAACTAAGCCTAGTGTAGCGACCAGTGTCAGGAGCCGACCCCGTTGGGACCACATCCACAAGTAAAACCGTCGCCAAGGGGTGTGAAGGGGAGCTGAGGGCGGGGTTGCTGCCAGAAAGCGTTCCAAGTCCTCTGCTAAGGCCGCCGCTGTTGGATAGCGATCGTGGGGACGCTTTTGTAGACATTTCAAGATGATCGCTTCCAGTTCCAAGGGAATTTCGGGGCGGATCACCCGCGGCCGAATTGGTGGAGTCTGCTCGATGTGCCGAATGATTTCCGGGGTCGAACTGCCAGAAAAGGGAGGTCGTCCCACCACCATGTGATACAAGGTGGCTCCTAAACCATACACGTCGGCCGCTGGTCCAACGGGGCCAAAACGCTTGGAGCACTGTTCCGGGGGCATGTAGCTTGGAGTACCTAACGGACCCGTAGCGGTGACCAGACCATCGTCACGGTCGAGCAGCTTGGCCAGGCCAAAGTCAGATATGTGGGGTTGGCCGTGAGCATCCAGCAGAATGTTGCTGGGTTTCAAGTCGCGATGTAACACCTGAGCGCAATGGGCAGCGTGGACCGCTTGAGCCGCGGTCCGGATCAACCGTGCCGCTTCATGCGGGTCGATGGGGCCCTGCTGACGCAGACGGTCCGCGAGCGTACCCCCTTCGATGTACTCCATGGTGAAAAAGGGCTGTTGTCGTAAAAAATCGGTTGCCAGTACACGCACAATGTTGGGGTGGTTCAGGCGAGCCAACGCCCGGACTTCGGCCACGAACCGTTCTGCTACATTCGGGTTACCGAAGCTCCGAAGCATTTTCAAAGCCACAAGACGTTCCGTCGGGTATTCCCGTGCTAGAAAAACGTCCCCCATACCGCCGCAGCCCAGGCGTTTGAGTAATTGGTAGCCGGGAGGCGATGGCGGTAACTGCCGGAGCAGATCAGGTAAGGGTGTATTGTCCTCCAGTTGCTCCGTAGGAACAGCACGTGTGCGTGGTTCCGGCTGATAGAATGTGCGGGTCGCTTCTTGAGGTAACGCGACGGCGAAGGAGGGCTGTGTTTTGAGTTGCTGGTCCGAGCCGCCGGCCAACTCCTCAAGAGCCCCTCCAGACATTAAGGAGTTGCGGCACCTCTCGCACAGTCCACTGGCAAAGTCCGAGGCAGGTAATGGTGTGGCACACTTCTGACACTGCGTTGGGGTCATAAAACCTGATCCCCGACTCTACCCGATGATTTTGCGTACGCTCCCAGGATAAAGCGAGAATCTATCACCCGCAAGCGGCGTTGTCCCGTTTCGTGCACTCCACATTCGCATCCTTGTGCGTACGTTACGCTATCATCAAAGGGTGTTACGGACTCATATCATTCATCGAACACTGCCTCGATGTTCGAAACTTCTGGAAGGTAACGGCTCCGGATCACCGCCCCCTATCCCGGTGCTCTGAGCCCTGTATCAGCACACAACCAAAGTACGCTCCAGGCCGAAGCGGACACAGGGAATGGCAGAGATGAGATCAAGGGCACTAAAGCAAGACTGCAACTAACCGTTTTGCCAGCAGGATGATCTAGGCTAGCGGTCTTTCACACAGCGAAAACCGAGGTGGGAGGTGCCGGTATCGACATCGCCTTTGCCACGGCCGTAGACTTTGTAGCGAGCACAAAAACTAGGGCTGCATAGAAACGAACCGCCCCGCTGCACTCGTTTGGGAATAAGTGCTTCGTGAGGGCGGGAAGGGTCGTAGCTGACGTCTGGACCTGGTGGATTGTTCCGGGGGCTATAGGCGTAGTAATCAGGGCGGTACCAGTCGTGGCACCATTCCCAGACGTTGCCTGCCATGCCGTACAGGCCATAAGGGTTAGGAGGGAAAGCCTTGACGGGGGCCGTTCGCAAAAAGCCATCGGCTAAAGTATTACGATGGGGAAACTCTCCCTGCCAGATATTGCAGCGCCACCAGCCATTGGCATCGGGTTCCTCATCGCCCCAAGGGTAGGGTTTCTGGACCAAACCGCCGCGGGCGGCGTACTCCCATTCAGCCTCGGTGGGCAACCTTTTGCCAGCCCAGCGTGCGTAGGCTTGGGCGTCTTCCCAAGATACGTGCACAACCGGATGATCCATCCGGTCGGCGATATTACTGCCCGGCCCCTCCGGGTGTTTCCAACAGGCACCGGGGACCCAACGCCACCAGCCGGACTCATCCTGCCACGGGACGGCTTGATCAGGAGGCACAAAAACTAGCGAACCGGGTACCAAAAGTTCCGGTGGTGGCTCATGCGTACCCGGAGGTAAATAGGCCATGATCTGCTCTTTTGTCGGTGTTCGCTCCGCTGTGGTGACGTAACCCGTAGCTTCAACAAAACGGGCAAACTGAGCGTTGGTTACCTCCGTTTCATCCATCCAGAAGCCGCGTAGTTCGACTACATGGATCGGGCGGGCATCAGCAAAATAGGGGTGAGGGTCGTCAGTGCCCATGAGAAACTGCCCCCCCGGAATCCAAACCATGCCTTCGGGTGATGGCTGATCAGTCCTCCAGCCCGTAGTCAAGGCTAAAGCCACGCCAAGACTAATGGGCAATGCTGCTCCGGCAATGATAATCCAAGTTTTTCGCCTTACCCCCAGGATAGTTTTGGATCCGATTTCGGTTTGTTTGGCCCCGCTGGTGTCCTGAGGCTGCGTCCGCGAGCGGTTCATGTTCCATGCTCCATTGATCGATCTGTTTGACTTCATTTGACTTGGAAACGGCCGTAAACGGGGCTTACCTATGCGATTGGCAGTTCGACTGAGCTGCAGTCTTTCCCTCAATGTACAGCACCGATGGATTTGTTGTAACGGCACGCTTGGGTCTAGCAACCGCAATGGCTGTTCTCTGTTCAGATGCTCTAATTATCTCTACCGAGTGACTCCTTGGTCTATGGAGTAGTCATTACTCGGTGGGTGGGCAACGCAATTCACTGCGAATTTGTACCTGTATGCTCAACGGTGCCTTTCGGTAAACTCTACTAGCTCATCGACTGATAGTATTGACACATCAGTAAGCAAAATGATAGGGATAATAATGAAACCGGCGAAAACGGTTTGTGACACTCTAATCTGAGGACTCGTCTGCTGTTTTAATTTGGGATTGGAGACCGAGGGGTCTAATAGCTTTCATTCCATGGGACCATGGATCGAGTTAGCGACCCTATTAATCTGACTTATTGTGTCCCTTGTGGACTCTCACATTGGACCACCAGATAAACTGGGCTGGGGCGTGGATCGTACAGGCAACCAAATGAGGTAAAAGGATGGGGCGGATTAGTCCGAAGGTGTTGCCTGGTTATGGGTTGAGTCTAGGCTTCACCCTGGTATATGTGAGTGTGCTTGTTCTCCTGCCGTTGGGAGCCTGCGTGGCGACAGCAGTCGGGATGGATTGGGCTGAGTTTGTTGCTGCTGTATGGACACCTCGCGCCCGTGCTGCCTATGCTCTCAGTTTTGGCGCCTCTTTGATCGCCGCAAGCATTAGCACTATCATCGGTTTACTGATAGCTTGGGTTTTAGTACGCTATCAGTTTCCTGGCCGACGACTGTTGGACTCTTTGGTGGATCTGCCCTTTGCCCTCCCTACTGCGGTAGCCGGACTCGTCTTTTCCCATCTCTATAGTGCTGAGGGGTGGTTGGGACAGTTTCTTGTACCATTAGGGATCGAAGCGGCCTACTCGCGGTTGGCGATTGTAATCGTACTCGTATTCATTGGCTTTCCATTCGTGGTCCGTACCGTTCAACCGGTTATTCAAAGCCTGGATGCCGAAGAGGAAGAAGCGGCAGCCCTACTAGGTGCTACGCGGTGGCAAACCTTTCGCTATGTTTTGCTACCTGCCCTTGTTCCTAGCTTGATTACAGGATTCGCCTTAGCCGTGGCCCGCGGTCTGGGAGAATATGGCTCGATAGTGTTTGTTTCGGGGAACATGCCTTACAAGACCGAAATAGCACCCTTCCTCATCGTCAGCCGATTAGAGGAAGGGGGGGGCAGGGTAGTCGAGGCCACGGCTATCGCTACGGTACTGCTGGCCGCTTCGCTTAGCCTGTTGGTCGTGATCAATCGTTTGGAAGCGTGGAGTCGCAAAGGATAAATGCTGTCTCCTTCGGTCCTGTCACAGGTGTGTGACTTGTATTGTCTTAGAGGGATAAAGGTTGTGCAGAGGGGAGTTTACTGAATTGAGTCAGTGGAGAAAGATGGATGGCTGATGCTTTAAGCGGGCAAAACAGTCAAAGAGTTGTAGAGCACGTGCAAATCGCTCGTTCCCGAGAGCTCGGCATCGACCCCCTCGTCCTGAGTGGGAAGCGTCCGCTATCAACGATGGGACGCCGGTACACTCAGGACCCTCTCTGGCTGCGGATTGTACTGATTAGCCTGGCAGCGATTGTGATGGGGGTACTGGTTGTAATCCCTGTAATAAACGTTTTTTACGAAGCCTTGCGCGACGGAATCGTGGCCTACGGACGTGCCATAGTGGGTGACCCGGAAACACGCTATTCAATCGTGCTGACCTTAACGGTGGCACCGCTGGCTGTGTTATGTAATGTAATTTTTGGCATCGCGGCGGCATGGGCCGTAGCAAGGTTCCGCTTTCCGGGACGGACTTTGGTGGTAACGTTGATTGATGTGCCTCTATCCGTATCACCTGTAGTAGCGGGGCTAGCGTTTGTCCTGCTATTTGGAATGCAGGGATTCCTGGGTCCGTGGCTAAGGAAGCAAGGTATCGACATTCTTTTTACCGTACCGGCCCTGATTCTGGCGACGACTTTCGTTACCTTACCTTACGTTGCCCGCGAGTTGATTCCGGTTATGGAAGCAATTGGTCCAGATGAGGAGCTGGCCGCTTTAAGTTTAGGGGCCAGTGGCTGGCAAATCTTCTGGCGCGTGACACTGCCCAATATCAAATGGGGGCTCTTATATGGCATCATCTTGTGTAATGCCCGAGCCATGGGGGAATTCGGAGCCGTCTCGGTAGTATCCGGACGGATCCCTGGCGAAACGACGACCATGCCCCTGCAAGTGGAAGTATTGTTTCAGGACTTCAACAGCCCTGCAGCCTTTGCCTTGGCCTCCGTACTGACGTTACTTGCAGGAGTGACCCTAGTGTTGAAAGGCTGGGTAGAACGGCATCACGCAGTGACGCCCCACCTGACTGATCAGGAGGGCACGGATGAGCAAACCCAGCCTACCCCTAAAATGTCAGGCAGCACTGTTACCGTTTGATCACTGCAATCCCGCTGGATTTTCGGCCATCTATACCGTCTTGCCCGCACACGCCAATAGCTATGTCGATTAGTGTTGTTAATTTAACTAAACGTTTCGGCCGGTTTGTTGCCTTGAACAACGTGTCGTTGGTTTGTCCAACCGGCCAGCTAGTCGCCTTACTCGGCCCCTCCGGCTCGGGCAAAACCACTTTACTCCGGATTATAGCCGGCCTGGAAGTACCAGATAGTGGAGCGGTGTATTACCACGATGATGAAATCACCCAGCGATCGGCTCGTGACCGGAACGTCGGTTTTGTATTCCAGCATTATGCCTTGTTCCGACACATGACCGTGTATGACAACGTGGCCTTTGGACTGCGGGTGCGTAAGGTGCCTGAGCGGCAAATCCGCGAACGGGTCATGGAATTATTGCGGTTGGTTCGTTTGGAAGAGAAAGCCTATCACTACCCGAGTGAATTATCCGGTGGACAGAAACAGCGGATTGCCTTGATCCGGGCCTTGGCACCCGATCCCAAAGTCTTGTTGTTGGACGAGCCGTTCGGGGCCCTGGATGCCAAGGTGCGGGCGGAACTCCGCCAATGGTTACGCCGCTTCCATGATGAATTTCACGTCACCAGCATCTTTGTCACACACGATCAGGAGGAAGCCTTCGAGGTGGCTGACCGCGTGGTTGTCATGAATCATGGTCAGATTGAACAAGAGGGAACACCGCTGGAGGTGTTCGAGCACCCAGCGACGGCCTTTGTCATGGACTTCCTCGGTAACGTCAACAAGCTGCCCGTGCGGGTAGAAGGGGGACGAGCCCTACTCGGTGAAACGGGAACCGTCGAGGTACCAGCCAAGGTCTTTGGCACTGCTGAAAACGGCCGAATCGATGCCTATATTCGTCCCCATGAGCTGGACATTGCCCGTACTCCTGATAGCAGCAACTGTCTGACCGGTAAAATAGTCCATTTGAACCCGGCAGGCTCAGTAGTGAAAGTTCGTGTGCTTGCTGAGGATTTTGGGCTGATGTTGAATGTCGATTTGACCCCCGAGCGGTACCGCACTCTGGGTCTGAAACCGGGAGAAACGGTTTTTGTCACCCCTAAAGCCGCCAAAGTTTTCGAACCGGATTACTCCATTTGATTTTGATTCCACATTCATCCAAGACCAGGCGTTGAAGCAGCAGGACGGGTCGCACAGCGGCACCCAACTTTTGTCTATCCCCTGTTGTAGGTTAGAGTCACCGGACCACTATCCACTGTCTCGCGTGGTTACTAAATATAATTACTCTCCTACGCGGACGGTAGAACACGAAATATGCACCCTATTATGAGGGAGGGAGTAAGCTTATGGCCGTGCGTATGTCGACCCGGCGGCGGTTAGAACGGATTCGGGACAACATGGCCTTGTCCCGCATTGCCAATGGTCATCGCAAACGAAAGGAACGAGCCAATCGGGATCGGCGGATGAAGCAGCTTCTGACTCAGAGCACCTACCCGCACTACCATCCGGCAGTGCAAAGTTGGATCAGCCAAAAACTGGGTATTCCCTTCAACCGTGTCACGGAAGAACACATAAGGCAATTGACCTCAAGCTGAAATACAACCAACGCTCCTTCTTTTTGTTTTAGTCAAAGGCCCCCGGTAGATTACCAGTTCGAATCATTCAGATTGATCCCCGTGAGAACCCGCCGTTGGGGAGTGGACGTCGAGCTGTACCAGCCTCGCTTGCTGAGCGACAAGGCTGACAACCTACAAAGATCATTCCTGGACGTTCTCGCAACCACTATCGACTTACAGGACGTTTCAGTTGTAAAAACTTCTGGATTTGGTCGCATGTATTACCGGAAGGCCACTCCGAACGAAAATTTCAGTTGCTCCCCCCGAGTAGGGCGAATTGCTTCAGGATAGACAAGCCAGATGCATATTTTACCTAGGATTATCCGTACCCTGACGGGCTAAGGCACGATGTTTTGCGGCTAGAGCAGGTTGTCCCGTCTCCTCGTAGTAAACTGTGAGCACTCGATGGGTAGCGACATGGTGTGGATCGATCCGTAAGGCGGAATGGAACCAACGGATTGCCTCCTGGATTTGACCTGCCCGCAAGGCGATCATGCCGATCTCATGGTGTATCTCGGGATTGTGTGGCTCTCTCTGCAAAGGGCCCTCGATCAACGCCTTGATGCGTTCGCCGTCCGCTTCCAGTTGTTTAATGAGATTACGCTGTTGTTCGGCTTCTGTTTCCCGACCATGCTGAGCTAGAACGGTCGCGTATTGGTGTCGTATGGCCAGATCACCGGGATCGTACTGCACTGCCTGGGCAAAATACTGAATTGCTTCCTGAGGTTGTTCCAAAAACAAGGCAACTTTACCCCGTTCGGCCAGCGCGGCGGCATAACGAGGGTGCTCTGTTAGCAGTGCATCGAGAACAGCGCGGGCCTGTTCCAACCGTCCGAGCAAGATAAGGGTCTGTGCCCATAAAAGGCGAATTTCCCGCTGTTGTGGGCGACTTTGGATCAGGAAGCGTATGTGGGGCTCTGCTTCTTCGCCATGTCGTGTTTGAACTAGCAAAGTCACCAGACGTTGACGAGCTTCATCGTGCTCCGGGTCCTGCTCAACCAGCCGGCGATAGTACTCTTTGGCACCTTCCCGGTCGTCACGTTGTTCCTGCAGGCGACCAAATAGATAAAGTGCCCACGGGTCGTGCGGGTCTTCGTCTAACCATTGGGTGAGTAACACTCCTGCCTCACCCCAGCGGAACCGGCTTAATAATCCGGTAATCCAGGCCTCTTTGATCAGTCGAGCCTCCATGCCGCCACGCTGCAGACGCTCGCGTAGCCTGAATGTAACAGCGTCAACGTCTCCGCGTGCCGCCTGCAGCAACAACCGCTCGAGGACCAACGCCTCATCGTCTCCGTATAGTTGCCAGTACTGATCTAGCCACGCCTCCGCCGTTTCCAAGTGTCCACTTTGACGCGCTACCTGGGCACTAAGTAGTAACACCTGCCGGTGACTAGGTCGACGGTGTACACACCAATCCAGAAGCGTGATCGCGGACTGATAATGGCCTTTGGAAACCTCCTGACGAACTTGGCCTAGGGCCCGATAAAAACGCCACTCACTCCACGCTAGCCAGCCCGCTCCAGCCAAAAGACCTATAAGAACAAGCTGCCCGAATAAACGATGTCGCCATCGGAGACGGGTGAGGGACAATCGCTTTACCAAGCCATGACGTGAAAGCCGAAGATCTGCTTCACTTGTCCTTTGTACTGAGGAAGGGTCAGATGGCGATGTAGTGGAGGTAGCGGAGGAGATGTCGTTTGCCAAAGGGTGAGCGGAATTACACGGCTGGCTCTTTGTGTTGTCTAAGGTAGTCGACTGCAAAGGCGGCGTTGCCGGAGAGTCAGGGGGGTATCGGGATACGCCGCTGTCGCTGTGCATAAGAAATCCAGCCGTTTACTTGATCCCGCTCGTTAATCGGTCAATTCGATATTGAACGTCTGGTTGCCACCACGAAAATCGAACTTCAGGCCCGATTGGTCAGGATCGGCATATTTTCGTGGTATAGGTACGTATTTATCTAGCTGTCCTCCTGGTGAAGACATTTTATACCCGTAATCAGCAGGGTTACCGGGCAGATTCAGTTTTGGTGGCAAATTCTCCTTAGGCGGTCCCTCCTTGGGTACATTCTTAAAGGGGACTCCCTTCGATTCGCCTTGAGGCTTGATTGATTCTGTCTCGACTGTCACCTTATAGGTTCCGCCGGTAATTTTTGGCACCTGATAACTGCCGTCTTCTTGAATAGGTGCAGAAAAGGTCTGTCCTCCACTGGAATTAATAAAGGCTACGTAACCTCCCTTAAGCGGTTGTCCTTTATAAGTTACTTTCCCACTTACAGAACCCGTAGGAGGTGAGCATGCTACTAGGGCCGTAAAAAGAATCAATCCCAAGCTCGAAGCACGCAAACACCGCTGTACGCCTAGCCCAGAAGCTTTCATCGTTAGTGCCCTCTGGTTTAACTTTTTAGCATCACTAGATCGTCTGCATGCAAAGGTACTGGATTGTCCCAAAAACAAGCAGAAAATAGCCTAGTCCTGTTTTCTGCCCAATGAGACAAACAGGGATAATAAAGAAGTAACTTTGTTATGCAAGTTCAGATTAATCAGCCCGTAGGGATTCAAGGTTGGCATGTGCAACGGGCTACAGAGGTTTTTCTGGTTCGTGTCGTATGTTGTCAGGAGGGATTGAGGGAGGTTACGTTACCAATCGTTGCCGAGTTGGTCACCGGCATTGGGGGTCAGGGCGGCCCACCAGGTTAAGCCCGATACCCGCTGCGACACAAAACGCACACTCCCATCCCCCAACGCGGTTTGAATACCACCCACATGGGGAGAACTGGCTCGAGCCCCGTTGCATATCCCTACACCTCCCGATGTGGGCGGGTTAATCTGCGGAGCCGATGCAGCACCAGTAGGTGAACCACTCATGTCAATCGGGTAGAGAATTGAGCCCCAGTCTGGCCAGTAGTTCTCGTTGTATGCTCCGCTACTCCACTCCAGACCGAGTGTCGAAGAGTTGCAACGAGCGAGCTTTTCCGTGAAAAAAATTGTATTAGATGTGCCATCAGTTATGTGAGCCGGATAGCGAGCATATCCGAGTCCCCAACCAGGATAAACATGGCGGAATAGACGTCCGTTGACGCCATAGCTGGAGCGGGCCCAGTTATCCTGCGGATCCGTATACTCCGCCGGACACAACAACTTCTTGGTCCGACCACGATCCGGTACATACACCCATTGAGAATAGGTGATGAAGCTGCCATTGCGGCCGTCCGGGTCCGGCTGCGACCGCGTCTGCTCAAACATCATCTGCTCCTCAATAAACGGCAAAATGTGCAGGAAGATGCCCCCGTTGGAGTTGTAGTTAGCTTGGGCGTTGCGGGGGTACAGACCGATGGAGGGAGGGAGCTTGCCCTCATTGGTGTCCGCCGCATTGATAGTGGCCAAGGCAATCTGTTTGAGCCGATTGGAGCAATCGGCACGAGCAGCGGCTTCGCGAACCTTCTGCACAGCGGGCAAAAGCAGGCCGATGAGGATGGCAATGATGGCAATC
>JANWVV010000130.1 GCA_025055795.1 Gemmataceae bacterium
TGCGTGACTTAAGTTGAATTGTGCTCAACGCCTTTCGGCATCACTGCATTCAACACTGAGTAACACTGTTGCTTCTGAGTTGTTGAAGTATGTGCTCAACGCCTTTCGGCATCACTGCATTCAACACCTTGCCGCTTCCTCGCGACCTCGCCATCACTATATGTGCTCAACGCCTTTCGGCATCACTGCATTCAACACCAGGATCTCGGCGACAGTAAGTCGACGTGGCTGTAGCTGTGCTCAACGCCTTTCGGCATCACTGCATTCAACACGGGGACCGTGTTCCCGCATTTCGCTACTCTTGGGAGTGCTCAACGCCTTTCGGCATCACTGCATTCAACACACAGGTAGCGAAAGTTCGGTATAGTGAAAGCGTGGAAGTGCTCAACGCCTTTCGGCATCACTGCATTCAACACAGCATGCTCCTCGAGGGGCCAGAGTGGCAGAGCATGTAGTGCTCAACGCCTTTCGGCATCACTGCATTCAACACTCGAGGCCGAGGCTGACGCCCGACTGGCAGCGGCAGTGGCAGGTGCTCAACGCCTTTCGGCATCACTGCATTCAACACACTAAGGAGAAAAACAATGACCCACGAAGAGAAAAGGTGCTCAACGCCTTTCGGCATCACTGCATTCAACACTGGAAGACACCACTAAACGTTGGTCGTAACGCTTCATGTGCTCAACGCCTTTCGGCATCACTGCATTCAACACTAAGCTGTGTCTTCTAGTTCTTGCACGATGTTCTGGTAGTGCTCAACGCCTTTCGGCATCACTGCATTCAACACGCTTGCTAAACGCGTGAAAGTGCAGAGGTACATGTTGGTTGTGCTCAACGCCT
>JANWVV010000131.1 GCA_025055795.1 Gemmataceae bacterium
CAACGCCTTTCGGCATCACTTCATTCAACACTTGGTACGTAAGCCAACCCCCTTTGATTTGCGACGGAGGTGCTCAACGCCTTTCGGCATCACTGCATTCAACACCACACAGCTTCGATATAGGCATCATATTTTTCAAATTTTAGGTGCTCAACGCCTTTCGGCATCACTGCATTCAACACATCCAAAGCCAAATCCTTGCTAGTTTTAGATCATCCCCAGAGTGCTCAACGCCTTGCGGCATCACTGCATTCAACACAATCGGAGCCAGGTCAGTCCTGGCGAACCGACTATACACTATGTGCTCAACGCCTTTCGGCATCACTGCATTCAACACCTACCTCCGCGTACTCCTGCACGTCTTCCTCCGGAAGGTGCTCAACGCCTTTCGGCATCACTGCATTCAACACCCGGGTAAGGGGCTAGGGAGTTGAATCATGTCGGAGGAGAGGGTGCTCAACGCCTTTCGGCATCACTGCATTCAACACTGCCGGGGGCGGGGCGGACCGGCACCCCCCTACCAGAAAACGTGCTCAACGCCTTTCGGCAATGTGTGCTCAACGCCTTTCGGCATCACTGCATTTGGGGCCGTCTAGTGCTTGTGCTCAACGCCTTTCGGCATCACTGCATTCAACACTTGGCCCCGCCCAGGAAGAAAACGAAGGCTTCAAGACTGTGCTCAACGCCTTTCGGCATCACTGCATTCAACACATTGGACAACGAATTCGTGTGGCCCGTCGTGCTCTTTGTGCTCAACGCCTTTCGGCATCACTGCATTCAACACCCTGTTTCGACTCTTTTCGGGTTGGTTCCGTTGAAGTGCTCAAC
>JANWVV010000132.1 GCA_025055795.1 Gemmataceae bacterium
CATTCAACACACCCCTCATGTCCATTGATACAGCATGCGGTATAGTGCTCAACGCCTTTCGGCATCACTGCATTCAACACCGAGAACGCCTGATTTGGTTGGTCCGACTCAATGACGTGCTCAACGCCTTTCGGCATCACTGCATTCAACACTGGGCTGAGCGATGCCTTATGTTTCCGGACATGGCGGTGTGTGCTCAACGCCTTTCGGCATCACTGCATTCAACACTGCTAACGCCTCGACCACTGCCGTCAGCGCAAGATAGTGCTCAACGCCTTTCGGCATCACTGCATTCAACACCGCATAATCCACGCCGCGTTGACCGCGTCGAGATTGTGCTCAACGCCTTTCGGCATCACTGCATTCAACACGGCTAGAGGCAGCCTCTGAGAAGATCTACATCGTCCCGTGCTCAACGCCTTTCGGCATCACTGCATTCAACACTTTCTACTGGGAATCACGTTTGCGCTTGTTGCGGTGATAGGAGGTGCTCAACGCCTTTCGGCATCACTGCATTCAACACGACCGGGTTAATACGCTGTATGACGTTCTACAAGGACTGTTGTGCTCAACGCCTTTCGGCATCACTGCATTCAACACAATATGAAAATTCGAAATTTCTACCCTCTCAAAGAGGAGGTGCTCAACGCCTTTCGGCATCACTGCATTCAACACCTTTTAGTCCTTTGGGTTTGTTTCGTTTATTTTGCGAGTGCTCAACGCCTTTCGGCATCACTGCATTCAACACGTTCAGAGTGGAATAAGGAAGCTATAGCGTCAATGAGTGCTCAACGCCTTTCGGCATCACTGCATTCAACACCCTCGC
>JANWVV010000133.1 GCA_025055795.1 Gemmataceae bacterium
CGTGTTGAATGCAGTGATGCCGAAAGGCGTTGAGCACAGGTACAGAAGTCCCGGGTGGATGAGTACTCCACCCTCTGGGTGTTGAATGCAGTGATGCCGAAAGGCGTTGAGCACGTGCACACTGCCCGGACTGGAGGCGGGGTGGGAGATGTGTTGAATGCAGTGATGCCGAAAGGCGTTGAGCACGTCGACGGGGCAACTGCCGACGCCGGAATAGGAGGACCTGAGTGTTGAATGCAGTGATGCCGAAAGGCGTTGAGCACTCCTGAGGGTCATGATACTTGGCGGCTAGCTTGCGCGTGTTGAATGCAGTGATGCCGAAAGGCGTTGAGCACGGTTGCTTCCAAGGAAGGTATACGCTCTTTGAAGCGTGTTGAATGCAGTGATGCCGAAAGGCGTTGAGCACAATTTCACCCGGCTGAAATATCTCTTGCTGTTATCCGGTGTTGAATGCAGTGATGCCGAAAGGCGTTGAGCACATCTATTCCGAGATGAAAGGAGGGGGTTTGTTATCGATGTGTTGAATGCAGTGATGCCGAAAGGCGTTGAGCACGCATAACAAAATATGAAATACACCAACCCCCCCATGTGTTGAATGCAGTGATGCCGAAAGGCGTTGAGCACATGACTTCGCCCGTCAAGTACTCTCACTTCCCCCGCGTGTTGAATGCAGTGATGCCGAAAGGCGTTGAGCACAAAAAGTCATCTTTTCCGGTCATATATTATGAATCGTGTTGAATGCAGTGATGCCGAAAGGCGTTGAGCACGTACGGTAGTTGGAGCGAAGTGTTTTGACGCTCGTACGTGTTGAATGCAGTGATGCC
>JANWVV010000134.1 GCA_025055795.1 Gemmataceae bacterium
CGATTCGATCTGTGTGTTTTATGCTGTGATGCCGAAAGGCGTTGAGCACAACAAGAAACAACACGAAGAGATCAGCCACTGGTGTGTTGAATGCAGTGATGCCGAAAGGCGTTGAGCACCGCGCCGCCTCGGCTGCCATGACCTCCTTTATCCGAGCGTGTTGAATGCAGTGATGCCGAAAGGCGTTGAGCACACTCCGGAGTACGACGCGCTGGCGCGATCGTGTCACGTGTTGAATGCAGTGATGCCGAAAGGCGTTGAGCACCATTTCCTCGGCGTTGCACCTCCGGAGATAATGAGCGTGTTGAATGCAGTGATGCCGAAAGGCGTTGAGCACATCGCCTGGTGCCAGCACCTTGTCGGCACGCTCAGCGTGTTGAATGCAGTGATGCCGAAAGGCGTTGAGCACTCACGATACTCGTTTGAGGACTGGAAGTCTAAGACTGCGACGTGTTGAATGCAGTGATGCCGAAAGGCGTTGAGCACCGCCAGCGCGTCGCACACCTGAGTTCTGGATCCGTGGTGTTGAATGCAGTGATGCCGAAAGGCGTTGAGCACCCCCTCCCCAGAACTGGAATCACCAAGCCCAATATAACGTGTTGAATGCAGTGATGCCGAAAGGCGTTGAGCACCCTTTCGGCCGGCATACAGCCGGCCATCATATATGGCGTGTTGAATGCAGTGATGCCGAAAGGCGTTGAGCACGTGGCCAGTTCACGGCGATAAGATTGTGTTTCGCTGTGTTGAATGCAGTGATGCCGAAAGGCGTTGAGCACGCACAAAACTGGGACGAAATTAAGGCCGCGCTCCTGTGTTG
>JANWVV010000135.1 GCA_025055795.1 Gemmataceae bacterium
GTTGAGCACGCTGCACACTATCTCAAATCTAACGTTTTCGTTTTGGTGTTGAATGCAGTGATGCCGAAAGGCGTTGAGCACCTCGAGGATGGTTTCAACAAGCGCTCGTGGGTCTACTGTGTTGAATGCAGTGATGCCGAAAGGCGTTGAGCACGTCCCCCCGCGAAAGGACCCGGCGGCTCAGGACAGTGTGTTGAATGCAGTGATGCCGAAAGGCGTTGAGCACAACCAACTCGAGCATGACTTTCGTAAAGAGGGCGGGCTGCGTGTTGAATGCAGTGATGCCGAAAGGCGTTGAGCACTGATTTCGTGCAGTAGGTCGTCGGCCCACTCGGCCAGTGTTGAATGCAGTGATGCCGAAAGGCGTTGAGCACCTGGAAGCAACGTTGTGAAATAACGCAACTCCACGCTTCAGTGTTGAATGCAGTGATGCCGAAAGGCGTTGAGCACTCAGCTTCACGCTCTGGTACAAGTAAAACCACCTCGTCATGCACGTGTTGAATGCAGTGATGCCGAAAGGCGTTGAGCACCGCAATGAGCTCGGTGGAGTAGAAGATCGGTCTAGGCTGTGTTGAATGCAGTGATGCCGAAAGGCGTTGAGCACATATTCTGCGGATTCTCGATCGCGATCTGCTGGTGTTGAATGCAGTGATGCCGAAAGGCGTTGAGCACCGCCGCACGCTCTGCGTGACTTAAGTTGAATTCAACATGCCGTGTTGAATGCAGTGATGCCGAAAGGCGTTGAGCACAGCAGCAATATTCGATACTAAGTAACCACTAGCTGGTGTGTTGAATGC
>JANWVV010000137.1 GCA_025055795.1 Gemmataceae bacterium
TGATGCCGAAAGGCGTTGAGCACACCTGAATCGTTGGTTAGAGATGCAGAACTGCAACGTGTTGAATGCAGTGATGCCGAAAGGCGTTGAGCACCCGTTCCTGACCAGACATGTACTTAACTGCGTCCCTAGTGTTGAATGCAGTGATGCCGAAAGGCGTTGAGCACTCTCGCGTGTCTCCTTCAGAGAAACCCTCGCCATGCTGGGTGTTGAATGCAGTGATGCCGAAAGGCGTTGAGCACTTCCTAACAGATATTGCAGTTTCCTTTCCTTCTTATGTGTTGAATGCAGTGATGCCGAAAGGCGTTGAGCACCAATACCACACATAAAGTTGCGTCATCATAGGCGACGTGTTGAATGCAGTGATGCCGAAAGGCGTTGAGCACGCGGATCCTTTCAACAAGCTCGCTCTTCTGCTCGAAGAAGGTGTTGAATGCAGTGATGCCGAAAGGCGTTGAGCACCAAGCTGGTGTGCCGCCAGAAGAGGCGGCAGCAATGGCGTGTTGAATGCAGTGATGCCGAAAGGCGTTGAGCACTTTAGCGGGCGGCGACCTTTGCAAGTGCTTCGGTGGTGTTGAATGCAGTGATGCCGAAAGGCGTTGAGCACCGAGGACTTAACCAAACTTTACGACCAGAAGGAAACAGTGTTGAATGCAGTGATGCCGAAAGGCGTTGAGCACGCACTATCCACGTTTCCTTACATTTGCCATTAATGCAGTGTTGAATGCAGTGATGCCGAAAGGCGTTGAGCACAGAACTAGGGCGCCGACTCCGAGGATGGCGGTCAGC
>JANWVV010000138.1 GCA_025055795.1 Gemmataceae bacterium
ATTCACCACGCCGTGGGGCCATCCATGTAGGCTATCACCACCACGCGTGCTCAACGCCTTTCGGCATCACTGCATTCAACACTCTCAATGGAGAAATTGAATGATTGCAGCGGCACTGTGTGCTCAACGCCTTTCGGCATCACTGCATTCAACACATGCCGTGCAAAATATCTAAGTGAGTACGGGCTAGATGTGCTCAACGCCTTTCGGCATCACTGCATTCAACACGCAGGAACTACAGTATATGCGGGGTCCCGCGTCGCGGTGCTCAACGCCTTTCGGCATCACTGCATTCAACACTCATCTCTTCGTCTTCGAGATCAAAGGCGAAAAGGTGCTCAACGCCTTTCGGCATCACTGCATTCAACACACGATTGTGATGGTTGCTGGTTGGTGTACACTTCCATTGTGCTCAACGCCTTTCGGCATCACTGCATTCAACACTGGAGCAAAGTGTTCAACGATTACGTTGAATCAGCTTGTGCTCAACGCCTTTCGGCATCACTGCATTCAACACCTGCGGTTTCGTCCATCCCTATTCGCCTGTGACCCGCGTGCTCAACGCCTTTCGGCATCACTGCATTCAACACGACAGTCATCTGGCACTATCCACGTTTCCTTACATTTGGTGCTCAACGCCTTTCGGCATCACTGCATTCAACACTTGAAGAGTGCAAGTTTTGAAGTTTAAGCTTGGTTGTGCTCAACGCCTTTCGGCATCACTGCATTCAACACGTGGGATGGATGGATAGATGGTGGGATGGTGGGATTGGTGTGCTCAACGCCTT
>JANWVV010000139.1 GCA_025055795.1 Gemmataceae bacterium
TTGTCGACGAAACCCCCAGTTGTGTCGACACACCCCCCTGTCGGCGGCAGCAATAGGCAGCGTGCCCAGCACTTTCGCTGCCTGCGGCCAGATCGAGCGTAAACGGCCCCAATTGCACCAAACGGTGCGATTTCGGCATAACTGGTGCTGCCTCGTCCCCTTCCCGGACCGCACACCCCGCCCTGTCCTCGACACCTCGACGAAACCCCCCTTTTTCGACCTTAAACCCTTGGAAAACAAGCATTTAACTGCCTCGACAAAACCCCCCTTTTTCCTCGACGAAACCCCCCCTTTTCCTCGACGAAACCCCTCCCGGCCCGCAGGCCAGGCAGCCTCGACAGTGGTGTTGGCCTGAGCGGCCCGTTTGTGTCTGCATGTCTGCAAAACCCCCTCCCGTCCTCATGCTGGCCTGTCCGTAGCGAGCTGAACGGGGCAGACGACACTCGAGCGGAAAGTGAAGTGGGCCGCCCTGGCGGGTTTTGTCACATTCCCCGCTATCCCGCACAAAAAGCATGCCGACAGAAGTGCAATCAAAAGTGCGAACCACCGAATTTTCTACGCCGGTGAACAGACAAGTCTAAATGTAGCAGTTATGCCGGACAAAGCACATAAACAAAGAGGGTCACTATAAGTGCGGGCCATTTGACTGTCCCGCACCGATTTTGCCTAGCCGGTCCAAAGTTGAAGATTCAATACTAGGAAAGTGAAGCACGCCGGAGGTGTCAGCTCCGGCGTGCAGCAAAGGGGCGTACCAGCACCCCTCGGCAATCTATATCATCGGTG
>JANWVV010000013.1 GCA_025055795.1 Gemmataceae bacterium
AATAACTTAATCACTTCATTGAGAGCATAAGTGCCATATTGTCTTGTTGAAAATATGGCTGCTACTGTTGGTCAGGGTTTGCTGAGAATTCCGGTGTATTGTAGGCTGCCTCGCGACAGAGTTTTATACTTGGTGTGACAGGCGTAAACATTTGCGAAAATCATGTGGGGATTGACCGCAATTGTTTGAGACCGTAATACTTACCTTTCATCATCCAGGCTCTTGCAGTGGTAAAATACAAAAGCATTTATCTTGATAAGCATGCTTAGGACAACTCCTTGATCCCAACATTATTCAGGCAAGGTAATTGCTCATTTGTTTATGTAAGAGTTCGAGGCCAAAATACAATCAATCGCAACAATCTTGTCCACCCAATCAACAATATTATGGACACACATGCGGGATATCACTGCTTTTCCAGTCGGTAGAGGTGGGTGCGGGTACGCAAGATCAACGCATTGCCACTAACCGCTGGACTAGCCATGCATCCGTCATCGAGTCGATTTTCAGCTTCGAGAATAAATTCCCGTCCTGCTTTAACCACGAAAGTTTTACCATTCTGATTGCAGTAGTAGACATAGCCGTTAGCCCAAATGGGAGAGGCGGAAAATTCACCATCCAGACGTTCACTGTAGTAGACCTTGCCCGTGCGGGCATCGAGGCAGGAGGCGATCCCCTGGTCGCTTACCATGTAGAGCAAGTCTCCGTCCAGGAGTAATGAAGGACGGGTAGGCACACCTTTGCGGGTTTGCCAGACAATGGCCTGATCGCCTAACAGTCCCCGGCCGGTGGGGCGAATGGCCAACAGTCGGCCGTCGTGGCCGCTGGTTAGATAGAGCAGACCGTGGGCCATGACCGGTCGGGCCGCTCCATTCATGCCGCCGTGGACCACCCGCCATAATTCATCGCCCGTCAGAGGGTCGTAGGCAATGGTACACTCGGCCGAGGGACACACCAGTTGCGGCTGTCCCTCTACTACAAATAGTGCCGCCGTGGCATACGCCTTCTTGTAGTCCCCGTTATCCGTGCGGTACTGGATGTTCCGGTCCCGTTTCCAGACCGTTTTGCCCGTGCGTTTGTCCAGGGCCACTACATACTGCTGATCAAAACCATCAAAAATCAGATAGAGCAAATCGCCATAGACCACAGGTGAGGAAGCCGGGCCGCGGAAATGATTACAGCGTAGGTCTCGGCGTTCCCAAACTACCTTGCCGGTGCGGCGGTCCAGACACCACGTCCCATGGCTGCCGAAATGGACGTAGACGTGATCTGCCTCGACAAACGGAGTGCAACTGGCGTAGCTATTGAAGGGATGGCAATAGGCGGGATTCTCCTCGGTAGCCAAACAAATGTCGTGGGTGATGCGTCCGCTATCCCGATCAACGCAAACAGCATAAAAACTGACGCGTTCGACGGGATTAGGCGGAGGATCCCCTTTTTTCTGAGGCGGCACCTTAGCGGACCTTACCTCATCGGCGGTGGTAAGCCAAATCTGTTCACCCAGCACTACCGGTGACGACCAGCCTTTGCCGTGGATGGCCACCTTCCAGCGGACGTTTTCCCGTTCGCTCCAAGTCAAAGGGGGCCGGCATTCTTGGGGAGCCCGCCCGTCGGCAGTGGGGCCGCGGTACCCCGGCCAGTCGCTCCCACATATCCCCACCCCTCCAAACAATATCATTCCTGCCGTTATCCACGTCCACTGAATGTCCCATCGCTCTTTCATGATTATTCCTCATCGGTAAAGTTGACTTTCCAGTCCGCCACCGGCTGACCCGATGTGATTGTCCTATGTTCAGCTGTCACAAGCGGACATCTGTGGCGTTGCGACTGCTCGTACATTTTTGTCCGGTCTCTGGAAATTCGCCTCGGAAATCCCTATACACTTAAATACGAAGCGCCTGTAGCTCAGCTGGTAGAGCAGCGGCCTTTTAAGCCGTTGGTCGTGGGTTCGATTCCCACCGGGCGCACTCAGCTCTGTTGTTAGTGCAACGACGATGCCAGCTGCTAACCCGACCGCATTGCTGAATACCTGCATTACGCCTTTGCCATCAAGCTGACACCTCCACCACCTCTGGCCAGATGTAAGTATCAAAAATCGTTCCCAAGCGACCTTAATTAGAAAGAAGGTTACTCACCTCCTTAGCGAAGTTGACTTAGACGGCTACCAAACCCTTTTGCACAAGTCCATAAGTTAAATTTCCGTTAAGTGAAAAAATTTGATTCCTCATTGATTAGTTATATTTTTAGCTTTTAAATCAATCGAACCAGCTAGACTGTTTGATAAATATAAAACAGTACAATATAATCAAATGATAATGATGATGTAATCTCGATAAATATGCTATCAAAAAATGCTTATGGCCCTTGTAGAAAAACTTCTGGAAGTTAGCGGTAGAGGTAGCGTCACTGAGTAAAAGGAAGCGAGGGGGGATACATCTTTCCTACAACTGATTCAAGAAGAGGGACGCTGCCATGGACCGTCGAGATTTTCTACGTACGACTCTACTGGGGGGTGTTGCCGCAAGCTCGACCCTGGTGGAATCACTAGCTGCCGCGAGGGACACTGGGGCTGATGACCTGCCCGTTGCTCCGCTGCCACGACCCGTCGAGAAGCTGCCCGAGTTGTCCTCGCCCCGCGATACATTGTTCCTGACCTGGCAACGGGACCCCTGCACCACGATCACCATCCAATGGCTCAGCCCCACAGATACACCTGTGGTTATTCGCTATGCACCCCTGACACCTGCTTTGAAGAGCTCTTCAGCAGCATCTTTGCTTGGTAAAGCAATTGATGCTGGAACTCGTTCTGATACTTTCGAAGTCCCTGCTGCAAGCTGGCAGACGGCAACGAGCCGATGCCACTTGTTCGGGCGTACCGATCTGAAAGTGCACCGTTGTGAACTGACGGGCCTGAAGCCGGGCGGTGAGTATGTTTTCCAATTAGGCCAGCACTGGGGGCTGTACCGTTTCCGGACGATGCCTGCTAAAGCCAATGATTTGTTCACGTTCGTTAGCGGCGGCGACTGCGGCATTGGTCCCCCGGCGATTGCCTCCAATCACACAGCAGCCCGGCAGGACCCCGCCTTTGTGCTGATCGCGGGCGACCTCGGTTACGATAACGGGGTCTCTGCTGCCACAGCCATTACTTTCATCAAAAACTACAGCAGTCAGATGGTGGACAGTCAGGGTCGGTTGATCCCCTTGATTACCACCATCGGCAATCACGAGGTTCGCGGCGGATACAAGGGGCAACGCAGCGATGCCACCTACTACTTGCCTCTGTTTGATGGACTGTATCGGGATACGACTTATAACGTGCTGGACTTTGGCGATTATCTAAGTTTGGTGCTACTGGATACCGGGCACGTTTCGCCGATCGACGGCGAACAGACCGACTGGCTGGAGAAAGTTCTCAAGCAACGGCAGGAGTGTCCCCACCTGGTAGTGGCCTATCACGTTCCGGCTTATCCCTCAGTGCGAACGCCCCAAGGATTGGGCAGCCGGCTTGGCACAGGTGAACTGCAGCGACGGTACTGGTGCCCCTTGCTGGAACGCTACGGGGTCGACGCAGTGCTGGAGCATCATGACCATGTCTTCAAGCGCACCCACCCGCTGAAAGACGGTTTGCGCGATCGCTACGGCTTGGCGTACTTGGGGGATGGCTCGTGGGGGAAACTGCGGGTGCCGGCATCGCCCGAGCAGCGCCCCTATCTGGCACGCGTCAGCCGTACCTATCACCTCACCGTTCACCGACTGGAAGGTGAACAGCGCTTCCACGTCGCCTTGACCGAATCCGGCAAAGTGGCCGACGTGTATACAACAACGGGCAAGCGGCCGGCTCGTCGCGGCTGAGATCCCTGCAAGCATTAGCATTACAGATCATCCGTCCCAACGTGGTTACCGGACCATTCGGGTGTTACGCCCTTACTTCAGCCGAGCGATCAACCTTTTTGTGTGAGGCTAGAGTTCCAATTCCATCCCCCAGCCAACAGGGGAGAGATAGCCTAAATTGACATCAGCCGGACCAGTAGCAGCCGGGGCTATCAGGGCACGCCTATTGGGCCCAGCTAAATAGCCCCTGCGAATAGGTAGGATAATTTGGCATGCAGGGCGAAAAGTTCTTCCTTCCAGGCTAGGAACTGGGGTCAGGTCACTAACTGCGTTCAGCCAAGGAACGAGCAATCATGATTACGGCAGCGGTATCTACGGCAGCCGGAGGAATAGCAAAGGAACCGGCCTCGGCCTCACCGCCGGAAGAACTGGTACGGCGGATGCAGGAAATTGTCGGTCCAGACAACGTTTTGACGGCATTGGCCGATCGGGCCGTCTACGAGTGTGACGGTTTTACTCTAGCGAAGACCCGGCCGGACGTGGTGGTATTTCCCCGTTCGACGGATCAGATAGTGGCCATTGTGCGAGCGTGTCGCGAGTTGAATGTCCCCTTTTTGCCCCGTGGTGCTGGGACCAGTCTGGCGGGTGGCTGTGTTCCTGTTGGCGGTGGTGTGCTGATCGCATTGTCGCGAATGAAACGCATTTTGGAGATCAACGTCCGCGATCGCTACGCCGTGGTGGAACCGGGCGTGGTCAACGTCTGGCTGACCAATGCACTCAAGCCGTATGGTTATCACTACGCTCCTGATCCTTCCAGTCAGGGGGCGTGTACTATCGGGGGCAACGTCGCGACCAATTCCGGGGGACCCCATACCCTTAAATACGGTGTCACGGTCAATCATATCCTGGGTGTCGAACTGGTACTGCCGGATGGTCGGGTGATCACTTGTGGCGGACCGGTCGAAGATACACCGGGTTATGACCTGACAGGGGTAATTGTGGGAAGCGAAGGGACATTCGGGATAGTATCCAAGGTGTGGGTACGACTAACGCCCAATCCGCAGGCTTACCGGACGCTGTTGGGGGTGTTCGACTCGATCGACGACGCGACCAATACCATCAGTGCCATTATTGGGGCCGGGATTGTGCCGGCGGCGTTGGAAATGCTTGATCGCACGATGATTCAGGCGGTGGAGGCCGCTTTCCACTTCGGTTTTCCCCTGGATGCCGAAGCAGTTGTGATCATGGAAGTGGACGGTCTGGAGGCCGGGTTACAGGAAGAAGCCGACCGGATTGAAGCGATTGCACGGGCCCACCGAGCCCGCGAAGTGCGCAAGGCACGCACCGAGGCCGAGCGGGCCCTACTCTGGAAAGCCCGCAAACAGGCCTTCGGTACCATCGGACGGCTGGGTTACCCCAGTTACTGCACCCAGGATGGCGTTGTCCCACGCACCCGTCTGCCTGAAATCATGCGCTTCATCGTCGCTACGGCCCGCAAATACCAGTTGGGCATTTGCAACGTCTTTCATGCCGGTGACGGCAACATCCATCCGATCCTGATGTTCGATGAACGTGACCCGGATCAGGTCCGACGGGTGCTGGCCGCTAGTCATGAAATCCTGGCCGAGTGCATCCGCTTGGGCGGAAGCGTCACCGGGGAGCACGGCATCGGTGTTGAAAAGCTCGACTTCATGCCCTTGATGTTCAGCCAGGATGATCTGCACTACATGGTACGTTTGCGCTCGGCGTTTAATCCCGACAACCGCTGCAGTCCGGGCAAAATGCTGCCCACCGCAGGTGGCTGTGCCGAGGGGCACCAGGTGGTGCAAACCCATCCCGGCCGGCGGGCCGCTGTGTAAACGCTCGCAAGCCTGTGCTAAACACGGCTAGACGGTCAGATCGGGAAAGTAACGCAGCAATTCGGCCGCGGCCGCCAGGGGTAATGGTCGCAGGACGAGTCCGCGATCACCGCTGGCCAATGGCAGCAGTTCGGGGCATGATAAGGGGGTGCCCGCCGGGGTGGTCAGACGGGCGACCAAGGGGCGGTGGGCCGTACGTGGGTCCGAGGGAGGTGTCGGCGGCACCAGCACCACCGCCGAGCTGCCATCGCTCAGTTCGACCAGTGTGCCCACGGGGTAAAAGGATAAGCGGGCCAGGAGCCCTACAGCGTGGTGATCCAATTCCCCTTGTTCGGCCAGCAGCAGGACTTCTGTGAGAGCCTGTCGACTGTCCCGTCGGTCATGGCCCACCAGTGGGGCCCGCCGCCAAGTGTAGGCATCTGCCACGGCCAGTAAACAAGCTAGTGCCGTTCCAGTGGTAGTAGCTGGTTCCGGCCGGGCCGGATCGTGCCGGTCGGGGGGCTGGTGATGGGCGGCTACCACCGGCAGCAAGGCGGCCAGGTCGGGGGCAACCTCCGCTAGCCACTTGGCGCTACGCAACGGATGCTGGTGCACCGCCTGACGTTCCGCGGCTGACCACTCCGTTGGCAGTTTGTGCCAGACCGTCGGTGGCAGGCGGAGCCAGCCCAGGTCGGCGACCAGGCCGGCAGTCAACGCTGGGAGGGGGTGGGCCCGCCACTCGCTATCGCATAGCAGCATCCGCGCAAGCACCTGCACCAGACGCAGGACATATGACGCCAGCCGCTCAACAGGACCGCCGCCGGCCTCCGTTGATTCCGTTGCCGCCGCGAGCGATTCATCCGATGGAGATAGGACCGGTGTGACCGTTTGCGTAGGCGTTGTACCACCAGGGCAAGCAGCGGTTGGCTCGTCCGTCCCAAGTGGGGCGATATCTTCCCAACAGATCGGTAAGCCTTGGCGAGCTTCATCCAGGATCGCTTCGGCGAGCGCGGCAAGTTCTGCCACGGCCAGGCGGCCGTTATTCAGACAGTCCTGATAGCATCGTACCAGTCGGAGATATCGTTCCTGCCAGCGTTGTGTCTGATTTACAGCTGCTTCCAGGCGTTGTAAGCGATCCTGCAGACATAACCACAACTGCTCTTCGGCCTGCGGGGGTATTCCGTGTTCAGAGCAGCTCCGTTGCCAGAACTCCAGCAACGCTGTCGTCCGTTCGTAGTAGGTCAGACGTGGATCATGCCGTTTTTGCCAATAGTGCAGTACGGCTGCATTGGCACAGCTTTCCCAGCGTTTGCGCAACTGTTCGTGCCGCTGATGCCAGAGTGCCGACGGACCAACGGTTACCGTCGCATCCGGTCCGCTCGGTCTGCTCTCAAGGGGCGACGAGGGCAAGCTGGCCAGGGTGTGATTGGCGGAGCGGTCGCTTTGCTGCATCTCCAGTGGTGTCTGACGCCAGTCCGGCCAGGACCGCCTTTGGCTCGAGTCCGTTGCCGCACCCCCCGGTCCTTCCAGTTGCTCAAGTTTGCGGCGAAAGCCCTCTACACGCTGTAACAACACATGCAGGTCGCCCATAGCGGCCCTTCCCCAAGCCTATATTCCCCCGTCGGAAGGATCGGATGGAGCAAGTGGAGAACTTAAAACAAATCGTGCAGCAATGCGGATAATAGTGGATATGAGTGGTCTGGCTGGACTGGTCCGGTGAACCTAGGCTAGTGAACGAGCAGAGTCACTTTGCCACTGCCGGGGCGGCCAACACCACGCCTCATTAGTTATTAGAGACCCACCAGAACCACTGCGGGGACCCCGGCCACAGGAGCCAACGTCCGCAGTGCTGAGAATAGGCCCACGCTTCCGAGGAGGAGCCAGGCATAATTTTGGGTACGTAAGGATGCTAATGATTTCAAGGTTGCGACGAGTGCTGGACAGCGGCCGGGGCCGGGCGGGGTGCTGCCTTTTGCGACACCTGAAGCAACGGTTGCGCATAAGTGCCAAACAGCACGGTAGCAATGGCTAAAACAATTGCCGTTAAGGTTGGCAGAATAGCCCATCTCCGTGGTAATGGCCGGACTGGTTCGCGGAGATACAGCACCCCGATAAGTCGCAGGTAGTAGACGGCGGCCACTGCTGCGTTCACAGCGGCGATAATGGCCAGTCCCTGATACAAGCGGCTCAGCTCCGGATGGGCAGCCGGGGCCGTAAACGCTCCGACAAACAATAAGAACTTGCCAACAAAGCCAGCAGTAAACGGCATTCCGATCAGGCTAAGCAGAAAGATGGTTAGTAGCAGGCCCCGCACGGGGTGGGACCGTCCCATGCCAGCCAGTTCATCAATATTGTCAACAGTATGATCGGGGGTATCCAGGCTGGTCAGAATGGCGAACACGCCGAAGGTCATCAAGGCGTAAGCCAACAGGTAGAATAGCAGGGCGTCCATGCCGCCCACGAGGGGGGCGATAGCCGCAGCAGTGGCAGCCGGTGCTTCGGACCAGGCGGAGGCAATCACGCCGCCCATCAGCATGTAACCGCTATGGGCCACGCTGGAATAAGCTAGGAGCCGGCGTAAACTGTTCTGTCGCAGAGCCAGGATGTTCCCCACCGTCATGGTAAGTACGGCCAGGATCCACAGGATCGAAGGCACGGACGTAGCCGGTGGAAAGGGCAAAACGGCAGGGTTGGCGGACAGCCAGCCGAATAGACGGCCCAGAGCGATAAAGCCCGCCAGCTTGGGCAGCACCGCGAGCACCCCGATGACTCCTGCTGGTCCCGCTTGGTAAACGTCCGGGGCGTAAAAGTGGAACGGCACCAGCGTCAAGCGGAAGCTAAGGCCCGCCAGTGCCAGGATCGCCCCCAGCAGGGCCAGCGGCGACAGAACGTCTGTGGGCAACTGACTTAAGGTAGCCGTCAGCACCGGCAGTTTCAGGCTACCGGCGACGCCGTAGAGATAGCTGAAGCCAAACAGCATTACGGCCGAGGAGGCAACACTTAGAAGAAAGTATTTGAGGGCCGCTTCGCGTGTCGTCGCACTCCGGTAGGGTAGATACAGCAGGACGTACGTGGGAATACTGATCAGTTCCAAAGCGACAAACAAGGTGAGCAGATCGTTGGCCCGTCCGACCAAGGCCACACCGGCCAGAAGGGTTAGCAAGCAGCCGTAATACTCTGCGGCCCGCGAGCTGGGGACCTCTGGCCAGGTTAGTCCTAACAGCACGAGGCCTGACAGCAGGGCAGTCCAGCGGACCAGATCGGCCAGAGCGTCGGTAAACACAGGGGCCGTCTCGGCTACGGCCATGCTCCCAGGACGATACAGTCCCGCTACCAGCATTGCGCCGACCAGGCCGAGCAACGACACACACCCCCATAACCACCGGCGGTTGTACACGCAGCCGAACAGAAACAACAGGCACACCGTTCCCAGCAGCACGGCCTCCGGAATAACATAGCGGAAGACGCTGCCCAATGTGGCGGCCCCTGCGTCGTCATACCACGGATTCACGTTTTCCCATCCTCGTTGGCCACTGTTCAGTTCACTGCTTTTGCGTCGTGCAAATCCTCACAGGTTTTGTCGCTTGCGTCAACAGGTTCATTACTGCGCATTCGCCTGCAGATGCCAGCAAGCTGTCGCTGATATTTTTCCGCTCCGTTAGCTCGGTGTGCCAAGGCACCCTCGATCTGCAGGGTGGCGATTTTCCGTTTCCGGAGCTTGCACTCATATGGTCCAATGGTCCATCGATGGTCGTTATTCTGGGTGGAACAACAGCCGTGCTAGGGCTTCACTGGTTCATTGGCTGACCGGTTGGCCGGGGAGTTACGACCTTGGGGGCAGCACCGGGCAAAAGGGGTGCCGGGCCTTTGGGGATAGCACCTCCTGGCGGTGCCGGGAAGGCCGCTGGTGGTCGCGGACCGGCTGGGGGCGCTCCGCCCCCCGGCATCATCATGCCGGGGGGCATGTTGGGAGGTGGTGCACCCTGGTAGGGCTTCAATGGCGGGGCCGGATCGGCCGGAGAAGGGGGTAAACCAGCCCGTCCCCGTGCCTGATCGCCGATGACCGTCAGCAGCCGCACGTCGGAGCGCACCGCCTCCAGCAGTAGTTGGGGGGCCAGGCCCAGCACCAGGCAGAGCACGGCGGGTATCCCAAAGGCCCAAAACTCCCGGCCACGCACATCCGGTAAGGTTTCCTGCCGCCCCGTTGCTGCAGGTAGCGGCGGCTCGCGCACGGAGCGGAAAAAGACCTGCTGCAACATGGTCAACAGATACCACGCACTCAAAAAGATGCCCATGGCGCCGACAACGGCTAAACCGACGCCACTGCCACTGGGATAGCGTGCCTGGAACAGTCCGGCCAGCAGCAGCATTTCGCTGACGAAGTTGTTCAGGCCGGGTAGCCCCACTGCTGCCAGCACCAGCACGAAGACTATAACGGCGTAGCGTGGATAGCGACCCATCAGGCCCGCATAAACGCCGGTTTGGGTGGTCGCGTATCGTTCCCAGAGGAAAGCCAGGGCGGCAAACAGGGCGCCGGTTGTCACACCGTGGTTGACCATGTGCAACACGGCTCCGCTGAGCCCTTCGCGGTTGAAGGCGAATAACCCCGCGGTGAGCAGTCCCAGGTGCGAAAGCGAACTATAAGCCAAGAGTCGCTTAAGCTCCTTCTGGTTGTACGCACACAAGGCTCCGTAGACGATGCCCACGGCGGCCAGGGTGCCTACGACGGCTAGCCCGTAATGAAGTGCCGCATCCGGCGTCAAAGGCAGCACGATCCGCACTAATCCGTAGGTTCCCAACTTGGCTAGGAGCGCCGATAACAGGATGGTAACGCCCAGCGGAGCGACTGTGTAGGCTTGAGGTTGCCAAGTGTGAAAGGGCCACACAGGTACTTTGATCAGAAAACCCGTTAGCAATGCAACGAATAACCAGGTTTGCTGGCGTTGTAACTGCTGCAGCGCCTCGGGCTGACCTGCCTGGGCCTGCCATTGTGCCGCTTGCAGACGGGCCTGCACGTTGCCCATCAGGTCTGGTAACGAGAAGGTCACACTACCGTTGGCGTTCGGGAATAGCAAGATCACGCTGATCAATCCAAGCAGGGTGATCAAGCTGCCGGCCAGGGTGTACAAAAAGAAGGTGCGTGCGGCTTGCCGGCGTTCGGTACCGCTTCCCCAGCGACCGATCAGGAAAAATGCTGGTATCAGCGTCAATTCGAAAAACAGATAGAACAAGATCACGTCGAAAGCCAGGAAGGCTCCCAAGGCGCCGGCCTGCATCAAAAACAGCAAGGCGTAGTACAAACCACGGCGTTCCGTCACACTTTCCCAGGAGGCCAGGATGGCGGGGATGAGCATGAAGGAAGCCAAGGGGAGCAGCCACAGGTTCAGTCCGTCCACGCCCAGGTAGAATTGCACCTTGGGTCCTGGTCGGTCGGCGGGCCCCGGCTGGAAGACCCACAGGTTCCAGCGCGTCCGTCCCGCCGCACCTTCCTTGCCAGCCACGTCGCCGGGGACGTACTCTGGCCGGAAACGCACAATCTCCTCGGTGTAGCGGTAGTTGTCCTGTTCGGCCCGATAATGCATGATGGGCACAGTCAGGCCAACCAAGGCCGCTGTCAGACCCAGGTGCAACAGGGCCAGCAACAGGGCTGGCCGGCGGGCGTAACGCCCAAACAGGGGCACGAGCAGGGCCGCCCCCAGCGGAAATAACACCACCAGTAAAACCAGAATACGCCCAGTAATGGCCATCGCGTTGGTTCCGGGTTTGCACTTGCCTTGTTTTGCCTCTCCGGCCCGAGCCGCGGGCCAGGTCGAGACGTTGGAGCAAACGGCACCCTCTTCTCAGCGGATCGCCGCCTCAGCGGGATAGTCCCAAAACAACGAAAATCATCAAGACGACCAATCCCAGCATCATGGCCAGAGCATAGAACTGCACCAGTCCGTTATGCATCACGCGTAGCCATTGGCCGATCATTCCGGGCAATGCGGCCAGCAGGTGCAGCAGACCATCCCAAGCCTGGTCGGCCACCTTGGCAAGAAAAGCCAGGCCCTCGGCGGGACGGATCAGCACGGCCCGGTATACCGCTTCGATGTATAGCTCCCGTTGGGACAGCGTCATCACTGGAGCCAGCACGGCCGGTAGCTGTTCAGGCTCACCACGGGCGAACAACCCAGCGGCCAGCGCAATTCCGGTAGCCGCCAGGACCGTGCTGATCGAAGCTACCGTCCAGTCGATGTGCGGTTGCCAGGCGGGAGCCGTGACTACTGTGGCTGCCTGCTGCAGAGCCGGCGTTGTCGCGACAAACTGGCTCAAGGCATGGGTGAATGGTTCAAGGATGGCTCCTGCTCCCACCGCGCCGATCGCCAGCACCACCAGCGGCAAGCTCATCACCGCGGAGGCTTCGTGGACATGTCCCTGCAGCTGGGGGGGCAACCGTTCCGGGCCCCAGAAGGCGAGAAAATAAGCCCGGAAGGTGTAAAAGGCCGTCAGCAGGGCAGTCAGCAGACTCATTAGCAACAGCAAGTAGTAACCGCCGCCGTAAGCCGGGCTCTGCTCACTGGCGGCGATCACACTTTCGAGGATCAGATCCTTGCTCCAAAAGCCCGACAGCAGAGGGACACCGGCCAGGGCGGCAGCCCCACACAGAAAGCACAGATGCGTCAGTGGCAGTCGATGTCGCAGGCCGCCGAACTGGCGTAGGTCGATGATACCGCCCAGAGCGTGCATCACGCTGCCGGCCGACAGAAACAGCAAGGCCTTGAACAACGCGTGCGTCAGCAGATGGAACAACGCTGCGATTACGGCCAGGGTGGGATGAACGGCCCCCAGCGTCCCCAATGCCAAAAACATGTATCCTAGCTGGCTGACGGTGGAGTAAGCCAGAATGCGTTTCAGATCGGTCTGGGCCAGGGCCAGAAAGGCTGCCAAAAGGGCGGTCAGGCCTCCCAGCCAGGCCGTTGTGATCACAGCCGTGGGGGACAAGGCGAACAGCGGAGCACAACGCCCGACCAGATAGACGCCAGCGGTAACCATCGTGGCCGCGTGGATCAAAGCCGACACCGGCGTTGGACCTTCCATCGCATCGGGTAGCCAGACGTATAGCGGGAACTGGGCACTTTTACCCACGGCTCCGCAAAGTAGCAGCAGACAGGCTGCTGTGATTTCCTCTTGCGGAGGTTGATGGGTCAGCAGATGGTCAAAAACGGCGGTCAGGTCGGTTTGCCAGCCGCTCAGCTTCCATAGCCAGAAGATACCTAGGACGAACCCCACGTCGCCCAGGCGAGTGACTAGGAACGCTTTGCGGGCCGCTGCTGCCGCCGAGGGACGGACAAAGTAATACCCGATCAGCAGATAACTGCACAGGCCGACCAGTTCCCAAAAACCGAGCAACAGGAAGAAGTTGTTGGCCAGGACCAGGCCGCACATAGCGAAAACGAACAGGCTCATCACGGCAAAGTAACGGGCATAACCCCGTTCCCCGGCCATGTATCCCACCGAGAACAGGCCAATGCAGCTGGACACGACCGTAATCATGGTCAGCATGGTTAAGGCTAGGGCATCGACAGCCAAGCTAACCCGTACGTGCAATCGGCCTGCGGCAAACCATGTCCAGGGTTCGGAAAGCAACTGCCCTTGGGGGATCCGCTCCCATTGGGTCAGCAGGGTAACGGCCAGCAGCGCGGCACAGGCGCAGGCAACGATCATCGGGACGTGGGCCAGGGTACGTCCGAACCGGGCCGGCGTTAATAATGCTGCGGTTACCGCCCCTGCCAGCGGCAGCAGCAGGATCAGCCAGACCAATCCGATCGGTTCAGACACGAATGACGCCCTCCTCAGGCTGGAAGCGTGGCCGCCGGCCGGCCGGGGGCAACTGCACTCCCTCAAGCAGATCGGGCCGCGAACGCTCAGCGGGCAACGGCTCGGTGTCGACGGTGGCCTCCACTCCGTCTTCCCGCACCTGTTGCCACAACGACACGTCCAGCGAACGGGCCTGGCGGTACACCGTCAAAAACAGCCCCAGGGCGATCGCTGCTTCCGCGGCGGCCACAGCCACCAGAAATATCACAAACAACTGACCTTCCAGCTGCCCGTGCAGGCGACCGAATGCCGCGAAGTTCAACGCTACTCCTTGTACCATCAGCTCGGCACACAAAAACATCGTGATCAGATTGCGACGGGTCAGCAGGCCGGTCAGACCCAGGCCGAACAAGACCGCACCCACAGCCAGGAAATGCCACAGGCCGATCATGCTGCCTCCCCCTTGGGCCGTTGGGCCACTACTACGGCACCCACCGTGGCCAACAGAAGAAGTACCCCAGCCAGTTCGACTGCCAGCAGATACTCGCTGTACATCAGATAGCCCAGACTCGATACGGTGCGGGCGGGGAGTTCGCCAGCACCTGCCAGCAGCATTACCTCATTGCGCCAGGCTACCACCGTCTGCTTCAGCGCCTCCGACGAAGGCGATTCGGCAAGCAACTGGTCTTCCACCTGTTTGAAGTGCCGCCAGTTGACCACGCGCAGTTGCTGCACCTGTTCCCAGAACTGCCGCATCTGGCGGTCGTTCCGATACAAAGCAGGCGACTGACCAGGGGCGTGGACCCGTCGAACCAGCCGCTCGGCTAGTGAACCTTCTGAAGAGTCTCCCAGTTCGTCTTCGCGAGCGGCGCCCACTACTTGCACTAGCAGGTCCTTGATGGTCTCGAAGTACTCGATCCGTTTTTCCCGCTCCAGCCGCAGGTCTCCTTGCAGGATTTCCGTCGCGGCTTCCAGCCGCCGCAGGGCTTCCCGCAGTTTCTGCCGCTCTTGGCGGGTCAAAACGACCATTAGTCCTTTTTCTGACGTCAAGTCATTTGGCGAGTGTGTAATTCCAACCGGTCCATTGGTCGTAGCTGGAGCGAGGCCACCTGCCCTCGATGGAGCAGGGGCAGGTGTTGACCCGGTGGTTGTCATGTCAGCCAACGGGGTTGGGGACGAACTCCCTGCTCGATCAGGAGCTGCAGCGGACAGATGCTCGATCCACAGGACCAGCCCGACGAAGGCGAAGCCGGCCAGGCTGCCCAGAAGCGGTTCCCGGCTGCGATCGTTTTCGTCCGAAGGGCCGGCTGTCCGCGAGAGCATCAGCACAAACAAAAACGTTACGATGATGGCACCGGCATACACGATGATGGTAGCGGCCATCAAAAAGGGGGCAGCCAGCAGCAGGAACAAGCCGCAAACTCCCAAGATAGCAAAGGCAAAGGCGATGGCACCGCGAGCGGGGTTGCGTTGGACAACCAGGGTGGCACCCCCTAGGACCGCCGCCGCTGTAAACATTATGAACAGCAGCGTGCCAACGCCGTCCTGCAAGGGGCGACCCCAGCGGTGATGGAGCCAAACGCCCAGTACTCCAGCGGCGGCTATCAGCGCTGCGACGCCTCCTGCCACGAAACGGCCCCGGGGCCGCGGGAGCAGCCAACTGCTCCCAATCACAGCCAAAACCGTCGCCAGAATCAACGGGCCGGCTGTCCGCAACCCCACTGTGACAGATGACGGTTCCATGACCACTTCGTGCATTTTTTCACAAAGGTTCGCGGATGGTATATCACTTCTGGAGCTAATGGCACCCCCTGTTTCGGCTCTTAGCCTCGAAAAGTTGTTCACCCGACGCGACTCGCTCACAGATGTTTCTGTCGCTCGCTGGGTGACTTACTATCCACCCTTGTCTATTGAATGGTGAATGGCGTCCTCGATGATGAGGGGCTAGAAGGCCGGAAATAACTAAATTAGTCAAAATTTCTTGACTTCTGATTGAAATTGATCCATATTTATATTAAGTGTATTTTATCACAGTAGTAACACATGGAGACCGTAAGATGGCGTACAGAGAACCAGTCCGGGACATGGGTGTGTCACGTGAAATAAAATAGTTTGCAAGTGATGGTTGAGTATGCTGAAAGTAATGCTGGAGCACTAGGGGGATCTTTGGAATGGTGAATCGCCTCCAGCTCGGCAGAGAAACTTATAAGTCCGATCGAGGGTGGGATGGGATTTGGAGACAGTTTTTTCGCGTCGGCTTGGAGGGTGTGGGGTCCGTTAAGGGAGTAGCAGGGGGAGTGGTCCTCTGAGGGTCAGAGTTGTTCACCCCAGTGTCATTACGTTTGCCCTCTGCACTAAAAGGCAGTGAACAACCAAGTTGTCCCTTCCGACTCAGGGTTGTGGCACGGTGACCCATTGACGGGTTCGGGCCGATTCCAGAATAGCATCGAGCACTAGCTGTGTTTCCAGAGCATCGCGGAAGGTGGGGGCGGCCGGTTGTCCGCTTTCCAGACCGCGGAGGAAATCGGCTACCTGATGCGTGAAGCTGGCGTCATAGCCGATGGCCAGACCGGGAACCCACCATTTATCCATGTAGGGGTGATCCGGGCTGTTGTCGGTAACATGGACGCTTTTCCAGCCCCGGATGCGTCCTTCGTCCCGGTAATCGAACACCTGCAGACGGTGCAGATCGTGGAGATCCCAGAACAGGGACATGTTTTCGCCGTTGATTTCGAAGGTGTACTGGGCCTTGTGGCCGCGGGCATACCGTGTGCTTTCGAAGTTGGCCAGTGAACCGTTGGCGAAGCGTCCGAAGAAGATACAGGCGTCATCGATGCCCACGGGTTCCACTTTGCCCGTCAGGTTATGGAAGCGTTCCTTGATGAAGGTTTCCGTCAGGGCACAGACAGTTTCGATCCGGCCGTTCATCCAGATGGCGGTGTCGATACAATGGGCCAGCAGGTCGCCTGAGACACCACTGCCGGCCGCCTGCACGTCCAGGCGCCACAGGGCCTGTCCCCCCTGAGGTAGATCCGCTTTGATGGTCCAGTCCTGCAGGAATTTGGCCCGGTAATGGAAGACCCGACCAAGGCGACCGTCATCCACCAGCCGTTTGGCCAGGCTGACCGCGGGAATCCGCCGGTAATTGTACCAGACCATGTTGGGCACGCCGGCCTTTTCGACAGCAGCGACCATTTCGCGTCCTTCCGCCGCATTAACAGCCAAGGGCTTCTCACAGAGCACGCCCTTGCCGTGGGCGGCGGCGGCCACGGCGATCTCCTTGTGCAAGTTGTTCGGCACACAGATGTCGACAACGTCGATGTCCTTGCGCTCGACCAGTTTCCGCCAGTCGGTTTCTACCGAGGCGTATCCCCATTGCTCGGCGAACGCTTTGACTTTGGCCTCATTACGGGCACAGACCGCCTGCAATACCACTTCGTAACGCTCGGAGGGAAAGAAGCGATTGGCCTGCAGATAGGCGTTGGAATGGGCCCGGCCCATAAAGCCGTAACCGATCATTCCGATCCGCAGTGGTTGTCTGGCCATGAGCATGCCTCCAGGAGTGCCCGCCGCCTGTGGAATACAGCGTCGTGCAGCAGGGGACTGATACCGCAGGATACAGCAACGACAATTGTGACAACAACGATACCAAAACTCAGGCCTGTCGGCTACTACTAGCCAGCAGGATCCTCCCACAAGTTCGGCCACCCGGCGATAATCCAGCTACAACGACAAAACAGCGAACAAGTGCTTCGTTTGGTATGTGGAAAAGGTAACCGGGAGGCCGTTGAGACGGGGGAGACCGTTGGCTCAAGCTACCATTGAACCCTAATGGAGGAACACGCTAAGGCGGGTGAAACACAGGGCCAAAGCAGCCGCGTCCACCTCGGAGGGTCGGCCCGGTTAGCGGATGGACATAGTATGAAAGCGGGTCTGGTCGGCTTTGCAGGTTCAGGCAAAAGTACGGTGTTCGAGTGGCTCAGCGGCGAAAAGCCGGACCCTGCCAAGGTGCAGCAGGGGCAGACGGCCATGATCGACGTGCCGGACGATCGTCTGCGGGCCATAACCGCGCACTACAAGCCGAAAAAGCCGGAGCCAGTGTTTGCCAAGCTCGCCTTGCTGGATACGCCGGGCCTGCTGACAGATGAACGTAAGGACAATCCACGGCGACTGGCCATCCTGCGAGAGGCGGGTGCCTTGGTGGTCGTACTGGATGGCTTCAGCCGCGATGATCTGGCCGAACAGTTGCGACGTTTCCGTGAGGAATGTCAACTGGCCGATCTGGAGATTGTGCTCAACCGGATCAGCCGGGTGGAAACGCAACTGAAGAAACGGGCCCGACCGGCTAAGGAAATCGAGGCCGACGAAGCGGAACTGGCCCTGTTACGCCGCTTGGAACAGGCCCTGGAACAAGGGCAGCCGGCCTCCGTTGTGGGCTTGAATCCCGAAGAAGAAAAAACGATCCGCAGCTTCCAGTTGCTGACGTTGAAGCCGGAAATAGTTCTGATCAACCGGGGGGAACACAATTTGGGCGAAGCGGTTCCCACAGAACTCTGTTCGCTGTCCCGAATAGTTTTGCAGGCACCGGTCAAGCTGGAGCTGGAGCTGCGGACGTTGCCCCCGGACGAGCGTGAGGTTTTCATGCAGGAACTCGGATTGCAGGTGCTACAACGTGAAGCAGTGCTCCGCGGGATCTTTTATGGGGCAGGCCGGCAGGTCTTTTTTACGGTGGGGGAGGATGAATGCCGCTCGTGGGCCATCCCAGTGGGAGCAACTGTGGTGGAAGCGGCCGCCTGCATCCACACGGACCTGGCCGAGAAATTCGTCCGGGCCAACGTCATCAGCTACGCTGATTTCCTGGCCTGTAACTTCTCGGAAAAAGAAGCCAAGACCCGCGGCTTGATGCGGACCGAGGGCAAAACCTACATCGTCCAGGATGGCGACATCGTCCACATCCTAGCGTCCAGCTAGCAACCAGTAGCTGGCGACTTCGAAATATCGTCTGGCTTAGCAATCGGTCAGTTGGGCAACGCAGATGGTGGGTCCCGGTACCTGACGGGTATGGATCCAAGCTAAGGTTAGCAAGCCGGTGTAATGAGGTCACATCGGCCAGACGACCTTGGCCGGATTAGAAAATCCTCCATAGGTAGTGGTCGGTGTAACCATCAGGAAAGCAGGTGTCCGTATGAATCCTCCGATGAATGCAGAGGTAGCCCCGGCTAGACGTGTGGACTGGGTGGAACGCCTCGAGCGGCTGTATACGGCCGTGGTGAGTGACATTCTGGATAGTCTGGGATATCGGCAGCAAGCGATGCATGGGCGGATCCGGCCGTTGTGGCCCGAGGCTCGCTGTGCCGGCTATGCGCTGACGGTGCAAACGGCTCCGGCCCGGGAACAACAACCAGCCCAGCCGTACGCCGGGGAGCTGGCAGCCGTCGATGCCTTACAGCAGCACGATGTGCTGGTGGTGTCGTCTTGTCCCTGGAGTGTTTGGGGCGAACTCCTGTCGACAGCTGCGCTGAGACGGGGGTGCCGCGGTGTCATTCTGGACGGGCCCACGCGTGACAGCCGGGCCATCCTGCGTCTGCAATTTCCAGTGTTCCACGTCGGCTGTCACCCGGCAGACAGCCGCGGACGGATCGAAGTGATCGCCTACAACGTGCCAGTGACTTGTGGCGATGTGCTGGTCTGTCCAGGTGACCTGATTCTGGCCGACCATGATGGCGTTGTCGTGATACCTCACACGATCGCCGAGCAAGTGTTGCAACGGGCCGAAGAGAAAGTCAGTGGCGAAAATCAGGTGCGTCAGGCCCTGGTCGCCGGCATGTCTGCCACGGAAGCGTTCGCCCGCTATGGCATTTTGTAATCACCTTTTACAACTATCTTCGCTGTCACCGCTAATGCTCGTCGGTATTGACGCCATTGCGTACTTCTGATAGCCGCAGGCTAATAGTCAGGAACGCTCATAAAATCGGTGTGAGGTGTAAGCCGGTTTGGCAGGGATAGATCACACAGTTTTCGACGGGCTCTGACCCGAACGGTATCGGCTTACATCAGTTCATAAGGTAACAAACTTGGTTCCTGATGGGCAACAAGCAAAGGAGCGACCGTCAGGGGCAAAAGCCACGTCTGGGGCACTCGAGCCGCGAACAAAAACGATTACTCATCGCTAACACGGGCAAACAGAAAACAGTTTATTTTACCGCATTGCTTCTATCCGGCCGGGTAGCCCATGTTTTATGGCGTTTCCGTTGTTTTGTACGGTTTATCCAGGTGGGAGGGGCGGACCGGAAAATAGTCTGCAAAAAACGTCGAAAAAAAGCGGTGTGCTGCTTGACGTGGTCAGGGCCTGATGGTATACGCCGGCCGCATAACTACAGGAACAGACGCGGTCGCGTCGGGGCGGTGGTAATTCCGGATCGGCCAACAGATCAGGGGGTGGCCGCTGCCACAGCTTCCGACGCCCCACGGTCGGAGCCTCGGGGGACCACGGCCGTGGCAATTCGCGGTGCACAGACCACCCGGCAAAAGGGGAAGGAGGCCATGGTGAGAAGGGCAAGGACGTGGAGCGGGCGTGGTCAGGCCGTCCGCCTGCTGGTGGCGCCGCTGGTGTGTGGCTTGTCCGCCGCGACCGTGTGGGCGCAAAACAGCTCGACCAGCGGCTCGGCTGCACCACGTAGCATAGTCAGTTCCAGTGCGACTAGTAGCGATGCCCGGGCGTTGCTCCGCGAAGGACGACGGGCTTTGGAAGCGGGTCAGTTCGATCGGGCCCAGGATCTGGCCCGTGCTGCGGAAGCCAGCAATCCCTCGGGTCGATGGGGACTGTTTGAGGATACCCCCCAGGCACTGCTCAAGGACATTCAAGCGGCCGTGGCCAAGGCCCAGAAAAAGCAAGCCGAACAACTGTTGCGGCAGGCCAAGGCTCTAATGGCCCAGCCCGCCCGCTCCGACCACGAAAAGGCCGCACAACTCGACCAGGCCCTGCAACTGGCCCAGCGTGCCGAACAACTGCACGGCCCCTACTCCATCTGGGACTTTGGCGACCGACCAGACAAAATCATTCGGCAAATTCAGGCCGCCCGCGCCCGCTTGAACGTGCCGGTGGTTGCTCCCACCTCGCCTGCCAACGGGGTAACTACCGCCGGCGGACGTACGCCCTCAGGCGTGCCCTCCGCTGCTGGGACGGCCAACAACAGCACGGGCAACCGCCCCGCAGGACCACCCAGCGGTGCCCCCCCTGCCGACAAAAAAGCCACGGCACAACGCTTGCTGGCAGAGGGCAAACGACTGGCCGATGAAGGGCAATTTGCTGCTGCCAAAGCAAAATTCCTGGAAGCGGACCGGTTGGGAGTGGTCTTCGGACCGCAAGAATATACGCCGGCCTACGCCCTCCAAGACCTCAACGTGCGCGGACAACGGGCCATTGACCAATTGCTAGTGCAGGCCCGCCAGCATCTGGCAAAAAAAGAGACCAGCGCTGCCGAAACCACACTCAACCGTGCGGCCGAGATTGCCACCCAACTGGGCCTGCACGCCCGTCCGATCGAGGAATTACGAGCCCAGTTGCGCAGTAGTTCGGCTCCGTCAGGCAACGCCGTTGCCACCAATCCTCAGGCACCCGCAGCGTCGCCGCTTGCTCCCGTAGCACCCCCCACAACGGCTGCAACCCCCTCGGCAGGGCCAACCGCTCGGCAATTGCTCGATCAGGCCGCACAGGAGTTCGCCGCCGGCCGGCTCGACATCGCCGAGCAACTGGCCATCAAAGCCCATAACCACCCTGACGGCGGTCTGCACAATGAGGCCCGGGCGCTGCTCAATTCCATCGACGCCGAACGCCTGGCCCAGAAGAAGATCAATGCGGTCCGGTCACTGGAAGCCGCGGAAACGGCCATCCGGCAGCGGGAATATAACCAGGCCATGGGCATTCTGCTGCTGATCGATCCTAATCATCTACCGCCCGACCGCAAAAGCCGACGGGAGGAGTTGCTCACTCAATGCCGCGGAGAACTGGAAAAAAGTGGCAGCGGTGTCAGCCCCGTGGCCGGACATAGCGGCACAAGCCCTGAGAATGCCGCTTCACCCTCCGGAACCCCGCCGGCCAAAAACCCAGATTCCGTCGCCACCCAGACCGACGCATTGCGGCAGGTCCAGTTCCAGAAACTGCGGAGCGAAGGGCTGAAAGTCCAGTCCGAGGCTACCAAAGCCTTTGCCAATGGCGAGACCGATCTGGCCATTCAGATGTTGCAAGATTACGCCCGACGGGTGCGTGCCGCTGATCTGGATCCGGCCAGCGTTACCCTGTTGCTACGTCCGATCGAAGGTCGGCTGGACACCTTCCGGGTTATGAAAGGACAGACGGAAGCCCTGGCTCGTCAGCAGCGGGAAAACCGCGAGGCCCGCGAGCAGATCGCCGGACGAGCCGCCGCCGAGGAGCAACGCAAAACGGAAATTGCTGCCTTGGTCCGCCGCTACCATGAGCTGGTCAAGCGGGGCGACTTCGTCGAGGCGGAAAAAGTGGCCTTGCAGGCCAAACAACTGGACCCGGACAACCCCGCCTTGGGGCAACTGGCCTACATGGCCAAGATGAACAAGCGGGTCCGCGATGCCGAAAAACTCAAAAGCGACAAGGAACAGTTCGTGCTGGACGCTTTGAACAAAGCGGAGCATCCCGGTCCGTTTGTGGACGTGGACAACCCAGTGGCCGTCAAGTTGGAAGCCTACCGCCGGGCCCGCAACCGCGGCTCGCTTGACGATGCTTACCTGAAGACCCGTTCCGAGGCCGAATACGACATCGAGCTGAAGTTGAACAAGCCGATCGAAATCGAATTCAGTCAGACGCCGATCAACCAGGCTATCGAGAATCTCAAGACGCTCATCGGCGTGCCGATCCTGCTGGACGAGGCCGCTTTGGAAGCCGAAGGGCTCAGCCCGGTCAAGCCCGTGACGGTCAAGCCAGGTTACCCCGTCGCGGCCAAGCACATCCTCAGCTTTACCCTGGAGCAAGCCGGCCTGAGCTATGTGATCGAAAACGACATGGTCAAGGTGACCACCACGCGCAAGGCCAAAGGCCGGCTATACACCAAGGTCTTTGCCGTCGCCGATCTGGTCACGCCGGTGCCCAACTTTGCTATGCCGGATTACGCCAATGTCGACAAGATGTTTGCGCACAGCGGGGCAAAGGCGCAAATTGGCGGTACGGGAATGCCCACACCAAGCAATCCGCCAGGCGGTCTGGGTGGGGGAGTGCCTGCGTCGCTGGTAACCGGTTTACAGCCCGGTATCCACGGTGGGGTGCCCCTCAGTCAGGCCGGCCGGCTGGAAAGCCAGTGGCAATCCGGTGGCCCGGTCAGTGCCTCCGCTCCGGTGACTACGGAGCAAAACAGCCGCCACGAACAGCTCATCCATCTGATCACCAGCCTGATCAAGCCCGATAGCTGGGATGGGATGGGCGGTGCCGGACGCATCCAGTACTACGACGTGGGCAGTGCCCTGATTGTCAACCAGACGGCCGACGTCATCCGGGAAGTGGAAGACCTGCTGGAAGCGCTGCGGCGTCTGCAGGACCTGGCCCTGGCCGTGGAGGTCCGTATCGTCTCTGTTTCCGAAAGCTGGTTTGAACGTATGGGTCTGGATTTCTCGATGAACATTAAAACCCATACCACCAGTTTCGAACCGCAACTGACCACGATTGACCCCAATACCGGTTTTGCCGGTGTGTTCCGCCCGGTACCGTTTATCAACGATATCAATGCCAAGGGGGTCACCGTTGGCTTGACGCCCGCGGGGACCTTTACTCCGGACCTGGACGTACCGATCCGGCCGCGTAACTTCCAGATGGCTATCCCGCCCTTTGGTGGCTATCCCAACATGCCGGGCCAAAACGGTGGTATTGCTCTGGGACTGGCGTTTCTCAACGACATCCAGGTTTACATGTTCATGGAAGCGGCCCAAGGGGATCGTCGCGTCAACGTGATGCAAGCCCCCAAACTAACGCTGTTCAATGGCCAGACCGCTACCCTGACCGTTTCCAGCCTGCAATTCTTCGTGACCAACGTGCAGGTGATCTCAGTGAATGGTCAGCTGGTGTTTGTGCCGCAAAACATGCCTTTCCCCGGACCCGGTGACTTTAACCAGGGTGGTATCGTCTCGATTACCATCCAGGGGGTGATTTCGGCTGACCGTCGCTTTGTCCGTCTCAACATGCCGATCACTCTTAGCGCTCAGACCGGTGCCAACGTGCCGCTGTTCCCCTTCACCACCTTCGTCATCCCGGTCTTCGAGGGTGGCAGCCAAGGGCAACCCGTGCCGTTCACCCAGTTTTTGCAACAGCCGGCCTTTACCACGCTCAACATCAATACCACGGTGGTCTGTCCGGATGGCGGTACCGTGCTGCTCGGTGGCTTCAAGCACCTCTCGGAAGGACGCAACGAGTTCGGGCCACCCGTCCTGAGCAAAGTGCCCTACCTCAACCGTCTGTTCAAAAACGTGGGCATTGGCCGCGAGACCTCCCACATCATGATCATGGTCACGCCCCGCATCATCATCAACTCCGAGGAAGAAATCTTCCAGACGGAAGGACGGCCGCCCTTGGGGCAATGACCTAGATTAGTAACTGCTGGCTCGTGGCAATCCGTAACGTCCCTGCCGCTTGGGCAGACCGAACCCGCCAGGTCTGCCCAAGCGGTTTTTTTGAAATAACCGATGTGATGTGCCCCTCGACGGTATGTATAACCACCTCGCGCTTATGCATTGCCGTGGGTGCCGCGGACGCTGTTTTTGTCCTGTCACTGTAATGGGTAGGGTGCACAAGCGGTATAATCGCAACAGGAAGTGATAACACGGAACGGTTTGGTGTCGCTCCCCGGTAGGCCACAGTCCTGGCACGGTTAGCAAAACGATGCTGCCATGTTGTCCTCGCCGTCCTCATTCCCCTGGTGGTTCTGGCTACTACTAGCCTGTACTGTCACCTTAGTAGTCGGATTAGTTATCTCAGCCGCATTGAAGCACTCGGCGGCCCTGATCAAGATCCGACGCAACGTCGCATTAGCCATCAAAAGCCTCTGGTTACACAAGCTCCGCTCGTTCTTGTCGGTGCTGGGGATTATTATTGGCATTGCCTCAGTCATTTCCCTGATGGCCTTTGGTGAAGGTTCGATGCAGGATGCCCTGGAAGACATCAAGCGACAAGGAGCGACCAACATCATAGTCCGGAGCGTCAAGCCGCCGGATGACTCGGCAACAGCTACCCGTACTTTCGTCACCAGTTACGGTCTGACCCGACGAGATCTGGAACGATTCCAGACGTTTGGCGAGGCAATAGTACGAATCGTGCCGTTGCGGGTGCTGCCGACAGAAGCCCGCTACCTGGAGCGTCTGGCCAACGCCCGAGTCATCGCAACTACCCCTGAGTATGCCGACATCCATCGCTTTGAGCTGGCAGCGGGGCGGTTCCTGATCGACAGCGACGATCGCGAACGCAAAAATGTGTGTGTGCTGGGCTCTGCGGTTGCCGATAAATTATTCCCCTTCGAAAATCCGCTGGGTCGTTCGATCCTGATGCGGTCGTTTGAATTTCAAGTGGTCGGCGTCATCCGCGAGCGAATGCCTACCGGGGGCAGTGGCGGCTCGCAAGCGGCCGAGGACTTCAACGACGACATCTACATCCCCCTCCACACCAGCTTTGCCCGTTTTGGCGACATTATCTCGGTGCGGACCTCCGGCTCTCGCATCAATGAAAAAGTGCAATACACCCAGATTACGCTGACTGTTGCTGATATCGATCTGGTCCGCCCTGTCGGACAAGCCATCAAACAGATCTTAGAGGAAGAACATGGGGTCCGACGTGACTGGGCCGTGACCATTCCGCTAGACCGCTTGGAGGAGGCCGAACGGGCTAAGAATCGGTTCATCACTTTGATGGCCATGATCGCCTCCATTTCACTGCTGGTCGGCGGCATCGGCATCATGAACATCATGCTGGCCACGGTGACCGAGCGAACCCGCGAAATTGGCATCCGACGGGCCTTGGGGGCCAAACGCCGCGACATTATCCTGCAATTTCTGGTCGAAGCCATGGTGCAAACCACCTTAGGAGGAATCCTGGGGGTGATCATCGGTCTGGCCATGGTCTATCTGGTGCCAGCGGCCTGGAGCCGGATGCTCGAATGGGGCTGGTTTAGCGGTGGGCCGCTCCCGGCCAAAGTCCATGTGCCTATCATCTTCGTGTCGCTGGCCTTCTCGATCCTGGTCGGTGTCGGCTTCGGACTCTATCCCGCCTGGCGTGCCTCCCGTCTGGACCCCATCGAAGCGCTCCGCCACGAATAAATACCCCGACGGCTCCGCCGCTATCGACCGAGCGAAAGGCATTTATGCCCCAAAACGGGGAGGACACCACCTTCAACAGCCATAGTGGGTGGTTAACCCCCACTCGCAGCATTTGGCATACCACTGCTTAGCCGAGACCGTAACCGTCCACTACGCGGTAAACCTTGCCTGATCTCAGGGCCGGTTGCCGCTGGAAGTAGTTGAGGGTCTGCCAATGCAAGCAGGAAGCCTTGGCATGGATTCGTCGCCCCTTGCCGTTGGGGAGGGTGACGTGCCAAACTGGTCCATCCAGGGCAATGAAAGACAGGATTCCAAAATTTTTCGGATTTTTGACTACCTTTTTTCCGGGGAGCAGCATATATTGGAAATAACTTGTTCTGGGCGGCCCAGAACAGCGAGGGATTTCCCGGCTGATAAAAGCGTATCCGGTCGGATTGAGCGGACGATCAGCTTGCTGAGCCTTGTGACAGGTCCTTCCGTGCCTTGCCTTAGCTCCGAGCGTCTCACGCTGGCCTATCTCCGGTACGTCTCTTCCCCGGCAGTTGCCGCTGCGACGGTTTTTTGAACCGCGGTGGTTCAGTTACGGTGGCATGTGTTCGAGGAGGTGGTATCAGCAGGGGAAAGCTCCCGGTTGCGTGTCGCAACTGTCTGTAAGGTTCGTGGTAAGGTGCGCCCGGTGGCACCAAGCAAACGACCGGGGAGGTAGGCGAACTATGGCCAGCAAGAATCTGTATGTTGGGAATCTGCCGTTTGCGGCCACTGATCAGGACCTGACGGAGCTATTTTCCCAGTTTGGGGTAGTGATCAAGGCACAGGTGATCGTGGACCGCGAAACGGGTCGGAGCCGGGGATTCGGTTTTGTGGAAATGAGTAGCGGTGCCGACGAGGCAATTGCTGCCGTCAACGGCTATGAGTACGGTGGCCGGCGGCTAACAGTTAACGAGGCCCGTCCCCGTCAGGAGCGTCCACGTAGCAATCAGGGTAACTACGGGGGTCGCGGCAACTACGGCCGGGGCGGACGGGGTCACTACGGCGAACGCTACTAAGCTCCTTGTCGCATGCAAAAATAGCCACGGCTTATCCTCCAGTGAACACTGGAGAGTTGCTCAAAGTTAGCGACGCCGACAGGCCATCATAGCTCGGCCGACTTGGTAGGATGCTTATGAATACTGTGCATTCCTCCACCTCGCTTGCATTGCTTTGCTGAGGTGGAACACTATAATTAACGTTTTGAAATCTGCAAGGACCACAAATGGGACCACATCCCAGCCTGATGATACCCATCAGGTTTTTTTGTGTCCCGTTAGAGATGAAGTAGGAGCGATTCTGAGCGTTTCTGATGGCCGTTGGGCTGCAGCTTCCGAGGGTGTTTCGGCCAGATAGCGGAGGTCGCCGTCGCGACGGGTCAGGCCGATACGGTCGAGATATTCGCACAGTGGCACCGCATATTTGCGGGTAGTACCGAGCAGATCGCGGATCTCCGCTACGGTCAGTCCTCCCCCTTGCTGCAGACGAGCGAGAATGCGGCGGCGCATTTCCGCTTCGGCCTCGGCAGCTAGATAGAGCTGATCGCTAATGTGGACTAGCAGTCCTTCGGCCACGGCCACTTCATAAATGTCTTTGAGGGCGTGGGCATTGCCACCGGCCTGGGAGACAAAGTCCTTGGGCTCGGGTGGCTGGAACGGCGCCGCCTGGTGAGCTGCGACAATGCGATCCTTCAGCTTGCGTTGATTGACACTCAGACGCGGTTTGAACTGGGCGTGAGCGATGCGGTGTGCGTCGCCTACTAGCTGACGATGAGCCAGCAAGCGATCGATCAAGGCCTGGACCAGATCAGCTTCACCCAACGAACCAAGTTGCGCTACAACCTTCTGCCGGTCCAGACTGGTTAGCAACGGTTGCTGCTGATGCAAGTTCATCACCAGGGTCAGGACGCGTTGTTCGGCTTCCTCGATCCTTTGGGCATGCAGCAAGCGGTAGCGACCATTGGGCAGAGTCAAGGCGATCAGCGTGCCTGCCCGTTGCAATTGTTCCTGCAACGTCTGGATTTGCGAGGGGGCGATGCCTGCGTCGCGGACGCCAGTGGTTCCGTCGATCCCCTCCAGACCGGCAAACCAGGCCACAGCCGCCAGACGTTGGGACGGCTCCGCTGATTCAAGCTTTTCCAGTTGCTCGATCATATCAATATGGCGGCGGCGGATTTTACGAGCGACCGGTTGCAGCACCCGTCCTCCCCCCAGGGTCCGGGTGGCTGCAGCGTCCCGTAAAACGAAAGGCTGTCCCCACACGGTGGTCACGGGGTGTTCCAGGAATAGTTGGGCCAGGGCAGTCGTGCCAGGTTGGACCGTATCGGTATCGAGCAGGGTCAGTGTGCCCATCACTTCAGCGGTGCCGACGTGTACACGGCAACTGAGACGGTGGCGCAAGCCACGAGTGTGGAAGGTCGTGGCCTCGACGCGGACGCTGAGCACCCGGCTGGGGCGCAGATAACCCGGCGTGAATAATTCCTGGCCGCGATGCACGGCCTCGTGAGGGACGCCCGCCAGGTTAATACCGGCCCGCTGGCCGCGATGCACTTCCGGGACCGGCCGACCATGATTGGTCAGGCCCCGCACGCGGACCCGCTCCACCACCCCATCCCCCCGGTGCCACTCCAGTTCATCGCCGACCCGCACCTGCCCCGAAGGGACCGATCCGGTTACCACTGTTCCGTGTCCCTGTACCACAAAGGCTCGGTCGATCGGCAGTCGGAACCAGTGCTGCTGGTCCGGCACGTTTACCTGGGCACAGAGCCGCTCCAACTCGACCTTCAGGCGGTCCAACCCTTCGCCCGTCACCACAGAAGTCGGCACGATCGGTGCATCTTCCAGGAATGTCCCCTGCAGCAGTTCACGAACTTCCATCAAAGCCACTTCGCGGGTGGTAGCGTCGACCAGGTCCACTTTGGTCAAAGCCACCAGGCCATGGCGGATGCCCAACAGCTTGAGGATGGCCAGGTGTTCACGAGTCTGGGGCATGACCGAGTCGTCAGCGGCCACCACTAGCAGGGCCAGATCGATTCCCGTAGCTCCGGCCAGCATGTTGCGCACGAACCGCTCGTGGCCCGGTACGTCAACTATCCCCAGCCGGTATTCGCCGACCTCCAGATGAGCAAAGCCGATGTCGATAGTGATGCCACGGGCCTTTTCCTCAGGCAACCGGTCGCAATCGATGCCTGTCAAGGCCTTGATCAGCGACGTTTTTCCATGATCGATGTGACCAGCAGTACCCAGGATCAGATCACAGGGCATAATTCGTTCCTCGCTTGCCTGGCCCATTCCATTGTACTTCGACGACAATAACGCAACCGGCCCAGACTTGTTCCTATCGCTACCTTCAGGAACGCCAGGGCTATCCGCTTCGTTGCGTACAAACTGTTTTAAAGGATGGAGACTTACTACGCAGGAGCGAGGGAGGGGAGGGCCTTCCACTCGTTAACGGGCGTTGGCACAAACTGTCGCAGCGTGCTTCCGCTTGCGGGAATGTGTTCACCCTTGACAAAGCAAAGGGCAAAAGCGGTGTTGTAGTGATTGGGGGTGAGTCGCCTATGAACGTTGCCAGATGTAGATGGTGCCCAGATTACGAACGGGGATTTGTCGGACAGCGTGGAAGCGGTCCTGATTGTACAAGGCGGTCAGGATGGCGGTGTTGTCGTGCCGATGGGGGGGCGGCTCATAGAGCGGACTGGTCGGGGGAATTTCCACGTAAACGATCACTTCGACTCCGGTGGCAGCCAGCCAGCGTTGGGCATCCTGGAGAGAGACGGGGTCAAACACGCCGATTTCGCGCAGGTTGTGGTGCAGATTGTTTTTGTGGCCAAACCGTTCCAGGAATGGCCAGCGCCAGGACGCCTCTGGCAGGTTGCACAGCACGGCGGTAGGTCGCTGACCGTCCAGTTGCGACAGATAGACGTCGTACAGCTCGCGTAGGCTGTCGGATGGGGTGCCATAGCCGCGTCCGAACCAGGGGTGCACTTGCGGCGGCTGGGCAACGGCCGCTCCGAGGCCCCCGAGGATGATGCCAACCATCAAGGCCTGGACCAACCACATCCCCACGGACAGCCCGGCACCCAACCGCTGGAACGTGTGGCGTAACAGATTCAACAGCGTCGCCAGACCAACCCCACTAAGCACCCACAACAGGGGAAGCCAGGTGTGCACGAAGCGGATCTGGGCGTTGGGATGGAGGAGGGTCAGGCTGGCTGCGGCAAATAAAAACAGGACGGGGGCCCAGCGCCAGGGGCGTCCCCCGCGCTGTGCTAGCAGACCAACCAGACCGATGACGGCCAGACCGACGCTGCCGACTAGTAGCCAGCGATGCAAGTAATAATTGCTAGCGATTCCACCGGCGTAGAATTGCAATTTCTGCAGCCAGCTCAGCTGCAGCACACCCGGATTGTTGCCTGGACCAGCATACCAGACGAAATAATGCAGCCGGAACGGCAACGCCAGCCAGACGAGCACCGGCAGACCCGCCCATTCAATTAGGGTGCGCCAGGCCTCTCCGGCATGCCGTTGTACGGCACGGCGTCCGCTACGGAACCACCAGCCGAGCAGGCGGACCAGGAATAACAGGTAAGCGGTTTCGATAAGTAACCGAGGGCGGTGGATCTCGAAATGCCAAGGGCCCAAGCCCAGGTATACCCCTTGCAAGTACCAGATGACCCCGCTGACAACCAGCAAAGCCAGGATCAGGTAGTGGAGAGGGTGAGTCAGTTGTCGGTACAGCCATTTGCGTTCGGGGAGGGCCGCGAGCACAATGGACAAACATCGTTTCGCAGAAGGGGCTTGCCACCCGATTTGATGAGCGATCAGCGCGACAATAGTTAATCCCCAGTAGTTGTATTTGTGCAGGAACAAGGCCGCGAGGAGCCCTCCCAGCCAGGCGGCCCGACGGGTTGAAGGGGACTCCACCCAACGGGCATAGGCCACGAGCACAGCCAGGGTCAACGCCAGGCCAAGACTTTCCAGCATGACGTCGGTGGCCATGACACGTAGGGCCGGACTGCTCAACAGCAAGGCAGCGGCCAACAGACCGCCGAGCAGGCCGGCAGGCCCCCGCAGCAGACGCTGGACTAGCCAAAAGGCGAGTGCGCCGGCCGTTAGCCAGCCTAATACGCCGGGTAATACGGCTGCCTCCGGCAGCGGGCCTGTCACAGCAAGCACCAGCCCTAGCAGCAGCGGATGTAGCAGTGGCCAGGCGACGCTGGCGGCATCCAGGTCCCGCAGCGCTTGGAGTAAATGCCCCTGTCGTAATTCGCAAGCGATACCCAGGGCTGCCTGATAATGGGCGTTGCGGTCGTGGTAAATGCTGGACCAGCGCAGTGGCAGTTGTTGCAGGTACTGGCGATAGGTCATCAGCCCGGCCCAGAGCATCAGGCAGGCGAGAACACTGCCGTAGAGCAATAAAGGGACCTGGGAGCGGTCCGGGCCGCGGGGAGGTAGGGTCAGACCACGGCCCGTGGTGCCCAGAGCGGCAGCCACCAGGGAGCAAGCTGATGGAAGATCTGTTGACCGCATGTGGATCTCCCGCTAACAAACAAGCCATAAGAACGTTGACAACGCCACGGAGGCGGGCGGGGGTGCAGTCGAGTATCACCGGCACACCCACGGCATCCCATACCATTCCTTGACGGCAAACGACTATCCCAATCGGCAGAAGCGCCCAGCTCGGCTAAAGCTTTCTGCCATTGAGGAGGCAGCCATGCTGGGGATTACTCTCAATCCGCAACAGTTTCTGGCCCGGGTAGCGGAAGAGTTGCACCGAATTGACCCGGCTCAGGTGCAACGCCTGGCCGACCTGATTTATGAGCGTTACCAGCACGAACGCTTCGTGTTCCTGATTGGCAACGGCGGTAGTGGCTCCAACGCCTCGCACTTTTGCGAAGACCTGGGCAAAGGCACCCTCCACCGACGTTTCTTCGACGATGACCGCAAACGCCGCCTGAAAGTGCTGAGCCTGACCGATAATACGCCCTATATCCTGGCTTGGGGCAATGACGAAGGGTTCGACCGTGTATTCGTGGAACAATTGAAAAACCTGGCCAGTCCCGGCGACCTGCTGATTGCCATCAGTGGCTCAGGCAATAGCCCCAATGTTCTGCGGGCCGTCGAGTGGGCCAATGCCCACGGCCTGACCACTTTTGGCTGTACCGGCTTCTCCGGAGGCCGCCTACGGCAAATCGCCCACTACGGACTGCACGTTCCCCTCGACGACATGGGCATCGTGGAGTCGATTCACCTGACCGTTTTCCACTGGGTGGTCGACGACTTGTACCGTCGCATCAGCCTGGAAGAAAACGGACAGTCGCCGAGCGGTTCTACCCCGTAAGGCGACCGACCCGTCGCAATCTCCGTGAGCTCCTCGGGCCGCTGGTGTGCGAAGGGACAGCGGAGTGATAGGAGGAGCGTTTGTGGTGGATAGTGGGGGCGAGCAGTTACTGCTGTGCAGCGGCCCGAGGAGCCGGGGCCTCGGGAACACCCTCGATGGGGAACGAGAGTTTCTCGCCCGCTGGAGCAGTAGTTTCTTTGCCGGGCGTGCTGGGCGGCGGGTTTGCCGGTTTTTCCTTGTCCGAGGGCGGTAGCGGATCGGTGCGGATTTCGGCTTGACGCGTCCGCTTGGGGTAAACCAGGGGGGCGTGCCGGTCCAGATCGGGAAGGGGTTCGCCTCCGGCACGTGTAGCCATGGCCAAAAGCACCTTCTTGTCGATGTCGGCAGGGATGAAGCGGATGTCGCCGTTGGCCATCAAGGCGTAGGTGCCCGGTTTGCCCTCGGGAGTGGCAAAGGTATGGCGGAAGCCGTCGAGTGGATCATTTTCGTTGAGTCCCCGGACCGTGGCCCCTCCGCCCGCTAGCCAAGGTTGCGACAATCCCGGTGCCGCTTGCATCATGTAGATCGTTTTGTCCAAACCGTCGGTGATCTCGTCGATCGTCGAGCCCCAATCGTACCCGGTGATACCCACTTTTTTGGCATGAGCCGGATTTTTCGGGTCATACCGGGCGGCATCCAGACCTACGCCGGCAATGGCGACAAAGTGGGTGGCCCCGACGAGCCGTCCATCGGGCACCAAGGGGGAACTGGCCCGCCATTCGTTGTGCGGATACCAGGGGCAGAGAGCTTCCGGCAGCCAGCTTTCGGCGCCGTTGAGGTTCTTTTCGTCGTACCAGGGCAGACTGGGGTCGATCTGCCGGTAGATTTCATCCCTTCCGAGTAATGGCAGCAGTTCGTAGAAGAAGCTCACCCGGGCCCGAGGAGGACGGGTTAATCCGAAGCGGCTGCTTTCCGCACTGCGGGAGACAATCGTCCCTGGCGGGAAAGGCCGGCGTTGGGCCGTCATCCGTTGAACCAGGTCGCTCAGCCCCTGCATGGGCACTTCCGCTGCGTACACGGCCATTTTACCTTTAAGACCGTTGAACTGGCTGAATAACGGCGGTGCGAGCACCTGCCGGTAGGTTTCGTCGCTCCAGCGAAAATCAAAGTTCACAATGACATCGGCGTCAGCGATCTGGAGCTGCAGGAGCGACTCCGGTTTTTTCTCGCCCCCGGGCTGCGTGGTCGGACCAGGGGGCATTCCCGGGTAACCGGGCAGACCTGGATAACCAGGGGGCATCTGGCCCCCTTCGCCCGGACCAGCTCCATCAGGCGAGCCGGTACCGCCGGGTGGTAGGCCTGGAGGTGCACCTCCGGGTGGTACTGGGCCTACGCCTGGCGCAGCGGCACCGGGCGGTGTACTTGGCGGCGGAATCAACCCTCCGGGTGGTGTGCCGCTCCCCGGAGGTGTGGGGAAGCCTCCTGGAGGCATGGGGAATCCCCCCGGCGGCATGGGGAAGGGATAGCCCGGAGTGGTGCCGCCGCCGGTAGTGCCCGCCATCGCCAGGTTGCGGAATTCCACACGGCTGTCCAAGGCCTGACCTAACAGTGGAGCGGCCAAGGCCAGGGCGGGGGCAAAGACGTCCCGCAATGTTTCGACCGCTGCAGCGTCCGAATACAAAACCAGGCGCAGGCCGCCCGATAATTGCCGGGTCGACACCGTGGTCAGGCGGGCCCCCAGATACCGGGTTTTCTCCTTAAGAGGTTCTAGCAGTGGATTGGCAGCCTGATAGTGGCTTTTCAGTTCCAGGGGCGTAAAGCCACCGGGCAAGGCCCGTTCGGCATACACGAATAACGGTGGCGTTTCGTCCTCGGCCCCTAATGCTTTCAGCAGACGTTTCAATTGAGGATCGATCGTTTGATACATGGGCCGCTCGGACTGCTCACTGAGCAGTTTGGGAATGCCCGCCGGGGTCAACTCACTCAAGTAGCGGGCCAGCAGTTCATGGTCACCTACCAGGATGTGCTGGGTGTCGTACAGACATACGCCCAAGGGGCGTGGGGCCGCTAAGTTGACCAGGGGGGGCATTTTCTCGAACAAGGTGCCGAAAAGTGAACGGAAATTGATTGTATTAGCGGCAGCCTGCATGAAGGGGTTATTTTTGACGATGAACAGCGGCCGCCCCTGGACAATGCTTTGCCCTTCCAGTCCCTTGATCCCCTGGGCCAACGTGGCAATTGCCTCGGGTTCTGCCAGGCGGATGATACCGAAGGGGAGGCGTTGCTCGCCCACGTAGGCGTGGTAGTAGGTGGCCACCCGCTCTGGCGGCAGACCGAAGGAGTCCTGGAACAGCCGCGTCATCCCTCGATCAAACAGCGAGCTGATCGGGGCCGCTGGACGCAACCGGTCGATGGCAAACCGATAGACGGCCACTGCGTCGTTGGGTAACAGATTGGTTGCGGCGCGTTCGTCTTTGTCGCTGGGGGGATGATGGGCTTTGGGGCGTGGCTGATTTGGTTGCGGATTTCCATCGCCCGGGTTGTCACCAGGCGTGCTGTTACCATCTCCGGCCCCATTTCCCGCCGGCGGATTAAACGTCGTGATCGGCCCGGGGGCAGGACCCACATAATTTGGCCCTTTGCCAGACGAACCACCCCCTCCGCTGAATAGCAAGGCACCGACGACGACTAGAACCAGCACACCACCCGCACCAGCCGCAACGGCCACGATCATTGTCTTATTTTTTTTGCCGGCTGCTTTTTTCGTAGCAGCTGCTTTGCCGCCTTTTTTATCCTTTTTGTCCTTTTTGTCCGATGGACCTTTAGCCTCGTCTGTTTCCTCATCTGCGGGCGGTTCGGCCTTGAACCGGTATTTGCACTTTGGGCATTCGACCTTGGCCCCGCTTTTCTGGTTGGTCACCAGTACCAGATTCTCACAGCTGGGGCAAGTAACCTTGAAACTACCGGGCATATTGCCTCCCCGCGGGCTGGATCCCGCCTCTGTGCCCTGATACCCACCTTGCTGGTCATCTTAGCGAATGGCCGATACCCCTTGCAAAGGGAATCGAACGTTTTCCTGCCACACTTTTCGCCATAGTAGCCGAACCATTGGGCGGAGGAGTCGCCCTCCATATTCGCCCAATTTGCGTGGCTGCCTGCCGCTGGTATTCGGGTAATCTTCCTCGTGACACTGCTCCTGCGGATGCGACACCATGGTTCGCCGCAAGGTTTACACCAACGGAGGTTTCTTTAAGTGTCCGGTGCATCATCAGCGGTAGTAGTCCTGTAACAGGTACAACGGATCTGCATCTGGATCTGTTGGTTGCGGTTTTTCTGATTGTGCGGTTGCAACTTGTGAGGTTGCAACTTAAGAATTGGCGTGAAGTTGAGGTGAACGGACAAAGGCGAGGGTGGGACTCAGTGAGCAGCTTCAGCGGCCAGGGAGCGCAGCCGTTCCACGAAGCGGGCCAATTCTTTTTCGAAACGGTCAGGAAAGCGTTCATCGGGCAGTCCGCTGCACCAGCCGCGGATACGCCCTTGGGCGTCGACCAGAACGAGACGGGTTGTATGCAAAAATTCGTCGCCGGGGGCCACGTGCGGTCCTTCGTTTCGTCCCACAGCCTGCTTGAACTGCTCACGGATAATGCGATGGATAGTATCCTCGTCGCCGGTCAGGAACAACCAGCGTTGCGGGTCGGCTCCGCGGGCTTGGGCATACTCGTTGAGCGTGCGTAGATCATCCCGTCGTGGATCCACAGTAAAGGTCACGAACCGGACCTGTGGCAGATCCTGCAATTCGTGTTGCAGGCGTGCGACGGTCGAAGCCACTGAAGGACACGGACCCGTACATCGTGTGAAAATGAAGGAGGCCACCCAGACATGGCCCCGCAAATCCTGATCGGTAACGGTCTTGCCACTGCGCTCGATGAGGGCGAATGGCCCGACGGGCCACTGCGGGTCGGGCAACTCATCGGAGGAAAGTAACCGGCCACCCCCCGGAGAAACGTTACATCCGGTCAGACTGACCAGAACAACCCCCAGCAGAAACCCTATTCGGATCTGCCCGAAGGTTGGCCCACACCCCAAACGATAGCACCTTGCTAGCACGTTGTATAGCATGTCGAACATCGCTCCTCTGAACTTGTATTTCATATGTTTGTTGAATATTGAGCTAGCCAATCTGGTCTGAGCGACGGCCTATTCGGAATGCACGCCGCTAAGGTAAAGTGGCTAATCAATACCATGCAACGGTGTATGCAGAATCGCGGTAAATTATAGCCAGCCCGCATCGAGAACCAGTAAGCCGTAGACCAACGGTACATACAGGAGCGAGCCACGGAGCAACCGCCGCGCGTTGTCGTCCGTCCGTTGACGGGCGAAACGCACCGCGGGAAGCAGAAACAGCACACCACTTGCCAAGGCACCAACAAGTGCTACTCGGCTGCCTAAAGACCAGGCGACGATAGCACCCACTGCTAGCAGTAGCACGCAGCAGAACACGGACACGGCCGCTGTTTTCCATCCGGTCGGGTCGTTGTTAGGCAGCATGCGGTAGCCCGCAGCGGCATATTCCCGGCGGTAGCGCCAGGCAATGGCCATGAAATGGGGAATTTGCCACAGGAACAAAATAGAGAACAGGCCGATGGCTCCCCACGGGGCGTCGGTGCCGCGAGCCGCACACCAACCGATAACCGGCGGCAAGGCTCCTGGGATGGCACCGACCACGGTGTTCCAGACCGTATGCCGTTTTAGAGGTGTGTAAACAAACACGTAAAGGAGGAAGGTAGCCGCGGCGGCCAGGCCAGCAGCGGGGGGCGTAGTCATTGTGAGCCAGGCTAAGCCGATGCCCAGTAAGCTGGCCCCGTAGGCGGCAGCCACTTCGCAGGAGACGCGACCGGCGGGCAAGGGGCGTTCCCGAGTCCGTGGCATGCGGGCGTCGTGGTGCCGTTCCCACAGTTGGTTGAATACTCCTCCGGCAGCGGCGACCAATCCCGCACCGATCAGCACATGCAGCATCACGCTTAGCTGTATCTGACCGGTTCCAGCCCCCAAGACGTAACCGGCCCCAACGGTGAACAATGCCAAGGCGGTGATCCGGGGCTTGGTCAAGGTGAGCCAATCGGACCAGCGGCGTGTGCCAGCCAGCTCCGGCGATCGTGCCGTGGCTACCGGTACGATCATGGCCTCGGCTTCCAACGCCCAGCTTTGTTGTCGCATCATACTCAGGCCCCGGGAGAGATCCAGGCACGCATCGGTTGCTTGTGCGTAGGATCGGTCACTAAACCCACTTGGAACCCTTCGCCATCAAAAGACACCATGGTTACTACCTGATGTCGTCCGCGATCGACATAGCGCCACCAGAAGATCATCATAGCCAGGCTCAAGGCCCAAAGCAGGCTACCGGTCAGAGCGTGGGCGGTCCGCCACACCGCGCTAATGACCGTGGCCGGTGCCAGTTCGGGGGGTACCCCGGCTCCATAACGTACCAGCCAGGCTTCGATGCCCAAATAGACCTGGACCAGCAAGACCATGCCTATCCCCAGCAGGGGATACCGCACCTGCTCGAGCACACCCGGTGCCCGAACCATGGAGCCGGCCAGCCAAACCCAGCCCGCTACGACCCCAAAGGCGGTCAGTACGTGCAACCGCTGAGCAATCGGGTCCACATAATGTCGCAGCCAGACCCCTAGGGCAATCTGAAGGAACACTGCAGCGGCAATCGCAACGGTCCAGTACCGGAAGCGACGGATGCTGCGACTGAGGGCCGTTCCTTCAGGGGCAGGCAGCGTCAGCATCGCGGTCGCTAGCAACAATCCTAGAACGCATTGAGCAAATGTTCCGTGGATGGCAGCCAGATCCGTTCCGGCCAAGGCATCCCAAAAGACCCGGAAGCCACCCAGCAGTCCCTGAATTTTCACCGCAGCCAGGGCTAGGGTCCCCAAAAGGCGGACGCCAGCACCCGGAACGCCCCGCCACAAGTCCCAAACGGCTAGTATCAGAATTAACAGCCAGGCGGCCATCAGCATTTGCATGGTGCGGTAAGGCCATTGGACCGCGTCGGGGGGATGATGGCGTTGGGCCATTAGCGCGCCATGGAACTGACCATATGCAGCCACTGTGGTCAGCAAAACGGCCAGACCGAACCAGCGACGGAGCCGTCCGGGATGGGTCCACCACAAGCCGAATGCCAGAATGACTGTCAGGCCACCCACCAGGAAACCGGCAATGCGGTGCGTATGCTCGATCAGGTAGCCGGGAGCAGGTTCCTGCCAATCGATGACTAACAGGTACCACGGTTCAGTTGGCCAGATGGGATCAGCCATGCCCGCTTGAAAGCTGGTGACCAACTGGCCCAAGGCCAGTAGGACGAACACACTGATCAGGGTCATCCAGCTCCACACTCGCAGCCAGCGAGGTATTTGCAAAGCCGGTTGCGGCTCGGGGGCTTCAAGCGGACCTGCACTGGCCATCTCTAGGGTCCTCCACTGTCCGGGTAGACAGCCATACGCACTTCGGGGGGCAGTTCCCGCGGAAAAGGCAAGGATTGCACGAAGCGTACCAGGTCCCACACCTGTCGGTCGCTGTAGTCGGGATGGGCCGGCATCCCCACTGCGGGAATACCCCAGCGGATGCGGGCATACAACTGTTCGGCCCCGGGTTGACTCTTCAGCGGACTGTCGGTCAGGTTGGCTGGTCGTGCCGTGGTGCCCCATACCTCGTAGCGCAGTTGGGGTTGTCGACCGTAGTCACCGTGGCAACTGATGCATGAATTATCTCGCTTGGCGGTGAACAGTACCCAGCCTCGTTGCACAGCGGCCTGATGGGCGGGCGAGCCCGGGGGACCGTCGTCGGGAGACGGTGGTACGACGACGGCCTGCTCAGCCTGTTCCCACGCTGTCAGGACGGCCGTCAGGCGACGAGCCATCCACTCCGCCACAGCCGACGCCTCTAAAGGCTCGACTCCTTGCCCGCATGGCTGCCCAGCCAGAGCGGCTAATGCTTCAAACTCTACTTGTCCCCGCACCGCCAGATAGGTGACATAACTAGCCAACAGGTCACGTTCCGCCTCTGCTAACAGGGCAAACGACGGCATGGCCGTGCCCTTCAGACCCAATTGCAGGGTACGGAGCAAGTCTTGACGTCGGGGCTTGACGCTGCCACTGGTCGTGAATTTGAACACACCTTGCCGGAAGTCGCGCGGATAGGGCGTGACCCATTGTCCAGCCGGCCCCCGACCGTCACCCGTGACGTTGTGACACTGCAAGCAGCGATGCCGGCGATACAGCTGTCCGCCTTGGCTCAATCGTTCTTCGGTCAATCCGAGCAACTCTTTGGCAGGGCTGTCTGTGACGAGACGTGGCCGAGCAGGTGTCCCAAACAATTCCTTCAACGCTGCATCGACGGCCAGCCGTTGCTCCAGAGGAAGGTCCAGGGGCCGGACAAGCTGGCCGCCGCGACGCTGCAACAGGTTTAGCTCCGCTTCCCAATGCCCAGGTTGTGTCGCTTGTTCAGGCACCTGGTCTGGCACCCGGAGTACCAACGCATCGACTCGTGAGGGAAAGGCATAGTCCAGCTCTTCCAGGTTCGAACGGCACCCCAACATGCCTGCTAGCAGCAAACCGACTGCTGTTCGGAGAAGACGCACTAAGCCCGGTGATTCCCCCATTCCTCCCTTATCAGCCATTCTTCCCAGGTGCCTCCAGGCCTAACGGGCGATTCCGATTGGCGGTGTGCCATAATTCGTCGTTAAGAAGATGGCTATCCCTGCCGAGTTGTTGCTTATTGCAAGCCTGACCTTAGCCGACATGTCCGTTCAGCGCTTGGCCAAATCGCCTGCGGAATCATGTTCTCTGTCAGCAAGGGCTTTGTGCTCAATTCGGGGGTATGACTCCGTTTACTCCTACCAACCGACATGCCATGGGCGGGTCAGGTAATCAGCTAGTACCAGAATGAACAGGATTGCCATCCAGAACAAGGAGGACAACGCGGTCAGGATCACCACCCGGTCGCTTTGCCGTAAGTGCATGAAGTAGTAGGCTACCAGAGCGGCCTGCACGGTAGCGATTGCCAATTGTACCGGCAACGCGTATTTGCCCAATCCAAGGCTGGACAAGCCAATCGAGGCCAAGGCCAACACGATAATGACTGCCCAAACGCCTAGCAGAAGGCTGGGGCTATCCGTTTCCCGGTCAAATTCCAGCGCTCCCGGCTTCAGGTGATGCTCTTCGTGACCCATAGTTTGGTGCCTCGCTTGTTTTTTTAATAATGAACAGTCTTAAACGTAGCGGTTCGGGCGTGATCCGCTGATTCAGTCGCACTGAATGCAATGTGCGACAGTAATGACGATCCTTTCAGCCGGCCGGGCTAGTATGTCGCCACCCAACCCGCCCCAGCGAGGTACAGCAGGGGCATCAGGAACAGCCAGATGCCGTCTACCAAGTGCCAATACAGGCTGACGACTTCGACCGTGGAGTAGTTTTCGGGCGGGATGGCGTCCCGTGCAGCCTCGATAATCAGCCAAATCAAGCATCCCAATCCGGCCAGGATGTGGATGCCGTGGATGCCTGTCATGATGTAATAGAAGCTAAGGAACAGTTGCACTTTACCCGGATCGATATAATCGGGGTCAGCGGTGCTTTTGCGATAGTTGAGCAGGACTAGTTCGGCCGCCCAGTGCTGGTGCTTGGGATGTTCACTCTGAGCGTCCTTTTCGAAGTATAATTTGGCCTCTTCTCGACTCAGGGGTTTTTGTTGAGGATCAGTTGGGAAGATAGCCTCGAAAGCCGCGTTGTACTCACTGCGGAACAACGTGCCGGGCATGTAGCGTTCCTCGTAGTCCGCGGTGTACTCGAAGGCCTTGAGAACCATGAAGGCGGTGCCCAGCAGCAGGGTGAGAACCAGATAACGGATCAGCCCGCTGCGGTCTCCTAACTTCGCGGAACGGATGCCGAAGGTGATCGTCATGCTGCTAGTGATCAGAAATAACGTGTTGATCGTGGCGATCACCCGATTGAGCTTTGAGCTGGCAAACTCGAACTCGGTGGGATAGTACAGTCGATAAACGGTGTAGGCGCCAAACAGACCACTGAAAAAAAGCACCTCCGTCGCCAGGAACATCCACATTCCTAGCCGCTCCGAAGCGTGCTGCTGGTCCAAGCGGTCAAAGTGGTGCTTCAAGACCGACGTATGCGTGCTGGCCGCCAATGGTTCTCTCCTTACAGGTCGATCTTCTATCGTTCAATACCAAATGTTAATTAAGTCGCTTTTCTCACATGCTTACCAAGCCATCCGTCTTGGCTTGGTTTCATTGTCCCATTAGTAAATTAGTGGCTCGAACCGGCGGGACGTATCTGGCCGCCGTGTGGGGTCTGGCCTGGTTTGGGTGTGTTGCAACTAACGGACGTAGGTAGCATTATTGATGTATCCGGCTTAGCTGGCCATGTCACACCTCATCTGGCTTACATACCCCCTCAGTTGTTAGGCGAGGTTATCAGCAGAGCCATACGCTCGATTCCTTACCTGCCGTTTACCTGAGCAAACGTCAGCGGCTAGTAGGGTGGATCGATTCAACCCACCACTTCCGTTTCCTTGGGTACGGGGCCTGCCGGGTAGGGATGCCCCGCGTGCGATGCAGGGTCAATCGGGCCGCCTTCGCCGGGGCCTTCAGGCAGGGGGCGTCCCATCTGATCGACACCAATCGCATATTCGTAGGGACCGCACACCACAATTGGTGTTTCCTCGAAATTGTGGATCGAGGGCGGACTGGGAGTCTGCCACTCCAGACCCGTGGCGCTCCAAGGATTGCTGCTGGCCTTGGGACCATTGATCAGCGACAAGGTCAGGTAGATCGCTGGCATGAGGTAACCTAGGCCCAAAATCGAGCCACCGGCGGTCGACATCACGTTGAGAATCTGCAAATTGGCTGGGTAATTCGGATAGCGACGCGGCATACCATGGTAACCCATGATGAACTGTGGAATGAAGGTCAGGAAGAACCCGACAATGATGATCATGGCGGCCAGTCGGCTCCACCAGTCGGAGTACATGCGACCGAACATCTTCGGCCACCAGTAGTGCAGGGCGGCGAAGTAGGCCATTACCATGCCACCCACCATCACGAAGTGGAAGTGAGCGACCACGAAGTAGGTATCGTGCAGGTGGATGTCCGTGCCTAAGGTGGCCAGATACAGACCCGTCAAACCACCAATGATGAACAGGAAGATGAACCCGAGCGCGAAGATCATTGGGGCTTGGAAGGTAATCGAACCGCGGTAGAGGGTAGCCGTCCAGTTGAATACCTTAATGGCCGACGGGACCGCTACGAGCATGCTCAGAAAGCTGAACAGTATAGCGGCATAAAAGCTGATGCCAGCCACGAACATGTGGTGGGCCCACAGTAGGAAGCCCACTACCGCAATCCCTACGCTCGACCAGGCTACAGCAGCGTATCCGAATATGTTCTTACGACTGAAGCAGGTAATCACTTCGCTGATCACACCCATGCCGGGCAGGATCATGATGTAAACCGCCGGGTGAGAATAGAACCAGAACAGATGCTGGAATAACACGGGGTCGCCGCCAATGCTGGGGTCGAAGATCCCCACCCCCCACATACGCTCGACCATCAGCAGCACCAAGGTGATGCCTAGTACCGGCGTGGCCAGCAACTGGATCAAGCTGGTGGCATACAACGCCCATACGAAGAGGGGGAGACGGTTCCACGTCAGACCGGGTGCCCGCATCTTGTGAATCGTTACCATGATGTTCAGCCCGGTCATGATCGAGCTGAAACCAGCAATGAAAGCACCGAGAACTCCGGGAACAACGCTCGCCTGGCTAGCCCGGGTGCTGTACGGAGGGTAGAGGGTCCAGCCGGTGTCGATCCCCCCCACTAACACCGACCAGGCTGCACAAGCCGCACCAAGCATGAAGACATACCAACTAGCCAGATTCAACTTGGGAAAAGCCAAGTCTTTGGCTCCGATCATCATCGGGATAAAGAAGTTGCCAAAGACGGCCGGCACGGCCGGAATCAGAAAGAAAAATAGCATCAGTACGCCGTGGGCCGTGAACGCCCGGTTATACACGTCCTCAGTGACGATTGCACCGTTAGGAGCCAGCAGGTTCAAACGCACCACACCAGCGGCTATCCCACCGCCCACGAAAAACAGCGTGATCGAGATGAGATACAGAATGCCGATCCGCTTATGGTCAGTCGTGAACAACCATGACCAGATGCTGTAGTTATGGTTCAAATAGTTAGGCTCGGCCGGTGGCGGTTCAGGCGGCGGTGTCGTGCTTAAGCCCCAGCGTGTCAGAACAGCACTCATGGCAAATCCCTCTTAGCAATCGTATTTGCTGTTCCTTCCTCAGTTGCGGCGGAACAGAAATTCTCGATCGTTTTTACATCTTCCCGATATTCGCTCATTGGTGGATCACATCAGTCGATTCATGCGGGTTAGCTGAGCAGGTTAGCCCGGATGAATCCGCGGTTCTGGGCGATGCCACCGGTAAAGCCGGGGTAACGGCATCCCCTTAGTTTTTGCCCTTAACCGGTGAAATCGGTTCCGGACGCTCCGTGGGTGCACCTACAGGTACGGGGAAGTCCTCTGTGCGATCCAAGGTCGTCCCCCGCTTCAAACTGCGGATGTACTGTACCAAAGCAGCCAGATCTTCGGCTGTTACTTGGCCTTCGTAGGAAGGCATGATCGGTTCCCAGCCTTCGACCACCTTAGCTCGCGGCTTGAGGATCGATTCGATAATGTATTGCTCGTCTGCTATCTCGGTGCGATTTCCTTTCAAGTGAACCTTGCTACCGTACAGACCTTCCAGCACAGGTGCGCGGGCGCTGGGCTTGGCGGTGTGGCAAGTGCTGCACTGCAACTTCATGAATAGTTGTCGGCCCTGGAACGCCAGTGAGCCATCGACGGGGTTTTCGCTCCCTTGGGAGCTGCGAGCACCGAGCAGGAATTCCTCGAATTCCTCCGGGGTGACCACATGCACCTTGCCGACCATCAGCGAGTGCCAGGTGCCACAGTACTGATCACAGAAAACATGGTATTCACCCAGTTTGGTCGCTTCGAACCACGAGGTGGTATAGCGGCCGGGCAAAACGTCCATTTTGCTACGGAATGCGGGAATACCAAAGTTATGAATGACGTCCTCGGAAGTCAGAGTGAGCTTGACAGGTCGGCCTAGCGGTACGACCAGTTTACCGATACTGGCCCGTTCTGCTTCGGTCATGTTGGCCGGGTTGCCCCCAATGATCACCCGCTGACCACTCGGGTACTGGGCCTTCCACATCCATTGCTTGCCGATAACGAAGATTTCCAAAGCGTCTTCCGGTGGATGGAAGGCGTAGTTATAGACAGCTACTCCCCAACCATAGAAGGTAAAAAACACGATGGTAGGAATGATGGTCCAAGCAATTTCGAGGCGGTGCGAGCCCAGAATGCGGGGTGTGGTGCCCGGAGACCGCGACCTTCGGTAACGAATGCAGCAATAAATGATAAAAATGTAAATCAACAGGCCTACGGTGGCCGTAGTCAAGGTAATGTACCAGAATAGAGCCTCGAAGCGATCGGCCAAAATCGAGGCACGTTCAGGGATGAAGGACGGTAGGAAGCTCACGTGGCACCTCCTGACGGCCGGGCGTCCGGGGAAGCTGGGGGCACAGGGACTGAGCCAGACAACGGCGAGGGCAGACTTGTGGCCAGGGATACGCCCAGGTTCCTGGATCGTCGATGCTCTTGCCACAAGGCTGCGCCCACACCGACAATCAGTAGTCCCAGGGTCAACAGCCCCCCGAATTGCACCACCCGCAATACATTCAGCGAGTACCCTTTATTCAAGTGGTCAAACCGGTAACACAGCAGGATCAACCGATCCAGGACAGATCCGCCTTTGCCTTCAGCCGCTTCCAGTATCGACAATCGCAACGTCGTGGTGGGGACGCGTCGCGTACCATCAGGCATCTCAATCATGTCGCCCTGAACCGGAATCTCCCCGTCATATTTGAAACCGTAAAAGTAACGGGTTGTCACACCCTGTGGTGATAGCAAAATGATGGCACTGGGGTGGTTGTATTCCTTGTAAGCCTTATCGAACTCGAAGCGGTAGCCGATAGCCGAAAGGGTCTGGGCGATGGCCTCCTTGCTACCTGTCAGGAAGCGCCAGCCGTGCTCGGCTCCCGCACGACCGTATTCTTGCAAAGTGACTTCTTTTTTGGCCCGCGCCAGATCTCCATGCTCGCGGTGATCAAAGCTGAGGCAGACCACGTGGAACTGGCGGCCGACGGAAAAGTTCTGCGGCATCTCTCGCAGCGTTTCCACCAGTCCACGCAAAATCAAATTGCAGTTCATCGGACAGCGATAGTACATCGGCACCAGAATGGTTGGCTTTCCGCCCATGCACTCCCGCAGGGTCGTCGCTTGATCATTCTCGTCTCGTAGGGGCAGATCGATCGGAACCTGAGCGCCGATCTGTTCGTCAATACCTGCTTCTACACGCGGCTGCGCCAGGGCGACGGCTAGCAGAGCTGCCACCATGAGAATAACTAACAATCCAAAGAAGCCGCGGAGCATGGAGGTTTCCTCACTGTCATCATGGGCAAAGTGCTATGTTGCCTCCGCTGATGTTAGCGTTTTTCCAGGTCCGTTGGGCGTGGCTGTGGCGCTTGCGGAAGGTTGGGGCTTTCAGGGCCGGGCTTTTCGGCCGATGACTTCGTCGCGGAAGACGGAGGAGCTGCGGGAGGCGTATGCGCCGATGCTCCCCCAGCGGATCGGTTATTTCCTGCCGCAGTCGAGCCAGAGCTGGCAGCGCCACGCCCCGCGTTGGCCGCCGTGGGCAGCTGCACGGAAGAGGGGACAGTTACCGCCTCCTTCCGCACGGCAAACACATTCTTCTCCAAAGCTAGATGCATCGCTTGTTCAATGGTTACACGAGCGGCTGTCTTGTTCGGGTCCAGCCAACCAGTGCGGTACAGGTCCGGCGTGGTAGTCGGTGTGGGGCGCAAGTCTTCCGGATGGATTTCGGGAGAGTTGCCCACTGGTGCTTCCGGTCGCGTGATGGCGCGGGCATCGCCCGTGCGGATCCGTAGCGGCTCCAGACGGGGTTGGTCCACTTCGCCCCCGCGAGTGATGCGTGCCAGACGTTCGTCCAGCGGGGCCTTGTTTCTTTCAGCGGCCAGCGGATGAACGTCCGGCCGCTCAGGCGATGGAGCCAGGTAGTAGAACAGGATCGTCGTGGTCACAAAGGCCAGTACGAAAAACACGATCACCAGGATCGGCACGCTCCAAACGCTAGCCGGGTCGTAGCCATCAGGTTCGTGGCCACGGGTCAGAGCTTCCTGACCAGGTTGGGCCACGATCGGTTCCTCGTGTCCCTCGTGCGATGATCCCTGTGAACTGATCATAACAATCCTCGTTGGCTCAGGCAGTTACTCACCACTATTATTCGGGTGCTATGATGCCCGCAGGCAATCCGAACCGCTTTAAGTAACGTGCGTGGGACTGCAACTTTTCTTGTTGCAATAGCTTGGTTCCTCTGTAGGGTTAGCCCGCAAGTAAGCAGGGTATTAATGATGCGCAGTGCCGTGTCCATGGGCGGTGTCCCCATGACCGTGGATACCCTCAGGGGCATCGGCTACATGAGTATGGGCCTCCGGCAACCAGAAGGTCTGAGCCTGGGCGATCAACGAGCGTCGCTGCAGGAAATACAACCACAGCCAGCCCCAAATACCGCCCAAGCCGACTATCGCGCCGACGTCCATCAACCAGAAGGGGAAGTATCCCTCGTGGAGCAGGACGGGCTCGATCCACCAGGTGACATCGACAGCACAGATGACACATAGATAAATGGCCATCCACCGCAGCCGTACCGGATGAAGCTTGATCTTGCGGAACAGCAGTAACACAAACGGCAAGGCAAAGTGGAAAAAGATCAGAATTACGGACACCGTCCACCATAGCCCATACTGGGGCACCGAACGCTTCAGGTAGAACGGAATCTCTTCCGGTAAATTCCCGATCCAAACCAGCATGAACTGAGAGAACGAGGTGTACGACCACAGCAAAGTCATGGCCAGCATCAGCGAACCCATGTCAAGCTGGAATTTAGGACGCAGCACCTCGCGGATCGGCGAGTAACGGGAAAAATACAGGAAGTTGGCCAGACAAAAGGCAAAGCAGGTCAGGAACTGATTAATACCGAAGATCACCGGGAACATAGTCGAGGACCAACTAGGTTCCAACGACATTACCCAGTGGGTGGCCCCGGCGGTCATGGTCAGTGCGTAGATAATGATGCCTGGTCCGGAGATATTTTTGAGCTTTTCCAAAGCGGCATCGACTGTGTCATTGGCGGCCTGTACTTCCTCAGGGTTGTTCGGATTGGTTGGCAGAGTCGAGGCCTGTTCGCCCCACTTATTAAGTATCCAGATCAGCAAGCCCCAGATGATGAACAGGACGACGGCTGTGCCGATGAAGGCCGGCAGTGACAGGAAGCTGAAGGTTCCTTTCTCGCGAAGTTCGCGTTCCCGCTCAATGGCCCGGCGGATCATCGCCTTGCCCACGTCTTCTGTCAGTTGGCGTTTGTCCAGGTTGCCCTGAGCCAGTTTTTGTTCGGGGCTAGGGGCGGCATCCGCCGGCGGTTGCGCCTCGTGTGGATTTGTCCACCAGTAGGGGGACAAATCCGAGCCGGCTAGTAAAGCCAAGGGAATAAACAGCACCACAAACAGGGGGAAGGTACGGGTAGCCGACTCGAGAAAGCGGCGGAGCAGCACTCCCCAGGAGCTTTTGACCAGGTAGGAGATCATCAGTAATGTCATGGCTCCCAAGGGGAGGCTAAGCCAATAGATGTAGGCCGTTAGAAAGGCCGTACCGAAACGTTGCTTGGCAGTATGGCTGAGTGGGCTGCCGCTACTGGCAGACGACTGGTAAGCCAGCCCGGTGAACACGTACAGGGCGATGCCGGCAATGGTGGCCGTGATGGCCAGGCGTTTCAGAGCGGCAAACGCTTCGGGCGCCTCCCCACTCGGAGAGCCATTGCCATTACCCCCATGATGGGGCGATGAAGCTTGCATGGCGGGATCGTGACTCACTTTTTCCCTCCCGCGTCCAGTTGGGAGCGCATGTCAGCGGATAGCCATTCACCTGGCACGCGTTGGCTCAGTTGTAACACCCGGATATAGGCGATGATCCGCCAGCGATCCGCCGGGGCGATCTGAGCCGCGTAGCTGGGCATGCCTCCGTAACCTTTGGTGATAACCTCAAAGTAATAGCCCACCGGTACTTCCCGCAGAGGAATCTTGATGCCCCACAGGGCGTAGCCCCGGGAGTAGCCGAGGGGAATGTCCCGCGGTTGAGGGACATCGATTTCCTGCGGCGAGACCTTTTCCGTATGGAAGGAGGTCGGTGTCAGGTAACCCCGTTCCCAGATCTTGCCTTGGCCATTCCCGAGGGGGCCATGACAGACCGCACAGTAGATGGTGTAGCGTTCCTGGCCCCGTCGCAGGTCCGCTATGGTAATAGGAAAGGGGAATTCCTCGACGTAGATTTTCGGCTTGTCTTTGTCCCGCGGGTCAAAGCGTGGAGCACCAATGGCCAATTCTCGGTTTTCAATCGGTGTAGGAGTTTTCAGATCCACTACAGGTTGAGAAGCCAGGGCATAAGCTCGTTGCCATTCTTCGGACGTCAGCCCCGTGGCAATAGGATCGGTCTCCAAGGGCTGAGCCCGGTGGATGACCCCCCGTTCTAAAGGTCGGGCCGAGCGGCCATCCGCGAAGAAATCACTAGGCTCGTAGGGCCGGTAATAAGGCTGGTCGGCCATACGCTGCCGGCAGCCATTCGCTGTACCGCATAATACAGCCGCGGTCAGGAGCAGCAGCCAGTACGAGCGGCCAGGATACAACCGCTCTACAGCCGGTGGGGGTAGGAGATTATGTCGCAGTGTCATTCCGGCACCTCCTCGACCGAAAGCGGCTGCAGGCTTTGCAGGAACTCACGCGTACCTACAGGGTCGAAACGCGGATCGCGGGCTTCAATGCACAAAAAGAAGCGATCGCGAGTGGCCCGGTCAAACTTTGGACAGTTGAACAGCGGATGGTAATAACAGGGCAAACCGCACAGGGCGATCAGGCCGAACAGGCCCGTCAATGCCGCGGTCAAAACCATCATTTCGAAGGTAACCGGCACGAACGAGGGCCAACTGAAATACGGTCGGCTGCCGATATTAAGGCTGTAGCCATAGGCATTGGCCCAATATTGCATCAGGAAGCCAGAGACGGCACCGGTCAGCCCTCCCAGGAACATGACAGTGCCCATCTCGGACTTCGGAAAGCCCAGGGCATCGGCGGCTTCACCCACCGGATAAGGGCTGTAGCAGTCCATGAGCTGGTAGCCCTTATCCCGGGCTGCCTGCACCGCCGCTACCATTTGCTCACTGGTGGCAAATTCGGCCAACAGGCCGTACAGTTTGACGCCGGGGCCCGAGGCCACTGCTGCAGCAGGTTCGCTGGCGTTCACGGCGCGTTCTCCATGATCGAGTGTGCCCCACCGCCCCCCTGACTTTTCGGTAACATCTCCCGCATCTCCGCCATGGAGATCATGGGCAGGTAGCGCACAAACAGGAAGAACAAGGTCAGGAACAAGCCTAGGGAGCCGAACATTGTGGCATAGTCCCAAATAGTGGGAGCATAGCGTCCCCAGGCCGCCGGGATGTACTCACGGCTGAGTGTGATGACGATCACGTATCGCTCAAACCACATGCCGATCAGCACGAAGATCGACACGACCATCAGCCAGAAGTCACTGCGGCGGGCCTGTCGCGACCACAAGATCTGGGGCACCACCAGGTTGCAAAAAATCAGGCACCAGTAGGACCAACCATACGGCCCGAACAACCGTTCAATAGTCGTGCCCCACTCGTAGAGGGAGTGACCATACCAGGCCATCCACACTTCGCTGAAGTAGCCGTAGCACACCAACATGCCCGTCGCTAGCATCACCTTGCCGCACAAATCCAAGTGGTGGTCGGTAATGAAGTCTTCAAGGTGGTACCAACGGCGAACCGGGATGGCCAAGGCTACCACCATGGCGAAGCCGGAAAAGATCGCACCCGCTACGAAGAAGGGGGGAAAGATCGTGGCATGCCACAGCGGAACTATGGACACGGAAAAGTCGAAGCTCACCACCGTGTGCACGGATAACACCAGCGGTGTCGATAGACCCGCCAACAATAGGTACACCTTTTCGTAGCGCCGCCAGTGAATGGCCGAGCCACGCCATCCCAATGCCAAGATTCCATAAATGATCCGCTGGATCTTCTTGGGAGCCGAATCACGCAACGAGGCCAGGTCCGGAATCAAACCGATGTACCAGAAGACCAGTGATACGGTGAAATAAGTCGTGACGGCAAAAACGTCCCAAGTCAATGGACTGCGGAACTGGGGATAGACGTTGGCCACGTTGGGAAACGGATACAACCAGTAGAAAAACCAGGGCCGGCCCATGTGCAGCAACGGGAACATCCCCGCGCACATGACGGCAAAGATCGTCATCGCTTCCGAAAAGCGATTGATGCTAGTCCGCCACTTCTGGTGCAGCAAGAGCAAAATAGCCGAAATCAGGGTTCCGGCATGGCCAATGCCGATCCACCAAACGAAGTTGACGATGGCAAAGCCCCAAGCCACCGGGACGTTAATCCCCCAGATGCCGACACCGGCATAAAACAGCCAGGCGATGGCCACCATGAGCATTTGCAACAGGGCAAAGCCGGCCAGGAAGCCTAGCCACCAGCCCCGGGGGTGCGGCTTGAAAACTACTTCGCCTAGGGCCTCGCCAACGGACACCAGTGTGTGGGGCCGTTGCACCAACGGGTGCATCTCCGGCTCCAAAGGCAAGCCAGAGCCCGCCGGAGGACGCTTGCGGTGATCCAATTCCACTGTCGTCGCCACGGTCACGCCCCTTTCGGCATCTTCGGGTTGGGATTCCGCAGAGCGGCCAGATAGGTCAGCCGCGGTCGTGTGTTCAATTCGGCCAGCAGTCCGTAATTGGTGGGTTCTTTCTTCCAGCGGGAAACCACACTGTCCGGATCATTCAGGTCACCAAACACAATCGCGCCGGATGGACAGGCGGCCTGACAGGCGGTAACGATCTCGCCGTCGCGGATCGACCGCCCTTCCCGCTCGGCCACGATCTCGGCGTAGCGGATCCGTTGCACACAAAAGGTGCACTTCTCCATGACTCCCCGGCTGCGGACCGTCACTTCGGGATTCCGGCCCAATTTCAACGTACCCGTCGACCAATCTGCATAGGTCAGGAAGTTGAAGCGTCGGACCTTGTAGGGACAGTTGTTGGAGCAATATCGCGTGCCGACGCAACGGTTATAGGCCATATCGTTCAGGCCATCGCTGGAGTGCGCGGTTGCACCGACGGGGCAGACCACCTCGCAGGGAGCATTTTCGCACTGCACGCACATTCGCGGCTGGAAGTAGGTTTGCAACTGTTCCGGCTTGTCTTCCGGACCAACATAGTAACGGTCAATGTTGATCCAATGCATCAGCCGGCCGCGAGTTACCTCGTACTTGCCGACGACAGGGGTGTTGTTCTCGCTGACACAGGCGATGACGCACGCCGAGCAACCTGTGCACGCCGACAGGTCAATAGCCATGGCCCAGCGCCGCCGCTGTTCCGGACGCAGATCGGGGGCAAGTGTTTCCGTCGGCTTGTACATCGTTAGCGGCCGCAGGCGCGGATCGTGATGCCCGTCATGATGCTCGCCGTTGTGCCCGTTGCCAGGGGCAGCTTCGTGGTGATGCTTGTGGCTGTGTTCCGGATCATGGCTGGTGGTAGCAGAGTGGCCTTCATGTCCCTTGGGCATGGGGACGTTTTCATTAATCAACTCCCATTCGCCGGCAGCCATCGGCGGAATTTTGGCAAACTGCGGGAACTTTCGGTAATCGTCCAAGGTGCCATAGCGGACAGGTTTGCGGTCCATCTCCAGACCGGAAATCGGATCCCGCTGTGTTGTGTACCAGCGACCTTGAACACAGGCCAGAAAGTAGGTTTGGGACGTAACATTGATGACCGCCCCGCGGCCTCCCCACAGATCATCCGAGGTTCGCAGGGCATAGGCATTAAAGCCACGCACGGGCTTGCCCTCGGCATTGGGCAGGTGCGGAGTGGTGGCTACATGCTTGCCTGCCCGGGTGCGGCCGAACCCCAGGTGCACCGTAATGCAGCCATCAGCATGTCCCGGCAAAATCCAGGCGGGGGCCCTGACCGTCCGGTCACGGTACTTCAGCTCGACCACCGGCACCTCGGCTCGTCCATGCTCGCCCCCAGTCCAACGGAAGTTGATCTTTATCCCTAACCGGGCAGCGGTGTTCGGACTCATGTACACTGCGTTGTCCCAAGTCATGCGGGTGACGGGCTTGGGACATTCCTGCAGCCAGCCGTTGTTGGCGTATCGGCCATCGTACAGCAATGGATCGGGACGAAAGTTAATCTCAAACTGACCCTCCACGGGGGCTGATGGCAATACAGGAGCGTTAGCCATCCAGTCCGTTTGCACGGATGGAGTTATGGTCGCTGCCGCTGTACCGGCTAGGGTGCCACGGCGTACCGACTCTTGCCAGAAGATGTCGAAGATGCCGCCGCGCTTCTCGGCAGCAAACCGCTGCCGCCAGTAATCCCGCACAATGTCATATCCTTCGCGGTACGGGGCCGCGGTGATGTCCGCTAGCAACTCCACAGCGGATTTGCCCCCATACAGTGGAGCAATGAGCGGTTGCTGGATCGTCACGGTGCCATCGTGACCGCGAACATCGCCCCAAGTTTCCAGGTAATGAGCTTCGGGCACGTGCCATTCGCACAAAACCGCCGTCTCGTCCTGGTGTGTTCCCAAATGAAGTTTAAAGGGCACAGATCGGATGGCTTCGCTGAACGGGACGTCCGCCGGGGCGGTGTAGGCCGGGTTGCTGGACAGGATCAGCAGTACATCGACCTGTTTCTGCTGCATTTCGCGAACCAGGGTCTTCAGGTCGATCAGTCGATCGCCCTCCGGCCGCACCTCAATCGGTTCAGTGTAGCGGACGGTGGTGCCTACAGCTTTCAAATGATGATGCAACAGGTGGGCAAGGGCATGAACGGTAGGGGGGAGATGTTCCCCGACGACAATGGCTACGCGACCTTTCCGCTCTTTCAAATCGTCGGCGATTGGTCGGACGCTACTTTGGACCACAGGGGGAAGCGGTCCGGATGGTGGTACCTGAGACAAACCCAACTCGCGAGCGACGTCACGCAGGAACGAATCGATCATGGAGCTGGGCAAGGCCAGGCGGTGATCAGCCGCCGAGCCGGTGCTAGTGGGCATCGATTCGACCGCGTACAAGCGGTTCATCTGGTCCGGCTTGATCCCTTCGCGAGAGTCGACACGGACCTTGCGTCGGCTGGCGAAATCGTGGGCATAGCGGACGTGTCCTGGGCCGAAGCCGAGGAAGTCGGCATCCAAGGCCAACACAACGTCTGCCTGAGTGAAATCGTAGACAGTGTGGACCACGCGACCAAAGGCTAGGCGGCTCCCCTCACGGACGTTATCACGACTGATCGGTTCGTGCTGGACCCACTTGGCCTGCGGAAAATCGTTTAACAGTTTCAAAATGTAGGATGCCAGCGTGGGGGAGGTTACTGTCTCAGTAAGAATGCGTAGCCGCACGTTCTTTTTAGGCTCACCCAGAACGTACAGTTCCTTGCGGACTGCTTGAATGATTTGTTCATAACCGATGGGCAGGCCGTTGTGGGTAGGCGACTGCGAGCGGTCCGGATCATACAGATCTAGCAGGCTGGCTTGCGCGATGGCATCAGTACCGCCGAGACTGGAGGGGTGATCGGGGTTGCCCTCGATTTTGGTCGGCCGGCCTTCGTTACTGCGGACCAGAATTCCTGTGCCGAATCCGCCTAATGAATGAGCGGTGGCAAAAAACAGGGGGACACCCGGGGTGATCTCAGCGGGCTGGATAGTATATGGGACAATTTTGCGGGCTGGGGCCGGACGGATATTGCACCCCGTGGCCCCGGCCAGGGCCAACGAGGCACCCATTACGGTCAGGAAGTGGCGGCGACTGACCTCATCGGTCCATTCCATAGCACCGGCGGGGAATTCATCGCGCCAAGGTTCGTCCGGTTCCGCCGCTGCAGGGGCGCTGACCCCCTTAGAGGACTGCAGGGGCAGTTCAATCCGCTGATATCCCGTCGGCTCCTGGGTCATGTCCACCTCGCTTATCCACGAAGGGCTTGCCTGGGAATATCCGGTAGACCGCACGCGGTTGCCCAGTTTTGGGGATGATGCAAGCCTGTGAAAGGCCTGCGCCGGTCGGTGCTCCCGAGGTTTCCCTTAACGGTGGCACATCGAGCAATTAGTCAACGTTACCCGGTCCCGCACTTTATACTGTTCTTTTAGTAGGGCCCCCAATTCTTGCTGAGTGGTGGGCCGTGGCGTTCCAATCAGTGTCTGGGCTTCGGGGGAGTCGGCGTGGAAGAAGTCTTCGGGTTGCCACACGCCACCTTTGGCCGGTGTCCAGGTCATGCTGAACACCTCACTACGGGGTCGTAAGAACTTTTCGGGTTCCCGATGACAAGCAATGCACCACTCCATCAGCAGCGTGGCATGCTGTTTGGTCAGATTCACCTGGTCCACACGACCATGGCATTCGACGCAGCCTACCCCCTTGGCGATGTGAATGGAGTGGTTGAAATAGACGTAATGGGGCACATTGTGGACCCGGTTCCACTCGATCGGTTTGTCTTGCCGGTAACTTTCACGTACCGGTGCGAGCATGTCGGCCCCTTGCCAGATCTGCTGGTGACAGTTCATACAGGTCTTGGTAGGGGGTATGTTGGCCGAGCTCGAGTTTTCCACTGAGGTGTGGCAATAGCGACAGTCGATGCCGAGCTGCCCGACATGGTGGGCGTGGCTGAAGGCTACCGGCTGCGGTAATATCTCGTCTACCCCGGTGGCATACGAGGAGCGGTAAAAGGCTGCCCCTGTCAGCCCAGCTGAACCGAGCAGCAAGGGGAAGCCCAAAACCACCACTTTGGCTATCGGATTGAGTGCTTTCGGGAATACCTGCGGCATGGCTGGCCACCCTCGTGATGCTCCAGGGGAGCATTTTGTCCGCTACTGCCTCGATCAGAGCCTACCCTTGTAAAGCCGCGGTTGGGCTATCGGCTTACTCTTTCCGCTAGTAGCTGCTACGAATCGGTCTCCGCTGCCCCAAACCCTTGTATCTAGGCGTCGATAATCGTTTTTGCAGCACTTTTGGTTTTTCCATCTAAGCGGTGGGGTGTTTTCACCACAGACGATCCCACATCATATACCGCAACGCCTGATTGAGGCTCAACGAGATCAGCAAGCTTGTGGCGCAGATGGCCACTCCTGCCAAGGCATAACGTTCGCCCCGTAGTCCTCCCCGGACCCCACGAAACACGCAAAACAGGCCTAAGCCTAACCCGACCGTTGCCAGCAACCCGCCAAAGGGTGTCCACCAGAAGACAATCAGGCTGAAAAAGCCCAGTCCACACGAGGCACCCGCCAAGCCGCGTAATACGTACGATTGGTTCGGATCGTGGCCTGCGTGTTTGCCGATTTGATACGCCGGATCCACGGTAACTCCCTCCAATTAGCTAGCGGCGAGTTGCCGGCTGATACCCTCTAAATGCCATACCACTCGTGCAGGGTCCGTGCCATCGAGGCGGACTCCAGGTCCCGCAAAAGATCAGGTCGCCGTGGTCGACTCGTGTCATCTTTATCTTCACTCTGTACTACCGCACTGCCTGCGAGCAGTTCACCGAACTTTGTGAATTTTGCGACAAGCCCGCCTCAAAAAAATCGCCGCAAGAAAGGCGACCAGCTGAAAAAACCGCAGGAACAGCCCATTATTGGCTTCATCGCCCCTCTGCGGCTTCCCCAAGCGTGGTTTTCTCAGGCCAACGAACAGCCGCTGAGCTTTTGATTATGGTTACCCGAAGATAACGTCAACCCGACTTTGCCGCTAATTTCACAAAGTCTACTGTAAGCTCCAGAGGTGCTAGCAACAAGGGGGCGAAGAAGACTTTTTTATCCTCTTAGCGGCTTTTCGAATACCTGGACTGCATGTTGTCCCCTCTCAACTTTTTGGTGATTCCAACAAGGACAACGCCAAAGCCGTGATAGCTGGCATCTGTCAAGCCGTCTTATCTGTCAACTGGCGTTGAATATTTTGATGTAAATCTTATTGACTTCAGACGATTTATCCCACATATGTATATATAGTATACACATGATTAGTTTTACTTCGTCAGAACCCTAGCGGGATTTGCGTTTGGCGAATAAATGCGGCAAAAGTGCGTCCATAGTGAGACGAAGCTGCGACTGGTTACTGATGGTGCCAGAATTTGGCTATGCCTGTGCAGGGCAGATAGTACGGTTCCGTCGCGTTACCAAAACCCGACGTTCAGGCAACCAGCGACAAATCAGCCGAACAAGAGGGCGGTCGCTGAAATATGCAAATTATGCCCAACAGTGGCAGGGTAGGGACGAATGACGTGCCTTTCCCCACTCGGGATTTTCGTTTAGTCTGAAGGCAGACCACAGTTGCCGGATGCCATAGCAGGCAGGCCGGTTTCGTAACAGAATTTCTTGACATCGAGCGGCGATCGGTAAGCCAGGCGGTTTAATTTCCCTAGCTGGCCGGGAGGGAGTGGATGTCCAGCAACGACTGCAAAACGTGAATCGAGGTCCCCCCTGCGACGGAAACCTGGCAAGGAGCGGTAGAGCTACAAAGGAGAGCGTACCATGGAGCTGATGCGTGTGGTGGAGGCACGTCGGCCGGAGAACGTTGGGCGTGTGGTGCGGATTCGCGGCTGGGTACGCACCCGCCGGGATTCCAAGGCGGGCTTCAGCTTCATAGAGGTGAATGATGGGTCATGTCTCGGCAATCTGCAAATATTAGCACCGGTAAATCTGCCCAATTATGAAAGTATTGTCAAACATCTGCATACCGGGGCTAGCATAGTCGTTGACGGGACCATTCAGGCCTCGCCGGCCAAGGGGCAAGCAACGGAATTGGTTGCCCAGCGACTGGAACTATTGGGGGACGCGGACCCGACCCTCTACCCACTGCAAAAGAAAAACCACACCTACGAATTTTTGCGAACAATCGCTCATTTGCGACCGCGTACCAATACGTTTGGGGCGGTTACCCGTATACGTCATCGTGTGTCCCTGTCGATTCATCAGTTTTTCCACGAGAACGGCTTTTATTACATTCATACGCCCATCATCACTGCCAGCGATTGCGAGGGGGCCGGTGCCCTCTTCCGGGTTACCACGCTGGATCCGGCTCGCCCCCCCCTCCGCGATGGTCAGGTCGATTACACGCAGGACTTTTTCGGCAAGCCGACGTATCTGACCGTGAGCGGGCAACTGCAGGCCGAGGCTTATGCTTGTGCCCTGGGCAAGGTGTATACTTTTGGCCCTACCTTCCGGGCAGAAAACTCCAACACCACCCGTCACCTGGCCGAGTTCTGGATGGTCGAACCGGAGATGGCCTTTTACGAACTGGCCGACAATATGGACCTGGCCGAGGCCTTTCTCAAGCGGATACTGCGGGACGTCCTGCAGGAGTGCGCAGAGGACATGCGCTTTTTCCAGGAACGGGTCGATCCCAACCTGCTCCAGCGGCTCGAACAGGTGTTGCAAACCCCATTCCGGCGGATCAGCTATAGCGAGGCTATTGACATTTTGGCTCGGGCCGGCCGGGTTTGGGAATTCCCCGTCGCCTGGGGTAAGGATCTCCAAAGCGAGCACGAGCGTTACCTGGCCGAGGAGTATTTCCGGGGGCCAGTTATTCTTTACGACTATCCCCGGAGCATCAAGCCGTTTTACATGCGGGTCAACGACGATGGTCGCACCGTCCGGGCTATGGACGTCCTGGTGCCTGGGGTGGGTGAAATCATCGGTGGCAGCCAGCGTGAGGAGCGTGCCGACGTGCTCGAACAACGCATGCGCGAACAGGGGTTGGATGTGGAAGCCTACCGCTGGTACCTGGAGTTGCGTCAGTTTGGCTCTGTGCCGCATTCAGGGTTCGGCTTGGGACTGGAACGCACGTTACTCTTCCTGACCGGCTTGACCAACATCCGGGACGTCATCCCGTTCCCACGGTACCCCGGCCATGCCGAGTATTGAACGCAGGGCATCGTAGCGATTGACGGGCAGTGGTCCCCGCTGGTGCAAGGCAGGCCCTTGGGGGAAACCGCCTGGTGAGATCAAACTCATACTTCGGACAACGATGGGGTGACCCAGCGGACTGCGACCTGGCAAGGGGTGGCGGGGTCGCGACAGATCCCTTGTTCCAGATCGAAACGCTCGTGGAGCAGCAGTGTCCAGGGATTATGGGGTAGAGGCAGGAGGGGATCGTCTGGCTCGGGAGTTTGGTCCAAGCCGGTCGACAGGATCAAGCGATCGGCTGCACGGGTACAGGCGACGTACAAAACCCGCCATTCTTCGGCTGTCTCGTCGATTTGGTCCAGGCGTTGGCCTAACTGGAAGGGCAGAGGGGAAAAGGGGGGTGTTTCTTCCTGGGCCGAAGCGGTTTTCCACTCAGCGGGCAGGTCCGTCAGCAGGCCGAGCACCTGGTGCCAGCGAACGGGGAAGGCCAAGCCGCTGCGGCGGGTGCCGGCCAGATCAGGTACTACGACCACGGGAAACTCCAGTCCCTTGGCTTGATGGATGCTCATCAGCCGGACGACGTCGGCTTGTTCAGGTACCGTGGCCGCTTGTTCTTCCTTGGGCTGGCGGGCCACCAGATCGTGCAGCCGTTGGGCAAACTCGTGCAGACCGAACAAGCCGCGACATTCGAAGTCCCGGGCCATCTCCACGATCTTCCATAGGTTAGCCAGCTTGCGCGGGCCCAGCGGCTCAAACTGCAAAGCGGCGTCGTAGGCAGACTCCCCAATAATCTTTTGCAGCAGGCGAGCGATGGGCAAACGGTCCTTGGCCTTCTGCCAGTGGCTAAGCAATCGGGCCGCCCGCTCAACCGCTTCCTGTTGTTCTGGGGGTAGCTGGGCTCGCAGGGCGGGATCGTTCAGTCCTGCCACCAGACCGTCACGGTGCTGCGCTAGGATCACCAACGTGGCATCCGACAACTGGAAAAATGGCGAGCGCAGGGCCCCAGCCAGAGAGATCCAGTCGTGGGGATTTTCCACAGCCCGGAGCACGTTGAGCAGGTCGTAGATTTCTTGCTGCGCGAAGAAGGCCCAACCACCAACGAGGTAGTAGTCGATCCCGGCCTGCTGCAGGGCGGCTTCGTAGACGTCCACATGCGACATGGAGCGGAACAGTATGGCAATATCGCGGGGGCATAACCGGCGTGGCTGAGGATCCCGCCCCCAGCGTCGCGGCGTCGGATCGTCGAGCAACTGCTGGATACGCTGGGCAATGGCCCGGGCCTCGCGACGGCGACGAAACAGAGCCGCCCCTTCTTCTTCCTGGTGGACTAGTTCCACATCGTCGGCCTGTTGTTCTGGCACGACCCAGAGAAATTCCACGGGTACCTCGTGGGCGTTGTCGGTTAGCCGATGTGCCTCCAGAGGAACATACTCCTCCAGATGCCGGCAAAACAACGCATTCACAAACCGCAGGATGCCCGGATGGGAGCGGAAATTACGGCTTAAATCCAGTTGTCCCTCCGGTGGCATCTGCCGCCGAAGATCCAGGAACAGATGGACGTCCGCGCCACGGAACCGGTAGATCGATTGCTTATGGTCACCCACGGCAAACAGTTTGCCACTGGTCAGTTGCTCGCCGCAGAGTAGCCGGAGCAATTCCATCTGGACCGGGTCGGTATCCTGTAGTTCATCGACCAGGATGAAGCGGTAAAGTTGCTGCAATTCCGTGCGAATACGCTCGTCGCGTTGCAGCAGGTCGCAGCACCGTGTCAGCAGGTCGTGGAAATCGAGCAGATCCTGTTCATTTTTGCGTCGCTGGTAGTCGTTAGCCACCCAGGCAGCCACGTGTAACCAATGCTGGCTGAGGATGGCCGCTGCTGTGATTCCCTCCTGCTGCCAATGGAGGTTGTCGAACAGCTCGCTGCCGTTTTTCAGGGACTCACGAAAATCCTCGAAGATTTTCCTGGCTCGTTCCCGCAGGGTATCGTCGGGCCAGCTCTTCTGGGGAATGGCACGGATGGTCGCGGTTTGACGGAGACGTTCCAGCGCGGCCGTCCAATCGGTTGTGTGGGGCAGCGCGTTCAACTGCTGCTCCAGCTCATCGGCCAGGCAGGACAGGGTAAGTCCGGCTGCGCGTAATCGGGGCAGAAAGCTTTCCAGTGCGACCCAGGCCGCATGAGTTCGACGGAGATGGACGACCCAGCGGGGCTGCAACTGACGAGCTTGTTCATGCCAGAAAGTAGCCAGTTCGTCAGGTGTTTGCCCTAGCCAATGTTCCCAGCGGGAGCGGTCGTATTGTGAGACCAAGCCCTCGATGTGCCGTTGGATCTCAGCATAGCTGTAGTATGTCAACAAGTACTGCAAACTGAGGCTTTCGGGAGGACTGGAGGGTTGCAACAGTAGCCGGCGTAACGATTCGGCGATCTGTTCCTGACGGAACGTGGCCGCTTGCAGTTCATCCAGAACAGTGAAGCTGGGATCCAGCCCAGCGGCCACCGCATGACGCCGGAGCAGGGCGTTACAGAAGGCATGTATAGTGGTGATAGTGGCTTGTTCCAGTTCCCGTAAGTGCAGTTGCCAGCGGCGTGCAGTGTCGGGGTCGTGGACCTGCCGGGCTTGCTGCAGACGCTGTCGCAGGGTGTGGCGGATGCGTTCACGCATTTCGCGGGCCGCCCGTTCGGTGAAGGTGATCGCCACTAGTTGCCGCGGTGTTGCCCCGTCCAGCTCCAGATGACTGATGTAGCGTTGAGTGAGCACGAAGGTTTTGCCGCTGCCCGCCCCTGCCGACAACACGATCGACACGCCGCGACGATAAACTGCTTCCCGCTGTTGCTGGGTCCACTCGGTCATGCTTCGAACGGTTGCTGGCCGGTTGCCATCGAGTCGTCACGATAACGGTTGTGCGTGCACCTTAGCGTCCGGGCTGTGCACTTTCCAAGAGCAACCGCCCAAGGAAGCACATGGGCCATCGTAACAGGGACGATTGGACGCTTGTGCCGTATGGAACCACAGGCTTTACCATAGGTGAACGATGAAACAGGGTATCGGTAGGAGATACTTTCGTGGAGGGCAGGTGCACTTTCCCTCTTGAGGTCAGTGGGGCGGGTGCCTACACTGACAACAAGGAGTACAAGCCGCTGCCTGGCCGAACAATGTTTGCAGCCAAAGGCAGTTGATTCATTCAACCTCGAGCACCCGTAGCTCAACTGGATAGAGCATCGGTCTTCGGAACCGAGGGTTGGGGGTTCGAGTCCCTCCGGGTGTATTAAGCACTATCGCACTTTGTGGTCGCTAACTGCCTGGCGGCGGTGAGGTTGTTGCAAGATCAGCGACTCCCGACAATACTTCTTTAACCACCTGCAACTTGGCCACTTCCGTCGTTTGGGGTGTCGGGTTTTGCCCCCTCAGCACCCTCGAGGCCCAAGCCGAACAACAAATTTGCATAGTTGTCGTTAATGAGGCTGCGGTAACCTTTCGCCATGACTTGGCTAGCCCACGCATAGCACCGATGCCAGTAAATATGCCACCAGAAACCCCAATCCTGTTGCCCCCCGATTGATCAACGGTTCGGTACCAACCGTTACGTGCGTCCGATGAAGCAAGCCCTTATACGGCGGTCACAAACTTTGCTCCGTTCCGTTGCTCAAGTTTTTTCCTGAACAGTCACCCTTGCGTAGCAACCAAATAACAAGATGACCAACGTTGGTTAGAGATTTGCTTTTGCTTTCTCTGAATCAGTCCGAATACTCCAGGACGAATTACTGAGCGATCTGTGAGCAGCGGTGTTCATGGTTAAGGACCGGTCACCCAACTGCTACATGAGATAGGCCAGAAATTAAATCAACAGACAGGATCCAGTAAAGACATAGCCAATTCGCCCTATTTGGCGGGGGTAAGTTTTGGGTAAATCACAAGGCGCTGGTGATGAGTAAGTCATTAAAAATCGGGGTGACAGGATTTGAACCTGCGACTTCGTGGTCCCAAACCACGCGCTCTAGCCAGGCTGAGCTACACCCCGGTATCTAGTTGTCTTTTTGGTTAGGTTTGGTTTCGTTTACTGGGAGCAGTTACCTCCTTCACGGATGCTTAAAGCTTTGTTTTTCCTTACGGATATTTTAGAATGACTCGCAGCTGGCCCGAAGGTAGAAACGTTTACATTCCGCCGTAAGACCCTACATAAGCAGCAACGATATTATACATGCCACTCGGGAAAAGTTGAAGAGAGACTGGGGGTCCAAGGGTGGCTCTTGAGACTGTTTGGTGGCGGAAAGTTGGTGTTATTTCAGTAGGAAGGAGTCGAGGAACGCCCGGGCCGTGTCCCCGGTCACAAATGACGTTGGCCCAAAGACCATGATTTGGTACAAGCGTGTGCCGTCGAGGATGTATCGGCAGATCATTTGCTGATTGCCCTTGCGCCAGGTGACTTCCCGACCCGGAAGCTGTTGCGCCCCGTAAACAATTTTTTTTAGCGTCAGATCCGCCTTGTCGCGAAGGAGCATTTCCACAATGCCTTGCAGCAGGACGTCGGGATCAGCCATGGGGGAGACGGGTAGGGTGGCGTAGCCAAATAGGAAGATGCCACCGTCATTGGTGGCATAAGTGGCCAGGCGTAAGGGAAAGCGGCCCAAAGCATTGCGAATAGTCCGCGTGGATTCGCGCGGCCGGTCAGGGAAAACGACCGAGACCTCCCGGTCGCCCATCTGCACGTGGAACAGCTTGCCCGTGGGCGAAGCAGAGTTGTCCGGGTGCTCCTGATTTTCCCTCCCGGTTACCTCACCCGTCTGAGAAATCAGAAGGAGGTGCTCTGTAGCACCAGGTGGCAACGGGGACGGAAAGCAAGTTTCACACGCTCCTGCCAACGAAAGCAGCACCGGCAGATGGAGCAATCCTACGAGCCATCGTTCCATCAGCGGGTTACCTCGAAAGCGTTAAAGAAGCGATCGACGGAAGAGGACGTTACCACCTCCCGACTGCCCCTGACGGAAATCTGGTACAGTCGGGCACCGGCAATAACGATCCGGTGCCGGATAAACCCTTCGGGGGTCTCGATCAGCAGGTCGCGTGCGGGGTATTTTTCGTAACCGATGGTCAAATCCCTTTGCTCCAGTACCTTGCCTCTAGGCCCCTTGACCGCATCACGAACTTTGTCCAGCCGTTGGGCAGCCGGCTGCTGGGCTACGTCCATCGGGGCATCGACATAACTGATCACAAACAGGGTGCCGCCCCGAAGTTCTACCGAGTCAATGACTACCTTAAGCTTAGCGTTACTATTGTCCCCCGCCGGTATCTCGACCTCGTCTGTCTTTACCGGTCCAGGAAAAATCCCCTTATAACGCCCCGCACTCGAGGCATATGGCAGAAATTCCGGAGCCTGAGCACGTAAAACCGAAGTACCATCCTCGGTGAGCAGGCATACAACTAGGGTAACTGTCAACGCCCATGGGTATATCCATCCCTGTTGTAGCATTCGGTGACCCTCCTGGTCCGTAATGGCCGTTCTCTTGAGTGAGCGAAGGCCGCCACACCTCGAAGTAATACGTCAGTGACGCCGAAGTAGTTATTGTTTGGCTGTGGATGAAGCCTTTAGGTTCCTATTACAGAAAAGACTTCGGCTTCCGGGGGCGATAACTAGAGCCTGGGCATTCCCAAATGCCTACCTCTCAAGAGGCTAGTCTGCGACCATTTCACCTTAGCGTTCGCAGACTTTCTACGCAAGTGAAAGCCGAGGCGGTTCGAAGTGTCCTCCCGTCGCTTGGTGAGACTATTGAAAAGAGGATGAGAGAGGATATGATTGCTCGCACACCGTTTTATTTGCGAAATAAATGAAACATTTTATCGAGGAAACCTTGGCGGCACGGATTTTCATCCCGGCAGACCGTTTGTCTGCCATTGGAGATTGAACACCAAGGCCACTAAGTGGGTTTTAATGGAGGAGAATTGGAATTTGCCACCAATAGCGGCATTGAATAGGTGCTGTTAGCAGCGTGTCGAAGGGAGAGTGCATAGGGCGAAGTCGCGGTTGATAATCGCTCCGCACAGCCCGGTTCTAAAACCGTTATTACTTGTGGGTAGCCACCTTGCGGAAGTATTCTTTAGAGGCTTGGACATCGGGCTTGATGGTGGGTTGTCCTTTGTGCCATTCGGCTGGGCAGACTTCGCCGTGTTGTTCGTAGAATTGCAGGGCATCGAGCACACGGAGTGTCTCGTCGACGCTACGCCCTAGGGGTAGATCGTGGATGGTAATGGCACGGATAATCCCCTGACGATCGATGATGAAGGTACCGCGCAGGGCGACGCCACTATCCAGAAGCACGCCATAATCCCGGCTAATCTGTTTGGTCAGGTCGGCGATCAGCGGATATTTCAGGCCTCCCAGACCTCCCTCTTCGCGGGGAGTGCGGATCCAGGCCAAATGGGAAAACTGGCTGTCGATAGAGCAGCCCAGGACTTCCGCACCACGGGCATGAAACTCTTGCAACCGGTCGTTGAACGCGATGATCTCCGTAGGACAGACGAAGGTGAAATCCAACGGGTAAAAGAACAGAACGACGTATTTACCCCGATAGTCTGACAGTTGGATAGTTTTGAACTGTTCATTGACGACCGCAGTGGCCGTGAAATTGGGGGCCTCTTTCTGAACTTGTGCAGGCATGAGTTATACTCCTTTGGCCAATACCGTCAGTGGTAACCAGGCCGACCCGGTGTCGGCCTCGCAGAACATGATTAGAAACCGCGGTACGGGGTAGCTACGGGGGCGAACCAAAACAGCAGATAGGTTTCGCCGATAGCAACAAAAACAACCTACAGCGTCAGGGAACTGAGGAACAAAAAGCGTGGAGCCTCGGGTGCCCCAGGGATGGATAAGTCCGCGCAAAAGCAAAAGGATGGTCCTTTAACGATGAAGTAAAACACTTCGATGGTCGCAGGCGACCAACTCGGTGCAGATACCTAGGCCGCTGCAAGTACAGCAATGGGTTGATCTCATTTGGCTGGCGAGCGGGTAGGGGAGTCAGGTTCAGGCGTGGGCTGGGCGGCGTCGGCGGCGTCGCCAACCGGCCACGGTAATGCCACCCAAGGCAACCATAAGGACAGAACCGGGCTCGGGGGTGGTTGCTGGCCCGGGATCATCGGGGTAGGGAGGCATGGAACCAGGAGCGCCGCCCAAAGGGGGTGCACCCCCATCTGGATTGTCGTCGCTATCCCAAGGGGGAGGCAGGGAGTCGGGTGGAGAAGTCCCGGGATTGTCTCCTTGCTGGTCGCCCGGAGTATTGGCTGGGGGTTGCTCGTGGCCGCCGCCATGGCCATTGGTGTCCGGTCCCAAACCGATTACCCACCAGCCACCCCCTGGCACAGTTACCTGACCCGATCCGAGGGGGTTACCGTTAGGATCGGTGACGTCCACACTGATGACCCGTGAGCCATCGCTGGCTGGAGGAGACAGTCCGACACTGAGGCGGGGCGAATCGGGCGGCACGGGTAAGCCCGTCAGGGGGGCGCCCGACGCCGGAGGGGTGCCGGCAAACCGAGGTAGGGCACCGCTGGGAATTGAGGGATTTCCTAGATTGCCACTGCTGGGGGTGACTGTGGCATAACCATCATGGGTGGGGAGCAACACCGGCGTTCCCAAAGGGGAGAACAGGGTGGCCCCTCCCCCCGTCGTGGCCTGAGCGGTAAAGCTACCATTTAAACTCACGATCGCCAAGGGCGGACCATGTTGTGAATCAAACCAGAATTCGTTGTAGTCCGAGGGGACAGAAGCACCGCTTAAACCTGCGGCTAATGTGATCCAGAAGCCGTCGGCATACGCCGGCATAGACCAGGTAAACCCCAGCGTGAGCAGTATCCCCCATGCCACTGCCCTGGCTAACACACGACGCATACAATCGCCCTTCCAAAGTAGTGAAATGCTCCTCATTCTCGCTCCCCGCGGCCGAGCCTTCGCTCTGGCTGCGGCAGACTAATCGAAAAACTTGAGAAAAAAAAGACGAACTTTCCAAGACTCCGCTCAACTTTGATACCGACAACTCCGACTAGCCATCGGGCACAGACTTGCCGGTAACCCATCTGATCTCGATGGGAGCCACCGATACGCTTGCAGCGATTGAAATTCAGTCGGTAGCCATCCTTTAGACTTGGCGTTTAGTTACTAAGGTTAGAGCGGTGGATCCCTCTGAAGAAACTACTGGCCCAATTGGCACCTGGTGTACTGATGACACCTTTCAGAAACCGGCTTGTCAGAAAAACAGCAGTAAAAGGGACAGGCGCTGACAAACTCCATCGCGAGCTTTATGGTCATCAGACCTGATTAGTAAATCTTCTGTCTGTTTATTACATGACAAGAATATCCTCTGCAGTCTAATTATTAGATGAATGACAGAAGACGCTATCAACGAGGAATGGTTACCTGTTCAATCTCAATGGTGGTGGTTTCGTCGGCAGTGGGTACATAGCTATACGATTTGACCAGACCGCCGGGTATTTCGGGACTCACCCAAATGGTGCATTGCATCTCGCCGACCTCGGTCGCTGAAGTGTATTTCATATAGGTGCAGCGAAGGGTTTTGCCGAGTACCTCAACCTCCTCGGTTCCTTGTTCACGAATTCCTTGCGGCTTACCCCAGTCTTCCTTGCGAATGTTCGGAGGTAGTGGAATCATCCGAGCATAACGGAATTTCATCGGTTCGTGTTGCACGACTTCGCCGCTACTCCGTTCCGTACGGGTCTGCTCCTCTATTACCAAGTAATCGTCAGTCTTTTCGAGGAGCCGAATAGTAGTGTGTGATATGGTGGGATTTTTAACCTTGGCGTTACGGGTAGTTGTTCGCCGCACGACAGAGGTGCCAGGAGGAAAGGCGGACCATTGCTTGTATATGAGGTCTTCGACCATTTCGTTAGTAGCAACGGGAGGGAGATCACCGGCAGCAGCCGGAGGTTTGGACGTTGTCGCTACAGGAGCTGCTGCCCCCTCCGGACGCTGACATCCACTACCGACAATACTTGCTAACAGTGTTAAAGTTGTTACTCCGACGACATACTTTCTGATAGAGCGGATGGACATGCTAATAAATCCTTCTTCACAGGTTAGACGGTTCTCCAATTAAGCGAGATTGACATATTACGATTACTGTAGCTAGCAATAGGGTCATAAACATACAATTAATGTCAGTCTAGACTTTGCCCGCTGCAATACATGGGGTTGTAATTCTACAGGATTAGCGCTTGCCCTTGTTATTCATTTGACGGGTGCGATTGCCCGGACTTTCCTCCTCGTCAATCCGTGCGTCCTCGGCTCGGATAGCGGCCTTTTGCTCCTCTGTCAACGGTTGGGTGTTGAGCATCGGTGCCTTGGGCCCGCAACCGACCACGATAGATGCCATACCAAAGGTCAGACATTTCAACAGAATTTTGCGCACACTCATCATTTTCCCCTTGTAAATTTAAATTTATATATGATCATCTCAGTATTGAGAGATAAAACTAGTCAATCTATTCCCGGTCGAGTCAATCTCAAAACTTAGGTGGATGTCTAGGGAACATAAACAAGTTAACGTCTTATCCATATGGTATTATGCTCTATGGGTCATTTGGATAACAAACTTCACTGCAGTAGCAGGACGGTGACCGGGCGACGCGGGCCACCGTCCTGCCTTTGGTCGGGATGATTTGGTAGCCCTCTTGCTTGCGGTTTAGGGTGAGCTCGTAAAAATCTCGGTGATGATTGGTTGTGGTGGAGTTACAAATCGCTTGCGTTATTACAGATCGCTCATGTTCACTACGATTCCGTCATCGGCACCGCATGCCGCCATGAAGGTTAACGGATTCACGTTGAAGCGGATGAAGCGGACCGAACCATCAGCGAACACGGCGTTCAGGCCGCCTGTATGGTTGGAACCGAAGTAGCGGCGCCACAGGTTGTTGGCACTAAAGGCCGGATCGTTGGTCGGAGGAGCAATTTGCAACCAGCTGCCCGTATATGCACGGTACATATAGTTGGTTGGGTCCAGATCATGCTTGGGAGGGAAGTGCCAACGGACAGTGTCTTCATCCCAACCGTTGTTATTCCAACGTTCGTTGTCGCCACCATCGAGGCCATAACGTTGTGCGGGGATGGCTTTTTCGGCTGCCGCTATAGTGTTTGAGGTGCCATCAACGATATCAGCCATGCGACGTTTGGCACCGCGTCCTGGCCAGACGATGAAGCCTTTACGGCCAGGGAAGTTGCCGAAGTTTTCAGTGGTCCGTTCGTTGCGAGCCGGCCCGAAGCCCAGCGGCGGCGGTGGCGTATCGCCGGTTAACTCGTGCATGTCGCCTTGGAACAAGCCTGCGCAGCCGGCATAGTCAGTCCGGCCAAATCCGGCACTGCCATAACCGGTGGGGGGACGCCGTGATGGACAATAGTATATGCGTATCAATTGCCGAGCAACGTCGTCTTCCCCACCATTATTTGCAACGTTCGGCCAGAAAGGCGGATCATCACGGCCTAGGCGGAACACGTTTTCTTGTTCAATGTAGGGGAGGATCCAGTAGAAGTGGTTCCAACCCCGGCGGGTGGCAGCCCGACAGCAGGTGGTGGTCTCGTACCCGCCTGGATCTTCGTCGTACTTGTAGCCGGCGGGATTGGGTGAGCCGTTGGTAAAGATGGCCTGCGGGTCGCCGTCCAATCCGCCAGGAGGGAAATGCCCCATGGCACTTTCATAATTGTGGAAGGCTAGGCCAATCTGCTTCAGATGGTTGGCGCACTGCATGCGGGCGGCCGCTTCCCGCACCTTCTGGACTGCCGGCAGCAGTAAGCCGATCAGGATGGCAATGATCGCGATCACCACTAATAGTTCAATCAGGGTGAACGCGGTGCGACGAAGGACGTTTCTGGCCATACGACACCTCACACCGGATGAAAAGAACATCGATCCTGAATGTGGAGAGGTCGTGGCATGCAGCCGGTGCAGTAGGAGAATGTATCCCCTCTACTGACCCCCGCCTTGGCATTCCCAACCTCTAGCGGGTTCCTCTCCACACCGGTACTAGTAGGGATCAAGTTTGAAGGACCGGTGACCTGACTGTGCTGTTTGGACAAAATTTTGATGTGCAGCAAAAGTAGAGTTTGTGAAGATCTGCTCACGTTCGTGCCATAGTTTGAATTTAAGGATATTCGTCTGCGCAAAAAAAGCAGGTCAAGCTGTATTGTTCCCATAGCTGGTAAGCTTAGGGTCACGAGCCAGCGAATACCCGAACCGAAAAGCCCCCGGAAGTGATCACAGCGTCGAGGCTAGCTGCCCTCGGATGGGTTATCTGGGTATGATGCCACTATGACGCAAACGCCGTTGCTGGAACGCGAAGAGTACATCGAACAGGCATACTTTTTCCGCACTTTCCGCGAACGGCTGTTGGACAATTGGCCAGCCCAGGAAGTACTCAGTCGTGTGCACGAGGAATTGCTCAGTTCGACGCGGCTGCCCTGGGCAGTCCAGTTTCTGGCCACGGAAATGAAACACACCGGGCTGCTCGGGAGTGGCTTTGCGCGTCTGCGGCACTATTTCACCCCATTCCAGACCTTTGTCATCCAGCAGGCGGAAGAGACCACTTCCCGCTTCTCCATGCTTACTGCCCTGCTAGTACTGGAACGGGAAGCTCACTACCGAGCCAACCAGCCCACCGCCGCTGGCCTTTTCGTGTATCAGTTTGAGACGATCGCCCGTAATCGACTCGGCTATCGTCTCGGTTTCGAAGCCATGGCCGATGACCCGTTCTACGATCCAAACTGGCGTGAGTTCATCCTTGGTTTGAGCAAGCAAATGGGAGACATCGACTTTGCCGATCTGGTGTATCTGCGTTCGGAACACTACGTAGTTGAACAACGACGGTTGCAACCGGATTACACGCCACCGGTGCCGGTATTGTTTGGCGAAAAGGAGGGAAAGATCGCAAAGGCTAGTCGTGGGCGTGACCCCCTGTACCTGTTTGCCGCTTTACAGCGGCAACTGGGTTATCCGGAGGTGCCGCGTCCCCGGCCTCGCGACGACGACAAAGCCCGGTGGGAACGGGTCGAAAACAAACTCCGTGAACTGGAGATGCGTCTGAAACTTGCTGAAGCAGAATTGCGTGGCACCATTGATCTAAACCAGTTTGGCAAACCCGAACTGCTTCAGGATGACGACGAATAAGCGGATGGACGGAGCCATCCCCGTCGGCGGCTTTTCGCACTGACGCTCCTCAGAGTTGTCAAGGCTTCCGAGGGGGAGGTGGTCAACGTCTGGCTGCTTGTGGCCCACGGTGAAAGCAGATATGATGCCTGGGGAAGGCTATACCGGATCTGCAAGTCATGAGCAGCACAAGACAGGCAGCGATCCTGTCAAGCACCGTCAGCATCGGATGTGTTTTAGTGTCGATCGGTTGGGGGTGCCAGCGGGAACGTCCAGCTGCCCAAACCGATACAAGTTCAGCAGCACTACCCCTTTGGTTTGTTGATGCTACGTCCGATTGGGGATTGGATTTTGTCCACCAGGCGGGTCCCACAGGCGGGTATTTCATGCCTCAGATCATGGGTTCCGGCCTGGCCGTCCTGGATTTTGACAATGATGGACGCTGGGATCTGTACTTCGTGCAAAATGGTGGGCCATCGTCGGGTCAGCCCAATCGGTTGTATCGTCAGCTACCCGATGGCCGCTTCGCCGATGTCACCAGCGGTTCTGGGCTGGACGTGACCGGCTATGGCATGGGTGTTGCCGTTGGCGACGCAAATAACGATGGCTGGGTCGACGTTGTCGTGACAGAATATGGTCGCACCCGTTTATTCCAGAACCGGGGGGATGGAACATTTCGGGAAATCCCGCAGGCTTTTACCAGCCCTTTATGGGCCACATCGGCAGCCTTTGTCGACTACGATCGCGACGGCTGGCTCGACCTTGTCGTGACCAATTACGTAGCATACGATCCAGCGCGTGTATGCTACGGAAGCCGGGGCCAGCCGGACTATTGTCACCCGGTTAATTTCGACGGAACCGTCACGCGGTTGTACCGCAACGTTTCGTTCCGTCAGCCCGAGCACGTCCAGTTTGAGGACGTGACCCAAGCTAGCGGCCTGGGGCGTTTAGCCGGGCCGGGTTTGGGCGTTATTTGTGCCGACTTTGATGGCGACGGCTGGCCGGATATTTTTGTGGCCAATGACTCCCACCGCAACCACCTGTGGATCAATCAACGGGATGGTACGTTCCGGGAAGAAGCGATACTCCGGGGCGTGGCCTACAACGTGATGGGTCAGGCGGAAGCTGGAATGGGGATTGCCCTGGGGGACGTGGACGGTAACGGCCTGTTCGATCTATTCGTGACGCACCTGACCGAAGAAACTCACACCTTATGGTTACAAAGTCCACAGGGGCGGTTTGCCGATCGAACTGCCCGTTTAGGACTCCATCGCAGTCGCTATCGGGGAACAGGTTTCGGGACGGTCATGGTGGATGTGGACCAGGACGGCTGGTTGGATATCGCAGTGGCCAACGGCCGGGTGACGCGTCACCCGGCTGCCCTGCCGTCCGTCGCACCGGATCAGTTTTTTGTTCCCTATCAGGAGCGTAATCAGTTATTTTGGAATAAGGGACAGGGGGAATTTCAGGATGTCTCGTTGGCCAATCCCGCCTTGTGCGACCAGCCGGGTGTCTGGCGAGGACTGGTCGCGGCTGACCTGGATAACGACGGTGTCCCCGAGTTGATTGTGACGAGTATTGCCGGTCCTGCCCGTATCTTTCGCAATGTGGCGGCTGCGCGCGGTTCCAGCCTGCAGCTTCGTCTGCTAACACGCGACGGACGTCGCGATGCTTACGGTGCGGAACTGTGGGTTGAAGCCGCTGGACGCCGCTGGTACCGGTTGCTCCAACCGGCCGGCAGCTACCTGTGTAGCGGCGATCCACGCATTCATGTCGGCCTAGGCACGCTCACGGCGATTGATCGGCTGGTCGTACGCTGGCCGGATGGCCAGTATGAGCAATTTCCTGGGGGACCTGTCCCGGCGATACGCCTTTGCCGTCAGGGAAGCGGGACGCCGCTGCCCAATTATCGTTAGTTCTCTTCCCGGTGGAGCCGACGGGAGAGCTAGTTGGTTGTGACCACTCTGATGTGCCGTCGCCGTTGGTTTGTTGTCTGTCTAGTAGCTGCTGTGGCCGCTGGTGGGCTGGCACTGGTACGATGGTGGCAGCAGCCGGATTATCCCGTGCCTCCAGAGATACCTGACGATGCGATCGATGAAGAAATTGTCCGTTTTCTGCACCAGTTGCGTCAGGAGGTGCTAGAGCGACCAGAGGTGGGCGAGCGCTGGGGTAAGCTGGCGATGGCGTTGCGAGCCCACGACTTTGCCCAGGAATGCATCCTCTGCTTTCAACAGGCTGCCCGGCTCGACCCGGAGGATCCCCGCTGGCCGTACCTGGAAGGGTTGTCCATCTACCTGTACGATCGCGGCAAGGCCATGGACAAATGGGAACAAGCCCTGGCCCGATGCCGCTCTACCGCGGACGCTCTCCAGGTACATCTGCGCCTGGGTGAGGCCGCCCTGTTGGAGGGCGATTGGCCATCCGCACAACGTCACTTTGCCGCCGTGCTTCAACAACAGGCAGACCACCCCCGGGCCTTGGTAGGCCGAGCCCGACTGGCTTGTTTACAGGAACAATGGCACGACGCGTTGCGGGATTTAGAAATCCCTCGCCAGGATGAACGGACCCAAAAGCAGGCCTGGCAACTGGTGGCCGAAATCTACTATCAATTGCGACAACCGCAGGCAGCCCAGGCGGCGGAGCGGCAAGCCGCTGCGTTGCCCGACGATCCGCCCTGGCCTGATCCTTTTGTCGAACAAGTCATGCGCCTACGGGTCGGACGGCTGGCCCGCTTACAAGCGGCGCAGGAACTGATCCGCCAGCAATCGTACCTGCTCGCTTTGGAGATTCTGGACACGCTCATATCCCGTTACCCCGATGACCCGGCTATCCAGCTCGCCTATGCCCAGGCTTTACTCGGTCTGGGGCAGCCCTCCCGTGCGGAACAGCTCCTCCGGCAGCTCCTGCGGCACCATCCCAGCTTTCCCTCTGCCCATTTCTACCTGGGCAATGCCCTCCTGTTGCAACACCGCTTGCTGGAAGCCAGCCAATCCTACAGACAGGTAGCCGAATTGTTGCCCGTTCACGCCCAGGCACTGTTCAACCTGGGGCACTGCCTCCACCAAGCGGGAGAGGTGCCACAAGCCATCGAGGCCTACCGCACCCTGCTGCAACGTCGACCGGAACACGGGGCCGCCCGCTGGGCCCTGGCCGAGCTACTGGCACAGCACGGGCGACCGGCCGATGCCCGTGCCGAGCTGGAAGAGCTCCTCCGGCAGCAGCCCGACCATCGCAAAGCCCGCCAGCTCTTGCAGCAATTGCCCCCCTGATCTATCCGCTGGACGCGTGACCCTGTGTGTCCGCGGTAATGTTCATCCTCTTTTTCTTCCCCTGTGTAACACAAAGATGACCGCAGACCGACGGATTCGACCTTGACGGGATCGAAAAACTCGTTATGGTGCCGCCTCACTGCTGGTATGCCTGCAGCGTTGTGGCCGGGACGTAGGGACCGCGTTTGGGGGAATACACCAGGCGGCCGGCAGGCACGGGAGGCCGGATAATGGCACGCAGCGCGGGCTGGGGGAACCGCTGGAACCGCCGTGACTTTTTACTTCTCTCCGTCTGTGGACTGGCTAGCACCCCCGGTTGCCATGACCTCTGGAGTGACCGGAGCGTAACCAGAAAAATTCAAAGCCGCTCGCAAATCGGGGACGACCCCGCACTCGATCTGGACGACTCTACCACCATTGGCAGCAAAAGCACAGTCGGTAATACCGAACCGATCCCAGTCAGTGGGGTCGGACTGGTCTCCAATCTCCCCGGCACGGGGAGCAGTGCACCGCCGGGCAGTTGGCGCACCATGCTGGAACAAAGCCTCAAAAAGCAGGGAGTGTCCAACGTCCGGGAGTTCCTGGACGATCCACACAAGCGTACTTCGTTGGTTCTAGTGTCTGCTTTGATTCCCCCGGGTGCTCGTAAAGGCGAATTGATTGACGTCGAGGTTACCCTGCCTGAGGAAAGCAAAACGGTCAGCCTGAAGGGGGGGTATCTGCACCATTGCGAGCTATACACCTACGAAACGACAGGTAATCTCCGCGCGATGATGCGCGAAGGCAAGCGGGTGGCTCCCAGCGGTGAACTGAAACTGGGTGATGTCTGGGCAGTGGCTTCCGGTGAGCTGATGACCGGTCAATTCCTGCCTCAGCGTGAGGGTCAGGCAAAAGCAGAGGTGGACACCGATGCCGAGGGGCGACCCCTGTACCGCACGGCCCGCATCTGGGGCGGCGCCCGCATCGTGCGGACCCGCCCTTACCATTTCCTGCTCAATCCCGCTGACCAGAATCCGCGCATGGCGGCCATTGTCGCCGAACGTCTGAATACTACCTTTCACGGAGCAGCCGAGGCTTCCCAGAAAGTCGCCGATGCTAAAACCCGCGAATTGATCATTGTCCATGTCCCGTATGCCTATCGCAACAATCATTACCGCTTTCTGCTGGTGGCCCGGCACGTGCCGATTCTGCCCACTCCACCTAACAGCTTGTACCGTCGCCGTTTGGAGGACGAATTATTGGATCCCGCGACGACGCTGACTGCGGCCATCAAGCTGGAAGCCATGGGCATGAGCAGTGCCCGGGCCTTGCGGGTCGGTCTGGAAAGCACATCGCCGTGGGTCCGCTTCGCCGCGGCAGAAGCCCTGGCATACCTGGGTCAGGCGGATGGGGCGGCCGAACTGGCACGCCTGGCCGAAGAACATCCCGCCCTCCGCGCGCCTGCCCTCAAAGCACTAGCGGCCCTCGACGATGCCGCCGCTATTGATCGACTTATCGAACTGCTGAGCCGGCCTGAGCCGGAGCTCCGTTACGGTGCCTTTGTGGCTTTGCGGCTGGCCGATGACCAGCATGCGGCTGTCCGCGGCATTCCCATCCATCGCTCCTATCATCTCCACCTGACCGCCCCTGGCAGCCCGGGGATGATTCACCTGACCAGCGAACGTCGGGCTGAAATTGTCGTGTTCGGAGACGACGTCCTGTTCCGTGGTCCCTTTACCCTACCTATCGGTTCGGACTACACCATCAAGGTGCCCGCCAGTGGTTCGGTCACCCTGACCCGTATTGTCAAAGTCAAGGATGAATGGGTTGAGCGGCAGGTGACCTGTCCTGCGGACGTCGGTTCAGTTCTGATGGCCCTTGGTCAACTGGGCGGCGGCTATGCCGAGGCTATCGAACTGATCCGGCGGGCAGACGCGGCGGGGGTTCTCTCCGCCGCCGTGCTCGTGGACGCTATACCGCTGGAGTTGAACTTGCGTCAACTGGCCTACTTTGCCCGTCACGATCCTGGGTTGCGACGGGCCGATGCCGAAGTGGCCCGCTTGGGTGTAGGACGGGTTGCTCTCGAACAAGCCAATCTGGCTTTGCCAACACCCGAGACAGACCCGGCTAATCAGCCGCCTCCGCCGCCACCACGCCCCCCCTTGAACCGTGAGCCCGGACGCCTCTTTGGTCCGAAACGCCAGGAACCGCCGCCCACGCCTCCTGTCGTCCCTGCTGCTGGACAGTGACTCGAATGACCCTACGCCCTCGCAACAAGGCTGACGCAGATAGTCTTCAGGCTGACCTCTATGCTATTACGATTAGAACTTGTCGGCTTCAAATCGTTTGCAGATAAAACCATATTTGAATTTGCTCCTGGTATTACAGCTATCGTTGGTCCAAACGGTTCTGGCAAAAGTAACGTCGTTGATGCCATCCGCTGGCTTTTGGGTGAGCAATCGATCCGCAGTTTGCGTGGCGGGGAAATGGCGGACGTGATCTTTCAAGGCTCCGCCAGACGCAAAAGCCTGGGAATGGCCGAAGTCAGCGTGCTTCTGGACAATCGCCGTCGCCTGCTGGCTGTCGATGCTGACCAGGTCCAGCTAACGCGACGCCTTTATCGCGACGGCAGCGGTGAGTATCTGATTAATCAGCAGCCGGCCCGACTGCGTGATTTCAAGGACATATTCCTCGGCAGCGGCACGGGGAGCAGCGGCTACACCATCATCGCACAGGGCCGCGTCGAAGAATTGTTGCAAGCTTCTCCTTTGCAACGACGCGAGCTGTTGGATGAAGCTGCTGGCATCAGCCGGTTCAAAGCCCGTAAACAGGAGACCCTCCGCAAACTCAGTCAGGTAGAGGAACACCTGTCTCGTTCGCAAGACCGTCTCCAGCATCTGGAAGCCCAGCTACGCACCTGCCGATTGCAAGCAGCCAAAGCTCAGAAATACCAGGAACATCAGCAACGGTTGCATGATTTGCGTCGTCGCTGGTATTCCTTCGAAGAGCGTCGCCTGGCTCAGGCTGTGGCGGAGCTGGAACAGGCCTTCCACCAAGCGGACCAGACCGCTGCCCAATTGCACCAGCAGTTTCAGCAGTCTCTGGCGACCGAGCAGACGGGAGAACAACAACTCGAACATGCGGTCCAGCAACAGCATTTGCTGATCACAGAAGTCGCGGAAATCCGTCGACGCCTGGCGACGGAAGAAACGACTCTCCAGTATCACCTCCAGCAATGGCAGGCGTTGGTAGAGGAGAAGCGGCAGTTGTCGCATCAGCGACTCCTCGCCGTACACTGTTGCTTCCAGCTCGAGCAGGACCGTCGGCAGCTAACAGAACAAGCAAACGCGACGGAAAATCGGGTGCAAACGGCCCGGGCCGAAGTTCAACAGTTGGAAACGGCCCTGCAAATGGTGCGTGATCGCCTTCAGGGCGCAGAGAGCCGTCTCAGTCGCTTACGAGACGAACAGTTCGAGGCTGTCCGCGTTGCCGCGGCAGCCCGTACAGCCGCCCACGCCGCCCTTGCACAGTTACAACGCCTTCAACACGAGCTCCAGCGGCGGCACACCGATACTGTCCAAACCGCTGCCCGGCGCCAGACTCTACAGGCGACCCTCGAGAGCTTAATCCATGCTGACCAAAATGCACAATCAGAATTGAATAAAATTGTTCAAATTTACAATGAATTAAATGTAAACAAAAAACAGCTGGAGGATAAAATTTCAAGTCTACAAGTAGAATTAGAACAAATGCGTATTCAGCATGGTGATTTGCGCGGACGTCTGGAATTGCTAGAAGAATGGGACCGTTCCCAAGTGGGAATCGAGGCGGCCGTCCGTGGACTATTGGAGGAACGTCAGCAACAGGCAGTGATCGGGAAACCTCATCCGTTGGTGGACCAGGTATTAGGTCTGGTAGCGGACCTGCTGCTCGTCCCGCGTGATTTGGCTCCGTTGGTAGACATGGCCTTGGGCGAAAAAGCCCAGTATCTTGTTGTTGCAGACGCTGCGGCCGTGCCGGAAATCTTGCGCTGTCTGCCCAGTCATCTGCCGGGACGCATCGGTTTGATCCCCTTGCAGGGCCGCCCACTGGTTCCCACTCCGCAGGAAGAAGCTCCGTTTTCCTCACTGGCCAGCCATGTCCGCAGCTCGGTAGACAACCTGGCGCAGCAACTGTTGGGTGATATTTTGATCATAGACGATTGGGACCAGGCCTGTGCTACCCGCAGGCGTTTTCCGGCCTATCGCCTGGTGACCCGATCGGGGATCTTGTGGGAAACGGACGGAACGATCATCGTGGGCTCAGTGCGTGCCACTGGAGGTCTGGTATCGCGCAAAAGCGAATTGCGGGAGGTGCGTGAACAGCTCCGGCTACTGGTCGAGCAGATCCGTCGGCAGGAGCAACATCTCGGTGAACTCGAGCAATCCCTAGAGCGTCTGACCGCGGAGGTGGTTGCCGCCGAACAACGCCGGATCGAATGGGAAAAACGAGCTGCAGAGGCGCGGCAACAACTCGATAAGCATCGACAAATTATCGAACAACTGGACGAACGATGGAATCTAATCAATCAGGAAACACATTATCTGGAAGAAGAACTGCTACGTACCGAAAAAGCCTGGTTGGAAGCTAACCAGCAAGCGGACCATGCTGAACAAGCAGCGGAGCGGATTCACCGGCAGATCGCTCAGCAGGAGCAACTATTGCGGGATGGCGAGGCTGAGCTGGAACGCTTGCGGGAGCGTCATCAGGCGGCCCAGGTGGCATTATCGCAGGCTTTGAGTGAAAGCGAGCAGTTCCGTGATCGTCTGACAAGAGTGGACGAAGAGGTGCGTCGCTGCCAAGACCAGGCCCATACGGTCCAAATCGCTGTACAGACCGTCCAACAGAGACATGACGAATTGCTCTTGGGTATCCTGCAACTGGAATCGCAGGTGGCTGAACTGTATACGGAAAAAGACCGGCTGGAATTACAGGTCGATGCCCTCCAGCGGCAACAAGAAGCTCATCGACTGGAGGCGGCTCAACGCCGGTCACACCTGCAGCGTCTGCAACAGCAACTGGAACAAGCACAGAAGCAACGCCATCATTTGGAACTACGACTGCGTGAACTTCAAGGTCAACGATTTCACTTGCATCAAAAAGTCAAGGAAGAATTGAATGTTGAGCCCCAAGAACTGTTGAACGATCATTCCCTCGAGTCGGAGAGTAGAGCCGATGCGAACGAGGATGTTCTACACTTGCTCCAGGAAATAGAAGAAGTCAAAAGTCGGATTGCTCGCCTTGGTGCGGTTAATCTCGAAGCATTGGAACAGTTGCAGGGTTTGGAAAAAGAATATCAGCAGTATCTGAACCAGCATCAGGATCTGGAGCAGGCCCGGCGGTCTCTTGTGGAAATCATGGAACAGCTCAACGGCGACAGCCGCAAGCTGTTTATGGAAACGTTAACTGCGGTGCGCGGTCATTTCCAGGAACTGTTCCGCAAACTGTTTGGAGGCGGGCAGGCGGACATTGTTGTGGAAAATGAAGCTGAGGTTCTGGAAAGCGGCATCGAGATTGTTGCGCGACCACCGGGGAAAGAGCTACGCTCGTTGACGTTGTTATCGGGTGGCGAGAAGACACTCACAGCCATCGCCTTGCTGCTGGCGATGTTTCGCGCCCGGCCCAGCCCGTTTTGCATTCTCGATGAGGTCGATGCGGCCCTCGATGAAACGAATACTGTTCGCCTGGCATCGCTACTCCGGGAATTTCTTGACACCAGTCAGTTTATCATCGTTACTCACAAAAAACGAATGATGGCCGTGGCCGACCGTCTCTGGGGAGTGACGATGACCGAACAGGGCGTTAGCCGTATCCTACCGTTGCGATTTGAAGATTGGGAATCCGCCCAGGCTGCATGAAATTTAAAGTCCAGAGTCAATGTCAATTTTAACAAAATTATGTCTAGGACCGTTCTGCGTTATTCAGGATGTTGGCGGCCCTCGGCGGAAGGCGGTGTCTTATGTTCGGGCTGGATCACTTTCAGCTAGCTAAGAACTGAGCATTTCCTGGGAGAGCATCCCATCAGACACGTTGTTTTCGAGATGGTCAGTGGTCAGAAGGCTCACCAGTGTTTTACGGCTTTTTAGCCGGACCTTCATGATTCGGTTATAGTGTAAACTTTGGTAGCATGAAAAGTTGCACTCCAGGTGCGGTCAGGCGGCCTCGGGCAGGGGACAATCCATGGGTGAGATGATCGGATTATCATCCCAAAGTGGTATGGCGGTTGCTAACATGACCATAGGGGGAGCAACGATGCCACAACCACGGATTTTAATCATCGAGGATGAGCGTGGTTTGACCCAGTCGTTGTCGTGGTATTTCAACCGTGAGGGATATGAAACACATGTTGCTCATGATGGTCAGGAAGGATTGCGTAAGGCCCAAACCTTGCTGCCGGATGTAGTGCTGCTCGATCTGATGCTGCCCGGCATGGATGGCCTGGAAGTTTGCCGGTTATTACGGGCAGGGGATCGTACAAAAGATATTCCCATCATAATGATAACGGCCAAGACGGAGGAAACGGACCAGGTTGTGGGTTACTCGATGGGGGCGGACGACTACGTTGCCAAGCCCTTCAGTAACAAGGTGTTGTTGCACAAAGTAAAGGCATTGCTGCGTCGGGTAGCCGGTCAGAGCGAAGCAGGGGACGTCATCGAGCATTTGGGCGTGCGGATCGACCGATTGCGTCACCGGGCCACGCTACATGGCAAAACACTGCTGTTGACACCGACGGAGTTTCGTCTGCTGGAAACCTTAGTGCGTCAGCCGGGACGGGCATTCAGCCGCCATCAGTTGATGGATGCTGCCATTGGAGAGGGGTCAATCGTTCTCGAACGAACGATCGACGTTCACATTAAGACCTTACGGCGTAAATTGGCAGAGGCCGGCGGCAGCCCCGAATTGATCGAAACAGTGCGGGGTGTTGGCTACCGCTTCCGAGAGGAGGCACCACCGTCGTCAACCACGCCGGCCGAGAGTAGAGGATGACGAGCTCTTTCACGATATGCAGATAATTTGAAATCATTTACACAAAGCTCGGTTGTATCGTATGTAATCCGTGTAGCTATCCCCCTCACGGGGTTGGTAGTCGCTCCCATATCACGCCGGTAGCGGAATGGGCCCAAAGGATCGTTCGATAGTAAAATTACGCTGAATCACTTCTTTAAATCCTGATTTTCACCGAAGAAATGCTTGCAGCAACTGATGCAGTTGCTATGAGAGAGTCGTTTTGTTTGAGTGTGCCCTCTGTGATGTGGTTGACCTGAACGAGTGCAGAAAGGGAGTTGGCGAGCGGAAGAGCAGTATGTCAGCACCCCAAGTGGTGAGGGGCCACTAAGGCTTGGACCTTTGTTGGGGTTGGCAAGGATCGGAGTTCCCAAGGAAGGGAGGAGGCGAGGTGATGGCGTTGCTGCGATCAGGGGCAGGAATCGCTGTATGGTTAGTCAGTAACATGGTGGCAATGGGGGCACCTCCAGTCACGCTCCACGACGAAGGACGTGAAGTGGATCCCGTTGCCCAGGCGTTTTATTTGACCGAGGTACCGCGGGGCGGGTACGTCTGTCCTTTGCCGGATTCCTCCCGGACCAAACAGTGGGCGACGAACATGTGGGAAACAGCGTGGGAACTGCTGTTGTGGCAGCTGAGTATGCCGTTGGGCCCCGCTGCGTTGGACAATACGGTCAATCCAGGGATGTGAAAGCAGGCAATTATTGGCTTCCACACGACGGATGTCGTTAAAGGCCAAGAAGAAACGACGAGCCGAGCCTCCTGCGATACGGGCAAGCTCGGCTCAAGACGGTCACGGATGTAACCTTGGGGGAACGCGTCTAGCCAAGGCTAAAAGTGCGGACATACCTCAGCTTATGGCAAGACTGCCCCGTCGTGCGACCTCAGGAAGAGGGCATTCCCTGGCTGAAGTGACTACTTCTGTTTGGCCAGGGCTTCTTCCGCAGCTTTGGCGATTTCTGCCGCCTTGGCAGCAGCACTTTTAGTGTCGCGGAAGGCAAAGTTGCGGAAAATGTTCCCTCCCCGCGTGTAAATCAACACGGTAACAGCCGCTTCTTTGTTCAAATTGTAGCGTTTGGGACCGTCTTTTTCGACAGACACGGTCAATGGCGTCGTCAGTTTGTGGGTGGCTTGAAGTTTTTCGAAGTCGGCGGTTTCGACTCCGCTGACGCCTACGACCACCGTGCCCAGATCGGCGTGAGTTTTCTGCACCGCGTCTACCGCCTTGACCAAACTGGCCAAGTCGTCGTCAGCCTTCTGGGTGAAGATCATCACCACGGCAGGCCGACCTTCGCCATTGTACTTTCAGACATAGCACATTGTGCGGCCTTTGTTCTCGCCGGTGACAACCTTAACGTCAAAGGCGCCACCGATCTTTTTGTCTGGTCCGGACTTGATGTCGTCCGCGACACACACGCCCGGCAGGGTCAGCGTGGCCAGCGCCAACCCCAGCCCGAAGGCTCGACGCATAACCCTTCCTCCTTTGTTGAACTGTTGCTACTTCTGGCCTGACATCGGAACCGCTCCGATGTCCTCACTATATATTCTGATTTCTAATCAGTAATTTACAAGATGGTGATCGCCCAAAGAGGTTGTTCTTTGGGGTGCATCTGTTAGATAAAACCGATTACTTCCCATCAGATACAGCGAGAATATACCGTCAACCTCGGCGGTGTATAGTTTGTGTACATGGATGCTCAAAAATAGAGCGGCGTGATCGCATCTCTATTAGTTCGAACGGTGGTGAGCGTAAACGGAGGGGTAGCAGGGCAGAAAGAAAAGGGAGTGCCAAAGCTTGTTGGGCGGACCAACCCCCAGTCCAAGCCCCCAAAGCAGAGTTAGTTGCATTCCAGAAAAACGGAAAAATGAGAGTCAGTAGGATGGTTCGAACGGCGGGAGGCGGTCCCACCCGCGGAAACCGTGGGCAATCCAGATGGTCCAGCTTTGCAAGGGTACACCGTTGTGGACGTAGGTAAACCGTTGGGGCATCTCGATCCGTTCAAAGGCGGGTAGCAAATGAGGGCCGATGTCTCCTACAATCAGGAAAGTTCGACCGCGGAACAGATGCGGATCTGCAACGGGGTTGGGTCGCCAGAAGTCGTACTGGCTGTGGCGGTCGGAGCGGTTGGGGATGCCGATGGTATACGTATCTGGGTGACCCCGACTGTAGAAGCGTAGAAGACCTGGATGAGTCCAGTATGTGCCACACAAAACTGGAGGCAAGGCTTGCGGAGGGGTCAACTGCTCCCGCAACAGATCCAGGTGGTTGGCTAAGGCCTTCCAGCCAGCCAGGCGGGCTGTCAGGTCCAAGCGGCGGACGGGGGCAGGCTCCCGTTCGGACGGTGGTGGCAGGATGCGGGCCAACACGGGACGATACAGCTGTGGAAAATGCAATAGCACTACGGCAATCAAACCCAAAGTCGAATTAGCAATTGCGGCCACGGCCACCTCTCGACGGTACTTTCCCCACTGCAGATAATCCACTAGCCAGGCAACGGTAAGAACAAAGCCGGCAATGTATGCAGGAGCGGGCCAATTCGCCTGACCGGGTTTCAGACAACTAGCCAGTCCGAAAAACAACCACAAAGGGAAGGAAGCCCACCACAGCAGCCGCACAGCGGGTGCCCCGTCACGCCACGGGCTGAATTTCCAAGCAGCGACCAGAAAAGCCAGTAGCCACAGACCGAACATGGTGCCCAACTGGCCGCCCAGGAACAGCACAGGTCCGTTCAGGCGAAAACGACTACCCGCTTGCTGTCCCACAGCCGCCACCTGTCCGAGAACATGCCGGACGCTTACCCAATCATGCTGGGCATTCCAGTACACGATTGGCAGCAGGCCCACCACGGTTCCTGCATACAAAAGTCCCAGACCTCGCCAACCATCTTTGTGGCGGTAATGGAACAGGACGAAGAGGGTGACGACGGCGGGAAACAATAACATTGTATATTTAGCTAGCACTCCCACGGCTGTAGCTATCGCGGCTATCCCCCAGGCCCAGCGGCGGCCCCGCAACCCCCACAAAACAGCCAGCAACGCCCAACACCAGCAAGCCAGGAAGGGAGGATCGATGGTCATCAGGATGGCCCCGATGCGTACCAGCGGAATGCACACGGCCAACCCCACAACGCTCAATGCCAGCGTGGCGGATCGGAAAACATTGACCGTAAGCAGGTACCAGCCTGTCAGCAAAAGGGCATGGCACAGGGCCGCCGGAAAACGGACTGCTGCCGCCCGATCGCCCCTCCAGGCAATGCTCCACATTCCCAACACTTCGTCCGCACCGCGGATCAGCCAAGCAACTAGCGGCCCTTTACTGTAATAGCTCCAATCGAGTTGCCGGGACCAATCCCAGTAGTGGGCTTCGTCCGGTGCCAGATCGTGTACAGGTGAAAGCCACTGGTAGGCCACCGTCAAGAGAGTGGACGTCACAATCAGAGCAGCAGCGGTCCACCCAGCCCACCGGCACGTGGCTGGAGCCAGGCCCGGTGTGCTCGAAGCACCTGCCGATGAGACACGTCGCTCGGTTGATGCCATCGACCACAAGTAAAGAGATCTGCTCGTCACGTTGGCTCCTTGCTATCCATCGGCTTCGTTTAATTGGACGGGGTCCGCTCTAGTGGCCTGTGTATGGCTACTAGGATCTTAGGATTGGCCTGTCGCGTGCCTTTGATTTCAACGGGCATCCGAGTCGTCCGTACCGGCGTCATCTCCTTGCTCCGCAAAACAAATACATGCCGGAAAAAGGGGAATGACGTCAATCCCGACAGCCCAGCATCCACCACCCCGAACAAACCGATTTGTTGAGCTATTTGATGAATTGATGATCGATTCAAGTGGTCTTGAAACCCCTATCGCAGTCGCTGTTGGTCGATCAAAGAGAACCCGACGTAAGCAAGGGCAGCAAAAATCGTTCATTCTCTGACCCAAAGGTTAGAAAGTGTACTTCTGGGTAGATTATTGATGACCACATGGGTACATCAGTTCAAAAAGCCTAATCGATTGGCATAGCTGGTGCGATGGACTGCAACACCTCAGATGCTCTTTTCCCGGTTACCGCAGTTTGTTATGTCTCGCTTTTTGGGATGCATCGAATGTGGTTACCCTGGTGGGAACTGGGTTGACCTGAGACTTTGTTCCCAAAAGTGGGACAGAGGTCAGAAACCATGGGGCACAACGGAAGCCGGCGTGGCAACCTTGGCTGGTATAGGCCGGGCTGGAACAAGGGATGCACTCTCGGAGGTGCCAACAGTAATTGGCCAGCCTCTTGCGATTGCGACTGGCTGTTCATGGGGGCTTTGGCCGGCTACTTGCAGCGGACCACCACGGCTAGCCGCTGGATATTGGTCGCCGTGTTGATACTGGTGGGAAGGGGGGCAGGAAACGTCCGAGCAGACGAGGAGCCGGGAGCGTTACCGCTTCTTCCCACTCCCTCTCTGGACACAGGGCCGTCATTACCGGTAGATGCCGAGGGCGAACCAGCCGTCATACCTGCGCAAGGAGCGGTCATCCCGGCGCAAGGGCTATTACCCCTGCAACAATTAGGACCGGGCACTGCTGTGGGGAGTGCGGCAGTGGTTGACCCGCCGCCACCATTGGTCCGGATCCAAGTGCGGGTACCGGCAACTGCACCACCGGGAAAGGAGTTGACGTACCAGATCGTGGTCCGCAATACGTCGTCGGCTCCGGCTTACAACGTAACGGTCCGTAACCCGCTGCCGGAAGGTGCCACTTTTGTGGCGGCAGATCCGGCACCGGAAAAATCTGTGTCTGCCCTGTCATCGGCACCGCCAGCTCCGGAATTGTTAACTCCGCCGGGTCGTGCCCCTGGTGTTTCTGCTCCAGCCTCCGCAGGCCCGGCAGTGCTGGTATGGAAAGTTGGTACCCTAGGGCCGGGCGAAAGTCGGACCATCCGCTTGACTTTGCAACCAAAAGCCGAAACTAAAGAGATCCGCAATCTGGCGTATGTCAGCTACGAGTATGGTCAGGCGGTAACCACGCGTTTACGACCACCGATGCTAAAGGTGTCAAAGGCTGCACCACGGCAGATCGTCCGCGATGAACCCGGTGTGGTACGCATTGTGATTGACAACGTGGGCAGCGTACCTGTGGAGCAGATCCGCATTGTAGAAAATGTCCCCGCTTCGGCTGAAATCGAGCCACTGACCGGGGGGGGTAAGCGGACCAACACCCCCGAGGGCACCCCGACAGCCCAGCAATGGGTCTGGGAGATTCCCCGCCTTTGGCCCGGGCAGCGGCACAGTATTGAATACCGTCTGGTTCCCCGGGAATCTCGCGACGTTCTGACACTCACCCACGTTTCCGCAGCAGGGGGCATTCAAGAGAAAGCGGAAGCGACCCTGACTGTTCTGACCCCCGGCTTGGCAGTTCAACTGACGGCCACGCCTGGCAATGCCCCCGTGGCTCCTGGTGAAGTGGCCCGGCTGGAAATCCTCGTTCGGAACACGGGGACGCTCCCCGCCATGCAGGTGCGTGTCAGCGGTACCATTCCGCCCGATTGCAAACCGGTGCGAAAGACCGAGGGGGGACAGTGGCAGCGTGACCTCATGGTGTGGTTCATTCCCCGTCTGGAGCCCGGTGAAGCACGCACTTTTCGCTACGAGCTGAAAGCCGCTACCACAGGTCGCCGGACGATAGTGGCCGCTGTGAGCGATGCCCGCGGTCAGCAGGCCCGTGCCGAAACGGCCATCCTATTTCAAGGCGCTCCCGCTCTCAATTGGGAAACTGTGCCTCAACCGGCAACCCTACGCGTGGGACAGCAGGGGACTCTCACGATCCGATTGCGTAACAACGGTGGTGACACCGCCCGGAACGTCCGCCTCGAAATCACGCTGCCCGAGGCCGTTGCTTTCCGGACGGCTCAGCCGCCGGTGGCTCCTCCCCAAGCCGGACGACTATTCTTTCCGCCTCAAAACCTCGCTCCTGGAAGCGAAACGGTCATTACCATCACTTACGAAGCCCGCCAGCCCGCTCAGGCCTTCTTTCGCCTGCGCTTGTTGGCTGATCATCTTGGCGACCAACCCATGCAGACCGAAAAGGCGGTCGAGATTCTCGGTGACTCATCCGACGCTACTTCTAGCTCTCGTGGACCGTGAGCTGCCAGGCTCTATCTGCAACGCACGAGTAAAAAATGGTTCTATCACGTCCTGATTATGTCGATTGATAATGGCGATTCAGAGGATTTGGGCTCGGTTATTCTCCTGTTTGCGGAGACCTGATCTTCAGGAAATTAAGCTGACAAAGGCTAAGTTAATATGGAGAAATAAGTGTAAGAAAATCATTACACGGCCAATCTTCTCGATGTTTAATGAATCAGGTACCGGTGCAGGGGGCGTTGTGAGGGGGAAAGTGGATCTCTGTGACCCCCAAAACTGCAGATTTCCCTAGGAAAACGCTATCTTTCAGCACAAGCGACGCAAAATCCGACGTACAGGTGTCGGAAAAGCCGACGGCACGACAGCCGGCCAGGGGTCGGCAGCGGCCTTCTGGTTGCGACCCCCAGGACTACCACCCGCCCGACCTGCTGCTGGAGGAGCTGACCCAGCTGTGGCCACGGATTCCGACCCACCTCCAGGTCTGCCTGCTCGAACTGGCCCGACAATTCGCCAGCTGATTGCCCACGTATCTCCGCTATAGTGCAATTTGCACATCACGGCAACGCGAAAAATACTGAAAGCCCCCCGACCGCTTGCCCCGGCCCCTGTCGGTCCCCCCCCTGCTGCCACCAGTGGCTAAGAGCCGGCCGCGAAGCCGCAGTAGGCTTTTCTGCCCTTACCTCGACACTTCGACAAAACCTTCCAACCCTTAGAGCAAACCGCTGCCGGGTGTCGTAAATTCCGCGCAGCTTTCCAGCGGAGCAACTGCGGAGGGTGTCTGCCTGGTTGCAAAAATGTCTGATCTGATGTATGCCTTTGTTGTCCCAGTAGTTAAGGTGCAGACACGTGTCTGCAGCAATGTCTGCAAAAATCCCCCTTACTCTCTTGCTGTCCGGCCGTAGCAAATCGAGACAGAACAGACGACCGTCGTTGTGGCCTGATGGGATGCCCGAGCAGGGAGGCTCCTCAGGCCGCCTGGCGGATTTTGTCGCATTTCCCATCCCCCGCACACAACAAACATGCCGGCGGAAGTGCAATTTGGCGGTTATAGCGATCACAATGGATAGGCGAACTGTGTAGGCATCAATCTGCCCTAGTCTGGTTTTCCAGCATTTTGTCCTAGCCTGCTCGAAGGTGGGCTTTCCATCCTAAAGTGCAGCACGCCGGAGCTGGCACCTCCGGCGTGCAGCAAGGGGCGACTCAGCGGCCTTTGGCCGATATCATCATCGGTGCTAGGCCGCTTCGAGTCTGGCCCCTGGTTTGTGGTGCTTGTTAGACCGGAGGCCCTCCCATGGTACAACCCGACCCCTCATCGTCACCGCAATTTCTGACAGTGCAGGAGGTGCCCCGCTGTTACGCGTCACCCCTCGGCTGCTGTATCGCCTGGTACAGGTCGGACAGGGCCCGCCCGGGGTTGCGGGTCAACCCCGACAAACGCCTCCGGCATCGGACCACCGTCGAGCAGTTCCTGGCCAGCGGCGGCCGTCCCCCGCCCACACGCCGCAAATAGCCGCTGCCGCCACCGGTCGGCCTGTCCGGTAGGCCCTGGCGGCACTGCCGCTAACTCTGCTGCTTAACCAAGCAGGTTGCCATTACCAATGTTTGTTACGCGTACGCATATGCGAAAGTGAACAAAATAGGAAATACTGTCAGATTCGACGCTTTCGTGGAATAAATGAGGGTAAATCTATGCACACGAACACCAACAACTTTCGCTAGGCAGTCGAGTCGGCGGTGCTGGACCGTCGGCGGGCCATCCGCGGCTGGGAGCCGCTCCTACTTCCGCGGGCGGCCAAGGGCCGCTCCTATTCCCGCAGCCAGGGTCAGTGACTCTGGCTGCGGTAGTGGGTGCAACGCCGTCGCTGCC
>JANWVV010000140.1 GCA_025055795.1 Gemmataceae bacterium
CGGTCGCGTGGCACCGATTTGCACCGGCAAGGGTCAACGACCTGCTGGCGGAAGCGGGAGCCGTTTCTGACGGCCCCTGAGCGTCGGCCGCAGGACCGGCCGCTCAAGCAGGTCGGTACGTCTGTTGGCCTGGGGTTAACCGACGCATCCGACCATTCCGATGTGTCTTTGGCATCCCACCTTGCAACGGAGCACTCTGACTTGGTGCTTCGGATTTTCCGACAGTTCTGCTTTGCCCGTAGCGGGCCGTTAAGAGCGGCTCCTATTCCCGCCGACAGGGTCATCGACCCTGTCGGCGGAAGTGGGTGCCACGCGACCGCTGTCTGCACCCCCCCCTGCTGTCCTCATGCTGGCCTGTCCGTAGCGAGCTGAACGGGGCAGGCGACACTCGAGCGGAAAGTGAAGTGGGCCACCTTCGGCAGCCACCCTGGCCATCTTCGAAGGTGCCCAGGTCCCCGCAGATGGCAACCTAGCCGTCTTCGAGAGGCCCCTGAAGGTGACCACATGGGCCTGAACGTGGCCATCCTCGAAGGTGGCCAAGTGGACCGTCGTTACCGCCTGATGAAGTGCCACTGCTCAGGTGGCACCTGCAAAGGCACAAAGGCCACAAGACCCTTCATCTACCATTGAACAATTACCGGGAGCCTCACTTGAGGCTAACTACCCTTAGCGGGCTTTGACTTGCTCCCACCTGCCAGCTCCCGCAAAGCAACTTCGATCTCGTAGGTTCGTCGGTCTTCCTCGTCGCTTTCCGCCTGCAACCGCTCCGCCAGCCACAG
>JANWVV010000141.1 GCA_025055795.1 Gemmataceae bacterium
ATGGCGGCCGCTTCGCACGCGTCGGGTGTTGAATGCAGTGATGCCGAAAGGCGTTGAGCACCGGGTGGCGGGACGGCGGTAGGTACGGGCGCGGGTGCCGGGTGTTGAATGCAGTGATGCCGAAAGGCGTTGAGCACGTTCGGGCGTCTGGAAGAAATCCAGCGGTGGGTCGCGTGTTGAATGCAGTGATGCCGAAAGGCGTTGAGCACGCTTTCTGGCGAAGCGGTTAGGGGGTGGGGCTTTCGGCCCGTGTTGAATGCAGTGATGCCGAAAGGCGTTGAGCACCAAAGGTCAGGACAGTGCGTGCGGTCAGTGTACCCTTGTGTTGAATGCAGTGATGCCGAAAGGCGTTGAGCACAGCCCAAACCTGAAGGTCAGACTACTGTTGCTAAAGTGTTGAATGCAGTGATGCCGAAAGGCGTTGAGCACCTCCACAGTCCTCAGCGCCTGGTAGCGGCACATAACGTGTTGAATGCAGTGATGCCGAAAGGCGTTGAGCACTACTGCTTCAAAGACTTAACCATAAGTACCTCTCAGTGTGTTGAATGCAGTGATGCCGAAAGGCGTTGAGCACTGCAAAGTGGAGCTGGATGTCGTCCTGCACGTCCTCCGTGTTGAATGCAGTGATGCCGAAAGGCGTTGAGCACATTCTCTTGACGTCGGCCTGCGAGTAGCCGAGCGAGAGAAGTGTTGAATGCAGTGATGCCGAAAGGCGTTGAGCACGAGATAGATCCGTCCGTACTTGCGCGCAAACCGCGCCGTGTTGAATGCAGTGAT
>JANWVV010000142.1 GCA_025055795.1 Gemmataceae bacterium
ATCCTCGCCAGTGTTGAAAGCAGACCAGGATCACTCTGTCCAGAAAGGCCTCTCTTCCGATCTCGTTCCCTGCAAGACATCTCGTGTTGAATGCAGTGATGCCGAAAGGCGTTGAGCACAAGTATCCCCCGGGTATAACCTTGACCGTCCAAAGATCGCGTGTTGAATGCAGTGATGCCGAAAGGCGTTGAGCACAGATATATCAGGTCCAAATCTTCTAGTTTTCCTACCCTGGTGTTGAATGCAGTGATGCCGAAAGGCGTTGAGAACATATGATCGATCGAGCGGAAAATTTCCTGAGTGACGGTGTTGAATGCAGTGATGACGAAAGGCGTTGAGCACCAAAACTATCGCTGGCTTAAGGTAGCGATTGCTCGCGTGTTGAATGCAGTGATGCCGAAAGGCGTTGAGCACCGGCTACGTCTATTTTTGGATGCTGACCGTGAGCAGGTAAAGGTGTTGAATGCAGTGATGCCGAAAGGCGTTGAGCACCTTCTTCCTGCGGCCAGGCCTGCAGGAGCTCGCCAGCGTGTTGAATGCAGTGATGCCGAAAGGCGTTGAGCACCATGCGGACGGGTCGACGTCGAAACCGAAGTTTGGCGTGTTGAATGCAGTGATGCCGAAAGGCGTTGAGCACTTTTCGGCTCGGATCTGCCGGGATCTTTTTCGTCGTGTTGAATGCAGTGATGCCGAAAGGCGTTGAGCACAGCAATCCGTATTGTCTGCTGCGCCTCACCTGCGAGCAATGTGTTGAATGAAGTGATGCCGAAAGGC
>JANWVV010000143.1 GCA_025055795.1 Gemmataceae bacterium
TCGGCATCACTGCATTCAACACGCTTGCGGGCCTCGCGTTCGCGACGCTGGGCCTCGGTGCTCAACGCCTTTCGGCATCACTGCATTCAACACCTGAAGCTGTGAAAATGCCAGAGAGTTTGGTTCTTGTGTGCTCAACGCCTTTCGGCATCACTGCATTCAACACACGACGACCATGATCCACTTATTACTACTGTGTCTATGTGCTCAACGCCTTTCGGCATCACTGCATTCAACACGTTCTTGTTGCCGCGGATCTCGACGTCGTCGCTCGACGTGCTCAACGCCTTTCGGCATCACTGCATTCAACACTCATATCACCTCGCGGCACTTGCTGAAGGTTAGGCTGTGCTCAACGCCTTTCGGCATCACTGCATTCAACACATTACCGCCTCCTCTCTTGTAACCACCACCACTTGTGTGCTCAACGCCTTTCGGCATCACTGCATTCAACACCAAAAAGCCGCCATCGCCAAAGTGAATCGCAGAAACTGTGCTCAACGCCTTTCGGCATCACTGCATTCAACACACGGTTGAAGTAACGCAATCTTACTGGGTACGGTGCTCAACGCCTTTCGGCATCACTGCATTCAACACAGTACGAGTACCGCAAGACCGGCGGGTACACGGTCCTCTTCGGGTGCTCAACGCCTTTCGGCATCACTGCATTCAACACTCAAGTTGAAGGCTCTGTTACTATCAACGGAGACAAGTGCTCAACGCCTTTCGGCATCACTGCATTCAACACGTCATAGGTTTGTACATTATTTG
>JANWVV010000144.1 GCA_025055795.1 Gemmataceae bacterium
TGAGCACATGGATGCTGAAAAAGCTTTGGGTTCGTTCCGTGAAGGTGTTGAATGCAGTGATGCCGAAAGGCGTTGAGCACCTACACTCTAATATCCGTTTAAATATTGACAAATGAGTGTTGAATGCAGTGATGCCGAAAGGCGTTGAGCACATGCACGATCAGAGAGAGTTACACGTTCTGCGTTAGGTGTTGAATGCAGTGATGCCGAAAGGCGTTGAGCACTCGTGTTTTCCGCTACGTATGAGATCTATGTGTATGATGTTGTGTGTTGAATGCAGTGATGCCGAAAGGCGTTGAGCACAACAGGAGGACAGATCATGCGCTGGTGTCGTGAACTCGGTGTTGAATGCAGTGATGCCGAAAGGCGTTGAGCACAAGGTCCTCAAGGACCACCAGGTCCTCAGGGTCCTGTGTTGAATGCAGTGATGCCGAAAGGCGTTGAGCACAGGACCCTGAGGACCTGGTGGTCCTTGAGGACCTGGTGGTGTGTTGAATGCAGTGATGCCGAAAGGCGTTGAGCACCTCATTACGCCTGATAAGAGCAGCACAGGCTAAAGGGTGTTGAATGCAGTGATGCCGAAAGGCGTTGAGCACACAAATGTGTCTTACTCTTTGGCCCATTACGTTCAGAAAGTGTTGAATGCAGTGATGCCGAAAGGCGTTGAGCACCTAACTCCACAAAAAATTTCTGAAGCACCTCCAGTACCTCTGAGTTGAATGAATTGATGCCGAAAGGCGTTGAGCACACTTTGAGATGTCAAGTGAAC
>JANWVV010000145.1 GCA_025055795.1 Gemmataceae bacterium
GGAAGCCTTGGGATTTCGGGGCATTGGATTCTCACCAATGTTTGCGCTACTCAAGCCGACATTCTCACTTCTGAGCCGTCCACACCTGCTTGTCGCTAGTGCTTCACCCCACTCAGAACGCTCCCCTACCAATAGTTACCTATTCCACAGCTTCGGCATGTCACTAAGCCCCGTTAATTTTCGGCGCCAGAGCGCTTGACCAGTGAGCTATTACGCACTCTTTAAATGGTGGCTGCTTCTGTGACAATTTTGGGGACTTAGCTTGTGGTATGGGCTGTTCCCCTCTCGACGATGAAGCTTATCCCTCACCGTCTGACTGGTTGAGTTCATTCCTGGTATTCAGAGTTTGTCTCGATTTGGTACCGCTCTCGCAGCCCGCACCGAAACAGTGCTTTACCCCCTGGAAGTTGCTCAACCGCTGTGCCTCAACACATTTCGGGGAGAACCAGCAAGCTCCGAGTTCGATTGGCATTTCACCCCTAACCACACCTCATCCGCCGATTTTTCAACATCGGTCGGTGCGGACCTCCACTTGGTGTTACCCAAGCTTCATCCTGGACATGGTTAGATCACCCGGGTTCGGGTCTGTAAATACTGATTTTTTCGCCCTCTTCAGACTCGCTTTCGCTATGGCTGCGGCTGTCGCCTTTACCTACCAGTACTTACAACTCGCCGGCTCATTCTTCAACAGGCACGCGGTTAGACGTTGAATCGTCCTTCCACTGCTTGTAAGCTGACGGTTTCATGTTCTGTTTCACTCCCCTCACG
>JANWVV010000146.1 GCA_025055795.1 Gemmataceae bacterium
CGACCGTGGGGTAGCGGTCGGCAGGCGTCTTGGCGAGGGCGCGCGCGCAGACGGCGGCGAGATCGCGCGGCGTGCCGCGCGGCAGCGGACGCGGCGGACGTTCGAGGATCGCCCGCATCTGCGCCAGCGGCTCCTGCTCGTCGCCGAAGGGCCATTGCCCGGCGACGAGTTCGTAGAGGATCACCCCGAGGGCGAAGACGTCGGCCGCGGTGCCGACCGGCTCGCCGCGGAGCTGCTCGGGACTGGCGTAACGGACCGTGAGCGGCAGGCCGTGCCGTCCGGTGAGCGCGCCGCCGTCCCCGCCCTCGAGCAGCGCGGCCACGCCGAAGTCGAGCAGGTGGGGTTCCCCGGCCGCGTCGACCAGCACGTTGGCCGGCTTGAGGTCGCGGTGCACCACCAGCGCGGCGTGGGCGTGGGCCACCGCCTCGGCGATCTTCAGCCACAGCTCGAGCCGCCGGCGCCGGTCGAGGCCGGCGACGGCACGATCGAGTGGCTCGCCCTCGACGTACTCCATCGCCAGCCACGGGCGCCCGTCCTCGCCGGTGCCGCCGTCGAGCAGCCGGGCGATGCGCGGGTGCCGGAGCCGGGCGAGCACCCGCCGCTCGTGGGCGAGCCTCGCCTCGCTCGCCGGATCCGCGAGGTACGGCAGGCACTTGAGCGCCACCCGCGGCGCGAAGTCGGCGTCCATGCGCTCGGCGAGGTAGACCACCCCCATCCCGCCCCGCCCGAGCTCGCGGAGCAGGCGATAGCGCCCGAGCCGCCG
>JANWVV010000147.1 GCA_025055795.1 Gemmataceae bacterium
CTTTCGGCATCACTGCATTCAACACCATTCAGCGAGCATGAGATCCTGCCGTGGGCAGTCTTTGGCGTGCTCAACGCCTTTCGGCATCACTGCATTCAACACACTGGAAATGCGTCATGGAACGATTACCACAGACAATCGTGCTCAACGCCTTTCGGCATCACTGCATTCAACACACGACAAAGTTATCCTCATCTATGATGATCCCGAAAAAATGTGCTCAACGCCTTTCGGCATCACTGCATTCAACACCAGGCTGGGTCGCAATAGCAATTGCAGAAAAGTTTTCGCGGTGCTCAACGCCTTTCGGCATCACTGCATTCAACACAGAGGTCGAGCAAACGGGCCACTGCGTGGGGGGACGTGCTCAACGCCTTTCGGCATCACTGCATTCAACACAGAGGCCCAGCCGAGAGTCCTTTCAGATGCAACCGTGCTCAACGCCTTTCGGCATCACTGCATTCAACACGCCAGCTCTGCCAATTGCAACGACGATCCAGCAGCAGTGCTCAACGCCTTTCGGCATCACTGCATTCAACACGACCTTCGAGGAGGCTGCAAAAGTTATTGACCACTTCGAAGTGCTCAACGCCTTTCGGCATCACTGCATTCAACACCCCACGCACCGATCAGATTCTTCAGGCTTGTTGAATTGTGCTCAACGCCTTTCGGCATCACTGCATTCAACACACCAGTACAGCGGGGAGTCCTGCAAGTCAGGAGGATGTGCTCAACGCCTTTCGGCATCACTGCA
>JANWVV010000148.1 GCA_025055795.1 Gemmataceae bacterium
CCGAAAGGCGTTGAGCACTCAAAATGCGCTGGTTCGGGCGTCTGGAGGAGATCCAGTGTTGAATGCAGTGATGCCGAAAGGCGTTGAGCACGAGCCTGCGACCGAGCCGACTCTTCCTGCAGGCGGAGGTGTTGAATGCAGTGATGCCGAAAGGCGTTGAGCACTTGAGGTGCGCCAGGGTGGCGACGAGGAATCGCTGCGGTGTTGAATGCAGTGATGCCGAAAGGCGTTGAGCACACTAGACGGCCCCATCACGATCGGATCCAGGTCAGTACTGGTGTTGAATGCAGTGATGCCGAAAGGCGTTGAGCACAGCAGCAATCCTTTCAACAGCCTACTGAGACTTCGTGTGTTGAATGCAGTGATGCCGAAAGGCGTTGAGCACCGATCGACGGGCAGGTTTTCGAGGTCTATTTCGAGCGTGTTGAATGCAGTGATGCCGAAAGGCGTTGAGCACGTGCAGCAGGTCGTCGGCCCACTCGGCCAGTTCGAGGTCCTGCGTGTTGAATGCAGTGATGCCGAAAGGCGTTGAGCACAAGAGCGATCACTCCGAACGACGCGCAGAGAAGAATGTGTTGAATGCAGTGATGCCGAAAGGCGTTGAGCACACTTCCGGCGTTACTTCCTGCTGAGGTGTGGCGCGGTGTTGAATGCAGTGATGCCGAAAGGCGTTGAGCACATTACCATCCCACCCTAAGAATGCCACGAACCACATGGTGTTGGTTGCAGAGCAGCCCAAAACAGAAGTGAAAAA
>JANWVV010000149.1 GCA_025055795.1 Gemmataceae bacterium
ATGCCGAAAGGCGTTGAGCACGAGGACCCCGTCTCCTCCCCCAGTTTTTTTTTTTGTGTTGAATGCAGTGATGCCGAAAGGCGTTGAGCACAGCATTGCTGCGAAGGTTTGCGACGGCGTGGGCTCAGCGTGTTGAATGCAGTGATGCCGAAAGGCGTTGAGCACTTAAGGTGCTGAAATGATGCCGAGTTGACCCTCGTTTGTGTTGAATGCAGTGATGCCGAAAGGCGTTGAGCACATATCCACCCATGATGATGAGATATCGAGTATCTCCCCAGGTGTTGAATGCAGTGATGCCGAAAGGCGTTGAGCACCCTTTTGTTCTTCCATATCCAATCTCCCTCCTAGCCCCTGTGTTGAATGCAGTGATGCCGAAAGGCGTTGAGCACACGCCGACCAACACGCCGCCGAGGATGGCGATGGTAGCTAGTGTTGAATGCAGTGATGCCGAAAGGCGTTGAGCACCAGCCGCCATCCGCCCTCCTTTTTCTCCTCCGACATGTTTCTGTGTTGAATGCAGTGATGCCGAAAGGCGTTGAGCACAGAGAGTAGAGTCGGTTCGCCAGGACTGACCTGGCTCCGTGTTGAATGCAGTGATGCCGAAAGGCGTTGAGCACTATTTCGGCACGCTCCGCTTAGCCTCGCCTAAGAGTGTTGAATGCAGTGATGCCGAAAGGCGTTGTGCACTAGATCTCAGTAGTTCTTTGCGAGGGATTCTATAGCTCTGTGTTGAATGCAGTGAAGCCGC
>JANWVV010000014.1 GCA_025055795.1 Gemmataceae bacterium
ATGAAGAGAAGCAGGTTCTTACAATTATCATATCACTGCCAAGCGGTGACGCCCATCTGGTTCCACACCGGCTTGCATCTTTTGCGCGGTTTAATCTGGCGTCGCCCCGTAGTCTGCCAACGCTGACGCGGGCTAGACGCCTACCTGGCTTCCCTCATGAAAGTGGGGGGTGCGAGTCCCATACTACTAACTTGCATTCTAGCAACCCTGCCAAGGGGCATGCAACTATCTTTACTCCGGAAAAAGTATGACCTTGCAATTTTTCATAATTATCCGGACTGGACTTTTTCATAATTATCCGGACTGGACTACCAACGGCTGGTAGCTTGCAAACAAAAAGACGCTGCGTGGACCTGCGGCGAGCCAATTACCCGGTCAGCTATTAACTTGACCCGGCTGTCGCGGGGTGTGGTTAACCGCCAGGGCGTTTGCCTTTAGGCAGAGGCTCTTCGTAGGCCTTTACTATGCGTGTCACCAACGGATTGCGGATGATGTCGGATTCGTCCAGATAAACGATGGCCACTCCCTCGACGTCACGCAAGCGTTGGACGGCGTCTTCCAGGCCACTTTTGATGCTACGGGGCAGGTCTGTTTGTGTCAGATCGCCAGTGACAACGATTTTGGAATTGATTCCCAGGCGGGTGAGAAACATTTTCATCTGAGCCGGTGTGGCGTTTTGGCCCTCGTCCAGAATAATGACTGCATTGTTCAAGGTGCGACCACGCATGTAAGCTAGGGGCAGGATTTCGATGATGTCGTTGTCCATGTAACGTTTGACGGTTTCGGCATCCATGATTTCGTTAAGGGCGTCGAAGAGCGGACGCAGATAAGGGTTGACTTTGGCTACCAGGTCGCCGGGGAGAAAGCCAAGGCGTTCGCCCGCCTCAACGGCTGGACGCACCAGCACGATTTTGCGGACCTGACCACTGCGGAGCAGGCCGACGGCCCACCCCACGGCCAGGTAAGTTTTACCCGTGCCAGCTGGTCCGACACACAGGACCACATCGTGGGTCCGCAAGGCCTGGACGTAGCGGCCCTGACCATCGGTGCGTGCCCGCAAGCCACGCCCCGATTCCATCAGGGTCAGATGGCCAGAGGCCTCGCCTGCCCCGCTGACAACGTCCAGGACGGTGCGAACGTCCTCGGCCTGTAACCGGCCCCGACGCCGCAGCAGTTGCCGGAGTTGTTGCACGGCCCGTTCGGCCTTGTCAACGGCCTCGGTCGGCCCTTCGATCTGCAGCAGGTCGCCTCGGGCCACTACCTTGACCCCCAGTGCGTCACGCAGGGTACGCAAGTAAGAATCACGCGGCCCGAACAGCAGCACCGCCTCGTCCCGGCTGTCCAGCGTAATGGTGTGGCTTACCACAGCGTCGTTCATGATGCGGCGACCTCTCTGTCCTCCGGATGCCGAATTGTCACTGCTTAGTCCCGCCCAATCAAACCTACACTCGCCTTTTATGTATGAGTTTGTCTCTGCAACAGGGATCATTCCCGCAATTTCCGCGATTGTCGCTCCGATTGTCACTGGTAGGCTTGGTTTCAGGGGTTGTTCGATCCAACCGATCGCGCCCCTCGTTCACTTTTGCTAAGCATGTTTCGCTAAGGCCCGGCCTTTGCGCAAGCTAGCTCAGGCTAGTGGAAGCGTGTCGTACCAGCCACCACAGGTAGACCACCGGTGCCGCGAATATCAGCGAGTCGATCAGATCCAGCAATCCTCCAAAACCCGGGAGTAAGGCTGCGGCGTCTTTGGCGTGGCAATCGCGTTTCAGCAGGGATTCAGCCAGGTCGCCGAGCATGCCGGCAGTGCCCACCAGCAAGCCGAAGATTACCGCTTCAGCTGCTCCGTCGGGAAACAACAACGGCTGCCATCCGTAGAGGGCCAACGCGGCAGCGACGCCCCCGGCCAGTCCGCCTGCCGCTCCTTCCCAGGTTTTTTGGGGGCTTAAAACCGGAGCCATGGGTGTTCGGCCCCATAAAGTGCCCGTGAAATAGGCGGCGATGTCGTTGGCCTTGGGTACAGCGATAGCGGCGGCCAGCCAGACCAGCCCGGCAGCCCCCCCAGACTCCACTGGCAGAAAACGGAGCTGCAGGAAAAATGAACCAAGCAATCCCAAATAAGTGAGAATGAAGGCCCAAACAGCCAGACGCGGCAACGCGATGCCCCCATGAGGGTACCAGGCCATCTCCCACAGGAACGCCACAATAAAGCATACGCAATAGACAAGTCCCAAGGCGGGCCAGAATAACAGGGGTTGTCCCGGAGCAGGGGCAGATAGCCAGGAGTAGGCGGCCACGGGCCACCAGTTGGCGGCCCAGCAGGCCGTCAGACCTAAATACAGCATTAGCAAGGGCGGACGATGGGCAGCATCAAGCAGATGCCACAATTCATAAGCAGCCCGCCATTGGACCACTAAAATGGTGATTCCTAATAAGGGGAACCAGGGAGCCAGAAAGGTGTCGGCATACAGCATAGCGGCGGCCGCCACGGCCAGAGCCGTTCCTATCAGCACACGCGTCCGAATCATGCGTAGGTGTCGGCCTCCGCTCCCAGACCTCCAAAACGTCGTTCCCGCCGGGCATAGTCCCGCAAAGCGGCGTGAAACAAGGCCGCATCAAACTCCGGCCAGTAATGCGGAGTTACCCACAGCTCCGCATAGGAAATCTGCCACAACAGAAAGTTGCTCACACGCATTTCGCCGGCTGTACGAATCAGCAGGTCGGGGTCAGGCATGCCGGCCGTGTAAAGACGGGCCGCTAAAGCGGCTTCGTCGACCTCCTCGGGACGCATCTGGCCGCTGGCCACGGCCTGCGCCAACGAGCGGACGGCGTCGACAATCTCTGCTCGGCTACCGTAATTGAGCGCCAGACACAGCGTCAGACCATTGTTATGAGCCGTGGCGGCCACATTCTCCTCGATCGCTGCCACTACCTCTGGCGGTAACCCCTCCCGGCGACCGATTACCTTCAACCGGATGTTATTTTCCTGAATCCGCGGACGTTCTTCACGCAGATACCGTTGCAACAGAATCATTAAAAAGTCGATTTCCTGGCGTGGACGCTTCCAATTCTCCGAACTCAGGCAATAGAGCGTCAAGTAGGGAATGGCCAAGCGACAACATTCTTCGACCACTCGCGCTACCGCCTGAGCCCCCTGGGCATGCCCTTCGGTCCGCTCTTTACCCCGGCTCCGGGCCCAACGCCCATTGCCGTCCATAATGATGGCCACATGCCGGGGCAACCGCTGCCCATCCAGCCCCACAGAGGCCGCATAAGCCGATGCATCGGTGGCCGGATCGATCATCCCTGTACCAGTCACGCTGGACCGTCGCCTCGCTTCTAAACTTACCAGGGTGCCACTGCTAGACCTGAACCTACGCCCCTGCCTCGGAAACGCCTACCCGATTACTTCGGGAACCGCCCATACCATTTACCATTATAACAAAAGGCAAGATGATACGATACAAAGTTTCCATATATACGCATATTCATCCAGCCGCAGATTGTCTTCTGATACAGTGCTTCCCGTATGATCGTGATGATACATGTGCGGTTTCCCGTTGGGTATCCCTTTTGCCACCCAAGGGGTAGGAACAGACCTTATCCCTGACCCTGTTTCTGGGTACCTTGCATGAACGTTTCGATAAGGTGTCGTCGCCTTGCACCGGCGGAGGCAAAGTCTCAGCCTGGAAAAGTAATGCCGGGGTGAGACGTTACAATACATTCCAATTAATGGTTCACCAGAAGCTAGTTGAGGCGAATTGTTTGTTCGCGATCTGGCCCGACCGAGATGACGGAGACGGGCAGACCAACCAGTTCCGCGATGCGATCAACGTAGCGTCGGGCCGCCGCGGGCAGGTCGTGCAGCCGCCGGGCTGTGCTGATGTCCTGGTCCCATCCAGGTAAGGTTTCATAGATGGGTCGGCAGCGTTCCAATTCGTAGGCATCGCTGGGGAAATGCACGGTGCGTTCCCCAGCTCGTTCATAAGCGACACAGATCTTTAGCTCCGGTAAGCCACTGAGCACATCCAGGAGCATAATGGTGATTTCGTCGGCACCTGCCAAAGCGGCAGTGTAGCGAACAGCAACGGCATCGAACCATCCACAGCGGCGGGGCCGTCCGGTCACGGTGCCATACTCCTTGCCCGCCCGTCGGATCCGTTCGCCGTAACCATTGGGACCATCATCCAATTCGGTGGGAAATGGGCCCTGGCCGACGCGGGTGGTGTAGGCCTTGACGACACCGATGATTCGGGTCACGTGCCGGGCCGGCAAGCCTGAGCCACTCCAGATGCCCGCCGGCAGACTGCTGGAACTGGTCACATACGGGTAAGTACCGTGGTCGACGTCCAGCAAGCTGCCCTGGGCCGCTTCGAAGAGGATACGCTTGCCCTGACGGGCCGCCTCCTGCAGGAGTCGGCAGGTGTCGGCCACAAACGGCTTCATCCGCTCGGCGTACCCCAAATACTCATCCGCTAAAGCCTGGGCATCGAAGGGACGGAAACTGGGGGCATGGCCATTGGCAATAGCGCTCAGTAGTCGGTTTTTGAAAGGCACGATGCGTTCCAGACGTTCCCGGAAGTGGACAGGGTGATACAGCTCGCCGATTCGGATGCCACAGCGTCGCCCCACTTTATCCTGATAGCACGGGCCAATTCCCCGTCCCGTGGTGCCGATTTTGCCTTCGTTACCGCTTTCGGCCAGTCGGTCTTCCTCGATGTGATAAGGGAAAATCACATGGGCATGGTCGCTCAACACCAGGGTCCGGGTCAAGTCAAACCCCGACCGTTGCAATTGCTCCACTTCTTCCAGAAAGCGCGGGGGATACACTACCACGCCGTTGCCGATCACCGAGGTGACTTGCGGCCGGATCACACCGCTGGGCAATAGCGAAAGTTTAAACGTTCGTCCGCCGACCACCACGGTATGGCCGGCATTGGCACCACCGTTATACCGTACCACATAGTCGAATTGGTCACTAAGCAGATCAACAATTTTCCCTTTGGCCTCATCGCCCCATTGCAGACCCACAACGCACGTTGCCGTCATGTTCCACCCGTGCCGCCCCGCTGAATTATCTTGCGTCAGAATGCCCCTCCTAAGCCCGTCTACCACAAAAACATCCGGGCCCAACTGGAATCCCGGGACCATCCGTGACTACCCCGATACACGCTAGTCGCCTGCCACAGGGCCGTCAAGGGGTTCGTTCACCCCTTGCCGAAGGAAGCGGAGCATCTTATCTTGATTTATCCAGCCTACGACTCTGGGTGGGCATGTTCCCACTATATTGCAGGACATCGGCATTCAGTGATCCTAAGGTGTAGGTGATGACCTCCCGCAAGGTACCCGGATTGCCTGATGCATCCGCTAGTGGTTTGCTAATAGTTGGTATTGCGTGCTGAAAAGAGTGGGGGAACCTTATGGGTGCGCGACGTCGTGGAAATGGCCGCCGGAAAGTGGGGCGTAAAAAGCGTCGGATGCGCTCGCGGATCCGCCATCGTAAGAAGTGACCTTTGGGCGTATCAATTCCTCTCTCGTTGGTCTTTCCCTACAAACCAATAGACCCGTCTTAAAATATGCTTCCGCTTTTCGTTGTTCGTTCGTTATCCTCACCACAGTGTGAGAGCATGACCTGGGTCATCTTCATGTAATTAATCCGTGTGGAAGAATGCTGCGCGATTCGACTACCGACCTTAACATCGGTTCAGGTGATCATTTACAATCGCATACAGAAGTCGCAGCGAGTATCCCGCCTTGTGTTCACGGTTGGTTTGGTGGTAAACCGCTGCTTGAGGAACATGTGAAGACTGGAGGGGGCTCTGCAGTACGATGGCGATTATTACTTTGTTCCTGGACGGCCCAGAGATGTTGACATAGTAATCATGCCTCTTCACGTTCAGACGGGATACCACTGTTTGCAGCGGAGTGTGAGGTTAGAGGCGGATATGAAGGTGGCAGTAGGCATTCTGTTTGTTGGTTCGCGTGTGATTGGCAGGGTTGTACCGTAATTCGGCAGCTGCGGAAGCTGGGGATGGGGGCGAGCCGAAGGTGAACGGGCAGTGGGCAAATGAGGAGCAAATATGGCTCGGGAACGAGTTTTGGGAGCAGGGAGTGGTCGCGGTGGAGGTACTGAGTCCGAGGGACGTCGGGGTGCGACGGCCAGCGGAAGTGTCGGTGTCGCCGGGAGCGATGAAGAAAGTCGACGCCGAGATGCAGCCTTGCGGCCCAAATGGTTACGTGAAGTCATCGGCCAGCGCAAAGTGGCAGAACGCCTGGCGGTCGCCGTGGCTGCGGCCAAAAAACTGGGTGAACCCCTCGGCCACATCCTGTTCGACGGACCACCGGGACTGGGCAAGACGACCTTCGCCACCGTGCTACCCAATGAACTAGGCACCTCGATTCAGATGACAAGCGGGCCGGCCCTGAGCAAACCGGCAGACCTGCTCCCGTTTCTGACCAATCTCGAGGAAGGGGGCATCCTGTTCATCGATGAGATTCATCGCCTGCCCCGCGTGGTTGAGGAGTTCCTCTACCCAGCCATGGAAGACTACCGCATCGACATCGTCCTGGGCGAAGGCCTGCATGCCCGAACGATCACCATGCGGTTGAAGCGGTTCACTTTGATCGGGGCCACCACCCGCAGCGGGCTGCTCTCCGGACCGATGCGCGATCGCTTCAAAATGCATGAACATCTGGAATTTTACAGCGTTGAGGAGCTCGCCCAGATCATTCGTGTAAATGCCGCCAAGCTGCAAACAACTATCACACCGGAGGCAGCCGAGGAACTGGCCCGCCGCAGTCGGGGTACCCCCCGCATTGCCAACGCCCGCTTGTACTGGGCACGCAGCTATGCCGCTGCCTGCCACCAGGGGATCATCACAGCGGAAGTGGCCCGTGCCGCTTTGGACATGGCCGAGGTGGACCGCGAAGGGCTGGATAAAAACGACCGCCGCTACCTGGAAACGCTCATCGACCTGTTTGGCGGCGGCCCCACCGGCGTGGAAGCACTCGCGGCTACCCTCAACCTGGCAGCCGATACACTGGCTGATGAAATCGAGCCGTACCTGTTGCGGGAGCAATACATCATCCGTTCGCCTCGTGGCCGGATTGCCACCCCCCGCGCCTTCGCCGCCTTGGGCAAGACGCCCCCCGTCTCTTCTGGCCGCAACACCTTACTTTTCGATACTGAGCCAACCACCCCCCCAGCCGGAAACTCGAAATCGCCATAACAGTTCTGACTTGCTCAATACTTGGGCGGACCAGCTAGGCTGATTGGTTCGGAGAGGACCGGCTTGTCTGGCACGAGTGTCGTCCGGCGTGCCAACCCGTTCAACTAGAGCCTACGCACAGGGGGTGAGGGATAGGAACGCCTCATAAGCGCTTTCCGAAAGCTACTTGTGTCTTCTACAATTCATGCTAAATTTCCGCTTTGCAATAAGCGACCCCCACGTCGTTCAAGCCTGTATACTATCGCGAGTAAAAAGCTACGGGCAAGGTCATAGTTTGCTGTCAATTCTGCTTATTAGACTCATTTATCAGTCGCAACAGATCATTACCAATAGGAGGCTAGTCCATTCTCTCGGCTTGCGTGTTATAAACAAACCTTGGAGGTAAATCATACCACATCGAAGTTGCACGAGGTCAACTTTGTCTAACAGTCACTTGTTAGTGCACGTCTGAAAGTCGTAACTAATAATGTATTAATAGATACCATAGTGTGAGTGTGCGTAAGCAGGTTGCCGCACATGAGAGGGCGATTTAACAGTGGAAGAGCACTGGATGGCGTGTATCCATCCGCATTACGCAACCGATGCGGCTCGGCTTGCTAGTTGGTAGTGGAATCTCGCTAAGTTCAAGTAGAAGAGACAAAGTAGTAATCAAAGAAAAAAACATAAGAGCCATGCTGTTTCCAGCATGGTGAGATCGCAGGTGAGAGGAGATGGTGTGGAGATGATCAGGCTAGCACATCAACAAGCCGCTTCACCTGATCGGCACCAAGGCGTTTGATCAGGTTGCGGACAGTTTCCAGGTCCTCGATTTGCGGTAGGCGGCGTCCGCCACCACTCTGCCGTTTGATCTGTGATTTGTAGTTGCTGATCAGATTAGTGGGTAGTTCGTGGTGGAACTCCTGCAAGATGTATTCCTGCAATTCGGCTGGTTTGGCCTCTGGACCTTTGGCTTGCATCGCCAAACGCACCATTTGCATCTGACTGATGCTACGCTTCTCCGCACTTTCAACCACCTTTTCTGCCTTCTTAGCCATAAGTAACACCTCACATGGTGTAAGTAGAAAGATACAGATAGAACGTTCAGCCTCAGCAGGACAAGACTGTCATGACAAAACGTCACCGCTACCTGACTGAAGCCTTTTACTTACCAAACATTATATATCACATAGCACAGAAATGGGAAGAGACTATGCGCATTTTTGGTCGTCATTATGATTATGAAGGGGAGATGAATCGCTATGTTTATCGTTTGTGGAGAGATTGATGGCTATTGCATGTGCTGGTAGATCTGGTCTATTAACCCTCCTTCGGCAAAGAATCGCCGTTGGATTTCAGGCCAGCTTCCTAATTGATATTGAGGATCCAGAGGACGGAGAAGCTGTAACGGCTGGAAACGGGGATCATTCTGCCAGTTGACGGGTCGAAGGTAATGTTCTGCTATGATGTTCTGGGCCGTAGAGCTATAAAGAAAACGGATGTATTCCCACGCTAAGGTATGATGGACAGCTTGTTGCAGATTAGCGTCCACGACGGCCACGTGCGGCTCGGCTTGGATACTTAACGGGGGATGAATAATTTCCACGCGGCCCCGCAGTTCTCGCTGCTGGAGATACGCTTCATTTTCCCAGGTAAGCAGGACATCACCGATCCCTTTGCGGGCAAAGGTCAGAGCAGCCCCGCGGGAACCACTGTCTAACACGGGAACACGGCGAAGCATTTCCTGGAGAAATTGACGGGCATCCGCGGGGCTGCCCCCTCGTGCGACTACACTTAGCCAGGCAGCTAGCACGTTGAGCCGGGCAGCTCCGCTAGTCTTGGGATTGGCTGTTACGATCCGGATGTCACCCCGAATCAGATCAGGCCAGTCTTGAATGTTCCACGGATTCCCTTGACGTACGACAAACACCACTGTGGAAATGTAAGGCAAACAGCGGTTAGGAAACCGGTTTTCCCAGTCCTGGTTCACCAAACCTTTCTGGACCAATGCGTCAATGTCCAGCCACAATGCTAGTGAGACGACGTGGGCTGGTAAGCCATCAATAACGGCGCGTGTCTGGGCACCGGAACCTCCATGGGACATCCTCACACGGACGGTTTCCCCACATTGTTGTTCCCAGTACTGGGCAAAGGCCCGATTGATGCGTCGGTATAATTCCCGCGTGGCGTCATAGGAGGCATGGAGAAGTTGTGCACTACCCTGCGTGGACCAACAGCCGCTATAAAGCCCCACTGATGTAGCAACTGTCTGCAAAAAAGTCCGACGACTCACCAAGACATTATTGGTATGCTTCATAGAAGATCACTTTATCCACTCGAGCCAACAATGGCAGCCACCACGGGTGTCATGGTTGTGGTACGCAACAAGTTTTTCTCAGCCTCTTTTTGTGGAGTCGGAACATTGATTGGCGTGTAGGGTATTTTGTAATGGGGATGTATTCTGTTAGCATTTTTTCAGACCGAGGTCCACAGGGATATAGGTAATAGCTCTGCACGTGAGACTTGGGGAGAAACGGAAGGAATAATTGCCTGAGCGCGAATCCCGTTTTTTCAACGCCCCCACAGAGAGTTTCACACTTTTGGGGGGAGAAGGGTATCGACATGAGGCAAGTCGTGCAGGGATTTCAGGCCGAATAGTTGCAGGAACTTGCGAGTTGTTCCATAGAGTTGAGGCCGACCCAAGGTATCTTGTCGTCCTACGACACGGACCAACCCCTTCTCCAGCAGCTGACGCAGCGGCTCACTGACCGTTGTGCCACGGAGCTTTTCTATTTCGGCCCGCGTGATCGGCTGTTTGTAAGCGATCACGGCCAGTGTTTCCCAAGCGGCGGGGCTGAGGCGAACATCCCGACCGGTATGCCGTAACCGGGCTAACCAGGGATGATAGCAGGGGCGTGTCAACAGCTGATAGCCACCGGCCAATTCGACCAGGTGGAATGCGGTTTGGTCACTATCGTAAAGTTGTTGGAGTCGTTGTAGAAGCTGGGCGGCAGTGGCAGTATCGGCAAGGTAGGCCGCTTCGGCTAGTTGACGGAGGGATAATGGTTCGTGGGCCATGAGAAGTACAGCTTCCAGACGTGCCAGTTGGGTGTCCCGAGCTAGGGGATCCGTCGGCACGCTGGCAGTGTGGGGAGCACGCCAAAGCCAGGGCCAGTGGCGGCGGGCATTACCCGGTCGCAGATGCATCGGTCGGCGGCGAGCAACGCCCCAGGATTGGTCTGGTTTGCGCGGCCATCCCTGCATGACAGTACGGACTTTGCTCCGAAGTTGCGGCCCCACGAGGGCCAATCCTACTCGGTTTGAACCAGCCCCGGCTGCCGCAGGCAACTATTTCCCTAAATATCCATCAAACCGCACCGTTGTCGAGGCAGAGTTGTACCACTGACAGAATGTCTTGTGGGCTAATCGCTTTAGACGCGGGTAGCGGAACAGGGCGGGGATGGCCCTTGGGGGGAAGTCACCGTGCTGGAATTCTGGTCGGCCTATCTGTATCAGCCGTGGAACGTCTTGGCGGCGGGGCTTACCGCTGCTGCTCTGTTATTTGCTTTTGTGGGGCTGTCGGCCTTTCTGGCCATCTGGGCGGAACGTAAGGTCTCTGGCCGGATCCAGGATCGTCTTGGGCCTTCCCGTGTGGGGCCTTTTGGTCTGCTACAGTCGCTGGCCGACGCCATCAAACTGCTGGCCAAGGAGGATCATGCCCCCGCGGGAGCGGATCGCCCCCTGTTTCGATTGGCACCGTATCTAGCTTTTTGCGCCAGCTTTACGGGCTTTTTAGCGTTACCGTTCGGGGCGGGACTAGTCGGTTGGGACTTACAGGTAGCCGCCTTTTTTATGCTAGCCGTCCTTTCCAGTGAAGTGTTTGGGGTGGTGTTGGCGGGTTATGCCTCCGGGAGCAAATGGTCGCTGTTTGGAGGTATGCGGGAGGCCGCTCAAGTGGTCAGCTACGAGGTGCCCCGCTCGTTGTGCGTTGTCATCCCAGTGTGTCTGGCAGGCACACTGAACCTGAATACCATGGCCCGTCAACAGGTGGGCGGATTCTGGGAGTGGAACATCTTCCATGATCCGTTTGCCTGGCTGGCATTTTTCGTGTTCTTCATCACCGCGACGGCTAGTTGCAAACGGGCGCCCTTCGATCTGGCCGAGGCAGAAAGTGAACTGGTGGCTGGCTTCCATACCGAATACAGCGGCTTCCGCTGGTCGATTTTTTTCCTGGCTGAATATGGCAGCATGTTCGCTGTCAGCGGTCTGGCCACTCATTTGTATTTAGGCGGATGGCACTCGGGGGTGTTGCCCTTTGAACCGGCAGAACGTTGGGGACCACTGTGGGGGAATCTTGTCAACGTGCTGGTCTTCGTCACCAAATGCTGGGTGCTGGTGCTCATCATGATGTGGTTGCGTTGGACCCTGCCGCGGTTGCGGATTGATCAGGTCATGGAAACATGCCTGTTTTACCTGCTCCCCATTAGTTGTGTGTTACTCGCCGGGGTGTGCCTGTGGCAGGTGATGGTAAGCCCTGAGTGGGCACGGATGGTCCGCTGGTTGCTGGCTGGGGCGACTGCTGCTGCCCTGCTGCTACTGTTTGTGAGCGTTCTGCGACCGCTGCCCGAAAATACACCACGGGGCCGGTTGCCGGGAGCTTGGAAGGATCAACCCTGGCCATCTTTGCCCGTACAGCGGTCTTGAAACGGCGAGCCATAGTCGGACGCCGTTTCAGGCTCTGAGAGAGCTTTCTTCATGATGATTGAGCCCCTTAGGCACTTTCACCCGAAGAGGGAGGACCAACGGGGACTGCTGGAGGGAAGATAGGGACCTGAACCGGAGTTGAAGCGGGAGGGGTAGTACCTGGAGTCGGGGAAGGAGATTCATTCTGTTGCCCAGGGACAGGAGACGACGCTGACGCATTTTGCGAATTGGGCGACGGTTGGCCGACGACATAAGGCAACGCCAGGGCCTTTGCCAGGGCTAACATCTGCTGATCGAATTCCTCGGCACCCGGTTGCAGTCGGAGAACTCGTTCCTCATACCACAGCCGTTGCGTGACTATCAACATGAGGTCCGCAAACAGCGTGCTGTAGAAGAGCAGACGTCCTACGTACTCGATCCAGGAGAAGTGTAGTTGAAGATCCCAAGGGCGAATCCAGGAAGTCTTTTTGTCGATTCCTACCAGAAAGCGGTCTCCTGGTTTGGCGGTGCTCAGATAAATGACAAATAACAGGATGGCGACGATGGCCAAGGCCATGACCACGTATTGCGTTTTCACAATCTGCGCCACGTCCTGGGGTTGGTTTAACGGTCGAGTCAACAGGTTGAACCGGAACAGAAAGATCAGCGGGGCACCAATCCACAAGGCCAGGCTGATTAGTAACATTAAATTGCCGACAAGGTGGTAGACCAGCACGAAGGTGGCCAGCGTCAGCAAGGCAAACAGAGGGATGCTGGCGATCATTCCCCATCCAGGTGCTATAGCGGCTGGGAAAAACAGTTTGATACGCAAACAGCCGCGGCTTAGAGCCGGTAACAGCGATAGCACCAGGGGCATGACAGAAATGTGGAAGCGAATGCTAATCATCGGAATAGTTATGTTTTTTGGGACTTCAAATTCTCTCACCGTGGTTTGCGGCTCCTTATCTAGCTCGATGAGCCACTCGCTTGGGATGAAGACGACAATAAGCGGGATGCTCAATCCTACGATGCCGCCCCCGATGACGTAGATAAAGGAGAAGCGTAAACGCTCGAAGCTGTTCACAGCCAGAAACGCGGCGATGGCAACAGCTAGAACAGATAGCGGCATTAGGAACTGTATCAGCGTCCCGAAACGCGTGTATTGAATAGCATTCTGATTGCCGTCACTAACCAGACCGCTTAGCACATGCATGAACTGAAACGCAGCAGCGGCACCCATAAATCCGCAGGCTATTCCCAAGACAGCGCGTCGCCACAAGGCGTAATTGGCCAGTCGTCCGGACAGATCAGCCTGAGCCAACCGCTGTTGCTCTTGAGGCAAAGGAGCGATGGCCTGAGGGTACCCATGGAAGAGCCGCTGCCAATATACCCCCTGGCGGCGAAGAAAGGCCAACAGTCGTAGAAGCAACTCGTCCCAAGGCGAGGGTGGTAGTTGCTGGGGGCCAGGTAATCCGCCGTGACCGCCGGGGCGGGGAGCGGGAAAGCCTGTTGGAAGAGTACTCCGACTGGGTATGGCCGCCGGAGCGGTTCTGGCCGTTGGCACCGGGACCGATCGGAACAAACCTACCAACTCGGGGACCCGCTGGGCCTCTACCCATTGAGCCATTCCTTGACGCCAGATCAGATCACCGGGAGCCAATCGCCCCGCAACCACTGCTTGCTGTACTTGTTCCCAGGTAAGCGGTCCATATTGAACCCCCTGATGGATGTAATACCAGACCATCTGCATGGCTGCTCGCCCTTGTATATCCATGCCGTATTATAAAACATGTCCAGTTTAGCTGTTGTCGCGTGAACCGAACAAGAGATGAGGATTAAAGGTGATGAGCGGATGATCCAACCGTCATCCGCCACTGAGAGGGACCAGGTGTTGGTACAGGTAGGCGTTGCTTGAGCTTAAGGGTTCGGGTGGCACGCAGCAGCGGCGTCCGTACAGACATCACCCGTCGGTAAAGAGCGCGACGTGCCGGTCCACAGACGGAAAAGACGCGGAGGATACATGATAAGTCCCTGAACGACCAAAGCTAACATGGCAATGTATACCGTAGTAAAGAAAATTTCGGGCAGGTCCTCATAGAAAAGCAGATAATGCGCCAGCCGTCCAAGAAATGTTTCGCCGCTGTTGAAGGGTTGCCCGGCGATTTCCCGCAGTTGCTCTTCCCATACGGTCAGGGGACAGCGTATGCCCATGACCGCCTCGTAGGCCACGATCCCTATGGCCAGCAGGTGTGTCAGTCGGAACCATGGATTGCGTGCCCATTGCCATTGGAAGGGAGCTGCGATCACAATTAACACCTGCCCCACCAGCACGTAGGCGACGTAGGCCAAATGAACAATCACTACCAGGTCTGCAAGCAACCCATACACCATAGCTATGCCCTCATTAATTGATACCTCGCTGACTAGTGACAGCAAAAGAACGGGTCTTGCTTGACCTGCAGAAGGAAAGGGGCGGATCGAGGGTAACCTTCTGCAACCGGCGGAGTCATTCGAACCAGATGTTCCTAAGTGTAGGATTCAAATGGTCACAAATTATTCCCTATTTCAGCCTGTTGCTTTGTTTTCGATCAGAATAACAACCCTTCCAATCAAGTACGACATTCAGATCAAGGCATGACAAATATCACATTAAGAAAAACAGATGGTACTAGAAGTATAGGAATGTGACCGAATGATTGTTTTTAGGCTGATCACTTGAACGATATTCGCCCCAGTCCCCGCTACGGAACAGACGGGGAATGCCGAGGAGATAAACAGCTGTTGGCGGATGCTGTAAGGACGGTTGTTGGCAAACACCCCCGTCGGTGGTGCAGGTTACTTTGTTAATCATTGAGCTTTAATCCACGAATGCATGTACCGTTGCCCTCGAATGCTCTTTGTCACAACAGCGACGTCATAAATGCCAATTAGAATTATCGTTAGAATTGTTAGATTGAGGATAACCAGGATCGATAGCGGTATTAAGGATTTCCTTCAGAGGAAGGCTTCGATGCTCTAACAGAATGATTTTGGCCGAGCGGCGTGATGGAGTTACGATCTTCGGCCTACAAGCAGGCACGCTATACCCAACCCTACCCTGGATCCTAATGTGTGGACGTTAATCCAATCGCACCTGTCGCCACCCAATTTCCAGTTGGGGATCACCGCGGTGGTGGACCTATGCGACCCCGCCTCAGGCAGCGGACTGACGGTATGCCGCTGGGTGGTGGAAAACACACTGAGTGGGATGTATCACTGTTGCCGCGTAACTAGTTAGGAGCGTTGCGTTGATGTTCATCAGGCTTGCTGAACCTCAGACGCATCCTGAGCTGTCAAAATAAATCCTTTCATAAACTTATTCTGTTTGATGGTCTTACTTCCAAACGAAAAGTCCAAACAGGCTGTGTTTGTTCCATGCGGATTCTACATGACTGCATCGAGTTCACTTAAGTAAAAGTGAACTCATTTAAGTAAAACAGTTGTGATTGAGAGTCAGGGGGATGTGAGCAAGAGTCTACTAAATATCTCTACAGACATCGGTCAAGGAAAATTTGCTCTGGACAAAGCCAACTGCCCTTCTCTCTGGCAAAGGTTAACGGATACGATGTTATAGCATCAAGTACGGCGTTGTTTTTTCACCTGTCTGTCCGTTGAGGCGCTTGTGGGTGGTTGGAGAGGGCCCGCACCGTGGGGCAGAAAATTGAACAGGACTTGCAGCGATTCCGCAAGATTGTTCGCGGAAAGATTAAAAGTGATCTGGCCAAGTACATCAGCCGCGGCGAACTGATCGGCAAAAAAGGGAAAGACCTGGTTTCGATTCCGCTGCCCCAGATCCAGATACCGCAATTCCGTTACGGCAAGAAGAACTCTGGGGGGGTAGGGATTGGGCCTGGGCAACCGGGTCAACCGCTCACCGCTCCGCAGGGGGAAGGGGAACCCCAAGCGGGCAACGAACCCGGTGCCCACCTTCTGGAAGTTGAGCTCACTTTGGAGGAGTTGGCCGACATCCTCGGCGAAGAACTAGCTTTACCCCGTATCCAGCCCAAGGGTGAACGCAACATCGTCAGCGAAAAAGACAAATATTCCAGTATTCGCAGTGTAGGGCCGGAATCCCTTCGTCACTTCAAGCGTACCTTCCGCCGTGCGTTGAAGCGACAACTGGCTAGTGGCACCTACGATCCGCATAACCCCATCGTAATCCCGGTCCGTGAGGACAAACGCTACCGGAGCTGGAAGGAAGTGCCCAAACCGGAAGCGGTCGCCTGCATCTTCTACATGATGGACGTTTCCGGCAGTATGACCGACGAACAGAAAGAACTGGTCCGCATCGAAGCCTTCTGGATCGATACCTGGATCAAACGCCATTACAAAGGGGTAGAAACGGTCTACATCATCCATGATGCCGCGGCCGCCGAAGTCGACGAGCACCGCTTCTATCACACCCGCGAAAGCGGCGGCACCAAAATCTCCTCCGCCTACGAACTTTGTCACAGGATCATCGATCACCGCTATCCCCCCAGCCAGTGGAATATCTATGCGTTCCACTTTTCCGATGGTGACAACTGGGGGGAAGACATTCCCCGTTGCCTGGAAATCCTCAGGCAGCAGCTGTTGCCCAAGTTGAATCTGTTCGGCTACGGCCAAGTTGACTCGCCTTACGGCAGTGGCGAGTTTTTCGAGCATGTACGGGAACTGGTTGATAGTCACGACAACCTGGTCGTCAGCCGGATAGTCAACCGGGAATCGATCGTCGACAGTATCAAGGAATTCCTGGGGACCGGCCGGTAACCATACTCTCTGGTCCGGTGCAATGATGGCCAGATGAAGGCCGGACCGCGGTTCAGTCGCCCGAATACACCCTGCCCTTCGGTACTGGACCGTTGGTCATTTTGAGGAGCCTGCCATGGTCTGGGGTTATTACGATACCAGTCTCCCCCCCCATTTGCGCGTCCTGAAGGACGAGATCGAAGGGTACGCTCGTGAGTACGGCCTCGACTTTTTCGAGACCATTTTCGAAGTAGTCGATGCAGACGATCTGAATGAGATTGCGGCCTACGGTGGTTTCCCCACCCGCTATCCCCACTGGTCATTCGGCATGCAGTATGAAGAGCTTAAGAAAAGCTACGAGTACGGTCTGTCGAAGATCTACGAAATGGTGATCAACAACGATCCGTGCTACGCCTATCTGATGCGTTGCAACCATGTGGTCGATCAGAAGCTGGTGATGGCCCACGTGTACGGGCACTGCGATTTTTTCAAAAACAATGCCTACTTTGCCCACACTAACCGCAAAATGATGGATGAAATCGCTAATCATGCCGCCCGGATCCGTCGCTACGTCGAACGGTACGGCGAAGACGAGGTGGAGTCGTTTTTGGACAAGTGCATGTCGATCGACGATCTGATCGATATCCACTCCGTGGCGATTCGGCGGCGGGACGACACCTCCAAGTACGATTTTGCTAGTCTGGCTGCCGAGGAACCGCAAGACAAGCCCCGCCCTCTGAAGTTCCGGGCCAAGCCTTACATGGACGAGTACATCAATCCGCCCGAGGTCCTGCTGGCCGAGGACGAAGAACGCCGACGTCTCAAGGACATGCGCGTGCCCCACTTCCCTGAGCGGCCGGAAAAGGACGTTCTGCTGTTCCTGATCGAACACGCCCCCCTCAAAAACTGGCAACGTGACATCCTTAGTATTGTCCGGGATGAAGCCTACTACTTCTACCCTCAAGCCCAGACCAAAATCATGAATGAAGGGTGGGCCTCATACTGGCATTCCACCATCATGACGCAAAAAGCTCTGCATCCATCCGAACTGATCGATTACGCGGACCACCACTCGGGGACCATGGCGACCACCGGCGGTCGGCTGAACCCCTACAAGTTGGGACTGGAACTGTTCCGAGACATCGAACGACGCTGGAACACGGGCCAGTTCGGACCGGAGTGGGAAAACTGCGACGACATGGAAAAGAAACGTACATGGGATAAACAACTAGGACTAGGTCGGCAAAAAATCTTCGAAGTCCGCCGCATCCACAACGACATTACCTTTATCGATACCTTTCTCACCCCCGAATTCTGCCGGCAACACAACATGTTCTCGTATGTTTACAACGAACAGGACCGTAACTATGTAATTGAAAGCCGCGAATTCGAGAAAATCAAACAACGCTTGTTGTTCAACCTCACTAATCTGGGTAAGCCCTGGATCTATGTGATTGATGGAAACCATGGAAATCGTGGCGAACTATTATTGCGTCATGATTATAATGGCGTAGAACTAAAACTAGACGAGGCACGAGACGTCTTGGCCAACATCCAATATATCTGGACTCGTCCCGTACACTTGGAAACAGTTATTAATGACCAACCGACACTGATCAGCTACGACGGTTCTCACTACACTCAGGAAAAGATTAAAAAACTCTCCTGACAATGCAGGTTTGTAGAGGAGAATGGCTCATAAAGATAAAAACCATCGTATTTTCGCAACGGATGCGTACTGTGCGAATATTTATTTGAGGAAGAATGTTGGTGGTAGTAAAGTCCCAGGTAATCCTTTGAAAAAGGATGATTAGCTCTGCAGGTTTTGGAGCATGGAGCGGAGAGGGATGAGGCGTTGACCACGAACCTCGTCAATTTTCAGGGCCTTGAGGAAGCGGCGTCGCAACCGGGCTTGTAGCTCGTCGATGGCGGAGGGTGTAGTGCTGGTGAGGGGAATGCAGCCGCCGGCCCGGCGATCATGGCCCCCAGCTCGACCAAGTTCGCCGACGACTTGCTGCAACAGTTCTCCGGCGCGTGCATTTTCAATGGCAGCCCGCACCGATAGTACAAATTTCTGACCGCAGACGCCACCACATACCGCCCAGTCGACTTTCTCGAAGCGGATCATGAAGTCGACGATCTCCGCGGCATGTTCTGGATGCGGAAGCTCATCCACCCAACTGATGATCAGGCGGTCGTAAATGAACGAGCTTTGCAGGGCCTGGAGCAGGCAGCCGAAGTGGCTTTGTGGCAATCGAGCATTGCGGATCTGGGCGATGCGGTCTTTATCCGCTAACGGATACAGATATAGCAAGGCTTCGTCGTCGGCGGGACCAGCCTCCCGCGGATAACCAGCCATCTCCGTTTCGATGCCGTAAAGCAGGGCGGTCGCTACTCGCTCCGGGATGGCTACCTGCTGTTCGATCAGATAACGGGTAATCAGCGTACAGGTAGCTCCGTAGCGGGTCCGGATGTCCGAGAATGGGACGCCGGTCAGATCGCCTGGTGTGTCGTGGTGGTCGATAACGGCGTACAGGCGGTTGGTGTAGGGTAGCGAATGGCGGCCGGTGTTCGGCTGGCTGTCCACCATGACGACCGCGTCATTGTCTTGCCATTGAACGGCATCGACAGGTGTCAGGTCCAGTTGAAGGACCTCGACCATGGCTCGGTTCTCAGCTCGGGCAATGGGACCGTCACGCGTCAGTACCGTTGGTTTATTCAGTCGGGCCTGGACCAGATGGGCTAACCCCAGCATGCTGCCGAGGCTGTCGGGGTCCGGGTGGACATGCGAGACGAAAACAACTCGTCGTGCAGGCTGCAGGCCGAGTAAAAAGCGATCCGAGCGACGTAACCCCGTACTGCATCGGCCACTACAGTCGGGCTCGGCGCTACGACGCGCCATAAGTTTTCTTCCCTCCGACTTCCCGGCGATCATCCCTGCCGCTAGTCTCTGCGGGAAGCCCACACCTCACCCCTTGCTGCGAGCAGACTTACGTCCACCCTGTGTACCACAATGCCGATCGAGGGGCCACCCCTCGCTTCCTTAGCTCAGCACCGGGGGGGTGATACAACCGACCTCCGTGACTCTCTGTTCCATTATCTAACCGCTCTCTTACTCCTTGCCAAGCGGATTTATTTGGGGCCTCGGAGGAATTGCTCCGCTGGCAATACCTGATCCTATTGTGTTCCAATTAATTACAATCAACTGTCAGGAAATCTGACAAAACAAAATCGGCTACTGCGTGTCCAGAGTGTGCACAGGTTTGTAAAGGTGTCCAATTGACAAAAACCGTGTCCTCTCCCAACGTCAGGAAAGGAGAAGATTGCCAAAAGTTAGGGTCCGGACAGGCAAAGGCAAAGCCGACAACGGGGTTACTTACGGACGTGCTCTGTGGTTCCATCTGCGGTTCGGTTAGACTAAACATCAGATGGTGCGGGACCAAAGTTCCATCCAAAACATTAGCACTGCTGGCAGGCAGGTGAGACTCACCGACAGCAAGGGCGATCCCGCTATCACGCAAGGCGTCAGGCACGTCCAACAGGAATCAGGGTATCCGCGGGAGGAATGAGCGATGGTACAAGCGACTTACCATAAAGTCTTGGTTGTTTTGGGAGTAGGGTTGTTTGCGGGGGTGGTGGGCAAGGCCTGGGCCGATGACCGTCCTCTGGAACGTTCGGAGCTGGATCGGCGTATCGTTACCATCGTATACGAAACAGCACTGCTAGGCACGGAGATATACAACAAAGGCAACCACGAAGGATGCTATCGCCTTTACCAAGGCGCACTGATGGCCTTGGAAAGTGTACTCGATCACCGTCCTCGTCTGCAGCAAATGATACGTGAGAAGATGACCTTGGCTTCCCGCCTCAAGCCAGACGAGGGCGCCCATGTTCTCCGCGAAGCCCTGGACGAAATCCAAAACACAATTGCCCCTTCGTCTCGACCACCAGACATTAAGCTACCCGCTCTCTGGTTTCGCTTAGGCGGCGAAACAGCCATTAAAGCGATTGTTGATGACTTTTTCGATGCTTGTCTGAAGGAGCCAAAAATCAACTTCAGCCGTGGTGGCAAATACAAAATGGACGCGGCCGAAATCGCCCGGCAGAAACGACTGCTACTGGAACTGTTCAGTCTGCTGACAGGCGGTCCCCTTGAATACAGCGGTAAACGCAACCTCAAGGAGGCGCACGCTGGCATGCAGATCACCGACGCCGAGTTCGATGCCATGGTCGCCACACTGCGGCAGACACTGGCTAAGTACAAGGTCGATAAACGCGATGCCGACGAGTTGATCAAACTGTTCGAAGCAACCCGGCCCGTGATCGTTGAAGTTAAGCGATCCAGTAAGGATTAGCTCACTAGTGCTTGGAATTCCCCGTGGTGTACCGCCTATTGCTGGGAGCTAGCCAGAGCTTGGCCGGATCGCTCAGCGGATGGATGTACTTGGCCGAAAGTTAGCTGCTCCTAGTTAGGTTTTTTCATTGGTCAGAACTGATCGAGCCAGAAGTGATTGCCGCGGTAATATTTGAGCGGTGTCCACAGTTCATAGCGCCAGCCGGGTTCACGGAAGGGGGGATAGGCCATGTAGGCCGGTGGCCGCACATAGGGATGTCCCTTGGGTTCCGGATAGGGAGGGCTCTGCTGCGGCCAGTAGCTATGCGGGAAGTAATAGTAGGGGTAGTAGAAATACCGCGGCAGCGGCGGCTGATCTGCTGCCTGTAATGTTGAGCCGCTGCCCTGCAAGATCACTACCAAGGCCAGCAACGCCCAGATCCGACGAAACCATCCCTGTTTCTGCATGATCGTACCTCCTGGTTTTCAGACTCTCCGACAGGCGAGGTCGGACGGCTCTATCGCTAGTAGTTTAACTGACGATTAACCGAGTGAAGGCTCATTCCAGCCATTCGACGGGAAAAATTCTAAGATAGTCGCTGGGTTGTGCGAGTTCTGTCAGGATGAGCAGTCAACCGAATCGTATGGTCCAACCCTGGCGAAGGACAATTCAGGTTATTCATTTTTAATCAACCAGGCGGCAATCGAGGTGCTCGGACGATCATGGAATCAGTAGCGGCCACGCAGCAAGAGACGTTGTACGACAATCCGCTGATCCGGCGATATGCCTCCCGGGAGATGGCCGAGCGTTGGGGGCCGTTGCGTAAGTTCCGGACGTGGCGACGTCTGTGGTTATGGCTAGCGGAGGCTCAGGCAGAGTTGGGGCTGCGTGCCGAGGACGGACAAACGCCTCGTATCCGGCCCGAACAACTGGCCGCTTTACGCGCGCACCTGGATGACATCGACCTGGAGCGGGCGGCCGCTTACGAGCGGCGTTTCCGCCACGACGTGATGGCGCACATTCATGCCTTGCGGGATGTGGCTCCGCAAGCGGGCGACATTATCCATTTGGGAGCCACTTCCTGTTATGTGACCGACAACGCTGATCTGATTCTGATACGCGAAAGTCTGGAGCAATTGTGTCAGCAATTAGCAGCGGTCATGGCCGCTCTGGCCGATTTTGCTCAGCGCTGGAAGGACACGCCGACACTCGGTTTCACTCATTTCCAGCCGGCCCAACTTACCACGGTGGGCAAACGCGCGTGCTTATGGTTGTACGATCTGGCCTTGGATTTGCACGAACTGGAGCGTCGACACCAGGAATTGCCCTTTCGGGGGGCCAAAGGCACCACGGGCACACAAGCCAGCTTCCTGGCCCTTTTCCAAGGGGATCATGAAAAAGTGCGTCAACTGGACCGGTTGGTGGCGGCCAAGGCGGGCTTCCGCAAGGTGGTGCCGGTTAGCGGCCAGACTTACAGCCGTAAAATCGATGCGCAGGTTTTGGACGCGTTGACGGGCCTGGGTCAATCCCTGCACAAATTCGGCACCGATATCCGGCTGCTGGCTCACCGCCAGGAGTTGGAGGAACCCTTCGAGGCCGAGCAGGTCGGGTCGAGTGCCATGGCCTACAAGCGCAACCCGATGCGGGCAGAACGCCTATGCTCGTTGGCACGCTTTTTAATGGGCTTATCCCCCTTGGCAGCCCAAACTGCTGCGGTTCAGTGGTTGGAACGCACCCTGGACGACAGCGCCATCCGGCGCCTGTATCTGCCTCAGGCTTTTCTGGCTGCTGATGCCTGCTTGCGCCTGGCATTGAACCTGGCACAGGGACTGATAGTACAGCCGCAGGTGATCGCTCGCGGGGTACACGAGCAGTTCCCCTACATGTTGACAGAAAATCTCATGATGGCCGCGGTTCAGGCCGGCGCCGATCGACAACAAGTGCACGAAGTGGTACGCCGACATAGCCTGAGCGTGGCCGAAAAGGTCAAAACAGGCGAAGGTAGCAGCTGGGAATTACTGGAGCGGTTGCGGCGAGAAGCCGTCTTTGAAAAGCTTGATTGGGACTATTGGCTGCGGCTGGGACCGCAGGCCCTGGTCGGGCGTGCCCCCCAACAGGTGGAAGAATTCCTCAAGGAGGAGATCACTCCCCTGTTGCAACGCTACACTCATCGCTTGTGGCAGCAGGCTGAAATTGAGGTTTAGTCACACCGTTGATCATTTAGCAGAGTTGGTTGGCCCGGTCGGATTGCTACCGCCAGGAACGGCATTTCCGAGGGGTCCAATCCACACGCCTTCGCGGTGAGCCGCTTGACCGGCCTGCATTCCGAGCCCCACAATGCTTGTAAAGCACTAAGTGTACTAGCAATTGAATCGCACTCCCCGGCTGGAAGGGCACGAGCGGCCACCGGGAAGATCAAGGACCTGTATGAGACAACGACGCATAGGCCTGTGGTTGATCGGTGCCTGCGGAAGCGTGTCGGGAGCCGCATGCCTGGGGTTGGCCGCTTGGAGCCGAGGCCTCATCCCAACAACTGGCCTGGTTTCGACCCTCCCCTCGTTCCAGCATCTGGATCTGGACCCCCCAGACGCATTTGTGGTCGGGGGCCATGAAGTCCGGCAGGCCGATCTGCTCACCCCTGTTATGGAACTGCACACGCGCTCCCGCGTGTTCGAGCCCGCACTTATCGACGCCTGCCGCTCAGATCTGCAGGCCTGGTCGGCCCATCTGCGACCGGGGATTCTGTACCGTCCCAACGCAGCCGTGCAGGCCTTGTCCAATCGTCCCGACGTTCGGCGTCTGCGTCATCCGCTGGAAGCATTTCTAGCCATCCAGGCCGACTTGCGTGATTTCCAGAATCGTCTGGCGCTCGAGCAGGTGATTGTGGTCAATGCCGCATCGACCGAGCCTCCTTTCCAGCCGGACGACCGGCACCAGTCATGGGATGTGCTGCGCCGAGCCCTGGAGCACGAGGCGGACCTGCCCCTGCCGACAAGCAGTCTGTATGCCTGTGCCGCCCTGGATTGCGGCTTTCCTTATGTCAACCTGACCCCCAGTCGCGGGGCCAGCTTGCCGGCCCTGGAAGAATTGGCCTGCCTCCGCCGCGTTCCCCATGCCGGACAGGACCTCAAAACCGGCGAAACCCTGCTCAAATCTGTCTTAGCGCCGTTGTTTGCCCGGCGGCATCTACGGGTCCTTTCCTGGGTCGGACACAACATCCTGGGCAATCGGGATGGTTGGATCCTTAACGACCCCGAAAACAAAGCCTCCAAAGTCAAAAGCAAGGATGCTCTCCTGGCTGAACTGCTCGGATATAAGCCACAGAGCCTGGTGAGCATTGAATACGTCGAATCGCTTGACGACTGGAAGACGGCCTGGGACCACATTCACTTTGAAGGCTTCCTGGGAACAAAAATGACCTTGCAGTTCATCTGGCAAGGGTGCGACTCCCTGTTGGCGGCCCCTCTGGTGCTGGATCTGGTGCGCCTGGTGGCCTTGGCCCAACGCTGCGGCGAGGCAGGAGCCTTGCCTTGGTTGGCCTCTTTTTTCAAAAACCCCTTGGCCGCTACCACGCATGATTTTACCTATCAATTTGCCCTGCTCGAACAGTGGGCCGCAAGGCATCAATCAAGATCCTCCTGAAGCGGTCTCGTCGGGGTCGCATTGGGGGCACGGGGACGCGTGTGTGTGAACGGCTCTCTCGGCGACATGCCTGTTGTGCAGTCCGCCGTTCAACGGCGCTGGTATTCTGCGGCTCGCACCAGGAAGTACAGAAGGGTCAGGATAGCCGTCAGGGTGGCAGCCACGTAGGTCAGGGCGGCGGCATTAAGCACCCGTGCCACGACGGCTTCCTCGGAAGGGTGGATCAGTCCTGTGGCCAACAATTGCTGCCGGGCCCGCCGGGATGCGTCAAATTCCACCGGGAGGTTGACCAGTTGGAACAGGACTGTCAAGCTGAAGGCGGCAATGCCAATGTAAATCAGTCCCGCCAGGTGCAAAACAAACCCCAACACAATAATGATCCAGGCAGCCGAACTGCCGAAACTGGCCAGGGGCACCAGAAAGTTGCGGACCACCAGAGGAGCGTACCCTTGGGCATCCTGGAAGGCGTGTCCCGCTTCGTGGGCAGCAATTCCCAGAGCGGCCAGTGATCGCCCCTCAAATACCTCCGGACTAAGGCGCAACGTTTTCTCTGTGGGTGAATAATGGTCCGACAGTAAGCCGGGTGTCCCCTCAATGCGGACCTGATTCAAGCCGGCTGATTGTAACAGCACGGCCGCTGCCTCTGCACCACTCAAACCGCTGGATGCCGGGATCCGCGAGGCCTCATGATAGGCGCTCATCACGCGCATCTGTGCCCATGCTGCCAGCAGAATACCGGGTAGCAAAAACAGAAAGTACAATGGATCGAAAAACATGATCGTTTCTCCCTTTACCTTGAGATCAAATCGAGACGTTAGATTGTATGCTCGATGTCCCGTTATAAAGCAAGTTCACTGCCAAGCGCATTTTAATTCTCTTTTTGCGACCTCTGCCCTGGCCAGTCGTTTGCACCCAGCCGACGGTGGGGAATGTCGAGACTGACCTTATCGTCGTGCGTGTCGGCCCTGATAATTGAAGCAAAGCGTTATCTAAGTTCAGACGGGGGTACAGTCAACTATGAGGTACCGACGCAGCGTGATAATCTGGCTCATGGTAGCTGCGACATGGGAACTGGTGGCCCTGGGATGGAAGGGAGAGTCAGTTGCGGCCGGTCCTTTGCCGCCGACCGAGGCCCTTGCAAGCTTTCGCGTGGCCGAAGGGTTCCAGGTAGAACTATTTGCTGCTGAGCCTCTGTTGATGAATCCCACCAGCATCGATGTCGATCATCGCGGGCGTGTCTGGGTGGCCGAGGCCGTCAACTATCGCCGCTACCTTCACAACCAGCCATTGCTCCGTAAAGAAGGTGACCGCATCGTGGTATTGCTCGACACCGACGGCGACGGCAGGGCGGATCGAGCCACGACCTTTTACCAGGGGCCGGAGATCATCGCTCCGTTGTCCGTATGTGTCATTCCGCAAGCAGATGGAAAAGCACTGCGAGTGCTTGTGGCTCAGTCACCCGACATTCTGGAGTTTTGGGATCGCGATGGCGATCTGAAGGCGGACGGTCCGCCAGTACGGTTTCTGAGCGGCTTTGGCGGTTTTGATCATGATCACGGTGTCCATGGTTTACACTTGGGCCCGGATGGCCGGCTGTACTTCACCGTCGGCGACAGTGGTGTAGGCAGTGGACGCGATCGACAGGGACGTCCTATTCCTCCCTTGCAAGCCCGGGATGGCCGTGGCCGCCGATGGGTCAGTAATAGCACCGATTGCCGGGCCGGCACCGTCTGGCGGTGCAACCTCGACGGTACCCATCTGGAACTGATTGCCCACAACTTCCGCAACAACTATGAAGCCGGCGTCGATTCCTTCGGCGAAATCTGGCTATCCGACAACGATGATGACGGTAACCAGCAGACACGCATCTGCCTGGTACTGCCCGGGGGCAACTACGGCTATCATCCGCGTGGGCCCGGACAAAGCCACTGGCACGAGGAGCAGCCGGGGATCGTCCACAAAGTGCTGCGCACCGGCTTTGGCAGCCCTACGGGTATCTGCTTTTACGAAGGCACGCTTTTTGGTTCTCGGTACCTCGGGGCTTTGTTGCATTGCGATGCCGGTCCACGCGAAGTCCGGGCGTTTTTCCGCAAACCCAAGGGAGCTGGCTACGAGCTGGACAAACAAATCCTGCTCACCAGCACGGACAATTGGTTCCGTCCCAGCGACGTATGTGTGGCGCCGGACGGCAGCATCTTCGTGGCCGACTGGTACGACCGTGGGGTCGGTGGCCACGGCATGGGTGACCCATTCGACGGTCGTATCTACCGCCTGACCCCTAAGGGTCACAAGGGGTACACAATCCCCGAAGTTGCCCTGTCAACCGGGGACGGTCTGCGGGCCGCCCTGGCCTCGCCCAACCTGGCCACGCGGCAACTTGCCATCAACGTGCTGCAGGCCATGCCACAAGCCGACCGCGATCGTTGGCTTAAGGACGCCCTGACCACCGTCGAGCAACCCCACCTGGCCGCCCGCCTGCTTTGGCAATCTAAGCTCCATGGGACCTATCTTCCGCCCGTACCGTTACCTGAGCAAAAACCGCGTCTGGTTAACCCAGCCCTGGAGCGGTTCGAACAGAACCCACAGTTCCGGGCTATGCTCGCTCGATGGTATCAAGGCCACACACCCCAGGAAATTGAGACGTTCCTGAACGGATACATTCCCCGATGGATTCAGCGGACGCCGCCCGACCTGGCTTGCGGTCGCGAAGCCGCTGTGTTGCTGCAGTACCTGCCTGCCGAACAGGCCCGGCCCCACTTCTACACTCTGGCCCGATTGCATGACGGACAGGACCACTTCTACCGGGCCGCCTTGAATATCGCCTGCGGCATCGATCCGACCCGCCGCGACCTTCTGCTGGCCGACTTTGGCCAGCACTTCCCGCAATGGAACGATAGCGTGGCCGACCTGGTCTGGGAATTACGTCCGAAATCGATGTGGCCCCGACTCGGCCAGCTACTGGAAGATCCAAAGCTGAGCATTGCCAACAAGGTCCGTGTCCTGGACATTGTGGCGGTCGGCGATGACCGGACCGCTGGCCGGACCCTTGTAGGTATACTCACGTCCAATGTGGCCTTGGAGTTAAAACGTCGTGCTCTGGATCATTTACGCCTGCATGGTCCCGGTCGCTGGCAGGATGTATTAACGGGCCCCGAAGGGACCGCTGCCATCGACACCCTCCTAGCAGAGGAAAGATCACGCCTGCTGGGGGTACAGTTGCTCGCCATTGCTCGTCCGAGCGACGGGGTAACTCGCCTGGCTGCTCTGCTGCATGATCCGGCCACCGCACGCGAGGTACGCCAAGAGGCCATCCGGGCCCTGGGGCACTTCCAGCGGGTTACGGCCGTCGAACAGTTACAGGCCGCTTTTGTTTCGTTACAGGACGAGCAATTACGGGCCGAGATCATCCGTGCCCTTGGCCGCCAAACCAATGGTCCCGCCAAGGACGAGGCCGCCGGACGGGCACTCCAGGCTTTGCAGAAACTGGTCCGCAATACCAGCGTGACTATGGAACTGCGTCGCCTGGCCCTTGAGGCCCTGGCAGGGACACGACCCGGCACTATCTGGCTACTCGATACTCACCAGAAAGGGGAACTGCCTCAGGAATTGGTTGCTCCGGCCGGGCGGTTGTTACGCAATTCGCCGTTCCAGGCCGAGCGTAACCGGGCGTTACTGTTGTTTCCGGCCCCTGGCAAACTCGATCCGAAGAAACTGCCCGCAATCAGCGAGTTGGCCCGCCGTCATGGAGATCCGGCCCGTGGCAAGCAGGTATGGGAGGCCAGCCTGAACGGGGCAGCTCAATGTGCCCGCTGCCATGCTATCCGTGGGATCGGCGGACAGGTCGGACCTGACTTGAGTATGATTGGCAAAAAGGCCAGCCGCGAAAACCTCTACGAATCGATCTTGTTCCCCTCCAAAGCGATTGCTGACCAGTACGTTGCTCATCAGGTGACCACTACAAGTGAAGTGACCATCACGGGTCTGCTGGTGGCCGACACACCGGAGGCAATCACGCTGCGCGACGCCAACGGAAAGGACATCACCATCCCCCGCAAGGAAATCGATGGGGAGGTACGCAAGTTGAAAGTGTCGCTGATGCCCGAGGATCTGGTTGCTGCCTTGACCGAGGACGAACTGGTAGACCTGGTGGCCTATCTGGAAACATTGCGGACGCCAGCATTAACTCCTCCGGCCGCTTACGTCGCGGGTCCCTACTCGGCCCGCTCCATGCAGGCAGCCCTGGATACCCCCTTTGCTCCGGAGAAAAGTCCCATCGTGATCCCGGACAAGCCAGCCGCCTCGCCCTGGCGCATACTGCGTGCAGATGCCCGTGGCTATTACGACCTGGCGGCTCTGCACGGTCCGGCGGCGGCCCGCTCGGCCTCCTACCTCTACTGGGAAATTGACTCGCCCCGCGAGCAATCGGCCACCATCCTGCTGGGTACCGACGATGGTGCCACGTTATGGCTTAACGGGACCCAGGTCTTTACCAGTCGGGTGACTCGTGCAGCCGCCCCTGAACAAGAACGCCTGGAGGTGACCCTCCGGAAAGGTAAAAACGCTCTGCTGCTCAAAGTCGCCAACGGGGACGGCCCCCACGGAGCGTTTCTCACCCTGCTAGCGGAAGACGAATTACGCCTGCTCCTTCCTTGATCCCATCCGGCCAGAGGTGGCCAGAACCAGTGATCTCACTGCTGGCCGCCACGCGCAGCCCAAAGCTCATCCGCAAATCTGAGGCAACGGTGCATGCACGCGCGGTTATTGGAGACGGCTACGTCCAGGACAAACAACAGACTTGCCTTAATCGACACCCATCGCTGCTGCATGCCAGGTAGCAGCGCCGGACTGCTGGCCGTTTTGATAACGATGATGCGGTCAAAGTTGCATTAACCACAGGCATTTTTTTCTGCAGAGTGGGGCGAATAGCCAGTCCGATTGAGCAGCAGAAAAGATGGTTCACTCTTCCGGTTCTTCGGGGATCAGGTACAGGTGGCAGAGACGGGGATAGCGTTTGCGTAGTTCATTTTCATCTTCGAAGTCGAAATCTTCGCCTTCCGGTGGGGGTGGGGGCAACTCTTCTTCCACCCGATCCAGACGTTCGTAGAAGTCGCTACGTCCAGTTTTTTCCTCGTAGACGCGGATAGCCGCCATGTCGAGGCCAAAGCCATCGACTGGTTCGCCATCGAGGATGTCGGCCAGCGAATCGGGATTTTTCAAAGCAGCTTCGTAGGCATGGCGGCCACGCCCCACCAGCCAGACCCGGAAATCACGGAAGCAATCGTCCGAACAGCCGCCATTGATCAAGTGGGCCGCCCCCCATAACGAAATGAGATTGGCACTGCGGACCGCGTCGTCAAAACGCGCTTGGAAGGCAATCAACTCGTCCGGTTCCAACTGCCGCAAACGCTCCTTAAGGGCTTCGAAGTGTTCGATTGGATCGTCCCGGTAGGCCTCTTCGATGATTTTCCAGAACTGCTTCCATTCCATCGGCGCCAGCATGGTATGCAACTCCCGTACGTACGGGTAAGAAGCAGCAGAAGTACCTTGTTCCATTACGCTCGGATAGCCATTATCAGTCGTCAATGTGATTAATCGTTTCGGATACCCATCATCAGTCAATGTGTATGGTGGTGTGCTGTATTTTGACAGACACGTCACACAAATAAAGGGGTTAGCTAGGCGATACCGGTGGCCTCAAGCGGTTGGATGGGCGGCTCGCGGCACGTTGGCGAGCGGTGAGCCATTAGTGGACGTCGCGGGGGTGGCGACCGATGGACTGCTGTCCGCAGCGGTCCAGGCGGGCTCCCGCCAGTTGTTAGCTTGACGCCAGAAGCTGAGGGGATTGTCCCAGACGATGGTGCGAATCACCTTTTCACTATGACCCCGGCGTTTCATCTCCTGGATGAACTCCGGCACGGCGAGCGGATCGGATTTGCCCCAATCCCCGGCCGAGTTGACCATGATCCGCTCCGTGCCGTACCGCTCGATGATGTCAGCAGCGCGTGCGGGGGTACACTTGGTTGTTGGATAGAGGGTCATGGCACACCAATAACCGCCCTCCAGGGCCAGCCGGACGGTGTGCTCCTCCACGTGATCAATGCATACGCGTTCCGGACGGATCCGCGGATCGTTTTTCAGCATGTCGATGATCATACGGGTGCCTTTGTATTTGTCTTCCAGGTGGGGGGTGTGGATAAGGATCAATTCGTTGGTTTGAGCTGCCAGGTCCAGATGCTCCTGGAAAACGATCGCTTCATTGCGGGTGTTTTTATTCAGACCGATTTCGCCAATCCCTAGGACATTGGGGCGACGCAGAAACTGCGGGATCAGCGCGATGACCTCGCGGGCAAGGGACACGTTTTCGGCTTCCTTGGCGTTGATGCACAACCAGCAGTAATGGTGGATGTGGAACTGAGCTGCCCGCTTGGGTTCCACCTCAGTCAGTTGGCGGAAATAGTCGTAGAACCCGGCGGCACTGCCCCGGTCAAATCCGGGCCAGAAGGCGGGCTCGCTGATCGCTGCACATTGGGCATAGGCCATACGCTGATAGTCGTCTGTGGTGCGTGAAATCATGTGGATGTGCGGATCGATGTATTTCATGACAAACCCTCCCAGGGAGAGCGGGCACAGCCGCGGGGCTTAGTCCCAGCCGACGATACGCTTGCTACGGTTCAGTCTATGCCCTAGATGCATCAGACGGAAGCGCAGATCGGATAACCACTTTGGCCAACCGCTCGCTTCAAAGGGAATAGAGATATCGGACCGAGCCTTCTGGAGGTGACCACGAACCGTTTGCAACAAAAGACTGCGGTTGTGCCTTAGCTGCACTAGCGGTAGGGGTGTGGACGGTCTGGACCTTTGGGGCGTTATGTTGGGTGTGGGTGCGAGTAAGGTGTTTGAGGCCTTTGGACAGTTCCGAAAGTGTCGAGGTATCACCCTGTCTGAAGGAAGCCACCCAATCCTGTTGCTTGCGCAACAGTGTCAAGCAACGTGCGATTCGAGATGTTGACCAACAGCACGGCGGGTTTGAGCGACCGCCCGCAGGTAAATGGCCAGGGTCACAACGTATGCCAGGGCGAAGACGATGTGTTCCCACAGGGTGATGTCGGCTTGGCCGGCAAGTTGCGGACGCCAGTGCGATCCGTACAACGGTCGGGCATAGATTGCCCAAGCTATCCACAGTCCGACTAGCAACACCAGCAGACCGGCAGCCCGAGGGACTGCCGGACGGCGCAGATGTATGGCAATTGTACACATTCCCATCAGGCACCAGACCTCGGCCAGACCGCTGAGGAGGAAGGTGACCATTAACAATTGCCATGCTTCCGCTTCCAGCCTCAGGGTGTAGGCCCCCCCGGCTGCTAGCAGCGTGGCGCCGCCCAGCAGGGTAAACAACCCACTGCCAGCAAACAGGCCACGGGCACCGGTTTCCGACGGCACGGCACCACATGTCAGTCGGCCGAACCCCACCAGGATCATTCCCAATAGTACAGGCAAGCCATACAACAAGATGTCCAGTTGCTGCTGTTTAGACATTTCGATGGAGCCCGGTGCTGTGTCGTTAATGTAGCCCGGAATCCGTACCCAGCCGGTGCCCTGGGGGAGTTGATTACCGGTTCGGACGTATCCGAATTTGCCCGCTTCCACCAGGCCTGGGATAATCAGCAGGAGCAATCCCAGCCACATGCCCGTCAAGCCCGCACGGGTTTTGTGCCAGCGGTTGTAACCAGGCATACGCGGCGGACGAAGGGTAGCCGCTAGCGATGAGGGCGGGGGAACACCGAATACACCGCGAGCAGGTCCTGCCGGTGCTGACGGGGAAAACGGGGCCGGAGCCGACGGAACTTCGGGACGTGGAGCCTCTGGGCCGGGAGCTTCCGCACGCGGCTTTTCGCCGCCCAGAAGTGTCGCTCGTGTAGGATAAGGGGAAGCCGAAGGAGCGTCTGCAGGCGACGGGTTGGAGGTGGGCGGGCTGCTCCAGGCACTGGATGGTACCGTATAAGAACTCGTTGGACCGGGGGCAGCGACGCTATGCGGGTGGATCCGCTCTTCGCTTTCTCTGGTAGCGGGATTGTCTGGACCTTTGTCGCTACCAAAGCTACTGCCCCCTCCGCCAAGCGGACCAGCACCGGGTACTACTCCCGGCAGGCGGACCTCCATCATTGCGGCACAGTATGGGCATTTGACCCGCTTGCCTACCGATTCATCGCGGGCCCGAAATTGCTTGCCACATGACTCACACGTCATCGTGATCGGCATGATTCCCCCTCCGCCCCCAGGGCAACCGCTGGCTTGCGTGCTCGTCCTCATCCTAAACTTTCTGGCCGCCGTTGCAATGCCAGCCCATGCACCAGGAGTACGACGGCCTGCATGTCCAGCGACGCGGCTTTCCCCGACATCACCCCTTGGCCTGCCTACACAGAAATTGTCCACTTGTATGTAAACAGCTCTGAACCATCGTCCATTTCCAGAGTTGGCATTCCGCCTGGCTCCGTGCGGATCAGCAAGTTGTGCCGACCGGACGAAGACCGAACAGAAAGGCCTCGCCATACCCCTCCAGCGGAGTTGTCACGCGTGAATAGTCCATTCTGAAGTAAACAGTTTTTCGGGCCAGGTGCAGACGGAGTGGACACCTCAACTGGTAATTCCCTTGGTGATCCGCATGAAGACATCTTCGATGTTGACTTCCTTTTCCTTGAAAAGACGGAGGCGGAAGCCGGCTTGGATAAGCCGTTCCGGGATGAAGCTGCCGTCTTCGTAGCCATCTTTGAGACGAACGTCGAGGGCCTGGGTTTTCGGGTCGAAGGTGACGCTATCCACCTCGGGGAACAGGCGGAGACGTTCGGCCGCCTCGGCGTTGCGTTCGTGGTGGACTGCCACGGTGAAGACCGCCTTACCCCGTACCGCCTGAATGGCCGCCTCTACCGTGCCGTTCCAGATCAGTTTCCCCCGCTCGATAATGCCGATTTTGTTGCAGATGTCCGCCAGTTCCGGGAGAATGTGGCTGGAAACCATGATGGTTTTGTTTTCGCGGCGTAAGCGTTTGATCAGTTCGCGCATCTCGATGCGGGCGCGGGGGTCCAGGCCACTGGCTGGTTCGTCCAGCAGCAGTACCTGGGGATCGTGTAACAAGGTGCGTGCCAGTCCCAGTCGCTGGGTCATGCCTCGGGACAGACTGGTCACCAGTGCGTCTCGTTTGTAGCCCAGATCGACGTAATCGAGGACTTGTTCGACCCGTCGGCGGCGGGCGGGGCCGTCGATCCGATAAGCCGCGGCAAAAAACTCCAGATATTCCGTCACTTTCATGTCGTCATAGACACCGAAAAAGTCGGGCATATAGCCGATGAGTCGGCGGATCTCCTTGGCGCCGGTGTAAATGGAGTAGCCGCAGACGGTCGCTTCGCCCCAGCTCGGGTTGAGCAAGGTGGCCAGCATCCGCATGGTGGTGGTTTTGCCGGAGCCATTGGGACCAATGAAGCCGTATACGTCCCCTTGCTCCAGGCGCAGGGTCAGGCGGTCGACGGCGAACAGTTCGTTATACTTTTTGGTCAGGTCACGGCATTCGATCATGGTTCAGGTTGTCCTGCGACAGAAGGGGAAGCGATAGGCAAGTAGATACGCAGCCAGGTTTCCTGCCGTCCGTTGCCGGTCAGGGGGGTGCGGGCCAGGCCCGAAGCGGGAGGTTCGTGCCACCATAGCATGGAAGGGGAAAACGGTCCGGCCAGTTGTTCTTCGGCTGGACCCACGGGCAGCACAGCCCGGCCCACCAGGATAATTTCACTGGTATGCTCGGGTCCCAGTCGCCAGGATTGATCCAGGCGGCGTAACGAGGCGTTGCGAGGAAATACCCCTTCCGTAAAGCTCAACGACCCTTCATGGAACAGTATCCCGAGCAATGGCAGCGGTTCCAGCGCCGCGGCGGCTTGGGAAGCGACCGGGGACGTTGCCGCAGCGGCCGCCACGGCTACAGCGGCCCGCCCAGGGCCTAGGCGTTCCCGGTATAGCGGTGCCCGCAGCAGCAGATCCTCCAGTCGACTCTCGCGTTGCAACCATTGGTCGGCCCGGCTTCCCCGATCTAATACCACGCGTACAGGCTGGCCACGCTGGATTATTCCGCCGGGCACAGGATAGGCCTGGCCCGCATAAAAAAGAACGCAGTCAGTTAGCACGGGGATGGGCAATTGAAGGGTGAAGCTCCCGATAACCGCTTGGGGATCCGCCGGCGGGTGCTCCAGTTGAGTGGTTAGCAGCGGTTGTCCCATCGGCCAGCGACCGCTCCAAAGGGCCACAAACGCCTTGGTCGACCAGACTTGGATTGGCACGTTCTCGACCGTGGCCAAGGGGGAAGCGGACCAGGACAACCATCGATACTGACGAGGTAACAACCCCGCCCGTGGTCCGCGAGGGGCCCCCCACCAACCGATGACCGTATCCGTGGCTTCGGCCCATTGCGGATGCGACTGGACAGTAAGGCTGTAACGATCAATCCGTGGACTAAATAGCGCCAGCCAGGTGGTTCCGTAGACACGTCCTGTTGCGGCGTCGATGTCTACCACGTCTAGTTTGTTGACACAGAGCCGGTCCCCTTTCAGGCTGGCTGCCGTGGTGAAGGCGAGCACCGTTACAGTAAGCACGATGATGGGGAAGGTCACCCAGGTCCATTCCTGGCGACCGATCAGCCGCTTGAGCAGGAAGTACTCGGCGGGTCCTACCAGGAGCAGATACAACGTAATCAGCACGGCCACCCAGCCAAACGTGATAACCGGGATGCCCTCGAACGCGTCGGCATGGGTGCGGAGGGCCACGGCCAGTTCGTCCTCTTCCTCGCTCAGGTCGGCATCAGCAGGTTTGGCCTTCCCCTCACTCCCGGCCGACGCCCGGTTGGCCCCTGCCTCGCGAAGTACCCAGTCCCAGAACTCGGCACGCAAGGGGAACTCCACGAAGGGGGGGCGATGGAGATCGAAGGCAATCAGTGTTACCCGTCCCAGGCCCACCGGCCACTGGGCAGCCAGCGGGATAAGGCTTGGATCGCGTTGCCGCTCCGGCGGGGGAATCAGTATACGGGCTGCTGGGTGAGACTTGCGCACCAGGTTCGCCACGGGAAATCGACCCGTCTTGCTGCCCAACGCGCCATGGAAAGCTCCAAACTGGCTGGAGGCACGGGCATTCCAGTGCAGCACGGCCAGATCGACTTGGCGACTGCCGCGTATGGATGCGGGTAAGAGTTCTTGTAAATCCGGCAGAGAGGCCAGAGCGTCGGCGGCCGACCCACCGGCGACTACCAGGCGTCCCCCCCGCCGCACCCACTCGTGCAAAGCTTCCCGACGCTGACGGACCGCGGCAGCAGCTTCCGCGGACCAGAGTTGACGGACAAATCCTTCCGTGTCCGCGCCGGCCAGCACCACAATCAGATCGATACTTTCGTAACCGAACCAATGGCCGGGCAATTCCTCCACAGTGCGGACCGTCGCGGTCAGGATGCGTCCACCGCGGAGGCCGCCGCTGCCCGCCTGATCTCCTCCTACCGGTTTAGGAAGTTCGAACCGTGGCGGTGTCGTCCCCATGAACAATACCGAGTAGGCGAGGAGATCCCGTAACCGTCCGACGCGTAAGCGGTACGGGTCCGACAAGGGACGACCCCCTTCCACGGTGCGGACCTGTAACAACACGTCCGTCTCGCCAATCGGCCGCAGATAGGCCCACACCCCCAGTTCAGCCGTGGTGACCGTCCGCCCCGGTTCTGTTTGCTCCAAAGGAAGAGGGACTGTTTGAACGGTGGTGATCCCATCGGCATCCGGGGCCTCGATAACTAGTTCCGCGGCTTCCGGAACTACGGCACGCACGTCCAGCTTTACCTGCAACGGGGTCCATTGTCCGAATTTGGCCACGGGTGCGTCGTCGTCCCCGGTAAAGCCGAGCCGGGCAGCCTGGATGTGAACCGGAAGCTCCGTAGCCTGAGCAGCGGGCAGACCTCTCCAGGGTCCGCTCAGCTCGCTGCTGCCTCCGCTCATCAGGAGCAGCACGGCCAGAAGTTCATATCTCCAATATGATCCTTTGCCTGCCATACTCAGTCGATTCTGTGTTACCGAAGCGATTGACGTCCTGTTATCCTGGACACCCATAACTTCCCGTTGTTCAGACACCATGTTGAAGGTTTGCTGGTGCACCCGAGTTCAGAGATGGTACCCGATCTCAGGATGACCATCAGTATGGCTGGGAGCGCCTGAGCCTCAGACAGCAAAGCGGGATTGGCTTATCACGGCTTGACCCCAACGCAACGGCAGGGACTGCCTCCGCATTTAGGACATCCAGCTTTGTAGAGTCGCTCCATGGCATCATCTAAGTCTACGCCGGCGATGTTGGCGAGGGTCGCTAACCAGGCCAGCACGTCCGCAAATTCGTGGTGCAGATGGTCCCGATGGCCACTTGTTCGCAGGGCAGCTGCCAGTTCGCCCACTTCTTCCATGAACCACATGAATGTTCCTTCGATACCCCGTTGGGCGTCCCGGGAACCAAATGTCGCCCGGATTGCCTCTTGCAACTCCCGTAAGGTCACTGCTACTCCTCGCTGCAAGTTGCCCCGTAAATCGTTACAGCTGTCCGGCGATCATCGCGAGCCTCAGTGGTTTCAGCCCCCGTCCAAACCGAACAGATTTAATTATCTTAAGGCATTGAGATTCTATTCTGGTTGTCAGCTCCCGGCCAAATCTGGTATTTCGCTGTGCCTCTATGGCCCATCGTGCTGCGTGAGCTCGTGAAACGGACTGGTATGCTTGCTGTTCGGTTTTCTCCATTATGTCCGAAACATGGTAATAATCGATGTCATGCTTGTCTTCCTCTTGTTCTTTTTTGGCAGATTCGCATGAACATGGTGGGTGTTCCGAATCAGGTCGGTCCGCCAGTGCTGAGAACAGATAAACTCGGTCAGAGGTAAAGATTCCAGTTCGGGAAGACGCTACGGTTTTCTGGGAAATTGGCAAAACTGCAGCGATTCTATCGCTAAAAGCGGGTTAGAGAGTTTGGTGCAGCCATATGAGGATGTTCAAATTGTACGAACAAAGGGCTTGTGCCGATAAAGTGTTAAAGACGTGGACTGTCGGCATGGAGCAGTCCATTGCTAGGTGTACAGTTCACAAGGGGAGGACAGGGGCGTGCGGGGTTGGATTGGGCCCGGCAATCGGTGGTGGCGGGGGGAGGACCAGCATAGCTGGTGGTTCAGCCGGGTGCGCTTCTGGAACAGATGGTGGTCCGCTTGGACAGCCGGGGTGTTGCTCAGCAGTTGTGCCTGGGGGCAGGTTGCCGATCGTACAGGCTACGGCTCCGAAGGGGACAGCCCGTCGCAACGGAGTGGTCCCGCCCCGGTCACCACCAGCACCCGGGAGCCAGGGTCTCTGTGGCAACGGCCGGAAGCGGCCAGCCAACCGAACGGCTGGCCCTATGGGAATGGAGATTTGCCTCTGGGATACCGTACTTCTGAGCGTCGCCCGCGTCTGGCACGCCCGTTACCTTTGAGCGTTTATCCCGCCGAACGCATACCCGCAGGCACCACAACCCCCCCGGTTGCGCTGGGGACTACTGGACCGCAAGGCACGGTAAGCTCCGGTAAAGAACAACCGCAACCGGGCACAGTCGCGGTGCCACCGCCAATGTCCTGGTCTCCGTTACCACAGAGCACGCAGTTGCAATCGGCCGTGCCGGCAGTGACTCCGACGATCGGAACGCCCCTGGCCGCGTGGTCACCTGCTCCAGATCCGGGAGGCGTCGTCTGGACCAACGTGGAAATGCTCCTGTGGGCGGCCAGTGGTCAGCATCTTCCGCCCATGATTACCACAGGTGATCCGATTACACCGCAGACTTTGGCGGGCAAACTCTCCACCCCGGAAACCCGTATCCTGTTTCCCCTGGATCGGGTCAATAACGAGTTCCGGCTAGGCTTGCGTGTCAGTGGGGGCACCTGGCTGGACCTCAACCGCACCCTCGGGCTGGAAGGCGATTTCTTTTTCCTGGGTAACATCAAAAAGGGTCTGACAGCCGCTTCCGATGCCAACGGGAACCAGATTCTGGCCCGTCCTTTTGTCAATGCGGTCACAGGTCTGGACGACGCCATTTTAGTGGCCTATCCCGGTGTGCAACGCGGTGCCATCGACGTGCAGTCGGAGAGCTTTGTCATCGGTGGCGGCGTGAACGCCTTGGTGAATGCCTGGAGTGGCCCCGGCGGAAAAATCGACTGGTTCGCGGGCTACCGCTACTTTGGCTTGTCGGACGAGGTCAGCATCAAGGAAGATACTACAGCTCTGAGTACGGCAGCAGCACCGTTGAATCCGGGCGAGCATCTGCAAGCTCTGGATCGCTTTCGCACCTTTAATCACTTCCACGGCGGTGTACTGGGTCTGGCGGGCGAGCGGCGGATGGGAGTGTGGTTTTTGGCCGGACGTGCTTCCATCGCCTTGGGTGGCGTGCGGCAGGTTGTCGACATCAGCGGTCGAACGGTCCTGACCCCTTACGGCGGTCAGCCCACCGCTACGGCCATCGGTCGCTTCGCTCTGCCGTCCAACATTGGTCGCTACCAGCAAACAACTTTTGCCGTACTGCCCGAAGTAAGCGTCCGAGGCGGCGTGCAATTGACCGAAAGCGCCCGCTTGTACGTGGCGTACAACTGGATGTATCTGAGTAACGTGGTCCGCGCCGGAGAACAGATCGATCCGCGCATTAATCCCATCTTCCGTCCCCCGGTCACCCTTCTGCCTGGAGAGCAGCCCCCCGTTTACAGTGGTTTCCGTACCAGCGATTACTGGCTGCAAGGCATCAGCTTCGGCATGGAAGTTCGCTTCTAGGGACTCCGGCTTTCTGGCCCCGCGTCACTATCGCTGCTGCAACGCAAATCGATCAGCACTTTTTGTGATCTCCTGCGACAATGTCATATTGACTTTTTGTATACTATATTGCTGTAGCATGCTATATTTCAAGCCGAAAACGCGATTTGACTCTGTAAAGTCTTGTGTTCGAAATTTCATATACTCGTGTGGCAGGCGTTGCACGGGTGGAAGCAGAGGGCTGGATGTACAGGTAGTCGTCGAGAGTTGTGCGGACGCTTTTGCGCCGGCATTCAGTGGCGTGGAGGTGCCGGCAGGAAGGGAAAGAAGCGAGGAACTAGCGGCGGCAGGGCGGGGCGGGGGCCGTACCAGTTATCCCATTGGCGAGGCGAGCCGGGCAGCATCATGCCGGGCAGGCTGACGTCGTAGAACCAGGCCCATTTGCGCAGTTCCCGGCAGTAATCCGGCCATTTGCCTTCGTGCATTTGCAGTATTTTCTGTTCGTGTGGTCGCAATTTGGGCAGTAGCTCCCGTTCAACCACCTGGCGGAGGGGGTCGCGCAACTCGCTTGGGCGTGTTGGTCCCAATGGCGGCAACTTCGGTCGCTCGTGCGGAGGTATAGTGTTGACGTAGTCTTGGATCGCCAAGGCGAATTCAGGCCATTTGCCCCGGTGCGGATTGACAAAGCTGGCAACTCGTCCCTTGTCGAAAAGACGGGCGGTTGCTCCCAGATCGGCAAAATCGGTGATGGGCTTGCCTATGGGTTCGGGAAGCAGATAACGCTCGTACTTGCGGCTCAGATTGTAGACTTCCCGGCCGTAGTGGAACCAATTCCAGCCGCCGTGCTGCTCGGCTTGTGTCAACAGCGTGTGGTAGCGGCTGCTTTCGTTGGCGGTCAGGCGTATTTTGCCTGTTTCATGGAGCTGGAACGCCCGGGCGGCGAAATCCAGCACGGCCCGCCGCAGCCCCTCGTCGTGGAAGGGCCAAGGAATCCGGTTGGCTGCGATCTCCTCGGCGTGCCGCCGGACCAATGACCAGGCCTCGCGACGATCCGCTTCCTGCCGTTTGAGCCGGCGCACGGCCTCGATCCGTTCCGGAGTGCTCAGGGCACGCAACTGCTTCTGTTGCTCACCAGGTAGGGTTTCCAGCCATTGCTGCTCGCGCAGTTCCCGGATTCGCTGCAGACGCTGGGCGGCATCGCTTGCTGCCAGGATGCTACGCCGTTGATCCTCCGGCAAATTGGATAACCAGAAGGCATAGGCCTCCAGGATGGCCAGTAGATAATCGCGTTCGACCGGTTCCTGGGCGAACAAGTCGCGGTCGAGTTCCTGCAAGGCGGCTTGTCGGGCCGGCGGCAGATGACGATAGGAATGGATCAGTTGCTCCCACACAGCGGCAGGCCATGCGTCTGCTTCGCCGGGCGGCCCGGGAGACGAACGACCCGGGGCCGTTTCCACTAGCGGATCGTCACCGAAGTATTCCGGCTCGGCCAGTCGTAACAAAAACGACAGGTCATCCACGCCGATGTACAAAGGGAGCATCGCGATCAGGCGATGCTCGACCGTAGCAGGCTCGACAGAGGAGGCGGGAGATGAAAGGGAGCGTCCCGGCAAGGCCAGACTGGTCAGTAACAGATAGCCGCCTGATCCTCCCACCAGCAGGCACGCCGCGAAGATCAGGAGTGATCGGATGGAACGGTGCGTAACGAGGGAAGCCAGTGCGGGACGAACCGAACTGGTTAGCACGATCGGCATGGAAGTCGAGGGCGGACCGTTTGCGGTACCAGCAGGAGCCGGTGGCAGTAGGCTGGCTGTGGAGCGTGGGCTGGCCGGGATTTTTTCCAGTGTACGCGTGGCAAAATCCGGTGAAGCCTCTGGTCGCGGCAGATAATCAAGCAGCTCGTAGGTTTTCTTCAGCAGTATCGCTCGCCGACGTAGTTGCGGATCGGCCGCTAGCCGCTGTTCGATCTGACGCGCCTGCTCTTCGGGTAGTTCACCGTCGAGGTAGGCGACCAGTTCCTCGTCGAGCGGGTCGAGCGGATCTGCATCGTCGGAGGGCAGCGGAGCCCCAGGGACTGGCTTGGACATGGCAGCCTCAAGGATTGGCTGGTGAGACAGCGGAGTCGTCGGGCGAAGAGCTCGGCATAGAGCCATCCTCTATGTCAATATAACCCTGTAAGGCTTCACGCAATCGCGCCCGTGCCCGGCTTAACAATGATTTGACCGCCTTAGTGGTCAGACCCATTACCTGGGCTATGTCTGCGTAGTTCATGTCCTCGTATTTATTCAAAATGATGGCCAGTCGTTGTCGTTCATTCAGTGTTTCCAAGGCACGTTGGATGACTACGGCCAGCTCTTCCTGATGCAGACGTTTAACCGGCAGGCACGAGGAAGAATTGGCATTGGGCGGCAGTTGCTGAGGTTCATGGCACAGGGAGCCCGATTCCGTGATTTCCAGTGGCTGGGCCGGACGACGCTTGCGGTTGCGCAGGGCGTTGAGGGCCAGATTATTGGCAATTGTGAACAACCAGGTGGCGAAGCGGGCCCGGGGCGAGTAGCGCTTGCGGTGGCGGTAGATACGCAGAAAAACCTCCTGCGCCAGATCTTCGGCCTCGTCACGGTCGCCGACCAGATGATGCAAAACGGCGATCAGCCGATGTTGGAAGCGCTGGACCAGCTCGGCGAAGGCGGTGGGGTCGTCATCCCGCACTCGCAACATCAGGCGGATGTCCGGGTCCCGTAACGCCATCAGATTACTTGTCTGGCCGGCCGGCATAACGGACAGTCCTGGTTTCAGCGAGCAGTGGCTGCGGCAGCATCAGTCAGGGGATCAGACGGCTCACTTTGGGGGGCGACGGGTGGCATCGAGCTTAACGGCCTGAGGGCAGATGGCGTCACGGGGATAATATCACCCTGAGGGTCGATGGGCTGGGGGAAGTCCGGTAACGCCGGGGAGACCGTGGGACTGCCCGGCGAGGGTGGGGTGGATATCAGTTGCCGGCGCAACTGACCGCAGGCTGCGTCGATTTGCGCTCCCTTGCGTTTGCGAACCTTGACGCTGATACCAGCCTGACGCAGGGTGCGAATCATGCGCTCTATGGCCCGCGAGTCGGGCCGCAGATAGGGTAATCCGGGCACGTCGTTCCAGGGAATCAGGTTGACATGGGCCTTGCGTCCCGCCAGCAACTGACTCAGCTCGCGGGCACAGGCCGCGGTGTCGTTCAGCCCGCCCAGCAGAACGTACTCGTAGGTCACCTGCCGGCCCGTCCGCTGGAAGAAGTAATCAGCAGCGGACAGGATGGCTGCTATGCCGATTTTGCGGTTGGTCGGCACGATGCGATTACGCAGACTGTCGTTAGGGGCATGCAGGGAAACTGCCAGGTGGTAGTGGTGACCACTATCGGCCAGTTGCCGGATTCTAGCGGGCAGGCCCACAGTGGAAATAGTGACGTGCCGTTGGCTGATCCCCAGCCCCTGCCGCGGATCACAGGCAATCCTAAGGGCTTCCAGCAACTGTTGCAGATTGGCCAGCGGCTCTCCCATCCCCATGACCACAATGTGGGTCAGTCGGCCCCGTCGGGCGCATGCTCGCAGACGCAACAATTGTTCGACCATCTCGGCTGCGGTCAGATTGCGTACGACACCCGCCAGGCCGCTGGCACAAAACACGCATCCCATGCCGCAACCCACCTGCGTACTGATGCAGGCTGTGGCTCGGTCCTGCTCTTGGATCAGGACACATTCAATCAAATGACCATCACGCAAACGCAGGACCAGCTTGTGGGTGCCATCGGGGGCGCTGCGGTGTTGCACCAGCGTCGTGGCAAATAACGGCAGTTGCTGTTGCAACTGCTGGCGCAGAGCCAGGGGCAGGTCCGTCATGGCCGCGTAGTCAGTCGTGCCACGCTGGAAAAGATGACGGCGCAGTTGGTGGGCCCGCCACGAAGGCTCGCCGCGTTGCACAAACCATCGCTGTAGTTCCTCGGCCGGCATTTCCACCACGGCGGGACTACCCGAGGCATCCGCCGAGCTATCCCCGGTCGCTCTTGCCTCCACTAGCGACAAGGATATTGTCATAACTTCACCACTCCGCAACCTCGTAATCCTTGCCGATTGAGCCGTCCCTGAACGACTAGCCTATGACTCGATCCCCTTGATTTTTCTCGTACTAGGGTTAATGTTGTAGCGTCCACGGCGGCAGGGATGCGATGCCAAGCACGATTTTCATCTGGTTTTCATTGGTCAAAGCACGTTTTAGTGTGTGGTGGCCCACTTGGTCGCTCTTTGATTTTCAGTCATAACCAAAAAAATCTTGAGGCGACACATAGGTGGTTTCCAGCCGTACCCTGATAACGCAGCCGCTGGGGTGTCGGATATCCATATGGGTATACTGAAAGTAACCCGATGAGCGCGGTACTGCTTCCATTGACCGATTATATTCCACTATATCGTCTAATCTCGGCATATCCCACACGATTCGTTCCCCCCGGTACTACTACTGGACCGCGTTGGGAAACAGCCTCGAAGGCGGCCGATGGCTATTTCCCCCTTGATTCGGCATGCCTAGCCATAGCTGGTTTCAGTGAGTGAGCCGATTTGGTTGCTTGGGCATCGCAGGCGTATGCTGTTGCGGTCCGCTGCTGGACCCGATGCTGGTGTGTCGTCGCTAAACCATGGGTGAAACTCTGGAAGAACGGATCACAGGTGGCCCGCTCGGACTCGCCTCAGAACCAACCAAAAAGCAGGCGTTGGATATCGAGGGCGATCACGAAAATCATCAGGGCCAGAATGAGGGCCAGGCCCGCGTACATGGCTAGGTGGAAGAGCCGTTCCGGAACCGGACGGCCGAGAATTTTCTCCAGAATCAGGAAAACCATGTGACCGCCGTCAAGCACCGGGATGGGCAGAAAGTTAACGACGGCCAGATTGACTGAAATCATGCCGAGGAACAGGAGGAATTGCCAGATGTCTTCGCCGGCGACGCGATAGGAAACGTTGGCAATGGTGAGCGGTCCGCTCATCGTTTTGGGACTAATGCGTCCGGAGGGGGCAATCATGCCATAGAGGCTCATGTAGATGTATTTGATGAAACGCACGACGCGCCAAGCGCCTAGTTGGAGGGCATCGATCAATCCGTCAGCTTTCTGGATGCGGTAGTCACGGGCTAAAAGCAGCCCCCGCTCGTCCAGCGGGTGGTGCAGGTCGGGTTGTGCCTGGAGGGTAACGTCCAGGGTAGTTTCGCCACGTTGGATGCGTAAGTCGAGGCGATGGGGGGGCTGTCGTTGCAAGGCGGCGTCCACATAGGCCCACTGGTGTGGCTTGAGCTTGTCGAACCATTCGCCGGCATGGACCTGGCCATGCTCGTCCAAGGTGTACAGCCGGGCCGCCACGATAACGTCGTTGGGTTGCAGCAGTCCATCAGCGGGGGAACCGGGTACCACTTGATCCACAACGGTTTCGACCCAATATGCCAGTCCCAGGCCGCCCAGCGGCACCGGACTGTTGGGCAACGAAATGGTTTCGCGGTCGTCGTGGTAGGCAGGGTCGTAGTGCAGGGTCAACTCGACCGGTCGGGCCTCCTGGTAACCGACGGTCCGCAGGACGGTAAGCCGGACTTGAAGGTTGGCCTCGGCACCGCGGGCTAGTTGCCGTTCGGCCCATTGCCGCAGTTCGTAGGGCAGCACCAGGGGATCGAGACGCCGTACGGTGACGGTGGAATCGGGAGCTTTTTCATCGCCGGTGGTCAGCCAGGTGGTAGTACCATCGACTTCGGGCAGCCGCAGGTCGCGGATACGGTCGCCGGGGAGGGCGGGCTGGTCCTGGTGTGCGAGCACGCCGGCGCGGGCGGCTGGTCCCCCCTCGCGCAGAGCAGCGATTTGGCCCATGCGCAGACGTAGCCCCAGATCCGCACGGTAGGCCGGCGGGATAGTCACATCCAGTATGCTGGTCTGACCGTCCGCTTGACGTCGCTGGACGCGAAGGATCACAGGCTGGCCTGCCAAGGCCCGGAGCCGGCCATAATAGTCGGCCACGTCCGGGCCAGCCTCGGGATGACGTCGATCTGCGCGTAAAGGGGTTACCTGCTGCGGTTGGTGGGGATCGCTCATGGCCACGATCCGGTCACCTGGTGCCAATGGTGGCGTAGCCTGGGCGGCTGCCGTGCCGGCTATTACGGGCGGTACCTGGGCTTTGCGGAACGACAACAACTCCAGGCGATACGGCGGGACCACCCCTAGCTGCGGAAAGCGGGTGCCTTCGTCGCGTCGGGGTTCCACCTGATAACTGACCAGACTGCCATCGGGTCGCTGCACACGCAACTCGACCTGTTCCCCAGCGGCAGTACTCATTACGATGGGACGCAAGTCGTCGAAAAAGGGTCGTTCCCGGCTGCCGATCTGCACAATTTCGTCATCGGCACGCAGGCCGGCGCGCCAGGCTGCACTACCGCTTTCCACCCCCCCGATGATTGCCGGGATTTCCTTGACCCCGTGCCAGTACGCCGCCACAAAACAGACCATGCCGAGCAGGACATTCATGATAACGCCTGCCGAAATGATCAGCATCCGCTGGCCCACGCTTTTGTTGCGGTAGCTGCGGGGGTCGGTGTCGCCTTCGTCGCTATCGCCGGCTTCGCCTTCACCCATCATCTGCACGTATCCGCCTAGCGGGATCATGCCCACTTTGTAGGTGGTTTCGCCCCAACGGAACGAGCAGAACGGCAACGCCGGGCCAAAACCGATGCTGAAGACCGTGACATGGACGTCGCACCATTTGGCCGCCAGGAAATGTCCCAGTTCGTGAACGAAGATAACCAGTCCCAAGCCCAGCACCACTTTCAGGGTGTCCAGCGGGTCCAGGTATCGTATGACCAGGGCCACCAGAGCAGCGGCGATGAGCAAGGAGAGGGCATTTTGTTTCAGCCAGGCGAGTACTCCCGGCTCGGCGGGTGCTGCTACGCCATTGCCAGCGGCAGCACCGTTTGCCGGGGCAGTTGAGTCGGGGGTGGTGCCTGACGGTCCACGTCCAGGGGTCAGGGGATCAGGTGCAGGCGAGGATGCAGCCAACGGGAAACCTCCTGTCGCGCCCAGCGGTCCAACGTGAGCAGACGTTCGAGCGACGGGCGTGACTCATAGGGATGTGCTTCCAGCACGGCGCGGCAGCAGCGTGGTATATCCAAAAAGGCCATCTCCCCGGCCAGAAAGCGAGCCACGGCCGCTTCGTTAGCGGCATTGAGTACGGCGCCGCAGGTGCCACCGCGTCGTGCAGCTTCGTAACCCAGACTTAAGGCCGGGAACGTTTCCAGGTCCGGAGGCTCGAAGTGCAACGGACCCAGCTTGTGCCAGTCGACCCGGCGGGCCGGGCCGGCCGGCCGGGACGGATACAACAAGGCGGCCTGAATCGGTAACCGCATATCCGGCGGCGACAACTGAGCCAGTACCGACCCGTCCGCCCATTCCACCAGGGCGTGCACCATCGATTCCGGATGGATCAGCACGGCAATCTGGTCGGCCGACACATCGAATAACCAGCGGGCTTCGATCACCTCCAGGGCCTTGTTCATCAGGGTGGCGGAGTCAATGGTGATCTTCGGTCCCATCTGCCAGGTCGGATGTTGCAGGGCCTGCTGAGGGGTCACCTGGGTCAACTCGGCGGCCTGCTTGCCACGGAACGGTCCACCACTGGCCGTCAACACTAGCCGGACCAGGTCTGTACGGGGCCGACCTTCCAGAAGCTGGAACAACGCGGCATGTTCACTGTCGACCGGCAGGAGCTGACCGTGATGTTGGCTGGCTAGCTCCAGAATGAGCGGACCGGCGACCACTAGTGTTTCCTTATTGGCCAGTGCCACTGTCTTGCCAGCTTCCAACGCTGCCCACGTTCCGTGCAGGCCCGCCGCTCCCACAATAGCCGCCACTACGATATCGACGTCGGCCCGGCTAGCTAGCTCGGCCACTGCTTCCGGACCCCAACGCACCCGCGTCTCCCGTGGGAAAAGATGCTGGTCCGCTTCGGCATACGCCTGCGCATCTGCCAGGACCGCCCACGAGGGGCGGAACTCCCGGCACTGCTCCGCCAGTAACTTCCAGTTGCGGTGTGCGGCCAGGCCAACAACCTGCAGCTGATCCGGAAAGTGACGTACCACCTCCAGCGTGCTGCGACCGATCGAACCAGTCGATCCCAGCACGGCCAGCCGGCGACATTTGCCATTTTCCGGACCCACCAGCGGCATGTCTTAGCCTGCCTGTTACCATTACAGACCGCTGGAATTGTATGACCCATTCTGCCAATCCAACAAGCCGGATCCACTCTGTGTCTCACCTCCATCATCTGTCCGGGACCACCTTCCGGGGCCCCCCATTTGCCCAGACTGGATGTTTCTGAACAAAAAGTTCCTACGATGATGCGTCAAGTTAGTTTTTTGCCCGCCCGCCATTTTTCGCTTTAGTGCATATATTTGCCATCCACATACCGAGTCAGGAATCTGTTAATAAAAAACCACTTTCGCAGTTGCTCTTGTCATCTGAATTTTAGATCATATACTGTATATATGAACGGATAAAATTGGTAGAGTCAAGCCATTTGGTTTTATCAGTTCAACGTTGTGTGAGGAGCTAGTGTCGATGCTGGGGTAAAGGCAAACCATTCGAGAGCTGAGAAGAGCGAGGATGCCTAGGTCTGGTGGGGTACCCGTGGGCGGACAAATGATTGGCTATGGACCGTCCTGCTGGCCGGTGGTATCTTCCACGTAGGTCTTGGAGAGAGCGATTATGCCATGCATGTTCATTTAGGATGCTGTGGAGTAGTCACGATGGTTATCAATCATGATGGACGTTCCGTCAGGAGGTAGAAGTAATGCGTGGCTCATGGTTAGAGGGAGTAGGTCATTCAGTAGCCGAGGGGGTTGCGATTGTCGATCGTCGCACTTTTTTGAGCAGTGGGCTGGCGGCGGCCAGCCTGTGGGTAGGGGGGCATCGCGTGCCGGCGGCGCAAGGACCGGCACTGAGCACGCCTGGCTACGCTTCGCCTCAGCAGGCGATGCAGGCACCCCGGGAAAAGCTGCTATTTGTCGCGTGTACCTACGTTGGCACGTCCGTTCATCAACCTGACTATCTGGCGGTGGTGGACGTTGACCCCGCTTCCACTCGATACGGGCAGGTGATTTACCGATTGAGCATGCCCAAGGTAGGGGATGAATTGCACCATTACGGTTGGAACATCTGCTCATCGTGTCACGGTCGGCCGGGAGATCGGCGTTATCTGATCGTACCGGGTTTCCGTTCCAGTCGGATTCACATCATCGATGCCAAAGAGCCGACGTCCCTGCGGCTCCACGCCGTGATCGAGCCGGAGGAAGTGGCCAAGGTGGCCAATCTGTCGGCTCCGCACACCGTGCACTGTTTGCCTTCGGGTGAGGTGATGATTTCGATGCTGGGCGATGCTCAGGGCAACGGCCCGGGTGGCTTTTTGCTCCTGGACGAGCAGTTCCGCCTCAAGGGACGCTGGGAGAAAGAAGCGGCCGGCATGCAATTCAATTATGATTTCTGGTATCAGCCTCGGTACAACGTGATGGTGTCCACGGAGTGGGCAGCACCTCGAACGTTTGGACCGGGACCGCGTCTGGAAGATGTGGCCGCGGGGAAATATGGCCGCCACCTGCATTTCTGGGACTGGCAGCAACGACGCCTGATCCACTCGGTGGACCTGGGCCAGGGAGCCATTCCGCTGGAAGTTCGCTTTGCTCACGACCCGGACAAGGACTACGGCTTTGTCGGAGCAGCCCTGAGCAGCAGCATCTGGTTGTTCCGGCGTGAGGGATCGGCCGGGCAATGGCAGGCGCGCAAGGTGATCCAACTGGAACCGGTCAAAAAAGACGACTTCCCTGGCGGTCAGGTGCCGCCTCTCATCAGTGACATACTGATATCGATGGATGACCGCTTCTTGTACGTGTCCACCTGGTTGCACGGGCGGGTGCTGCAGTACGACATCCGCGATCCCGAGCGGCCGAAATTAACGGGCAGTGTGGCGTTCGGGGGATTGATCGGACCGCCCCGGCAGTTGCAGGGCAGAGAACTGAGTGGCGGACCGCAAATGCTGCAGTTGAGTCTGGACGGTCGCCGCCTTTATGTTACCAATTCGCTGTATAGTAGTTGGGACAACGCCTTCTATCCTCAGATTGCCAAGCAGGGGTCTTGGTTGGTGCAACTAGATTGTGATCCCCAGCAGGGCGGGATGCAATTGAACGAGAAGTTCCTGGTAGACTTCGGCAAGGAACCGCAGGGACCGGCTCGGGCTCACGAAATCCGTTATCCGGGGGGCGACTGCAGTAGCGACATCTTTTCCTGAAGCAATCCTCGCCTGTCCGCCACCGAGGACGTTGCGGCCGCTAGAACCAATTGTGCTAACTAAGGGACAAATCACCAGGTGGTATTCCTGGCGGAAACTCCGCGTCCGCAACCTATGCGTTTGTTATCCGCGGCGGTATTGCTGAAGTGGCTTCCGGCATGGGCCGAGGCAGAGGGCGGTGGATCATTGGGGTGCGGAGCCCAGATTTTCCACGATCATGGCCACGGCATTACCGCCACCCAGGCATAGCGCGGCTAGACCGTAGCGTTTGCCGTAACGCTGCAGGGCGTGCAGCAGCGTGGTCAGTACGCGGGCGCCGCTGGCACCGATCGGATGGCCCAAGGCAATGGCGCCACCGTGGACGTTAACACGTTCTTCGTTCCATCCGTCGGGACGCAGTTGCTGGCCACATGCCAACATCTGGGCGGCAAATGCTTCGTTGACTTCCAGCAGGTCAATCGCCTGCAGGGGAATTCCCGCTTTGGCACACACCTGGCGAATTGCCGGCACGGGAGCCAGGAACAGGTCGCGCGGTTCGGTGCCGCTCATGGCCATAGCGACGACACGAGCCATGGGCTGAACCCGGGGGTGCGTCTGCAGAAAGCGTCCGGAAGCGACCACGATGGCAGCGGCACCATCAGATAGTTGCGAGGCATTGCCGGCAGTGACGGAGCCATCGGTCTGAAAGACGGGCTTCAGGCGGGCCAGACTGTCCAGGGTGGTCTCCGGGCGGATACCTTCGTCCTGACGGACGGGTTCGCTCCGGCTGCCGGCCGGTGGAGCAACGGCGACCACCTCGGCGGCGAAAGCACCTTGGGCCCAGGCAGCGGCTGCCCGCTGATGACTGCGTAGCGCGAAACGATCCTGATCGGCCCGACTGATCTGGCAGGTTCGGGCCACGTGTTCGGCCGCAGCCCCCATCGGCCAGTTTGCGAATGGACACCACAGGCCGTCGTGCACCAGGGCATCAACCAACTGCTGGTGACCGTATTTGTACCCTTGGCGGACTTGGGGCAGCAGGAAAGGGGCCTGACTCATGCTTTCCATGCCGCCGGCTACAATCAGGTCGGCTTCACCGGCCCGGATGCTGTGCACAGCTAGCATTACGGCTTTCAGACCGGAGCCGCAAACCATATTGGTGGTATGGGCGGGCACGCGTGGTGGCAAACCGGCGCGCAAGGCCGCTTGACGGGCCGGTGCCTGACCGGTACCGGCCTGCACCACCTGGCCCATAATCACTTCGTCGATTTCCTCGGCTGCTACGCCCGCTCGCCGTACGGCCTCGGCAATCACCACTGCACCCAGTTGCACAGCGGTGTATCCAGCCAGGCCGCCCAGAAACTTGCCTATGGGCGTACGCACCGCCGATACCAGGAAAGCATCCATGACTCACCCCTCTTTTTTGCATTTTACAGCGACGGCAGATTACGGAGATGAGGGAACAGCCACCTGGCAACCGTGGCATTAGCAAGCTGTCGGTCAGCCCCCGGCCTGGAGGCAGAGCAGATGTTTAGCGTGTCTTGTCGGCAGCGGCCAGGAGTTCGCGGCAGTGTGCCTCCAGGTCGCGGTTTTGGCTTTGGTGGGCCAGACGCAGCCCTCGATCGGCGAAGTAACGGGCCTTGTCCGTGGCTTTCAGGCGGAGCATTTCCTCGGCGGCCGTGGTGTAAAGCCGCCCTTCCTGCGGATAGCGGGCAATCAACTGGTCGAATGTTTGTACCGCCTGCTCCACGTCTTTCATGCGGACGTAGACATTGGCTCGTTTGAGGGCGTAGTCGATGGCCCGCGCCCCGCGGTTATGTTCGTTATCGTACTGTTCGCCTCGTTGGATCAACTGCAAGGCTTCGGGATAGTTGCCCTGGACCAGGGCGCCTGTAATGGCGGTGGCAAACAGGGGGTAACGATCGGGCCGAGCAGGATCAAACGGTTTGTCGACCCCAGCCCGTGCAAAGGCGACCGCCAGTTCGCGGGCGTCCAGTCGCAGGGCGGCACGCATCGCTTGTTCGATCTGTTCAACCGACAACGCCTGACGATCCAGAGCGGCCAGTTCAGCCACGTTGAGGGCATTCAGGTCCTGGGGAATGGCGGGACGGCTCGCCGTACTGTCTGCTGGAGTGGGACTAGCCGACACCTCAGGTTCGCTTGGGGGGACACTGGTGTATTCCAGGCCCAGTTTATGACGGAGCCGTCCGAAATCGTAGCGGGGCAGTGCAGGGGACTGGCCCGCTGGTTCCTCATGCGGCCCCAACGTCGCGCGGTAACAGTCCTCCAGGAAGCGGACCGCACCGAACACCCGTTTCCGTAGTCGCGAGCTCCCCATGGCGTCGAGCGGCGAGTTCCCCTCCAGCGACTTGAGAGGCTGATGCAACCAGACAGCTTCGAAATAGTCGGTGACGTATTGCAATTCCCTTTCAGGGAGGTCGGCATTGTTTTTGTGTTCCGGCCGGACCAGTGTCAGAAAGCACAGAGCCAGGTTACGGGGGTCGAGGGTGTGCGCCTGATGTTGGGGTGGGGCCAGGGCCAGTTGTGCTTGCTGGTAAAGCTCTTGGGCCAGTTGTTCCACCCGCTCTTGCCAAGGTGACAACAGATGCAGTTCGCCGGGAACCAGGTAGAATCGGGCCGTTATGCGGTACAGCGGTGTATGCTCACTCATGGCCAGCACGGGCACTTCCTCGACAAAGTAGCCACGCAGCAGGCCGGTTTCCTCCTGATATTCGATCTGCGTGATTTTGCCCTGGCGATGCCACTGTTCCAGCAGTTGCCAGAGGCGTTGCGGGTCGCGTACTTGCAGCCGGTGAAGATGTTCCAGGTAGTTGGCCAGGGCTTCCATACCGCGGGCGGTCAACAGCACTTCGACCAAGGTGCCGGTTTCCTCGGCCAGGCGGTCGTCGGTCTCCGCGTCCAGGGAGCGGTACAGTGCCTCGACGGCACGAACGTTTTCGCCCTGCCAGGCGCAGATCAAGCCCAGATTGAACCAGGCCGCCGGATCAGCTGGTGTTTGTTGCACCAGTTCCTCGTAGGCCCGGCGGGCATCGCCTAAGCGACCGGTGATGTGTTGCTCGGCGATGGGGCGTCGGGTGCGGCGTAAACGGTAGTTGTGTCGCACGGCTTGGGGCAGCCCCGTGGAAGGGCCCAGCAGTTTTTCCTGCCACTGATGCAACTCCGGCAGGTCGGGCCGCAGGTGCAACGCCCGCTCAGTGGCATAGGCGGCTGTCAGGTACAGCCTGTGAAACATCGCCACTTCGGCGATCCGGACAAACACCTGCAGCAATTGATCCCTCGCTTCTGGCGAGAGGCGATCGACTGCTTTATGGAATAGCAACAGGGCTCCGAGGTGTTCACCTTCCTGCTGGCGAAGGATGCCGCGATAATAGTAGGCCATTCCCAGTTGCGGGTCGCGTTGCAGGGCTTGCTCCAGGGCTGCTTCGGCCTCCTCCCATCGTTGGGATTGCATCAGGAAGTTGGCGTAGTACAGCCAGGGTGTGGCTTGTGTGCCGTAACGCTGCAGCAGGTCCTGGAACAACTTGTGGGACGACTCCTGCTGTCCCTCTTCCAACAGACGGAAGGCTCGCTCCACTGTTGTCAGGTAAGGAGCGCAGCACCATTTCACCTTCTTGCCGCTTCCGCAAGGGCAATAGGCGTACGGATCGTAACTCATGAATTCCTCGCCTGCCAAATTTTTTGCGATGCCGGTGTTACTCCCCGTTTGTCGCACCGCGGGGATGAATCAATCCTAGGCTTGAAGCTGGCTGACGGGAATAGGATCGGGGCAAAACCGCGGCAAACCGTTTGACTTGCGGCCAGGCCGTTCTATTTTTCGATGACCGAATCGTTTTCCGTCCTGAGGCCGCCTTATCACAACTCTGCTGGCAACAGAGAATTCAGGCGATGGCCAAGGATGGAGATTCCGCCGCGGCTGCAAGACTCGGTTGCGGCCAAAGTCTGGTCTCCGATTTTGTTTGAGGCGTGCCATCCATGGCAGTGAATGAGTTGGGTGAGTGCGAATGGTTCATCTGGGATCTGCGACGCAGCGGTTTGATCGAGCGTAGTACCTTGGACCAGCTCGTCGCGGATTACCTGAAAAATCATCCTAGGGCGGAAGCCCCTGCCTTGGCCCAGCACCTGATTGAGCTGGGCTTGCTGACACCCTTCCAGGCAGATCGCCTGCTGAACGGTAAAGGGCAAGGGCTGGTCCTGGGGCCTTACGTATTGCTCGACGCAATTGGTTCGGGCAGTATGGGCCAGGTTTACAAGGCTTCTTCCCGCAATGATGACAAGCTGTATGCTATCAAGGTCTTGCCGCGACGCAGCATGTGGAACGTCCGTCTGGCTCGGCGTCAGGTCCGGGCTTTCCAGGGTTTTCAGCACCCCGCTGTGGTGCCATTCCTTGACGTAGGGACGGCTGGTGGATTGCACTACCTGGTCTGGCCTCTGGTGGAAGGCAGGCCGCTGGACCGACTGGTTGAGGAACAAGGGGCCTTGCCGGTTAACCGTACCGCTCTGATCGGCTTACAAATTGCTCAGGGGCTGCAACTCTGCCATCAAAACAACGTGTTCCATGGCCTGATTAAACCTTCCAACATTATGATCGGGCCGAATAATCAGGTGTACATCCTGGATTTTGGTATCGGCTCTCTGCTGGTCGAAAACAGCGATGGCGAAAGCATGGTGGACACCATGTCCACGGCCAACACGCTGACCAGTGGCCTGGACTGTGCCAGTCCGGAGAGTATCCTCGATCCGAGCAACCGCACGCCAGCGGGCGATCAATACAGCCTGGGCTGCGTGTTATATTTCTGCCTGACCGGGCGGATGCCCTTTGCCGAAGGAAGCGCCGTTGAAAAAATGATGGCTCATCAGACCCGCCAGCCGGTGTCGATCCGGCAACTGGTGGCAGACGTTCCCGCCGAGCTGGAAGCTATCGTGTTGCGCATGATGGCCAAAAAGCCGGAGGAACGCTTCGGCACCTGTGAAGAGGTCGCGGAGGCCTTGGAACCTTTCGTGGGTGACTTATGGCAGATTGTCGGCGGCGCTCCCACGGCACCGGCGTCCCTATCCCAATCGAGTGGACGACTGCCGGGCTTGGGCAGTCGGAGTTCTGGTCAGCGGCCGGGGTTGTCGAGCGAACGGGCGTTGACGGCGACGACCTCGGTAGCCCGTAGTCCGACACCACCAGCGCAGCCCGGCTTGTCAGCGTCCTCTCCAGCGGCTGCACCGGTGACGTCCTCTCCATCTCGGTTGGCTTCGGTGACTGCCAAGGGGGCATCTCCTGTGCTTGACGGTTCTGCAGCGCCGACTCCCTCTGCGGCTGGGTCAGCCGCTACTGCCTCTCCGGCGGCCACTCGGGCCTCAGGTTGGCTAGCGCCGCCAGCGAACCGGTCCCCCCTTGCCAACTCCCCCGCACCTCCTCCATCTACAGTTCGTCCCGCACCGCTTTTGCCCGGTCGATCTACCTTGGGCCTACCCGTTTCACCCGCAACGGCGGCAGCGGAACCGGCTCCGTCTTCCCCGGCGGGGTCAGCCGCTTGGGCAATTGAGGATGAGGGACAACCCGCCAATCGATTCGGACCCCTCGGGGTCGTTGCGACTGCCATCCTGCTGACTATTCTTGCCTACTTTGGCACCATGCTCATCCTGCGCCAATAAAAGCCCATGTGCTTTTGTGCCGTATTACGCCGAGCACCTCAGATTGCAGCATGTCTACGCCGCTGAATTGCGGACGAGGATCCATCCGCCTTCCCTTGCCTGTCGAACGGGCCGTCATTTGCTGGTTGGTGGGCCCACTGTCCTGGTCTGATCGTGGGGCAATCTGTGAGACGTTGAGGGGATCAGATAAGATGTTCTGCAAGGTCAGCCAGAACTGTCAAGGCAAGGTTGACCGTGGGCCTGGTCGGCTCTGAGCCAAGCGTGCAGCGGCAGAGGAGACAACATGCCCAAAGTGATATTCGTGCAGGGTGGAGGGATCGGCTACGATCAGGAGCAGGCCGTTCGTCGCTTGCTGGAGGCAGCCGGGGTCGATCTGCAGTGGGAGACCCATTACGCGGGCCGTGCTGCCCTGGAACGGGGCATGCCCCCGCTTCCGGAAGAGACCTTGGAAGCGGTCCGCCGGCACAAAGTTGCCCTCAAAAGCAAACTGTTGCCCCCGTCTGGCAACGGCACTCCCTCGCCGGAGGAAACGCTAAGGATTCGTGCATCATCCGGACTGGGCAATCACCACAATAATTGCAATGTGGCGTTCCGCCGCGCTTTGGGGTTGTTCGCTTCGGTGCGTTTGATCCGCAATCTTCCTGGTCTACCGGCTCGCTTTGACAACGTTGACATCCTGCTGGTCCGTGAGATCACCGAAGATCTCTATGCGACCAGTGAACATGAGATCGTTCCTGGTGTAGTTCAAAGCTTCAAAATTGTCACGGTAGCAGCCTGCCGCCGCTTCTTCCGTTTCACATTCGAGCTGGCCCGTCGTTTACGACGTCGCTCCGTCCATTGCATTCATAAGGCTAACATTTTGAAGATGGCTGACGGCTTGTTCCTCGACTGTTTCCGCGAAGTAGCTCTGGAATATCCCGATATTGTCAGCCAGGACCTGATCGTGGACAACACCTGTATGCAACTAGTAAGCCGGCCGCAACGCTTCGACGTCCTGGCGGTCGGTAATCTTTATGGTGATCTGCTTTCGGATTTAGGGGCCGGACTGATTGGGGGTATCAGCGGCACCGCAGCGGTCAACTATGGCGACGAGATCCGGGTGTACGAAGCCGTTTATGGAGCCGGCTATGAGAGCGTGCCGCCCGATACAGCCAATCCACTGCCTTTGATAATGCCCAGTTTGGAACTCCTCCAGGATGTGGGCTATCTGACAGCGGCCCGTCGGATCCGCCAGGCCATCGAGGCCGTTCTACGGGAAGGCAAAGTGCTCACCCGCGACTTGGGCGGTGAGGCCTCGACCCGGCAGTTTACCGAAGCGATCATCGAGCGGATGACCTGAAACTCCCCGCGGTTGACCTGGCGGCCAGTCAGCCAGCTAATAAATGAATGGATCCTTAGCCAAAGCTACCGCTGTTGCGCTAATGGTTTCCAAGTTTTGCGGGCAGGAAAGATGAGAGCCGATGCGTGCGGGTTAGCGTTGTTCCGGCCCAGGCCGTTGCATGCGATACAGGAAAGCCAGCACCGCAGCGACCGCCTGATATAACTGGGGCGGAATCTCTTGATCCTGCCTGCCCCCTGAAACAGTTGTCGCCGCAACTGCGACTGCAACTGTTCCCACCTGTAAAAGTCCGCTAAATAACACGCCTGCGACAGACCATATTCGTTGCCGCTGAAAATTTAGCCTACTGTAACCCTGCAACCATCCGCTTTTTCCTCACGCCGACCTGGTTAGTCCACCCCCGTCACATCTACACGCCCATAAGTACACACTGCCGACCATCCCCGTCCGGCCGCCACTTCCAGGACATTCCCGGACCGAAGGTGACTCTACCCGCCAACGCCCTGCCCATCCCAGCACCAAACCTCGACTTTCCTGTCACCAAACCTGTCAATTTACCACTAAACTTTTTAGCTGCTCACCCGCGGTCAATCGGATCGGCAGCTTGATCATCGGCTTGACCGAAGGGACCTCACTAGTCGAAGTGATCCGTAGCCACATTCATCTGACGATCGGGGATGGTCTGATTAGCCAGATCCCCGCCCTGATCACGGCCATAGCGGCTGACATCGCTTGACAGACCGTCAGCCGGGGGCCTCCTTTTCACGGTCCCCTTGAACGCTGGGATGAGTGGGCGTCAAGGCCAGTGTACGGCTGCTCTCAGGCAGCATGGGTCCGTTCGGCTTCCAGCAGACGGCGGAGGACCTTGTAGTCGGTTTTGCCCGTTCCCAGGACGGGGAGTCGGTCGAGGTGTCGCACTTCGTCCAGGCGATACAGGCCGCGATATCCTTCTTCCTGCAAAATAGCGTTGGCCTGTTGAAGCGTTAGTGGCTCGGTCGTGAAGAGCACGATCCGGCGACCGTCGGCGGTTTCGATCCCTTCGACGGCCACACGAGGGCCGTCCGCTGTGGGCGGAAAGCGTCGTGCAAACGGTTCCTCCAGGGCGGGCAAGGAAATCATTTCGCCTCCTGACTTCAGGAAGCGTCGAAGCCGGCCGTGGAAGATCAAATAACCGTCTGCTGTTTGCTCCACCAGGTCGCCGGTGTTGTACCAGCGTCGATTCTCTTGCCAGAGGAAGGGGGAAGGGGCGTCCTCGCCCAGGTACCCCGGGAAAACGATCGGTCCATGTACCAGCAGCAGGCCGCGACAGCCGAGTGGCACGGGTTGCCAGGTTTCAGGATCGACTAGGCGCACATCGACGCCGGGCAATGGTTCACCAATAGTTCCTGGCCGGGCACGCCCCGGACGGTTGACACTGACGACCGGAGAACACTCCGTCACGCCATACCCTTCCAGAAGCTGGGCATTGGGTGCCAGGTGGCGCACACGTTCAAACAGCGAGAGAGGGCACTTTTCGGCCCCGACCAGGATCAGTCGCAGCGACTCGAGTTGCCCGGGCTGGGCCCGATCCAGCAAAAAGCTCAGGAACGTCGGGGTGGTCGCAATGATTGTTGGGCGGTAGGCCGCAATTTTGTAAACCAGGGCAGCGGCGTCCGTGGGGTCCGGATGATGAACGATGCGGACGGCTACAAAAAACGGCAGCAGGCCGGTGATGGTGAAACCGAAACTATGGAACATGGGCAGAAAGCCCAGGGCAGCGTGGCGGCGGTCCAGTTGTAAGGCGGCCAGACAGGCCCGCTGATCGGCGATGATGTTGCGATGGGTCAGGGGAACAGCCTTAGGGGCCTTCTCACTGCCACTAGTAAAAAGGATCACGGCGGGCTGCTCCGGATCGCGTGCCTGAGCAGGGAGCGACCGACACAACCGATTGCAATACCACCGCGGCACCAAACGAACCGCCAGAAGACGCAGAAGCCGTTCATGCTTGCCGATGGCCGCCCGCAGGTCCTCCAGATGGAGCCAATCGATCCCCGGCAACTGCACGGCTACCCGCTCCAGGAACATGCGGGAGGAGATGACATGGGTAATGCCCGTGAGTCGTACGGCATGGGCCAGATGAGTTGGCCCGATGGTCCAGTTGAGCATCACAGGCACTTTGCCCGCCAGGTACAACCCGAGCACGGCCAGATCACAGCCGACGGAGGCGGGTACCAGTACGCCTACCCGCTCGCCTGCAAGCTGCTGGAACCGGACAGCCAGGGCACTGGCCCCCACCAGCATTTTTTCGTAAGTCAGCACGCCGGCCCGATCATCGGCAACAATGATTTCCCGGCGATGCCGTAGCGCCCGCTGCAAAAAGGCCTCAGCTATAGTCTCACCAAGAATTTCCAGGGGTTCGTTGGTACCCGTGCTGGTGAACCATTCCGGCGATGGCGGAGGCGGGAGGGGCTTTTGCTCCCGTCCCTCAGCTATGGCCCATAACTCTCCGATCGTGCTGGGAATCTGATTACTGGTAAAGCCAGTATGTTGCTCGACCTTCAGCGTAATGTCCATGACATCCAGGCTATCGATCCCTAGTTCCAGGAAGGTGGTCTCGGCCTGGTTCTCACGCTCGCTTAAAGGTCGTTTCAGCTTTTCTTCGATCAGTTGCCTGACCAGGAGCCTGGTCTGAGGACGGACCGATTCCGGATCGATGGTAGTGGACGGTGGGAGGGGTGGAAAGACCAGCGTGCGAGGTCCAAAAAGAAAATGATAGGGGACGTAGGTAGGTTGTTCCTGAGGGGTGTCAGCGTTGTACCAGGCTTCCAGCCAGGGGTTGAGTCGCTCCCGTACGGGTTCAGGCCGCTGGTGTGCGGTGAAGGCCTGCACGGTGATCGTGACCTGTCGGCGAGGTGCGAAAAACACCAGATTGGCCAGCCACAGGAGAAAACCCTTGAGAATGGCGGGCAGCAGGCGTGGCTGGCCCCGGGCCCAGCTATACATGCTCCCCCACAGGCCGCGGGTGCGGACCAGCACCACCGTGGCCTGTGGCACCGCGGCCAGTACCTCGGCGGTTAGCCGGGCTCCCCCGATCCGTTCCCGCCCGTCCCGCGACAAGCGGCCACTTGGCCACAAAATGACACTCTCCCCTTGTTGTAACGTCGCTATGATTTCTTGGCGGGCCGCCTCGATCTGCTCACGCTCCCGCTGACCGATCCGCTGGAAATCCGGAATGGCAATACCCCGGAACAACCAGCGAAAAGGGGCCAGCAACGGATGCCGGAATATCGAATCAAGGAGTACCGGCCGCATCTGGAAGATGGGCCATAGCCAGGCTATCACAATCGGTGGGTCGGCGTAGGCGGGATGATTGGGCAGGATCAGGTAAGGACCGGGGCGTTGCACAACGTCTGTTAGACCCGTCAGCCGCACACGATAGCGACAGGCCAGCACCCGCCGCAAAATCCAGCACGTCAGCCTGGACATTGACCTTTGCAGCGTACGGCTGAGCATGGATGGTGGCTCCTGGGAAATGACCCGGCGGACACGCCCCGACGGTCCCCGATGAACCCGCCGGCAAATTGTGCCAGGACCAGGGCGGCGGGCAACAGGACAGATTGTCCACAACCCTAGCAAAATTCTATCGTCAAGACCAGCTTGTTGCGGAATCCCTGCTAGCCCGTGGCTTTGGTTAAGCCGGTTGATCGCCCGACCCGACTTCCTAGCACTCGAGCAGATGCCCCCTGTGTCGTACCACTGTTGCCATACCCCTGATGGTCAAGCAATGGCGTGCGTAGCTGGTTAGACTTCAATCCGAACTACCCCTGAAAAAGACTTGAGATTCACAAAGTGGCTCACCCGCCTGACGGATAGGTAATTGGGCGTTGAAAACGGATGGATCGAACTGTCAAAAAAACGCTGGCTACGTCATCGCAGCCGTGGTCACCGACGCTCGTAAACCCTCATCAGGGCGTTCCGCAAGCTGTTTTACTTATGAGCGGCTTGCCGAAGCGGTCGGGGAAGTAGATTTCAGACGGTGTAGCTGCCGCTGGTGGTGGTACCGCCGTGACCGGTCCAGTTGGTGTGGAAGAATTGACCACGGGGTTTATCGACCCGCTCGTAGGTGTGAGCTCCGAAGTAGTCGCGTTGGGCCTGTAGCAGGTTGGCCGGTAACCAGGCGGAACGGTAACCATCGTAATAAGCCAGAGCACTGGCCATGGCCGGGACGGGAATCCCCTGGGCTGCCGCCAGTGCAACGACGCGGCGCCAGCCGTGCTGGGCCCGCCCGAGCTCGCCGGCAAAGTACGGATCCAGCATCAGATTGACCAGCTGGGGGTTGCGATCGAAGGCCTCCTTGATACGCCCCAGAAAGACGCTGCGGATGATGCATCCGCCCCGCCACAACAGGGCAATACCGCCGTAATGCAAAGGCCACTGACTGGCCTGCGCTTGGGCCTGCATCAGGGCAAAACCCTGCGCATAGCTGATGATTTTGCTGGCATAAAGAGCCATTTCCACGTCCGCGATCCACTGTTCCCGTTCGGACAGCCGTTGTGGCGATGGACCGGCTAATACCTTGCTGGCGGTCAGGCGTTGCTCTTTGAGGGCCGACAGGCAGCGGGCGAACACCGCCTCGGCGATCAGGGTCAGGGGCACGCTGTTGTCCGTCGCCGCATCGACGGTCCATTTGCCCGTCCCTTTCTGGCCTGCCGCGTCCAGGATCATGTCAACCAGCGGCCGGCCCGTTTCCGGATCCACCTGCCCGAAGATATTGGCGGTAATCTCGATCAGGTAGCTGTTAAGGACTCCCTGATTCCAGCGGGCGTAAACTTGCTGCAGTTCGGGGGCGGTCAGTCCAAGAACCTCCTTCAACAGATGGTAGGATTCGCCGATCAGTTGCATGTCGCCGTATTCGATGCCGTTGTGCACCATTTTGACGAAGTGTCCGGCACCACCCGGGCCGACCCAATCGCAGCAGGGCACTTCACGGCCGTCGGCGTCGCGCACTTTAGCCGCGATCGCCTGGAAGATGGGCTTGACTTCTGGCCAGGCGGAGGCATCTCCCCCCGGCATGATGCTGGGGCCCCGCAACGCCCCTTCTTCCCCGCCGGAAACCCCCGTGCCAATATACCGGATTCCCTTGGCCGCCAGGGCCTGCAACCGCCGCTCCGTATCGCGGAAATGGGTGTTGCCACCGTCAATCAGGATGTCACCCGGTTCCAGATACGGCACAATGGCCGCGATGGTCTCGTCCACCGCCTGACCCGCTTTGACCAGCATCATGACGCGGCGAGGCCTTTTCAAAGCGGCAGCCAGCTGCTGGGGTGTATGGGCACCGATTATCCGCTTCCCCTTGCCCCGGCCCTGCAAAAATTCATCCACCTTACTGGTGGTCCGATTGTAAACCGCGACGGTATAACCGTGCGATTCGATATTGAGCACCAGGTTTTCGCCCATGACAGCTAGGCCAATCAGTCCGATGTCGGCCAATGCGGGGGTCGTCGCGGTAGTCATGATCGCACCTTGCTTACTACTCAGTTCCGCCCGTTCGCTAGCTGGAGAAAGCTAGCCGGAAACAACCGGTCGTCGCACACCTTCAGGACGCAGTGTCAACTACGGAATGGCATTTTAGAGCGAAAACGTACCAGCAGCGAGGGAGTGCTCCCTGTAACAGGCGTGAAGGGGGGAGTGGCCAGGGCCGCTTGGGAGCCAGAACTTGGGACCTTGCGGGTCAATTTTCGGGGGGAACCGCTCCCAGGCCCGGCCCGGTTAGTAGACCGGTATGCATGACGCCATCGCGGATGGTAAAAACGCCGGGAAAACGTTCGTCCCAGCCGCGGTTGGCAGCGGGGACGTACTGGCGGCTGTTGGCTTCGATGGCAGCCACCCCGGGGATGTGAGCGGCCAGACCGGCCGATTGGATCAGGGAGGCCCCCGGACAGGTCAAATCCTGGACGCAGCGGAACAGGCCGTACTTTTGCGCAGCCGCGGCCAGTAGCAGCGTGGCCGATTGCCCCTTGCAGGCTTTGAAGGCTACGCCAGTGTAGCCCATCTCCCGGGCCAGGTGCAGCGATTCCAGATCGGTCAGCGATTCGTCGATGACCACCGGTTTGAGCCGGGCAGCCGCATGCATTTTGTTATCGGGATGGGCTTCCAGGTCCCGCGCGGTGGGTTGCTCGATGTACTGGATGCGCTCGTAGGCTTGGGGGGCCTTCTCCTGCAGACGACGCAGAAATTCCAACAGGTAATCCACGTGGGGGCAACGCTCGTTGAAATCGAGGGAATAGTACCACTGCTGAACCCCGCGTTGCCGCTGGGCCTCCGTAGCGACGGCCTCGACGGCTACCACCCGTTCCACGTCCCACTCGAGCTGATCACCATTCAGCTTGATCTTCAGGTGGGTCAAGCCATCCCGAAGGATCCACTCGCCGAGATGTTCGGGCAGGCCGTCGCCTACCGGTTGTCGCACCTCCGCCGGGGTTAGTGGATCGAGGGCCCCCACCAGATGGTACAAAGGCATTACTGGCTGGGGCTCCCGCCGAACGTACTGCTCCAGCCATTCGCCGGCAAACTCCTCGCCCAGGTAATGACTCAGATCGTTATGCAGAAAGTCGCGAGTGTACGTATGGTAGCAGTTCAGTCCATGGAGTTTGCCGTAGGCGTCGTGCAGAGCCGCGTCGAAGGCGGAGGCGACAACCAGAACGGCCAGGCGAGGAACCGGCTCATTCAGACGGGCCAAACGGACGTAGTCTTCGGCCGGCAAGGAGTAGCGGGGTTCCAGTTCCTCGATGATGTCGATGGGATGACCATACAGGCCGGACAGGCGGAACAGGCCCACGAGCCGACCGGCGATGTATTTCATCGCGGCCAGTGTCTGGTCATAGGTCAACTGACGGCTGGGCCAGGCCCACAGATTGCCCAAAGGCATCGAGCCGAATCCGCTGGCGTGCCGGCCTGTGGCCCCTTCCACCGTCATCGTCACGTTCAGGAGCGTAACCTTGTCCAGAACCACACCCCCGAATTTGATCGGGGTGCGATAGGCGTAATCCTGGTAATCGATGGCCACATCGCGAATGACCACGTCCGTGCTACGCATGAGCAAGCCCCGCTCGGGAGTGTAAAAAAAGAATCGAGTAGTGCCTGAAAGCGGACGTCCGCTTTCCAGTATGCCAGACGACGGTCCATTTACCAAGGACGTTTTTGCCATGAAGCGGCCCGATTGGCAATTGCCGCCTGGTGTCGACCGGGGTTTGTGGGATTATTTCCATGCGTCCGACATGGCCGAACAGTACGAAGCCCAGATAGCGGCAACTCCTCTGGCCCAGTTGGACATCGCCTGGTGTGAACGTCACTTTGCCAGGCCGGGGCGGCTGCTGGATCTGGGTTGCGGGACGGGTCGGCTGTGTCGTCATTTTGCTCTGCGTGGTTATGAGTGCGTTGGCGTCGATTTGTCCGCGGCGATGCTGGAAGTGGCCCGCCGGCTCAGTCCAGCCTCGGCCGCCGAGCGAATCCATTGGCTACAGGCCAACATTGCCGAACCGCTCCCGTTGCCGGAAGGCTCGTTCGATTACGCGGCCTGTCTGTTCAGCACGCTGGGGATGGTCCGGGGGGCGGCTGCCCGGGCGGCTGTGTTGGAAAACGTGCGTCGCCTGCTCCGGCCGGGTGGGACCTTTGTCCTGCATGCCCATCATCGGTTTTACCGCGGCCTGGGTTTACGCCGTATGGCGTTGCAGCTACTTTTGAGCCTGGTCAGGTACCCCGCCGCCGGTGACCTGACCATGCCGCAGGCCTACGCCGGGGCCCCGCTGACGCTCCACCATTTTACCGCTTGGGAATTGCACCGCCTGCTGCAGGACCATGGCCTGGCACTGGCCGAGGTGCTCGGATTCGACGCCACGGGGCAACCGGCCCTCGGCTGGAACATCTACGGCTGGTTAATCGTCGCCCGACGATTCCTTCACGCGGAATCAGACTCTACACCCAGTGGGACGGCCAGTCGGTTCTAAGCGTTCCTGGCCGACAAGCTGCAGCCGCCTCGACGAGGACTCGCTCGATACCGGACCTGTTCCGGCTCAACAGTTCTGCTGATTGACATCCACAGCAGAACTGGTCAATGGGGATGTCCGTTGATAGAGTATCTGTTCCTGAATCCGGCCCCAGCGTGATCAGGGGGCCAAGTGCACGGGGAACGTGACATGTATGCGATAGTGGAAGAGGGTTCGCGCCAGCAACGGGCTGAACCAGGTGGCATTTTGCGATTGGACGAACGTCCGGCTGAAGTGGGGCAGAAGCTTGAGTTAACGCGCGTGCTGTTGCTCCGGGATGAAACGGGGGCGGTGATAGGTCGCCCCTGGGTCGCCGGGGCCAAGGTCGTAGTGGAAGTGCTTGAGCAGGAACGGGTCAAGACCATGACCCAGAAGTTCCGTCGCCGCAAGGCTTCCAAGCGACTCAAAGGGCACACCCAGCGCTACTGGCGGGTCAAGGTAGTGGAGATCATCAAGCCCGATGGTTCGTCCGTTGGTACAGCGGCCGCACCGGCAGCCACGGCTTCGTCACCCTCTGAGCAGCCCGCAGCGTCCTAAGCCCTGAGGAGCGATCAAGAGCGGGATTACTTGGAGTTTCCCCCTACCAGGCTTGCTTTTGTCTGACCTTTACAAGTTGTTGCCTTGGTCAGGCTAAAGACGAATCGAGCAGGTGGGCCAAGCGGTCGATCTGAGAGAGGCGGCAGGGGTGAGCGAAAGCCCTGCACCGGCAGCACCCGAGCAGACCTGCCAGCAGGCAGGTGATTGTGACGGGGATGGGGCCAGCGGCGGATGTGACTGGTGCAGCAATGATTGGCGGCAGCCGGAATCGTACGAGCGGTCGGGTGAGGGAAGCGTCAGTGGCATCGTCGGGAACAGGCGGGAAGGCGGATGCGGGGGGCGGCAGACCCGTTGTGCCACCGGTCGAGCGGCCCGTAGAGAATGCCCCATACGTAACGGTCGCCCATGGGGGGCTGACTATCCAGGGCTGGTCGCGGGCGGCGGTACAAAGCTATTGGCGGGTGTGTGAACTGAACGTGGGGCTGGATTGCGGGGCGCAACCGTGGGACTTCATGGGCACGCCCACCTGGCTGATCACGCACACGCACCTGGATCACATAGCGGCGCTACCCGTCTACGTGGCCAGGCGACGCATGATGAAAATGGAACCGCCCCGCGTCTACGTTCCCCTGGAAATGTACGACGACGTCCGGCGACTGCTAGCTATCATGCAACGCCTGGACCGCGGCCGCCAACTCGTCGAATTGCACGGCGTACAACCGGGTGATGAAATCGAGCTGAATCGCAATCATCTGGTTACTGTTCATGCCATGCACCATACGGTGCCCAGCCGCGGGTATATCATCTGGGAACGACGCAAAAAACTCAAGGAGGAGTACCAAGGCCTCAGTGGTGAACAGATCCGTGATCTGCGTTACAGTGGGGTGGAGGTGAGTCGCGAGGTACGCATTCCGCTGGTAGCCTACACGGGGGATACCGCTCCCGCGGGTTTGGACGCCAACCCGGCTTTTTTCGAGGCCAAGATCCTGATCACCGAGTTGAGCTTTCTGCGGGCCGGTCACCGGCGGGAAAAGATCCACAAATATGGCCACATGCATCTGGATGACATCGCCGAGCGGGCCGAGCGCTTGCGCAACGAGCTATTGATTCTGGGGCATTTCAGCACCCGCTATCATCCGAACGAGGTGCGACGGATTCTGGACGCCCGCCTTCCCCCCGCCTTGCGGGCCCGCGTTCGCCTGTGCGTTTAAAGGACTTGCTGCGGGCGGGGCTACCAGCGGAGTGGAAACAACTGGTGGACCAAGCCAGACGATTCGCTTATCCCCAGTTGCAGCAGGTGAGCCAGCGGTGAGCTATGCCCTGACCACTATCTGGTATGAGCGGCAGCGATTTCTGCCGGCCATTCTGGCGGTGGCCTTCAGTGCGGTCCTGATGGCCCTGCAATCGGGGATTGTCCTGGGTTTGTTGACGATGATGTCGTTGCCGGTGGATCACGCGGCGGCGGACCTGTGGGTGGGCTTCCCGGGCGTGCGGAGTGTGGATCTGGGTCGCCCGGTTCCGGAACGCTGGTGGGTGTCGGTGGCCGGACAGCCGGAGATTGTCCAGGTGGAGCCGATCATTCTGGGTTTTTCCCTGTGGACGCGGCCCGGCCCCTCGCCGAGCACGACTATCTCCGAGGTGTGTACCGTGGTGGGCACCCGCTTGCATCCGCAGGGCCTAGCTGTGGTACGGGCCTTGCGCGAGGCTCCTGAATTGCTATCCCGCCTGAGTGAACCGGGTACGGTGGTTATCGATCGAGCGGAGCTGACCCGCCTGGGCGTCCAGAACGTTGGTCAAACGGCCGACGTGTATGGCGTGCGGGTCCGGGTGGTCGGACTGGTGGACGGGTGCAAAAGTCTAGGCGGACCGTACGTCTTCTGTTCGCTGGAAACGGCCCGGCAGCTTCTGCGTTATTCCGCCGGCGAAGCCACTTATCTGGTGGCCCGGGTAACCGCTCCCCACCAGGCCTCCCGTGTGGCCCAGCGTCTTCAGACGCATTACCGCATGACGGCCCTGACGGCTGATGAATTCTCCCTACGTTCGCGTTGGCACTGGCTGGTGACCACGAAGGCGGGGATTGCCGTAGGGTTCACCGCCCTATTGGGGCTGCTGGTGGGTGCGGTCGTTACCAGCCAGACTCTGTACGCGGCCACGGCGGCCAGCAAGCGTGAATACTCGACCCTCCGAGCCATGGGCATCCCCAAGTGGCGTTTGCAAGCGGGGGTGCTGGCCCAGTCGTTTTGGGTGGGATGCTTCGGACTGTTGCTCGCAGCACCGGTAGCCTGGCTTCTGGCTGAAGGAGCAGTGCGGTTGGGCACCGCTGTCCGCTGGCATCCGTGGATCATCGCCGCAACGATTGTCGTGACGCTGGTGATGGCCCTAGGGGCTGGCCTGGCTGCCTTACGCTCCTTCCAGGGGGTAGATCCTGCACACAATATCCGTTGAAAACGCCAGGCCAACCGACTTGTTTGCACTGAGCCGCTGCCCGGTCGCCTCTGTCGATTCTCGGGCCCTTCGCTGGAGTTCGATCCGCGTGGGAAACTCTGGGCAAACACTCCTCCATCGCTCGTCAATGCCGTCGCCAGGCTGACAACGGAGGAAAAGCTCCTACCTGGGTCCTGTTGTGGGCATACCCGCGGTCGTTAGACGATCAGGCGGTACCCCTAGTGGCAGATGCCGGATTGCGGGGCACACCAGATCCGGAAGACATTGCCAACAAGACATTGCCGCAATCCCGAGTGACTGATGTGGGGTCGCCCTTCCTCCTGTCTTGGGTATTAGCGGTTGATCCGTATCAAGACTGATAGAGTTGAGAAAAAAGACACCCGCCGGGACGGTGGAGGGCAATTGTCCATGAGTAGAGGGGACAACCGACGGCTAGCCGGAGCGGGTTGGGCCATCCTCTTTCTGGTTCTGATGGCACCGTTGTTGGGCGTGAGCTGGTGGTTGCGTGGGCGGGACGTTCCGGCGGCGATGCCGGACCCGGTGGAGCTAGCCGTGGTTTGTCTGGGCCGGGTGGATAGTCTGCATCCGGTGACCGCCCTGGACGTGCTACAGCCGGGGCGGGTAGCGACGGTACTGGTCTCGGAAGGGCAGACCGTTCAGCAAGGGGCGGTGTTGCTGCAACTGGAAGATGAGGCCTATCGCTTGCGGGTACGCGAGGCCGAAGCGGCATGGGCGGCCGCTCAAGTGGAAAAAGAGGCAGCCGAGCAGGAACAACGGGGTTGGCCACATCGTCTGGCTGCCCAGCAAGCAGCGGTGGCCGCGGCCCGCGAACGCTACGAACTGGCCCGGAAAGTGCTGGAGGAAAAAAGCAAGGCCAGCAAGTTCCAGACTGTTAGCGCAGCCGAGTTGCTCGTGGCCGAAAGCGAAGTGCGGCATAGCCAGCGACTGTGGGAAGCCGAAGAGGCCCGCTGGCGGGAGATGCAAAGCATGGATCCTGCTCTGAAGGTGCGTCTGGCCGAAGCCCGTTGCCGCAGTGCCCAGGTGGCCATTCAACAGGCGGAGAAAGCAGTTCGCGATTGTCTGCTGACCGCGCCCAGCGATGGGCAGGTGTTGCGTATCCAGGTGCACAAAGGGGAAGCCGTCAGCCCCGGGGGTATGCAGCCGGCAATACTGTTTCGGCCAGCGGGGCCTCTGGTTGTCCGGGCCGAACTGGAGCAGGAATTCATCGGCCGAGTACGCGAAGGCATGCCCGCCTGGATTCAGGACGACGCCCGCGTCGACTCGCCCATATGGAGCGGACGGGTCTTACGCTTGGCCCCGTGGATCAGCCGACGCAGAAATCTACCGGTCGAACCAGGCGACTGGAGCGACAGCCGCACCGCGGAATGCCTTGTCAGCATTGAAGGTGATACTACGGGATTGCTTATCGGTCAGCGGATGCGTGTGCGCATTGGTTCACCGCCCCCCGTTGATACGAAATGACAAGTCCCCGAGGGCTACCCTTTGCCCAGGTGGGGGGTGACCTACGATCAACACCCCCCTACCGCATGCTCCGGCCCATGACCGTGCCTTGGGGATGTCGACTTTGTGACTAATTTCCCCGGTTTTTGTGTAACGAATAACGCGGTCCAAGAGTATGCCTTTTCAGAATCTGCAAGCAGTTGCCGATGGCCTGATGGCCCGTGGAGCGGATAAGCTTACTATCGCGATGGCCGGAAGGGAGCCATGCCGCTGACGAAACATCAGAACCACCGTCCACCATCCAATTGCCCATCGGCCACGGCCTCGCTACAGACCACGTATCGCAATGAATCATAGATGAATCCGTGACTCTCTTTTATTACCGATGCTCCCGGGGAAATTGACAGGGTTTGCCGAGAACACGGTTTGGTCAAAAAAATACCAACAGGGACATATTCTGGCGGCAAGTAGACCATGTTCGACGGACGGTAAAATGACAAGAAGGGGGCCATTGCTGCACCAGGCAGGCAGAAATATTATGATAATTGCTGATCGATGGACGGTTATGGATGGTTTAGGTTGCAGGCTCTCAGAAAAGGAGAGCAATAAGGGGCCTGAATAACAGACAAATTAGACAGAGCTTCCGCAAGCAATCGAGATCTGTCCTCGGACCGAGGAAGAAGACGAAATGGAAGTGAGGGCCAACCAGCAACGGAGGCACTGGGGGAGCAAAGGGTACCAATGATCGGCAGGCAAGGGCATGGAGCGAGGCTAGGTGTTCCGACGCGACGTGGATCGAAGGAACGAGGGATACCGAGTGTCGCATCGGCAAGACCAGCAGGAACGTTACTCGGCACGAGGAGTCGCCAGCGATGCGTTTGACCAGTTTCCTCGTGCGTGAGGCGATCATACCCGAGCTGTCGGTGCGTGGCAACGGTATCGACCCCAAAAACCCGCAGCAGGTGCTGGAGGTCAAAACCCGGGTAATCCGGGAAATGGCTCAGGCCTTGCATGCCGCGGGTTATTTCCGCGCGGATGAACTGGATGACATTGTCAAGGCGGTGATTCGCCGGGAACAACTGGGCACCACCGGCATCGGGCAGGGGATAGCCATTCCGCACTCCCGTCACTCCTCGGTGCATGAGCTGGTGGGGACACTGGCGTTGGCTCCCGAAGGGTTGCCCTTCGATAGCCTGGACAACGAACCGGTGTATGTAATCTTCCTGCTGGTGTCGCCGCAGGAACGACCGGGTGACCATTTACGGGCCCTGGAGGCCATCGTGCGCACCATGCGCGATGCAGACTTCGTCAAACGTTTGCGTGCATGTAAGAGCCGAGAAGAGATCTGGAACCTGTTGGAATCTGCCGCACCCGGTTGGTAGCTGCTGACCAACGCCGGTCTGCATCGGCAAACGCGTGTATCTGCCGGCCGGCTGTGCAACCCGTTGACTTGCCAAGGAAATTCGTAACACGGTTCGTAGCAGGGTCAGGGTTACCAATCCGAGTATTTCGGCCAAATTACCAAAGAAAAGGGCCAGAGGCTGACAAGCAGTAGCTGGGCCCGCAGGTATGAGGAGAGTTGCCCATCCAACGAGGAACTCGAGGAATGATCAGGCCTCAAGAGCCGGAGGCAGGCCGTTGGGGATCGGACCATACCATGACGGTGCTATTGCCAGCTCAAGGGGACAATCCCCGGGCGGAGCGGGCCATGAACGTGGGCGGCAGCAGTAAACAAGCGGAGACACCTGAGGACCTCCCCAATCGGGAGGGTTCCCACGGACCGTTCCGGCGGGTGGTCCGCATTACCAATCCCCTGGGCTTACACCATCGGGCCGCAGATTATTTCAGCCGGGCCGCTCGCCGCTTCTCCTGCCGTGTTACGGTGCACAATGGCATGCTGGCGGCCGATGGCAAAAACATCTGGGATCTGCTCGGCCTGGTGGTCATGCCGGATCAAGAGGTCATCCTGGAAACGGAAGGGCCGGATGCCGCCGTCGCCCTGGAACATTTAGCCGCCATCCTTGGCGCTCCCAATGGCGAAGATTACACCATCTAAAAACCTGCAGCCCTTCCCGGAATCAGCGGCGAATGGAAATCCGGTTCTATGGCATTCCTGTTTCTCCCGGTGTCGCCATCGGTCCCGCCTTGGTCGTGGACACCGAGGGGATCCGCATCACCCACCGCTCGGTGACCCCGGAACAAGTTCCCGGTGAAATCGAGCGGCTCCGTCAGGCCTTGGAACGCGCTGTCGCTGATGCCCGCGATAACCGACAACGCATCACCGCCCTGCATGGTCCGACGCTGGGCAATATTTTCGCCGCCCATGAGTCCGCTCTGGCGGATCCCACCATCCGCGCCCAGATAGAACAACTGATTCGTGATCACAATTACACGGCAGAATACGCCGTTAGCCGCCTGATCCGCGACTATGTTAAAAAGCTGGAAGACGCGGCCCAACGGGTTCCGGAAAACGCCCGGTCGGAAGTGTTGCGGCGAGCCGCCGAATTCATCGATCTGGAAAAACAGGTCCTGGTCCACATCCTCGGCAAGGATGCCCAGCCGCTCCAGGAACTGACCGAGCCGGTGATTGTGCTGGCCAGCGATCTGATGCCCTCCGATACGGCCGATTTCACCCCCCGCACTGTCCTGGCCTTTGCTACCGAAAAAGGGGGTAACACCAGCCATACCGCTATTCTGGCTGGAGCTTTGGAAATTCCCGCCGTAGTCGGAATCGGCAAATTCCTCAACCATGCCTCCGGGGGTGAGACCGTCGTTGTCGATGGTGACCACGGGGTGCTGATTCTGAACCCGGAAGAGTCCACACTGAGCTATTACGAGGAGCGGCGGGCCCAGCATCTGTCCCGGGCTGATCGCTACCTGCACTTGCGGGACAAGCCCGCGGTGACTCTGGATGGCGTACCTGTGCGGCTGCTGGGAAACATCGAGCTGGCCCACGAAGCGCAGCACTGCCTGGACCGGGGGGCCGATGGCGTCGGCCTGTACCGCACTGAGTTTTTGTACCTCAATAAAACGGCCGACCCCAGCGAAGAGGAACACTACGAAGCCTACCGCTCCGTCCTGGTAGCCCTGGGGTCGGACAAACCCGTGGTAATCCGCACGCTCGATCTGGGAGCCGACAAGTTTTCCAGCCTGTCCGCATCAGTGGCCGAGGAGAAAAACCCGTTTCTGGGACTGCGTAGCATCCGGCTGTGCCTGCGCCGCATCGATCTGTTCAAAACGCAACTGCGGGCTATCCTGCGGGCGGCTGTCCTGGGCGATGTCCGCATCATGTTCCCGATGATCAGCACTGTCGAGGAGATCCGCCAGTGCCGTACCCTGCTCAACGAAGTCAAGGAAGATCTGCAGGAAGAGCAAATCCCCTTCAAACCGGACTTGCCGATTGGTACAATGATCGAAGTTCCGTCGGCGGCGATTCTGGCCGACTTGTTGGCCCGGGAAGTGGACTTTTTTTCCATCGGGACCAACGACCTGGTGCAATACACCCTGGCGGCCGACCGGAATAACGAACAGGTAGCCAACCTCTACAACCCTGCGGATCCGGCAGTGCTCCGCTTGATCCGCCAGGTCGTCGAGGTGGCCAAACGGGAACAGATAGAGGTAAACGTCTGTGGGGAAATGAGCGGTGAACCGCTCTATGTCCCCCTGCTGGTGGGCTTGGGCTTACGCCAGTTGAGTGCTACCCCCCGGAAGATTCCGGAGATCAAGCGGGTCATCCGCCAGCTTCGCGTCCCCGAGGCGGAACAAATGGCCCAAGTGGCTCTGCAACTGGAGACTGCCCGCCAAGTGAATGGGTATTTACGGGAACAATTACGCCGTATCCTCCCCGGCGAGGCGGAATAACTGGCGACAGCCTGGAATGACTTTGTCGCCTTTATTGGCTCCGTGTACCTGGGGCCATGCCAAGACGTTCAGCAGATACCGTTCAGCCTGAACCCTCTGGTGGAGTGGCACGCGGCATTTGCCCGTCTTGCACCCGCTGGTGGCCGGCGGGAGGAGGCATTGGAGGGGCTATGCGGCCCGGAAACGCCGCGGATGACAGCCCGGCAAGCTCCACAAATCGGGTTGCCTGCCGGTAAGGGTCCGCCGATCCTTGACGACCCGGGTCGCTGCCGTGCTACTCATGCCGGCTGATAAACTACGCCTTCGCTTCGCCAAAACAGGGGTGATGCGCTTCCTATCGCATCACGACCTGATGCGTTGCTTCGAACGCCTGTTGCGACGGGCCAACCTGCCCGTCCGGACCACCGCCGGCTTCCACCCCGGACCCCGCATCGTCTTCCCCTCCGCTCTTCCTCTGGGCATCGTCGGCTGGGACGAAGTCGTCGAAATCGAGTTCCTACAACCCCAGGATCCCACGGAAGCCTTGACTACGCTGCGTCAGCACGCCCCACCTGGATTGCTCCTTAATCGTGTACGGCCAATTCCGCTAACCCTCACGGGCCGGGTGCGTCGGGCCGAATATCGCCTGGCGCTGCCACCGGCCCGGGTGGCGGAACTGACCGCAACCATTCAAACCTTGCTTGCTCAATCCCAGTTGTGGGTGCCCCGGCTCCGCCCTACACCCAAGTATCTCAACGTCCGTCCTTATCTTCGACATCTGGAGGTCCGTTGGCTTGGCCCTTCCGCGGCAACACCCGTCGTTCCATCCTCAGCGGAGGCACTTTCTGCCGATACTGGACCCGCTGGGGCCGCCACCGCTCCGGACCACGCCCCCCTGATGCACCCTGTACCGCTGGAGCGGTCTGCCGTGGATGATCCCCAGCCTGTCTTGCATCTGGACCTGTGGGTCACTCAGGAAGGCACGGCCCGGGCCGAAGAAATCCTACGCTTACTCCAGCTAGCCGACCTGCTGGAACAAGGGACCGTCCTGGAACGGACCTGCGTCGAATTGCACGATGAGATGGAACACCCCGAGATAGTAAGCGACCATCCCCCGCAGGGTCCGCCTGAGACCCGACCCTTGGATGCACACACCCACGCGGCCCTGATCCAGGCCGAACAGCAACGCCGGGCAGGCATTGTACCCGAACAACGTCTGGAAGAGTCTGTCGTGGAATGACGACGGACCGTACCAGACCGTGATTTCCAGGTGAACGAGAATCGGAGTTTATGAACCTCTAACCTCAACCTAATTGTCACTGCCATGAAAAAGAAGGAAATGCTCATCAATGTCCTGCAGCCCGAGGAATGTCGCATTGCCATCGTGGAGGATGGCGTGCTTGAAGAACTCTACATTGAACGGGCCAGTCAGGAAAGTTACGTAGGCAACATTTACAAGGGTCGCATAGTCAACATCGAGCCAAGTATTCAAGCGGCCTTTGTCGATTTTGGTATCGGCCGCAACGGCTTTCTGCATGTTTCGGACGTCGATCCGGCCTACTACAAACACCTGCTGACCAAAGAGCAGTGGGAAGAGTACGAGCAGGCCTTGTTGCAGGAACAGGAGGAGCCATCTGCTCCTCCGCGGCGTAATGGCGGTCGTCGTGGCCGGAGTGAACGGCCAGCGCGGGACGTTTCAGCTTGTTCGACCCCCGCTGCGGTCGTGCCGCCGGCGCCTCCGTCCCCGCCCGCGGTGCCCACACCCCCGGCTTTGGGTGCCGAAGAAGATTACGAAGAGGAGTTCGCCGCAGGGATCATCGACGAACAGGCCTCGGCACCGCCGGTTCCGCCGCCTGTTGCTCCTTCACCGGTTGCTCCGCCCCAGGAAGACGAGGAGGACTTTGCCGCCGGCATTCTGGACGACCAGGCTGCGTCAGGCGCAGCAGGGGAGCAGGTGCCCAGCGTAGCGGTCACTTCCACGCCTGCGTCGGACGTTGCTGGCCCTGTTGCGCAGGTCGAACCCGCTGCTACTGTAACCGGAACGCTCGACACCCGTGAGCCTGCTGCGGAACAGGGGGCCCCGCCGCCAGAGGCCGAAGCGGATTCCGCGGCCGCTGAATCGACCGTTGAGCAGACACCAGCTCCAGTCCATCCCATCGTCCCGGTTAGCGAACTACCAGACACCGGCGCCGTGGTCACCGGCGTGCAACCACCCCTGAAGGAAACGCCGGCGGTGGCCGCCGCCCCAGAAGCCGATGAACAGCCATCTTCCGCGACAACTCCTGCTGCAGACACTCCGGAGGCCACAGCTGAGCAGACGCCACCATCCACTTCGCAGTCCACGGACTCTCCTGTTGCTACTTCTCCCGTAGTTGTGGACACCTCTCGATCCCGGCGACGCCGTACCAGTCGCACGACGACGACTGCCGAGCCGACTACGACCACGGATCCCTCTGCCGCCAGGACTGATACGTCAGAACAAACCCCTGCCAGGCCGCGGGCACGTCGCTCCCGTCGCAAAAACGCTTCGGCTGATCCAGCGGCTGAAGCCTCATCCTCCGCTGCCTCGCCGGAGGACTCTAACAAAACCCAGGCTCAGGACGACGGCACGCATCCCCGTTACATGGAGGGAGCGGAACATCGCACAGTCCCGCCGGATGACGAGGACATCGAGCCGTTCTACGAGGGGATCGAAGGGTTCGACCCCGATGTCCCCAACGACCGTTTCAACCCCGAGTTTTCTGCTTCGTCTGGGGCGGAGGAGCCGCTGGAGCCGGAGGCTGAAGGCCGTCTGCCCGCCGAACCGGAAACAGCCGAGCAAGCCGAAGAGGAAGCGCGGGAACTAGCGCACGAATCGTGGGCCACGCCGGGCGTCCTCGGCGGCGACGAAGGGGGAGTCGCCCGAACTAGCCGGCCACGGGGACGAACCGCTGATCGGCGCACTTCACGCAGTCCGACCACCACCCTGGCCAGCCGGAACGCACGGGACCGAGGCCTGCCCAAACCCAAAATCGAACAGATCTTCAAACGGGGTCAGGAAGTCATCGTCCAGGTGATCAAAGAGGCGGTCGGTACCAAAGGTCCAACCCTGAGCACCTATATCAGCATCGCTGGCCGCTACCTGGTGCTGATGCCCAGCCTCAACCGCGTCGGCGTGTCGCGCAAAATCGAGGACCCGGAGGCCCGACGCCGGCTCCGCCACATGATGAATTCCCTCAACCCTCCCAAAGGGGTGGGCTTCATCGTGCGCACGGCCGCCGTCGACCGCGACATTTCCGAACTCCGCAGTGACCTGATCTATCTGCTGCGGCTGTGGCAGGTGGTCGTCCGCCGGATCAAACGCGTACCGGCACCGGTGGAAATCTATCGTGAATCCGACATGATCACGCGTACCATCCGCGACATCTTCACTAGCGACATCGATACCATCTGGGTGGACGAACCCAACGCCTTCGCGCATGCCAGCGAATTCCTTCAAATCGTCATGCCCAAATTCGCCAATCGGATCCGCTACTATGACAGTACCGAACCGTTGTTCTATCGCTACGGCCTGGAGGAAGAAATTGCCAAGATCTACCAGAAGCGGATCGATCTGCCCCAAGGCGGCTCCATCGTCATCGAGCAGACGGAAGCTCTGGTGGCCATTGACGTCAACAGCGGTAATTTCCGGGCCGAAAATAACAACGCCGAAGAAACAGCCTTTCAGATGAACCTGCTGGCGGCCCGGGAGATTGCCCGTCAACTGCGACTGCGTGACCTGGGCGGCGTCATCGTCAACGACTTCATCGACATGCGCAACGAAAATCATCGCCGCAAGGTCGAGGAGGCTCTCCGCGAAGCCCTCAAACGCGACCGCGCTCGCACCAAAATCCTACGCATCTCCCAGTTCGGCATCATCGAGATGACCCGGCAGCGCATCCGGCCGAGTATCAAACGCAGCCTCTTTGCCGATTGCCCCTTCTGCAACGGCAACGGCTATGTCAAAACCACGGAAACCGCTGCCATCGAGGCCATGCGACTGTTGCAACTGGCCGCCCACCGGGCTCCGCCGGTGGCCACGGCCCAGCTCACCGTGCAGTTGGACGTCGCCCATTATCTGCTCAACAAGCGTCGTAAGGAAATCGCGGCCCTCGAAGACCGGGCCAAAATCGTCATTCAAATTACCGGTCAGCCCCACGTTTCGCCCGATACCTTGATCATGCGCTGCTTCGACCACAACGGCAACGAAGTCCCGCTGCATACCCGCAGCACCCCGAGACTATCCGGTGGACGCATCCCCAACGGACTGAACCGACCCCGCGAACGCCGACAGCTTCCCCCGGCCGATTGACCAGTCCCACATCGCGACGTCCAGCCGGCTAAGCCTTATTCACCAGATACATCACTTGCACCGGCTGCTTCTGCTTTTTTGGCAGCAGAAGCACCGCAACGGTGTAGTCCCTCTTCGTGCTAACATGAACAAAACTACGGAGTATTAGAGCCGCTATACCCCTACTTTCGCGACTTCTGCTACATCCCTCCTTGCCATCGAAAGTGTGCTCAGGACGCGGGGCTCTGGACTTTAGCGGCTGAATGGTGAAAAAAGTACATTTTTCTGTCTGCTCTATTAACAGCGGAATCTGCTCCATTACTGAATTTTAGTACAAAAATCTAGAAAAGTCAATTACCGTGTTCAGGCGGTGTCAGATCGCGGATCGGTTCCTGACCACCCGACTTGCGGATAACGGGGCGGAGCAGAAAAGGGCCGCTTTGCTCGGCACCAATCCACCAGGTTCCGGCAATGCATCCTTCGCCATCGGGTTGTCCCAGGTAGACCACATCATGTTTGCCCAGGTAGTGTTTGACGATGCGAACCTTGCCGGTGGTGGGCTCCCAGTTTCCCCGCATAGTGAACAGGCCGACAATGTCGATTCCCCGGCCGGTCACCTCGCCGTTATCCCAGAAATGCAGTTCGAATTCCCGCATCCGCTGTCGGCCAAATGGTAATTGTTCCCAGAAACCTTCCCAGCGTCCGGATGGATAGATCATACCGTTCCCTTACTCCTGCTGTCTGCCATTGCGGAACAGACCCTGTTGACAGGATACGGACTATTCTACCTTCACGGCACGATCAACCGGATCGTAGATTCTCCGCCTACTCCTTGACCAGTACTGCCTGCCAGTGGCGTTGCCACGACGGGGAACGTGACTGCCATCTCCCCGGCAAACAATGATCGCTCACGACTACGGCCGTTAACTTTGACGGTAGCGGGGAGCGTATGCGTCTGAGGGGCCGCAGGGTGTCCAGACAATTATTACGTAAGTCCAGTTCGACCAGATGCGGCCAGCAGGGTAGTTGCACAAGCTGGACGGCATCCAACGCCTCGTAGCAACCGCGCAGAGCCAGGCTATGCACCTGACGGCACACCGGCTGGTGCAGCAGGTAGGAGAAGTCCAACCGCTGGGGCGAGTTCAGACTCAGGTCCAGGCATGCCAGCGGTTGGGCCGGTGGCACAGACGGACCATCCGGCCGGCAGGTGCGTTGGCTAAGCGGCTCGCTGTGCCCATCGATGCGTACCAGCTTCAAGGTGTGCAGCCGGGGTGGCCAGGTCGCCAGCAACTGATACACGCCGCTCATCCCCAGCGAATTGACGCTGAGATCCAGCATCTGTACCGTCTGTACTGCCGGTAATTGCAACAGAGTAGGCAGATGCTCCGGCAGCAACCCCATGTTTACCAAGGTCAATGCTTGCAGCGATGGTGCAGCGGCCAGGGCTTCCAGGACGTAAGGCACCTGGTGGGGCAAGCCGACAGACAAGTGCAATTCTTTGAGTCGTTGTCCTGTCGGCGATTGCAAAAAGTCTTCCAGAGCGATGCTCAGACCTGCACCGCTACAATGCAGCAGGGTCAGGCTTTCCAATCGAGGCAGGCCGGGTTCCCGTTGCAGGGTCCGCAGTACCTCGATCGGGTTGCCAGCAACGACCAGCGAGCGCACAGTGCTCAGCAACGGTGAGCGTGACCAATCCCGCAGTTGTTCCAGGGTCCATGCGGCGGCCAGTTCGATCTGTTCGATCGGGGCCCGCTGCCACAACCGGGCTTCGACTTGCTCCCAGCAGGCCAGGGTGTTGACCCGCAACACCGCGGGCAGTCCGCGACGCCACGGCTCCGCCGTCCAGCTCGCCCCGCTCCCCTTCAACTCGGGTAGATAGCCGTGGAATGCCTCGCCCTTATGCCGCTTCCGCTGCCGCCATTTCACCCTGACCCGCCGCACATGCCAAGGAGGTAATTGGGCCAGGGCGATCTGCTCCCGGATGAATCGGGCGTAATCACCGGCCCCGTGTTCTTCCAGGTAGTCCGCGTAGATCAGTCGTGGTACGTCGTCCGCTGGCTCTGCACAGATCCAAGCCAGCAGTTCATCCCCTTGGTCTCGCATACGTGTCCATTATAACACCGCAAGGTTTTGGAGTGCCAACGGCAGCACTGTGGCCAGCGGGTGGACCAAGGGAGTTTCGTCTCCTGCCTCGTAACTTGTCCAGCGCTGGATGGACTAGAATTGCTGCAAAAATCGCAGATCATTTTGCCAGAACAGCCGGATATCATCGATGGCATGTAGCAACATCAACATGCGTTGCGGTCCCATGCCGAAAGCGAAGCCAGTTACCCGTCGCGGATCGTAGCCGCCGGCTTCCAGCACCTTAGGATGAACCATGCCAGCGCCCATGATTTCCAGCCAGCCTGTCCCTTTGGTCAGCCGTTCCCGGTTCGGGTCGTCTGCGGGCCAGTCTATGTCCACTTCGATGCTCGGCTCCGTAAACGGAAAGTAGCTGCCACGGATCCGTACCTGCCGCTGCGGACCGAATAGCCGTCGGGCAAAGCTCGTGATTGTCCCTTTCAGATCAGCGAACGTCACTCCTTCGCCGACCACTAGTCCCTCTATCTGATAGAACTGAATCTCGCTGCGAGGACTGATCGCCTCGTTGCGATAGCACATCCCTGGCAGAATGGCCCGGATGGGTCGGCCGCCCGCGGCACGCATCACGTGGATCTGTCCCGGACTGGTGTGCGTTCGCAACAATACACCGGGGGTCGTGGTGAAAAAGGTATCCCACATATCCCGGGCGGGATGATGGGCCGGCATGTTCAAATAGTCGAAGTTGTACGCTTCCGTTTCCACCTCCCGGCTGCGGTACACCTGAAAACCCATCTCGGCGAATATGCGGCAGATCCGCCGCAAAATCGTGGTCGCCGGATGCAACCGACCTCGGCGCCAGGTACGCCCTGGCAGCGTCACGTCGATCCCCGGCTGTTCCAGCTCGGCTGTCAGGGCCCGTTCCCGCACGGCCTCCCAAGCCGATTCATAAGCCGCGCTCAGCGATCCTTTCACCCGGTTGGCCTCGGCACCGTATGCCGGTTTCTCTTCCTTGGCCAGAGTGCCCAGCTTGGCCAGTGCCGCCTTCAACTGACCTTTATCGCCCAGGTACCGACCATGCCAGGCCCGCAACGCCCCTTCATCCGTGCAGGCGGCCAGTTCCGCCAACGCTCGGGCCTCCAGCTCACGCAACTCTTCCAGCGCCGTAGCCATAGTCCCTGCACCACCCGCACCTGCTGCCGGGATTCGTCTGCGCGTTCCACGGTCAGACCAACTTCCCCAGCGATTTGCTACGTATTGGCGGGCACTGCCGCCCCCAACTGCTGACGGGCCAGGGCAACCAGTTGATCAAACACCGCCGGATCACGGACAGCTAGCTCCGCAAGCGACTTGCGATCCAACGCTACGTTGGCCAGTTGCAGACCGTGCATCAATTGGCTGTATCGCAGCCCCCGTTGCCGACAAGCGGCGTTGATCCGCACGATCCACAACCGTCGGAACTCCCGCTTGCGAACCTTGCGGTCCCGATAGGCATAGACCCGGGCCCGAATCAACGTGATGTGGGCCTGTTTATACAAGTTGTGTCGGGCCTGGCGATACCCCTGCGTCAAATGACGTAGCCGCTTCCGCCGACGTGACTTCGGTGCCTTGCTCCGTGCCCGTACCATGACTGCTCTCCACCTCTCGCCTTATCCGATCTCCCCGTTTCCGCACTAACTTGCTCTATTGCTACCCCAAAACCACGCCCCTGCTGGCGACGTATCTGCTGGGGTTACCGTCATTAGCTCTTGTCGAGCCTTCTCCAGGGTGGACTGACGCTGAACCAGAACTACTCGACACCCAAGACCCGCTTGTACTTGCGCAAAACCGCGGGACGACCACTGATGACACCTGGCTGCCGCAGACGTCGCATCCGCTTCGACGAAATGTGAGCGTTCAGGTGCCGCCGATTGCTCTTCGCGTACTTCAACTTACCGTTGGCGGTTACCTTGAACCGCTTGGCCACGCTCTTGTTTGTTTTGTTCTTGCTGGGCATCGCTCGGCCTTCCTTATTTCCCAGCGGCAGGGGCAGCGGTTGGCTGACTTATCACCCTGCCGCCTTCACAATTGGCTCCATGCATAGGGCTCTGCTTGGCCCCTAATTACCGGAATCGTCATTCTAAGATCGCCGTCGACTGGCGGAAAGCCTCTTTCAACGTTTCCCGCCTTTTGCTAGTCCTCCGCCGGCCTCGCTTCAGCCAGCCATTAATTAGATGAGGAGGCGTGCTTTATTGCGAAGACACAGATCAATTACCCGACCCGAATGTCCACTACGCCCAGCTTCACGGGACCGGTACCGTCAGCCCGCCGCCGTCGCCGTCGCTTCCGACGCCGCCGAGCGGCCCGGCACCCACCACCCTCCCCTCCGGCACCTCCACCACCTGCCCACCCGCCACCACCCACCGCGTCCCACTCACCCATCTCACCGACCCACCACTGACCTCCACCTACCGC
>JANWVV010000150.1 GCA_025055795.1 Gemmataceae bacterium
CAAGTGCTCAACGCCTGTCGGCATCACTGCATTCAACACGAAATCCCGATTTTTTTACATCTTGTACAGGTATGAGTGCTCAACGCCTTTCGGCATCACTGCATTCAACACTGGCGACGCATCGACCAACGCGATGTCGCCCATAACGTGCTCAACGCCTTTCGGCATCACTGCATTCAACACCTCCTGCACCGCGACCTGGCGAGTCCACCTCATCTAGGTGCTCAACGCCTTTCGGCATCACTGCATTCAACACATGGTGGAACGCTCGAGAGCTCGGCGACGCTTTCAGGTGCTCAACGCCTTTCGGCATCACTGCATTCAACACGGGTCCATGATCACGCGGTCAGGTGGACCCCACAAGATGTGCTCAACGCCTTTCGGCATCACTGCATTCAACACAACACGAGCCGCGCGGTTAGGACGCAACAGGATCAGGTGCTCAACGCCTTTCGGCATCACTGCATTCAACACCACAGTTCGTGCCGCCCCCCGCACCGCAGCCCCCGTCTGGTGCTCAACGCCTTTCGGCATCACTGCATTCAACACCCGAAGGACCCGCCACCCCCGCCGCAATCACCCGCGTGCTCAACGCCTTTCGGCATCACTGCATTCAACACTTGGGACGTAGCCGTTCCGGCTACGTCCGCCCCTGAGTGCTCAACGCCTTTCGGCATCACTGCATTCAACACCTGCCTGCGCGCAAGTCCACACGCGTGACCTGACCTGAAGCTCTCAGCAAGCCGGGGG
>JANWVV010000151.1 GCA_025055795.1 Gemmataceae bacterium
GAGGTGTTGAATGCAGTGATGCCGAAAGGCGTTGAGCACTATTGCGTTTTTTGTTGATATCACGGAACGGCCAACCCTTGTGTTGAATGCAGTGATGCCGAAAGGCGTTGAGCACACAAGAGAGAATAGACCTGACCGCAGCGGCAAGACGTGTTGAATGCAGTGATGCCGAAAGGCGTTGAGCACGTTTAACGTCGACCCCGACAGCTGTGTGGCCTACGGCCTGTGTTGAATGCAGTGATGCCGAAAGGCGTTGAGCACATTTCGACTGCTGGGACTGTTGAGATTGCTGCGGCTGGTGTTGAATGCAGTGATGCCGAAAGGCGTTGAGCACGACATAGTGTCGGCCCTCCGTCAAAGCTTTGTTACCCGTGTTGAATGCAGTGATGCCGAAAGGCGTTGAGCACAAATCTGGCTACATACCACGGCGGGTTTCTGGCTGCGTGTTGAATGCAGTGATGCCGAAAGGCGTTGAGCACATCCAAACTCGATCACAGATCTCATCCAACATCTCACGTGTTGAATGCAGTGATGCCGAAAGGCGTTGAGCACATGGTCCCATCGACTGGGATGAGCTGGTCCGGGACGGGTGTTGAATGCAGTGATGCCGAAAGGCGTTGAGCACGTAAATTCAAAATTATTATTACTAGCTGTGTCAACTTTTTTGTGTTGAATGCAGTGATGCCGAAAGGCGTTGAGCACAGGTCTGGTCCCGTTCTGCCGACGGGAGCTGGATCTTGTGTTGAAT
>JANWVV010000152.1 GCA_025055795.1 Gemmataceae bacterium
TTTCGGCATCACTGCATTCAACACCGCGGTACGCAAAGTGGAGCTGAATGTCGTCCTGAAGTGCTCAACGCCTTTCGGCATCACTGCATTCAACACGGCCTCGGTGAAGTGGGGCCGGCTTACAGAAAAGGAGACTGTGCTCAACGCCTTTCGGCATCACTGCATTCAACACAGGAGGAAGCTTGACCGAGGAGCTTAAGAAGCTCCTCGACATGTGCTCAACGCCTTTCGGCATCACTGCATTCAACACCCTAGTCCGGAAAATGAAGGCAAAAAGACGTTTTTGGTGCTCAACGCCTTTCGGCATCACTGCATTCAACACTTCCGACATATTTACTTGAATACTGACTTTTGTGTGGCGGTGCTCAACGCCTTTCGGCATCACTGCATTCAACACCAATATCGCCATCGATCGTCATATGTCATGGAAGGTGGGTGCTCAACGCCTTTCGGCATCACTGCATTCAACACTCTGAAGGGGTGTTCAAATACATCCGGATCCCGCCGGTGCTCAACGCCTTTCGGCATCACTGCATTCAACACGCTTCCGATGCTTTGTTGATTTGATAATTCTGCTTGAACGTGCTCAACGCCTTTCGGCATCACTGCATTCAACACAGGTCGAAATTTTCGGGTTTTGGTGGGGTGATTTTGGGTGCTCAACGCCTTTCGGCATCACTGCATTCAACACAACCAGCGTAGCCGGGAGAGGAGAAAAGTAATGCGACGCAGTGCTCAACGCCT
>JANWVV010000153.1 GCA_025055795.1 Gemmataceae bacterium
CGGAAACTACTGCCTCCGTGGGTGTTGAATGCAGTGATGCCGAAAGGCGTTGAGCACATCCCGTTGCGGGCTCGACGCGTGCGAAGGCGAGGTGTGTTGAATGCAGTGATGCCGAAAGGCGTTGAGCACGTAGCGTGCACTCTGGCATTGTGCCTCCGCCTACTGTGTTGAATGCAGTGATGCCGAAAGGCGTTGAGCACGCTATTGCTTACACTTTTAGATTAGGTAGCGAAGAATGTGTTGAATGCAGTGATGCCGAAAGGCGTTGAGCACGAGCATCCAGAATGGCGTCAGCAATATCTGCGGCAAGTGTTGAATGCAGTGATGCCGAAAGGCGTTGAGCACTCAAATATCTCGCCTAAGGGAACAATACTGCGATCAAGTGGGTGTTGAATGCAGTGATGCCGAAAGGCGTTGAGCACGTATACGGGCGTACACTATTGTGCTATACAGGCGTATGTGTTGAATGCAGTGATGCCGAAAGGCGTTGAGCACGCCGAGCACGCCGAGCACGAGGCCCGTACTGACGCCGCTGACGTGTTGAATGCAGTGATGCCGAAAGGCGTTGAGCACTTTTGCAGTCCATGTAGCGATTCTTGGGTTGCGAAGGGTGTTGAATGCAGTGATGCCGAAAGGCGTTGAGCACTATGGATCTCGCGTAGTCTGTGACATATGATCTCAGTGTTGAATGCAGTGATGCCGAAAGGCGTTGAGCACTCCCGAACGGACCAGTCA
>JANWVV010000154.1 GCA_025055795.1 Gemmataceae bacterium
ACACTGGTTTATGGAGGATGGAGATGAAGGACCGGGGTCGAGTGCTCAACGCCTTTCGGCATCACTGCATTCAACACATAGATATCACCATGAAAACTTTCAAATCTAGCTATGTGCTCAACGCCTTTCGGCATCACTGCATTCAACACGTACGTTGCCACCCCGCCCGTAATTTGCGATGGCGCGGAGTGCTCAACGCCTTTCGGCATCACTGCATTCAACACTTCGATTCGGGGTCGTACAGTCCGCCGATGGCTCCACCGAGTGCTCAACGCCTTTCGGCATCACTGCATTCAACACATGGTCTGGTGATATGGTGATATCATACCGCATACGTGCTCAACGCCTTTCGGCATCACTGCATTCAACACATGGAGTGGGTGGACCAACACAACCAGTAATCACCGTGCTCAACGCCTTTCGGCATCACTGCATTCAACACTCCCCGTTTTTCTGGGCAATGGAGGAAGGAAATGAAGGACGTGCTCAACGCCTTTCGGCATCACTGCATTCAACACTGGTTGGTTTTTGGCTGGGTGGCTAGCTGGCGGGGTGAGTGCTCAACGCCTTTCGGCATCACTGCATTCAACACGACGCCTGGAGCTTCGAGGTCAAAACCGCAGTAAAGTGCTCAACGCCTTTCGGCATCACTGCATTCAACACTTCTCTCGGCTGGGCCTCCGACCTAGCCCGGTTAGGTGCTCAACGCCTTTCGGC
>JANWVV010000155.1 GCA_025055795.1 Gemmataceae bacterium
GGGCATGCTGGGCCCAGCCCGTGTTGAATGCAGTGATGCCGAAAGGCGTTGAGCACCCGAGCCCTTGACTTCTCCATCGTCATCTGGTCAGCGTGTTGAATGCAGTGATGCCGAAAGGCGTTGAGCACGAACGCCATCATGCTTGACTGGCAACAGTTCTCTTGTGTGTTGAATGCAGTGATGCCGAAAGGCGTTGAGCACTCCGCTCTCGCCGCAGAAGTGCGAAGAGTGTCGCGTGTTGAATGCAGTGATGCCGAAAGGCGTTGAGCACACCACCATCGCCTCTCCTGCCCCTCCTTGCCCTCCTTCCTGTGTTGAATGCAGTGATGCCGAAAGGCGTTGAGCACTCATCGTCGGCGGCGTCCTCGTCGTCCTTGCCCTGAGTGTTGAATGCAGTGATGCCGAAAGGCGTTGAGCACGATCCACCGTATACTAACTTCTATGCCAGAGGGTGCTTAGTGTTGAATGCAGTGATGCCGAAAGGCGTTGAGCACGAAGTTACCCAATCAGCGCTCAAAGATGTCAGATTCAGTGTTGAATGCAGTGATGCCGAAAGGCGTTGAGCACTCAAATCGTTTAGATTTACACTGGATAGTCTCGTGCTGGGGTGTTGAATGCAGTGATGCCGAAAGGCGTTGAGCACGGAGATCAGGTCATGGATGCGATCAGTCAGTATGAGTGTTGAATGCAGTGATG
>JANWVV010000156.1 GCA_025055795.1 Gemmataceae bacterium
CACAGGAATCTTGTGCTCAACGCCTTTCGGCATCACTGCATTCAACACCACACATCCAAAAAATTTTACATGATCCTCACCAAGTGCTCAACGCCTTTCGGCATCACTGCATTCAACACTTGAGAAGATAGGCAATGACTTCCGGGATAAACCAGCAGGTGCTCAACGCCTTTCGGCATCACTGCATTCAACACAATCCTGCACGAACGTGCCCGCCTCGCGATCTATAGGTGCTCAACGCCTTTCGGCATCACTGCATTCAACACATCATAGATGATCTTGAGATCTACTTTGAGGTGTTCGCGGTGCTCAACGCCTTTCGGCATCACTGCATTCAACACGAGCAGCATCTGACCAGTATTCAAGACAAGATGACGCTGCAGTGCTCAACGCCTTTCGGCATCACTGCATTCAACACCGTGCGCAGGCAGCCCTTTTCAGGGCGTATCGAAACGTGCTCAACGCCTTTCGGCATCACTGCATTCAACACACGAATATCAGATTATTAGTGGGCAGGAACTACGGTGTGCTCAACGCCTTTCGGCATCACTGCATTCAACACGTGTACCTAGGCAGTTATGGGTATATGAATAAGATAGTGTGCTCAACGCCTTTCGGCATCACTGCATTCAACACTTCGACCTCTTGTCGGTCCATAACGCCGAGCTCCGTGCTCAACGCCTTTCGGCATCACTGCAT
>JANWVV010000157.1 GCA_025055795.1 Gemmataceae bacterium
GGCAGAGGGAGCTTTGCCCTGGCCCTCGGTTGGGGATGCCGGTGTGGCTGGGCTTTAGCGTAACCGGAGCTTGCGGCCAGCCGGAGGAATTTTGCAGACACAGGGGATTTTTGCAGACATGCAGAGGCATCCAGGGGGTTGACCGCTTGGAAGTGGTCGGTGTGTCCGGGCAATCCGATAGTTTGGTTAGCCCTGTAGGATGGTCGGAGGACGTTCCGCATACTAGGGGGGCGGCATGTTTTTGGAGCTGGCAGGGGCGGTGTTAGCTGGCGAATTGTCGGGCCAGTTCGAGCAGGCGGGCCTGAAGGTGAGGTGGAATCCGAGGCCACAGCCGGGTCAGCTCCTCCAGGAGCAGCTCGGCCGGCTTCGCCGCCCGCTGGGGCACCCCGACTGGTGCGCCTGGCCCCAGTGCGTCGGATTTTGCGTCGCTTGTGCTGAAAGATAGCGTTTTCCCCGGGAAATCTGCGGTTTTCAAGGTCCATCTTTGGCATTCCATGTCCAAGGCTGATTTTAGCCTCAAGGCGCTGTTGATCCGTTCTGTTCATTCCTTCCTTGCAGTTGCTATGATCTGGATCTGGTCCGCGGTTAAAATCTCGTCCCCATTTGTTTACAGGCAGTTTTGTTATCGGCAGAAGTGTTCGACGTAATGGTAGCTTGCTCGATCGGGTCAAGGGGGGTAGTTGGGCAGGGGAGCTC
>JANWVV010000158.1 GCA_025055795.1 Gemmataceae bacterium
CGAGATGTGTTGAATGCAGTGATGCCGAAAGGCGTTGAGCACGCGGTGCGCCACCTCCTGGCGGTGATCCCCTAGCTGGTGTTGAATGCAGTGATGCCGAAAGGCGTTGAGCACACAGCCTCTATCCTGCCTATCTGACCCCACATGACACCACGTGTTGAATGCAGTGATGCCGAAAGGCGTTGAGCACATCTCGTCGATGATATACCAGCTAGTAGTAAAATGTGTTGAATGCAGTGATGCCGAAAGGCGTTGAGCACAAAACCCAACCGCCGTCGACGGCACGGAGCCACACCTCGTGTTGAATGCAGTGATGCCGAAAGGCGTTGAGCACACAATCAGCCACCTCCTCTCCTGCCCCCTCTCCTTTTTCTCCGTGTTGAATGCAGTGATGCCGAAAGGCGTTGAGCACTTGGATGAGATCTGTGATCAAATTTGGATGATAGATGTGTTGAATGCAGTGATGCCGAAAGGCGTTGAGCACATAGCTAGATTTGATGATTTCTGGGTGATACTAGTCGTGTTGAATGCAGTGATGCCGAAAGGCGTTGAGCACATCTGTTTTTCCATCCTTGTGGTTATTTTGTTTATTCTTTGTGTTGAATGCAGTGATGCCGAAAGGCGTTGAGCACTCCCGGGACCACCCCGCATGGGGGTCGACCCAAGATGTGTTGAATGCAGTGATGCCGAA
>JANWVV010000159.1 GCA_025055795.1 Gemmataceae bacterium
TTGGCCAGGTAGTCCTCGTACCGCTTGCGAGCCTCGTACTCCCTGCTCATCAACTCCTTCTGACGTGCCGTCAAACCGTCAATCTCCTTCTCCTGCTCATGCAACTTCTGCAAATACACCTTGTACACCTCCGCTTGCGGCGGCGTCTCCCGCAAATTCCGACGAATCCGCTCCTGATCCGCATTCAACCGATTCAAATCCGCCTGCACCTGCTGCAACTCCCGACGCACCGCGTCCCACTGACCCTTCAACGCCAACGCCTCCTGCAACTTCTGCTTCAACGCGGCACTGGCCTGCGACAAACTGATAAAATACCGTATCTGATCGTCGCTGGAATTGCTCAACTGCACCGTCGTCACCACGTCCCGCTCCTCCTTGACCGTAAACGTCTTGGTCTCCCCGCTTTTGACCGACGTCTGGAAACGGTACAGCTCCGCCGTCTCCTCCACCGGCTTGTCCGTGTCCACCAAACGGAACTGCTGATTGCTCCGATTGGGATGCTCAATCAACAACACCCGCTCCTGCTCACTGCGATTGACTATCCGATACTGCTTCTCCTCCGTCACCTTGGTGGTGGTGGTGATAATCCCCTTGACCGCCCGCACGCTGATGACCCGCTGCGTACCGGCCCCCACCCTCGGGTCCACCTCCATGCCCAAATCGATCGCATATGAGATCAGCCGCTCCTC
>JANWVV010000015.1 GCA_025055795.1 Gemmataceae bacterium
TGCAACAGCCGCCACAGAACTTGCCAAGTTGTCTAACGGCAAACAGACCACGGGCGTAACCAGAAGCGTCAACAAAACAAAAGCGAGTGCCCACCCAAATCTCAACTCCGCTTAGTGAAGCGGGGTAACATAATAGCTCAATTCCTATTGCAAATCTGCAAATCATCCCGATGGGTCACAGTGTGGGTGAAAGGTTGCTCCTGGTTCAGGGCTTGGCCGGCTCCCTTTTGGCATCACCGCCCCCTAGCGAAAACCCTGCACAGGGTGTAGGATGAAAAATGTGATTTTCTATCATCATTCGTCAACGAATAAAGGGAAATCCCAGCCCCATTCGGAGCCATTTGTTTGCAAGGGATTATTTCATCCGAAGTCATAGTAAATGGTGGTGGGTCATCATGGCAGCAAGTTATACCTGTCCTTCGTGTCGAGCAACATTACGGACAGCTCAGCCTGTCCCGGCTGGCAAATCGATCAAATGTCCCAAGTGTGGCCACGGCTTTGCTCCCGTCGCTGCTGGAGCTGTAACCGGTACGACCGCTGTCTCGGCTGAGAAGAAGGCCCCGGACGTTTTCAAGCTAGCCGAGGATGATCCCCCACCGGCCCCTGCTGCCAAACCTCCTGCGTTCAAGGACGACGAAGAAGAAGGCGGCCGCCCCAAAGCTTACGGCGTCATCATTGAATCAGAGGAAGAGCTGGCCAAACTGGAAAAGAACAAGCCCCGGTTCGACATCCAGGATCGCTTCAAGAAAAGCGCCCGTGGCCCCGCCCAGGCAATGCTGGTTTTTCCTAGCAACCTACTGACTCTGGAAGGATTGATCGTCCTGGTTTCCGCCATTGGGATTTTCATTTACGGCATGTGGCCCCTGGTGTTCAATGATGCAGCCCCTAGCGACGAGGAGGTCGAAGAGGCTGTGATCACTATGTTGCTGGGCGTGTTAGTCTTTGGTTGGTCGGCCCTTATCCTGTATGGGGCTAGCGAAATGCAGCAGGTAGGTTCGTACACGTGGGCATTTGTGGGTGCGATAGCGGGAATAGTACCTTTTCTCGTCGGGTTGTATGGGATTGTTATGTTGTTGAATCCCAAGGTGCGGGAAGGGTTTGAGGAAGCGGAAGGCGGTCCGGACGAGGAGGACGACGAAGAAGAAGACGAGGAGGAGTGATGCAAGAGCCCACGGACGCGGAGTTGGTTCGTCGTTTTGTCCAGCAGCGGGATGCCGACGCCCTGGAGGCTTTATTGCGTCGGTACGAACAACCGCTGTTCCGGTTCCTATACGGGACATTAAGGGACCATCATGCGGCGGAGGACGTGCTTCAGGAAACTTTTGTTCAGGCAATGCGACAACTGGAAGGGGTGCGGCCCGAGGCGATCCGCGGTTGGTTGTTCACAGTAGCCTATCAACAGGCCGTTTTGTGGAAACGGCGTTGCCGTCGCTGGCCGGTGCTATTGGACGAAGAACAGCAAGCGCGAATGGCCATCGACCTGACTCCCCGTGCGGCCTGGGAAAACGCCGAGCAACTGGTTTGGGTCCAGCAATCCCTGCAACAACTGCCCCCTGCCCAGCAGGCGGCCATTGTCGCCCGTTACTATGAGGGGAAGAAGTTCCGAGAGATTGCCGCGGCCTGTGGTTGCCCCTTAAACACAGTGCTAGCCCGTTTTCACAGCGGATTACAAAAATTGCGGCAATGGTGGGAGAAGCGCCATGGCGAGTGATGCCGCGTTGCGGGATCTGGCGTTGCGGTATGCCGCCGGTGCCTTGTCGGACGCCGAGCTAGCCGCTTTTGAAGCTCGGCTGGCCAGTGATCCTCAAGCCCGAGAGGCAGTAGCTGAAGCAGTTCGTCTGTCCGCTGCGGTTCTGCAGTGTGCCCCTCCCGCCCCCGATCCTTCCTACCGTCAGGCTGCCTATGAACGCATCCTTCATCCCCACCGTCCCTGGTGGTTGAGCCGTCGGGCCTATTACGGCCATCCGTTGCTATGGACCGCGTTGGGGGGAACCTGTGTCGCAGCCCTGGCTTTGCTAGCAGGTCGTCAACTGCCCACACCAGCACCTGAGACAGCAAACCGTTCCTCTTCGGTTTCTCCGTCGCCGCTCCCCACCACCAAGGAACAGCCAGCACCCCCGACAGCTTCTCTTTCATCAGAGGCGTTCGCTGCCACGACCTCCGACGTTGCACCAATCGGAAGTGACGCCCCGGTTGTACCGCACCCTTTCCCAACGGCTCCTACTGAAGAGACTTTGCCTCTCGCATCGTCGATACCCGGACGTCCCGAACCATCGGCTACTGCCGAGCAAACCCCTGCTCCCAGCGTCGCCGAACTATGGGCCGACTGGAGTACACCCGAACGGATCGAAAAAGTCTGCGATGAGGAACGTCGTTTCCGTCAGAAGATTCGCGACATGACGTTTCATCCGCTGCATGGACGTCCGCCCGGCCATCCCGAAGTAGGGTCAGACTCTCCCTGAAGCTGCCTGCCCCTGAAATTGCCTCCCCTTTCGGACTGCCGCCGACTGCCCCGATGTAGGTTTCCACCAGGCTCCGCCAATTGAGGCATGGTACCATGTCCGTAGCATTTTGGGCCGTGTACGGCCTTGTTAGTTTGGGCATGAGCGGATCCGGGCCTTTAGAACTCCGTTGCCTGGCACCGCTCCCACGCTTTACCGAAGAACGAGAGGCCGCCGCACTGCACTTTGTTCGCAAGCACTGCCCCGAACTGCTCCCCTTGTTGGAGGAATTAAAACGTACTAATCGCCCCCTTTACGAACGCCAGATCCTGGAAACATTCCAGATCACCGAACTGCTGGCTGATCTGCTCGACGACCCTAAGCGTTACGACATCGAGTTACGGCTGTGGAAAGCCGAAAACCAGGCCCTGGTGCTGGTGGCCCGCCTGGCCAATGTTCGAGAGGAGGAACGGGGATCCCTCGAACAACGTTTACAATTGCTGGCCCGCGAACTGGTCGAACTGGAAGCCCGGGCCCTCGAATGCCGCATTGAATTATTGCAGGCCGAACTGGCCTTCCACAAAGACGAACTAGCCAAAATACGCGACAACCTCGAACGACTGGCCAAGGAACGCTACGAAGCTCTGCTAGATAAGCTTCGTAAGAAAAAGCCTTGAATGTCTTCGAGGGTTGTACCCCAAATGGCCGCTGCCCGTTCGCTTCCCTCAATCTAACCAAGACAGGAACGAGCACAACAGCAAAGGAACAAGTCGTCGGCAAAGAGCGGTCATTGGCAGCAGCAAACGGCGGCTTGTCCATGGAGTCTTTTTTGTCTATACGTTCGACACACGGAACCGGACAAGGTGGGGAATGACTCTGCAATGAGAAATTGGAGAGAGGAGACGATGCACCCGTCGCAGCAGATAGTAGGCATACAATAGATTGTCATGAGACGAGTGATGAAGCAATTGGAGCCATTGTATGCTAAGGTGGCCCAGCGGGTGCAGGCACCGGTGTGCGTGGTGCTAGGTCCTCCTTGGCCAGTGGCTCAGCTAGTACGAGCCATTAACTTGCCGGAGGTCGTCTGCGTGCAGATGGACTTGCACCAGGCGGAACGGCTCCAGGACTGCCTACGCGAGGCAGGAACTACGGCTAGCGTCGAGACAGTCGCCGACGTTTGGGATCTGCCCCCCCGCTTCGCCACAGTCATTTTTCCGGCAGCGGCTCACTCGGAACGAGAGCTTAAACTGGACGTCGTGGAGCAGGCCTATCACATTCTGCGTCCTGGTGGAACGTTTATAGCCTTGTCTGAGTACGAGCGGGACCAGCTTTTTGCCCGCTGGTTGAAAAAGGTGTATGGCCGCTATGGCGAAACACCGGCCAGTCCGGAAGGGACCGCTATTTTCGCTACCAAAACGGATGCCGGCCGGCCCAGGCGTCGCCACGAGGTTACTTTCCATGCTCGCATCGGTGAGGGGCCATCGGTCCATATCGTTTCCCGGCCGGGTACCTTCAGCTATGGGCGGTTTGACGAAGGATCCCGTGCCATGCTAGAGATTGCTGACATCCGGCCAGGAGATCGTGTTCTGGACCTGGGCTGCGGCAATGGTGCGGTTGGCTGCCTGGCGGGCACCCGCGTCGGTCCAACGGGTAGCGTTACCTTCATCGACAGCAACTTGCGGTCCGTAGCCTTGGCTCAACAGAATGCCCAGATCAACGCTACGCCCCAGCCTCGTTTCGTTGCTGCTTCACGTCTCCAAGGGCTGGAACCAGCCAGCTTTGACGTCATCCTGGCCAATCCTCCCTACTACGCCCTGACCGAAATCACCCGTTTGTTCATCAGCGGAGCCAAGCCCTTGCTAGCCCCAGGCGGTCGCTACTACCTAGTCACCAAAATGCCCACCGCCGTGGTCCCTATGATCTTCCAGACCTTCGGCGACTGTACCGTGCACGAAAACCGCGGCTACTCCGTCATCACCGCCATACGTCCTGCCTCGGAGCGCAAGCACTCTTGAGAGCTCCCCTGCCCGACTACCCCCTGACCCGATCGAGCAAGTAACCATTACGCCGAACGCTTCTGCCACTTACAAAGCCACCTGCAAACAACTTGAGACCAGAGCCAAATCGCGGACTAGACCCAAATCATAGCAACTGCAAGGGAAGAACGAACAGGATGGATCAACATCGCCCCGAAGCTAGGAGTCATCCATGGACATAAAATGCCGAAGCTGCATGGGCACGGGCCGCGGGAGTGTTTAATCAACATACTGGTCGGCACCGATGTCCTTGAGCCACTCCTGGCGGTTTTTATCGTAGTTTTTCAGATCAAGGCGTTGGCGGTAGTGCCGCTTTTCGATCTGGCGTTGGGCTTTGCGAAATAGTGGCAAGAAACTATTCCAGTTACGGTGCTGGCCGGAGCGTCCAAGTTCCTGTAACCGACGCTGCCGGTGGGGTCCTAGGCCTTCCAGAATTTTGTCTTCCAGGGACAGGAAAAACTGCGCACTGCCCGGATCGCCCTGGCGGCCCGCCCGACCGACCAATTGCCGATCGATGCGTTCGGCCTCATGACGTTCAGTGGCGATGACGTGTAACCCCCCCTTGGCAGCGACGCCGGGCCCCAGTTTGATGTCGGTACCGCGACCGGCCATGTTGGTGGCGACGGTCACCGTGCCGGGCTGGCCGGCCAAGGCGACAATCTCAGCCTCGCGCTGGTTCTGCTCAGCATTCAACACCTGATGCGCGATGCCGGCCGCACTGAGACGTGCCGAAAGCTTCTTGGAAGCCTCGACCGTGCGGGTACCGATCAACACGGGCCGACCCACGGCCAGCATCTGCTGTGTCGCTTCCACCACCGCCTGGAATTTGGCCTCCTCGGTCGGAAAAACACGATCCGGGAGCAGCTGGCGTCGACACGGCTGATTGGTTGGCACTCGGGTTACCCATAAGCCATAGACCCGCCGTAATTCCCAAAAATTAGGCATGAGGGTTCCGCTCATGCCCGCCAACTTGCGATAGAGCCGGTAGAAGTTCTGATAGGTAATCTGGGCAGCGTGTTCGCTAGGCATATTGATGGGCACCCCTTCCTTGGCCTCGATGGCCTGGTGCAAACCATCACGCCAATGCCGATCGGGCATGGGACGCCCTGTCCCTTCATCGATGATGATGATCTTCTGATCCGGACCGATCATATAATGCTGATCGCGGTGGTAGCGGTAATGCGCCAGCAAGGCCCGTTCGACCGCTTCAAACATTTTGTCCATCGCTTTGGCATGTTTGCCGACGGGTGGCTCGGAGTAACGCACCTGACGACGGCCCGCCTCAGTCAGTTCCAGCTTTTCCTGCTTGGGAATGAGGCGAAAGTGTTCGTCGGGCACCAGGGTGCGGGCCACGCGATCGGCCCACAGGAAGACCACCTGTTCTTCCGGACTAGCCCGGCGGGTCGGTGTAGCAATGATCATCGGTGTACGAGCTTCGTCGATGAAAATGCTGTCCGCTTCGTCCACGATGGCATACACCAGTTCGCGTTGCACACGGGGATCCAGCCGTCGCGGACCATGGCGTGACGTGGTCCAAGGCAACCAGAACGGCGTTGCATGGGCTTGGCCCTGCCGCAGTTTCAACCGATCACGCAAAAAATCGAAACCAAATTCCGATGCCGTGCCATAAGTAATGTCGCAGCGGTACGCAGCGTAGCGGCGCTCGTCATCCATCTGTTGCTGAAGGTAGCCGACCGTCAGCCCCAGTTTTTCGTAGACGGGTCCCATCCATTCGGCGTCGCGACGGGCCAGGTAATCGTTAACGGTAGCAATGTGCACTCCTTTTCCGGTCAAGGCGTTCAGATAGGCCGGCAAAGCCGCAGTCAGGGTTTTGCCTTCACCCGTGGCTAGTTCCACCAGGCCACCGTAATGCATGACGACGCCAGCAGCTAGCTGGACGTCGAACGGGCGCAGACCCAGTGTGCGTTGGATGGCCACACTAACCAGTCCGAAGGCCTCCGGCAGCAACAAATCAAGGTTCCAGCGCCCTCGGGCTTTACCCCGCAGTTCCTGGCTTTTGGCCAGGAGTTCTTCATCACTGGCCTTCAGATAATGCTTTTCCCACTGGCGGATCCGGGGAACCAGCAGGGCGGCCCGGGCCAAACGGCGTCGCCACGGTGGAGCAATCCAGCTTAATAGACGGTTCCACCATAACGGGCCGAGGCGACCGGGGACGTTTTCGATCGGTTTGTGATCGTGGGCGACCCGTTCTGCGGGCAGCAAAGCCGAGACCGTTGGTCCCTCTATCATTACTGCCATGACTTCTCCTCGCCCCCCACAACATCGTATTTCCGGCACGCCTCCCGATCCGACAAACTCAATTGATCCATCCTACCGCCTGGCGTGCATGAGTTCATAGAGATCTTCTATCAACTGCTAGCGACCCTTTCGATTGGTTCCCACTCCCCAAATATATCCTGAGCAACTACTGGTTCTCACCTCCATGGCCCTCACGCACGAGGGCGATTCAAGTGGCAGCTATTGGCCGCTACCACACGCTCCTCCGTAGCTATGGTATCGGTCAGATAGAACATGCATGACTGTAGCATCTTTGCCCCTAACAATCTGTCTTGGGGGCACTTACAGTCTGGTCTCTGTTACCAACCTGCATTTATCCCGGCCTGACCATATCAGAAGTACGAAACCACACAAAGGCATCCCTGGGAAATACGGATTTTCCTTTTTTCGAATTTCACCATAAGCTGCCGTTCCTACTAGCTGTAAATTTTTAGATTAATTTATTCTTGCAAATTTCAGGCTCTGCGTGATAGGATGACACGACTTCCGTAAAGGCGGTGGTGGGGAGGTTTCATCGATGGAATCCTCTCAGGAAAACCGACCAACGTCCTCAACCAATTCTCCGGCTACGATCCGGGCATCATCACGCAATACACCCACACTTCCTCCAGAAACTCTCAGCGTTGGTTCAGAGGACGCCGCAGAGGCGGGAGCATTGACACTGTCCGAAGTGCTGCCCGGTATGCCTGTAATTCCTGGCTATCGCATTGTCCGGGAAATCGCCACGGGCGGAATGGGGCGAATCTATGCGGCCATTGACGCCACTTTGGAGCGGGAAGTAGCCATCAAGATACTCTTGCCCGGCGCAGACAGCGAACGCTTCTTGACGGAGGCCCGCATCACGGCTCGGCTCCCCCATCCAGCGATTCCGCCAGTCTACGCCATCGGGCACCTGCCCGATGGCACCCCCTGGCTAGCCATGAAACTGATCCACGGCCAGACCCTGGCCCGTCTCTTACAACGCCGCAGGTGTATCTCCGCTGCCAACGTAGCTACCGCCGCCAACCAGTCGCTGGAAAAACAGCCAGTCGACTTCTTGCGCTTGCTGCATATCTTTGAGCAGGTCTGTCAGGCCGTTGGCTTTGCCCATTCCCGGGGCATCATTCATCGGGATCTCAAGCCCCCTAACATCATGGTCGGAGAATTTGGCGAAGTTCAGGTCATGGACTGGGGCCTGGCCAAGCAATTATCGCGGGATGCCCGCCTTTCGCCTGACAACTCTACAGCCGAACAAGCGGGTACTGAGGCGCTGCGAGCAATTGTGGATAGCTCAGCCAGTGAGGCGTTGGCCTCCTCCCTGCTTGCGGAGCAAGACCTGACTCAAACGGGCGCCATTCTAGGCACGCCTGGTTATATGGCTCCGGAACAAGCCCGTGGTCAGGCCGCCGATGCTCGCTCCGACGTTTTCGCCTTAGGTTCCATTCTGGCAGTAATCCTGACAGGGAAACCCGCCGTTGTAGGAAGCAGCAGTTTGGAGGTCATTCAAAAGTCAGCCATGGCGGATCTGGAGGATGTGCATAGTCGTCTGGACAGCTGCGGTGCCGATCCGGAACTGGTCGAGCTGTGCAAGCGGTGTCTTGCGGCTAACCCCGCCGATCGTCCTGCCGACGGTCAGCAGGTCGCGATCGAATTAGCTGCTTACCATGCCGGAGTACAGACACGTCTGCGTCAAGCTGAAATGGAGCGACTGCGTGCGGCAACCCAGGCCGCGGAACAACGCAAACGTCGACGGGTGGTGATGTGGTCCGCTACCGGAATTGCCGGGATACTCGCCAGTGGACTGGGACTGAGCCTGTGGCAGATGATCCGGGCATGGCAGGCCGAGGCCCGGGCCCATACCAATGAACTGCGCGCCTTGCAGGAGCGAGATTGGAAAGAGCAAGAACGCCTCCGGGCCGAATATCTGCAACGGCAAGCCCAATGGGAGCGTGATCGTGCCAATCGGGAACGGGCCAGTGCCGTGGCCGTCCGCGATTTTTTGCGACACGATCTGCTCCAACTAGCCAACGCCCGTCGGATGGCATTGCGGTTGCAGCGTCTACCCGCCTCGGGGGAGGTTAAACATGATATTGCGGTACGCGAACTGGTAGACCTGGCCGCGCAGGAATTCGCGCCAGAGCGGATTGCCCACCGCTTTCCCGGCCAGGCGGAGGTGCAGGCAGAAATTCTTCAGACCATCAGCGAGGTGTATACTGCTTTGGGCGAGTACAAGCAAGCGATCGCCTTCGGCCGTGCCTCCGTGCAGCAGCTCCAACAAGCCCTTGGACCCAGCCATCCGGCCACATTAGCCTGTCAGATCAACCTGTTTCACACCCTTGTCGTAGCCACTCAGTACCGGGAAGCGGTGCCAGTGTTGATGCAAGTCCTTGCAGAACTGGAAAAGCTGCTAGCCACTGCAGGGCCCCCTTCGGCCGACAATCCTGCGGACGTCGCCTTCGAAGCGGTCTGGAACGCTTTGAAACCGTGCCTCGACGCCCGCACCCTGACCGTGCAACGGCTGGAACTGGGCGTAGCTGACGGTGTCCCTGTTTTTTTGCAGCTCAGCCTCGGACTTGCACGGATCGAACGCCTGGCCCGTTTGTGCTTGGAACGCTACGGTTCTGCTGACCCGCGGGCTTTCTTCCCACGCTTGCTCCAGGCAATGGCCTACCACGCTCTAGCTCAGGTGCAACTGGCTGTTCCCCTGTACGAAACCCTGGTCCGTGAGCTGGAACAACTAGTCCAAACAGGTGCCGATACCCATGCGACCATTCTGCTAACCGTGCGATATATGCTACTACTCGCGTACGATCATCAAGGCAAAAACAAAATCGAGCTAATCTCTCTGGTCGAACAACTCAGGGAGGATGCCCAGCGGCTTTTAGGACCAGACCATCCCAGTACTCTGCAGGTCATCCGCTTCCTTGCCAATAAATACCACCAGATCCAAAGGTATGATCAGGCTATAGCTCTTTACGAACAGACGAGGCGATTACTGAGCGAAAGATTAGGACCGGCTCATCCGGAAACTCTTTATCTGATGGATCAGTTGAGCCATTCTTACTGGGCAGCCGGCAAGACCGACCAGGCCCTGTCGTTATGGCAGCAGACCCTAGCCCAGATGCAAGCGCGGCTGGGACCCGAACATCCGTATACACTTTCTACCTTGAACCGCCTGGCCCATGGCTATTGCTGGACCGGCAGGTTGACCGAGGGCCTAACTCTGCTACTGGAAATTTATCAGGTACGCTGCCGCAAACTGGGCTTTTTCGATCCTGAGACATTACAGACTATGCAAAACCTGGCCGATGTAGCACGTACCGCCGGCCAGCCGGCGATAGTTCTGCCGGTGCTGGAGCAAGCGGCGTGCGTGGCCGCACAACGCCAATTCCGCGACCATCAAGCAGAACAAGTTATCCGTGTTGTCATCGCTGCCTACGAAGCCGACCGGGAATGGACCGCTGCCGAAAGCTGGCGTCGCTGCTGGCTAAGCCACCTCCAGCAGCGGTATGGGCCACGGCACCCCGCCTGTGCCCGGGAACTGGTCGAATTAGCAACCAACCTGACCCAGCAACAAAAGTGGGTCGAAGCCGAGGCCGCCCTTCATGATTGCCTGGCCATCCGACTGCAACACGAACCCGAAAGCTGGACAACCTTCCACACACAAGTGCTTCTCGGAGAGATTGTGCTCGCTCAAGCACTTCTTTATCCAGACGCTCAGACCCGGGCCTCCTTGCTGGCCACCGCAGAAACTTTGCTACTGAAAGGATACGACGGACTTAAACAACGGTCGGACCAACTACCTCCCGAACGTATAGCCCCCCTTCTGAGCGATGCCGCCAAGCACCTGATGCAACTATACGAGGCGATGGATAACAAGGAACAAGCCCACTGGTGGCGTCGCCAGGCAAGTACCCAACAGCAGACCGCTGGCCCCAAGTGATACCGCCGTACCACCCACGCGTGCACGCCGACCGCTAAAGCAAGCCTGCCTGAAACCGTTAGCATAAATGCCCTTTAGCTCTCTGAGGCGGTGAGACAAACTCCGCGATATGTGAATTTCTTTCATCGGATTGCTAAACATCTCTCGAACCGATCTCACCGCCTCACTCGACAATTCAGCTTGCGGCTCTGACCCTAGAATGGGTAGGGTGATTTACTTGCGTAACCATTCGTAGGAATACCGGATCGTCACGGCAGGTTAAACCAGCCGGGTCTGAAAAGCGGGGTGTTGCCGAGGGTATTTTGTCCCTCGGGATGACCCTACGGCATGCTATAGCCTTGGAAAAGGGAACTAGTCTGAGCTTATTGTTTATCATCAATGGGATCAACGTCCGATGGCTCAAGAATATCAACCACTACCGCGTACACCTTTTCACACTTCGCTGGACTCCGAGGGGGCCGACAGCGCACCGGCACGCTCGTCTACCGCGCCGCCCGCGGTCGAAGACTACGTACAACAGATCAAGGAAACGGCCGACAAACTGCTTACTGATCAGGCGACCCGAGGCGATGTGCGTCTGTTGGCAACGGCCATACGGGAATTGCGGTACTGTTTCAAGATCTTTGCCGCGTATCGTCACCGGCGTAAGGTATCGATTTTCGGTTCGGCCCGTACCCCGCCGCACCATCCGGCATATAAGGCCGCTGAAGAGTTTGGTCGCCAAATCGCTGCTGCCGGCTGGATGGTTATCACCGGTGCTGGCAGTGGCATCATGGAAGCAGGACACCGCGGCGCCGGCCGGGAATCGAGCTTCGGCCTGAATATCCTACTGCCCTTTGAGCAAGCGGCCAATCCCGTCGTCCAGGGAGACCCGAAGTTGGTCACTATGCGTTACTTTTTCACCCGCAAGCTGATGTTCATCAAGGAATCGGATGCTGTCGTGCTCTTTCCAGGTGGCTTCGGGACCCACGACGAGTGTTTCGAAGCACTTACCTTGATCCAAACCGGCAAATCCCACTTGTTTCCCATTGTGATGGTCGACGAACCGGGCGGTAACTACTGGCAACTCTGGCAACACTTCATTCATGAAGGGCTGGTACTGCGGGGTTACATCTCACCACACGATACCTCCTTGTATTACATAACCGATTCTGTGGAAGAAGCCGTGCGACATGTTATCCGCTTTTACCGAATCTATCATAGCCTGCGTTACGTTCGGGGTGATCTGGTGTTGCGTTTACAAAAACCTTTGACCGAATCACTCCTGCAGCGAATCCGTCATGAATTCAGCGACATTCTCAGCGGTGGTGATTTCGAGTTGATACCCAGGGCACTTCCCGAAGAGAGTAACGAGCCGGAACTTGCCCACCTGCCACGTCTGAAGTTTCGCTTTCAGCGCCAGGCCGTCGGCCGCCTCCGTCAACTAATTGACCTGATTAACCTGGAAGGCTAGTACTGCACAGGCACCGCTCGCGTTCAGCAGTTGTCGATGTTGTCCCACCGCAAGGCTATCTGCTGCCACCTATGTCGGTCTTAGTTGTCTGTAAAAGCACTTTAAATTGTTTGGGTCGTAATCGTTCGAGGTTAAGGCTGTATTACTCTCTGCCATTGACTCGCCATAAAAAATACGAGACGGGAGGCACCCTCCCGTCTCCTGACCAGACTTACTTACGGGTCCCGTCCACCCCTTGGGTAGCCTGGCCTACTTATCCGTTCCCCCCTCGGAACGGAGTAAGCCTATCGTGGTGTTTCTCCCCCCTGTGTTTTACTCTGGTTCAGTTATGCAAACCCCCGGTTTACTTTTTGAGAGGAGGTCCACGGTAAATCGAGATTGCCAAGCATGTGCTAGAACTCTTCGTTTGCTAATCACAGACGGGCCTTGCCTAACAATCTCGTATCGCCGCAGACATCCAATACCTAGATCACAAAAGACCCTTTGGCAAATCATCCACGTACAAAAATACGGGTTTTTGTTGAGCAAAAAAATTGTGCCGATGCAATAAACCGATGCTTGCATTGTTAGCGCCGGTCACTCTGTTTTAACCGTCGAGGGTCATCGCCCCGGATGGAAAGAATCATACGTCCGAGAAATCTTTGGCTAATCTGTCGCAACTTGCCAACGACGCCGGTATTGTCCGATCGCCACAGTCGCAATGCAGAAGTGAAGTACACTTGGATACGATTATTCAGACAGGATCACTGCTTACGCACAGTTACTCGAGTTCGGGATAAGATAAAAAACCGACGGTCCTCGAGGCCGTCGGTTGACAATGCACGATGCTGGCGTCTCCGGTAGGTCCGTGCGGTGCATTCGCTCAACGCATGGGGCGGTTGGTACCCGTAGGCACCCCCTGCTCCCATTCTGCCGGGATGGGTCGTCGAGCGGATTCACCCTGATAGTGCCAATAGGTCACGTTGGTTTCACCCAGACGCCAGGAAAAGGCCGCTGGACGCCCCAGAATTTTCGTCGGGAAGTCGACCTCGCCGACAACGTCATCAACCAGTTGTACACCAAGGCCCTGCAGCTCACTCAGAGCGTCAGCAAACGAACGTTCGGCAGCGGCTATTTCCTCGTTGATCTGGTAGCGGCGTTGCCGTCCACTCCAGTCTAGATGACGACGGTTCCGAAACAGTCGTTCCTGCTCAGGTGTCAGTTGGCGGATAGTGCGGCGATGTTCCACTAGGTCGTTGACAATGCTGGCCACTAAGGGCAGCATCCGGCGGGCCGTTTTCAGGTCTAGTGTTACCAGTCGGGGACGGGGCTTGCCTGCTGGGTTTGTAGCACGGTGTGGTGTCTGGCTCATGGTTAGCTCCCGGTTGGAGAGGAATTGAATCCTCCCTCTACCTCTATTCTAGAAGCGCCGCTATGGTCTGAATGACCAGAACGGCACTTTTCATTCCGACGGTCCCCTAACTTCCTTGCATTTCCGCAGCATCCTTCACAAAATTTAGAAGCTTGCCTTCACCGACCCGGTTCATCCTTATTACATCCCCATGGCCGTGTCGGAAAGGTCAGTTGTACTCCAACTCCAAGATCACCCGCAGCGACTAGACCGATCTTGCCTAAGTCTAAGCAGTTACGCTACCTTTTCTGCCGTTGCTCATAACTTGGCGTTCGTCCTTATCACCTTATTTGTTGGCCTCTTAACAATCGCTGTGCGGGGATAAAGCCAACCACCTTGTATACAAAACATTAGTTCCAAAAGAAAGAATTGATCAAAATGTCGGAGGGTGCGGAAGGATTAAATCCGCCACTTTAGGCACAAATTGCGATCAAAATAGGCAGTTAGCACCTTTGGAAATAGACATGCTTTTCCTTCGAGGTAATGTGCGTATCGATGTTAAGTGTGGCAACTTGTACGAGTGGTCAATTTATTCGGATTAGGACAGGCGTTGACAACCGACAGGTGGATTGGTTGACCTCACAGCGGCCCACCTGATCAACCTGCCCCGTGATACCCTGTTTAGCCAATCATACTTTCTCCCCGATTCGGTCAGATAATCGATCATTTTCCTGGACTATCCGGCAACCATTATGTGAATAATCGATCTTCGCACCAAAATTTTATGATCTTTGATCCAATTGGTCGCACATTCAGCTATTATTAAAATCTAACGTTAACTTGCATCATTTTGATCTTCCTCTATTGAACTCGGCCGATTGGATTGATAGACTTTGATCGAACAAAACACCGCTTGACAACGAGACATGAATTAATCGGCGTTGGGAGCCTACTGGAAATCGTTTCGACCCCACGGGTATCCGCCAAAGCCCATAGGATCTCGATTAGTAATACGACTGTCTGGCTAGAGACGAGCAGTGGAGGAAGAGGGCTAAGGTGGGGGCAAGATACTTTGTGTATTAGCCTTTGAAGGAGAGACATGGGGTCGGCCTACTCATCCAGCGAAGACCACAGCGTAGCTCTGGCAGAATCGAGGAACGCCCATGTTGATACAGATAACCTGCCCGGGCTGCCAAGCCCACTACCTGATGACGCGAGAGGAAGCTGGGAAAACCGTCCGGTGTCGGCGTTGTCACACAGAACTGGACGTGCCGGGAGTAGCACCTTCTACTACGCCGGGCAAGGTTCGCTTTACCTTGGATCAACTTCTGCGTCGTCGTGGATTAAAGCACAAAACAGCGAGCCAGAGCGATTCGGAGGAATCGTTAGGTACTACCACGAAGCTTCGCCCACCCTCATTACCCAGCCAGGCTGTGCAAGGACGTCTACGGCCACGCACCAAAGATTCCACCTCTGCCCGCTACACCACGAGAAGCGATAAGGATCAGGCCAAAGCCTCCGAAAGGACTCGGAAGCTCGTCACACTCGTAAGCGGCGCTGGCTTGTTTGCCATTGCTGTGTTGGTTACAGCCGCCTTGCTAGCCAATAGCAGCAGAAAAAACACAGCGGGGGATTACGTGAGCAATAATTCTGCTGCCTCGATCAACTCGGCCGCAGCTCCCCCTTCTTCATCACAATCTGATACCCCATCCCTCTTGAAGCAAGCCCAACCGCCGGCGGGTACGGATTTTTCTCCTCCTCGCACCCCGACACTGCCAGAGAGCAACGACGCCCACCATCCTCGTCGGCCGGGCTCCTTCATTGCTCCAGATCGTGCCGGCGGAAATGGTACTAGCACATGGCCCTTGCCGCCGATTTTCTACCCTATGGGTAAGCGCAAGGCGCTACTGGAACCTTTTTATGCCGCGGTCTTCGACCCCAGCCGTGGAGAGTTTCTGGCTTGCCTGCCCCGGCTGGAAACTAAAGGAGCACGTCTACAAGGCACCTTAGTTCGCTATCGGAGTGTAGACCATTTTGTCCCGCTAGGACGCTACAAGTTACCCCATCTGGCCGTACGGGCCGTCATCGATCATCGTCAAGGACTGCTGTTCGCCTTGGCAGCTCGGGCGGAGAGTGCGGCAGCAATCTCCCAATTGGCTCAGCAAAACCTGGAACATGCGACGGCCTGCGGCGACATCGTTGTTTATGACCTCAAACCCATCTACGACAATCAGGTCGAAGACAGCAAGGAATTAACTCCTCAGACTGTCATCCCATTTTATGCTCCACAAGCGTACGTCCGCAGCCTCGCGCTCAGTGAAGATGGTAGCCAATTATACGTCCTGACCACCTGGGTATCCTCGGGTCGGCCGAGCCGATCGACGATTACCGTTGTCGACACACTGACACGTAAGCCAATCAGAAGCCGGGATCTACCGGAGCCGGCCGGCGAATTGGTCCTCTCCCCTGATGGCCAGTATCTGGTCATAACCGAACGCACAGCCAACGGTGGGGCCGTCCGCCTGCTGAAAAGCAGCGATCTGACAAGCATCAACTCTGCTTTGATCAAGGGAACTCCTATTGATGTAACGATGACCCGGGCAGGTCAGATCGCCGTAACCACCTTGATATCGGTGAGAAACAATCACCCGGCATCAGGTTTTGTTGGACCGGATGTCCCGCAAGGGATTGATCCCTCAGGGCTTGGAATAATAGGCGGGCCACCAGGATTGATTCCGCCACATGGGTATGGTGCATGGAACGGCGGTTTGCCCACAGGAGGCAACTTTGCAGGAGCTCCAGGCCAAGGCATGACAGGCGTCAACACTCTTGCCGGTCGCCAGTTCGTCGCTCATCAATTCGAGATCAAAGCATTGCTAGTATCGGATCGCGGTGTGGAGGAGCTCCCCCTGAACTCCCCGGTGCGCGCGGCCAACAATGGTTACCTGCGATTTTCTCCGGATGGCAAGTGGTTGCTAGCGGCCTCCTACCGGGAACCGGGATACGACTTGTATGAAGTGATCGACCTCACTTCTCCGACTAATGTCAGGCATCGCTTGGCCTTGCGGAGTGCGGATAACCAACTGCTTGGTGGTCACTTCCTGCTCTCTCCCGATGGAAGACATGTGGTTTTCCACAACGGGGTGGTGCTGGATACAACAGAGACATCCAGTTACACCCCGGCTACCTCAGGAAGCGATACAAGAGGAACCGGCGAGACTTCCCCCTCATCCTCGAGCTATTTCATTCCGATGGGAGGAGCCGGCAGAGCCTTCCCTGGCTCCTTATCGTCGCCACCATCGAGTTTTTCAGAGGGCATCAGCACGCCCTTAGGTAATATGCCTCCAACTGGACCGCTGTTACCAGGCATCGAAAGGTTACCCAATGGGGGGATGAGTAGCAGTCTACCTCTGCCCACTACACCGGTGGGTATCACGTACACGCCCGAATCACCTTTTATACCTGCACCACCTGCCATGACGGTACGTCCGGTTCCCTTCTTCCCTGGGCCGGCAACAGTAGCGTTGCCTCCCCCCGTTCCGCCAGCGGTTATGCCCATGTTCATACCGCCGCGACCCGTGTTCATTCCCCCCGTTCCTATGGTCCCACCAGTTCCCCCTTCGTATGCCATGGCAGCTATGCGGATGCCCCCCATGGTCGCTTTCTACAGACCGCCAAGTCCGCCCATTACGTCGTTCTGCCGACCCGTTATTACCTGTCGTCCATGTGTCTCGTTCTCCTGCGGTACCTCCTGCTGCAGTCCTTGCACAACCTATCGCATCCGACGCATCCGCTGAACGATCTGGGAACCCAAGGGAACTTTGGCAGTTCCTCGTAGTTCCACCAATCAGTGGCCTGGGCCTTTTTGGAAAGTCGTTGCCTTTCTCAGTGACGCCGGGACATAGAACATAGAGGATGTGCCGTTAGTATGGCCAGCCGTTGTGTCCATTTAACAAGTGAGCGTTTTACCGATGGTGGTAGCTTATCCCAAATCTCATCATTAGGTCAGCATATTGATGAAATCATCCTAGATGCAGGTAGATGCAAGGATTCCCTGTCAAAAGATTTAGTCGGCAATTTGCGCAGTTTAAGAGTTGCAATCACATTGCAGAAACGATAAGCTTTGAAGTAAGAATTTCCCAAGCAGAAAAGTTCAGCCAACGAACCCTGGAGATATTTCGTCTATATTTTCAGAAGTCGCTAGCCGTTTCCGCACTTTAGTGGCACTTGAGTGTCTCTTAATATCGTCTGGATCAAGCCTGTGTGAGGATGCCCCCCATGCCGCCGTCGATAAGATGCCCCGGTTGTCAGGCCAGCTTTGCTGTTCCAGAAGGATTAGCTGGTAAACGGATCCGTTGTACAACTTGCCAAACGGAGCTAGAGGTTCCGTCCGCGGCAGGGGGAACTCCTAGCAGTGCTCCTCCACCGCTGCCGGTAAATAGTGGTGTTGCCAAACCGCCTCCGATACCGGCGGGGCGTCCGTCACCTGGCTCTACATCCAAGGCGGATCTTGATCGTCCTAGGCCCAAAAAAAAGCAACAATCGGGCGACAATACCATGCTGATAGCCGTTGCTGGAGGGGGCGGCTTGCTGGTCGTCGCACTAGTCGTGGGAGCCATCTTCCTTCCAGCGGGGGGTGAGCCGAACGCGATGCCTCCGGCTGGAGGGCCAAGAGCCGGTGCGGCGGTACCAGCTGGTATTCCCGACGAAGGTGGTCCACCGAATTTTACACCGCCTAGTGGCGGTAGTGGTCGACCTCCGGGAAGTGGTGGGTTCATGCCCCCTGGTGTAGGGACGGGTGGTCCGGGAGCCGGTGGGGCTATTCCGCCCGGAATTACGCCTGGGGGTGGACCGCCAAACTTCACACCTCCGGGCGGTAGTGGTCGACCTCCGGGAAGTGGTGGGGTCGTTCCACCCGGTGCTGGAGGCACTGCTGTGCCCCCGGGTTATCCCGGAGCTAATGGTCCGGGTGGGCCAGACGACGGCAGTGGTGGGGTCGTTGATCCGCCCGGTGGTAGCGGCATGCCGCCAGTGATACCTCCAGGTGGCAACACCCCACGCTTCCCCCCAGGTGGTGGCTCGTCCGTCGGTCCTCCGGGGGGCATCGTACCTCCTCCAGGCCCTGGCGGTGACGTGCCCGGACCGCCCGTCGGGGGGGGAGGTGGTGGGATCCCACCAACAGTTGGAAATACGGGGAACGCGGGTCGTCCCGCCCTTAGTGGCTCGGCAGATGCCAAGCGAAAAGCCATGCTGGAACCTTTCTATGCCGCAGCCTTTGACAAAGCCAAAGGAGAATTGCTGACTTTCGCCCCCCGTGTGGAAAAAGTCCGCCTGCATGGTAGCTTGAACCGCTATGATGTAACGAACAATTTCGCACCCAAGGGGCGGTACAAGTTGCCCCATCTGGTAGCTCGTGCGGTAATCGATGACAAACAAGGGCTCCTCTATGCCGTGGCCGCTCGAGCCGACAACCAGATGACCATCCAGTATCTAGCCCAACAACAGGGTACCCACGCAGCGGCTGTGGGCGACGTAGCCGTTTACGACCTCAAGCCTCTCTACGAAGGCAAGGTAGAGGACGGCACGGATGTCAAACCGTTGGCGATTATCCCCTTCTCCGCTCCCAATCGCTACATCCGTAGCCTGGTATTAGGCGAGGACGGAAGCCAATTGTACGTTTTGACAACCACCGTGTCGGGCAATCGACCAATCAAATCTACTTTGACAGTGGTCAACACAGCAACGCGTAAACCAGTCAGAAACCGTGACCTGCCAGAGCCAGCCGGGGAAATGATTCTTTCGCCCGATGGAAAACATCTGATTGTCACAGAACTTTCAGGGAATGGTGGTGCCGTCCGGCTTTTGAATACCAGCGATTTGAGCAGTGTTAAGTCGTATCCATTCAGGGGCACGCCGTTAGATCTGAGTGTAGCTCCCAATGGGACGATTGCCGTTACAGTGGTGACCTCTGTACCTGCTGCGGGTGGCAATCCGCGACCTGGGGGCGGACCACCAGGTCGACCCGGTTCCGGCGGTGTTATTGGCCCTGGCGGCGCAGGCGGTGGCGGTGGAATCGGGGGCGTGTCACCTCTCGGACCGGGCGGCGATGCCCCCGTAGGTGGCGGTGCCGGAATCGGTGCACCCATGATTGGTGGTGGCCCGCAGGGTGGTGGCGGCGCAGCCAATCCACAGTTCCAGGCCCAAATCAACTTCCTTTCGGATAAAGGGGTTGTGGAACTGCCCGCTGTGACCAATCTGAAAGCTTCCAACAACGGCTACGTCAAATTTTCGCCGGATGGCAAATCGCTGTATGTCGGTTCGGTCGCTGGTGACGGTCTGGACATTTACGACGTAGCTGACCCGGATAATCCCGCGGAAGTCAAGTTGCGGGCCGCCTTCCGCACGGCAGGCGCAGTGCCACTACGGGGTTACTTCTGGCTTAGCCCGGATGGCAAATATCTGATCTTTTGGAATGGCCCTGTTGTAGACACCGAGGATACTGGCGGTGGCTTGGGGGTGCCCGTCGGTGGACCGGGAGGTGGCTTCCCTGGTGGCCTGCCCAATCCGGGGGGTGGCTTCCCCGGTGGCCTGCCAGCTCCCGGTGGTGGCAACAACAGTAAACCGCCTACCCCACCTATTCCACCTGCAGGAGGAGGCGGGTTCCCCGGTGGTCTGCCGATACCTCCTGGCGGCATTGGTGGGGGTACACCACCCGCACCGCCTACTCCGCCCCTACCACCGAATGCAGGTGGAGGAACTGGACCACTGATTCCGCTGATCCCCGGGGGGCCACGCCCCGGCGGTGTTCCCGGTACACCGCCACCCAACCGACCAGGTGGTGGCGGAGCAGGCCCTGGTGGCGCCCCACCGCCTGATATGTAATCCACCCGGCTCACACCAACCAATCCAGCTTCGTGGACAAGCCCTTGAAAACTCAGAGGTACTGCAGCCCTAAAAATCAAATTTGCCTGAATAACTCGTGTTTTGCACCACTAGGCACCCTATTCAGTGCTTGGTGGTGTTTCCGTTTCTACCGAGTTTGTCCAACGAGATTTTTCATGCAGTGACGTACCCCTTCACAACCAGACATTACATTTCCTTGTGATTCCGGGCGACCCCATAATCTGTCTAGTCGTAGTCGGGAGCCCAAAAAGCCCTGGGGCTGTGTGGGCTAAATGCGAAGCGAAATATTTACTCCACGCCAACGGCGTCACACCGAAGGCGCGGTTATCATACGCTACTGGTGTAAGTGCCGAGGTGCGTTAGCCGAGGTTCATAGATAATAGGAATTCAGCGTTGGATTTGGTCTTCTTGGCTCGGCTGACCAGTAATTCCATCGCCTCGACGGGGTGCATGTCTGCCAGCACGCGACGGAGGATACGGATCTTTTCCAATTCGTCCGGATGCAGCAGCAATTCCTCTTTGCGGGTCCCAGAGCGGTTGACGTCGATGGCTGGGTAGACCCGCTTTTCGACGAGCCGGCGATCCAGATGCAGTTCCATGTTTCCGGTGCCTTTGAATTCTTCGAAGATGACTTCGTCCATGCGGGAGCCGGTGTCGATCAGGGCTGTAGCCAGGATGGTCAGACTGCCGCCTTCCTCAATGTTGCGGGCGGCCCCGAAAAACCGCTTGGGCTTCTGCATGGCGTTGGAGTCGAGGCCGCCGGACAACAGTTTGCCACCGGGAGCTGCCTCAGTGTTGTGGGCACGGGCCAGACGGGTAATTGAGTCGAGCAGGATAACCACGTCCTGCTTCATCTCCACCATTCGTTTGGCTTTTTCCAGCACGATTTCCGAGACATGGATGTGTTCCTCGGCTGGCTCGTCGAAGGTGCTGGCAACTACTTCGGCGTTGGTGCCTTGGACCATTCGTTGCATTTCGGTCACTTCTTCGGGTCGTTCATCGACCAGCAGCACGAAAACATAGCATTCGGGATGATTTTTGAGGATGGCGTTCGCCATCTTGGATAGCAGGATGGTTTTGCCTGTGCGGGGAGGGGCTACAATCAGGCCGCGCTGTCCTTTGCCAATCGGGGTGATCAGGTCCACGATACGCATAGAGATTTCGTCGGGTGTGGTCTCCAGGCGCAGCCGCTGGTTGGGGTGAAGGGGGGTAAGGTCTTCGAAATTAGTCAAAGTGGCGATTTCTTCCGGATTGCGCCCATTGACCCGCTCGATCTGCATAATGGCAAAGTTATCCTGGTTTTCGATGGGCAGGCGGATAGGCCCTTCGACCACCAGGCCGGTACGCAGACTCATGCGGCGGATCTGCGAGGGCGAAACGTAAATATCCTCCGGGCTGGCCAGGTAGTTGTGCGCCTGTGACCGCAGGAAGCCATAACCATCCGGCAATACCTCCAAGGTGCCGGAACCGCGGACGATCTCGCCCCGCTCGATCTGGCGGCGGACAATTGCAACGATCAGCTGGGCGCGATTCATGCCAGAGTGTTCATGGATGCCTTCCTTTTCCGCCAGTTTGAACAGTTGCGGCATCGGCATGCGATACAGATCGTCCAAGCGGCAAGGCGCCCCCCCCAGCGCACGAGCGGGACGCTCAGGCACCCGAGGTTCGGCGGGAAGGCGTGTCTCTGTTATAGTCCGCCCCTCGGATGAGGCCGAGCGGTTGTCGGAGGCAAGCCGGCCGTCGTTGGCTCGGGCCTCGCTTGTCGGTTCCGTGCGTGTATCCACTGATGGCGCCGCCACCGGTGTACTGCTGACCGGTGGCGGCGTCGCCGTAGTACCGCCGGTTGGAGCAACGGCTCCAGAGGCAGCGGTGTCTCCTGCTGCCGTACTTTTACGGACCATGCGTCGCGCAGCTACAGCACGCAATAGCGAAGGACGCGGGGGCGTCCCTTCGACGCCTTTGGCGTCGGACATGACCTTACTCCTTATGCACCAAATTGGGAAACCCGAAGACCTACCATAACGAGGACTGGTCAGCGCGGTGGCACGCCGCTTTCCAGCACTCGGACAGGGGGGCTTCTCCCGTCCCTCCCCCCTCCGGGAAGCTCGGGAGGCCGCCCCCGAGCCACAAATTGCCTGACCATTACTCTCTCAACTGTCACGGTTGGGACTTCCGCGGAACTGCCCTCAGAAGTCGTCACTTCGACTCCTGCCACACCATGTTGCTGACTGTTGCCGCCACGACAGGGTAAGCTCCCTCGGTCTTTGACCATGCTTCCGTGTCTGACCACTTTGCCACAACGATGGTGGGGAAGTCAAGATGCGTTGTTCCTACTCGGACACCAACGCCAGAATGTGTTACGGGCGATGTTCCTTGTCTCAATAGTACCGCCACTTCCTGCTGGCGTCAAGCATATTATAAAACAGCTCGGCGTAAAAGCCAGCCGCTACAGCTTTTTCGTGCCGGCAAATCATGTCAGCCGGCTCCTGGTGGCCTCGCCTAATTTCAGTCTGTCCCTTCGAGTTCTGATCAAGCTTGAAAGCTTACGGCTCTGAGCGAGTCTGCAACCTTACGAGCAACAGACAGTCCACTCCAGACAAGGCCGCTCATTGCGGCCCTTTTCGCAAACCTTGCCAACCCAAGCACAGCACCTCTCGAAACTTTTCATTGCTTCGATCACGTGGGGAACTCTCAGGTCCTCAAAGGGGCAAGCTTCTTGACACCCCTTAGGTCCCCAAGAGAGTGGGAACACCAGGTTGAAATACAGTCCACAAAACGTTCAGCACTTTTTGCAAACTGCGTCACCTCTAGAAGGAATAATGCGGCCGGAGTTCATCAAGGCGATACTCACTACATGCATGAGTTTCAATCCTGCCTGAAACGTTTTCTGCTTCCCTACGATTAAAAAGTCGAGTATAAATATCATTGCCTGCCCGATTTCATCCGCCCTGTTGTTAGTCCGGAGATTGCCTCCGCGTTCGTACACAAAAGACGTTTTTCGTTAATCTCCCCATAAGAGACTTTCACTTAATGAACCGCATCCGGGTCAAGTACGGTGTGAACCATGAAGGCATTGCAATCCGTTAGCGGCTGGCCAACGTTCAACGGTTGGTATTTGTGGGGTTGCTTGTTCGTCCTTCTGATAGGGCTCGGATACGGACACCCGACCTATGGCCAACAACCCAGGCCTTCGGAGGCCCGATCTTCAGATGGGCCGTCTTCTGTCGATTACATTCGGGACGTTCGCCCTATTCTTTCCACCAACTGCTTTGCCTGTCATGGTCCGGACGACAAGACCCGTAAAGGGGGATTACGGCTAGACGTTCGGGAAGAGGCTCTGGTGGCCCTTAGTCCAGGAAAGCCGGCCGAGAGCGAATTATTGCGTCGAGTGAGCAGTGCGGATCTTCAGGAGGTCATGCCCCCCGTCAAGACGGGTCGGCGGCTGAGCCCTAGGGAAATCGAGATTTTGCGTCGTTGGATCGCCCAAGGGGCCCCCTACGCTCCCCATTGGGCCTACCGCGCACCGACACCGCCTGCAATTCCCCAGGTGGTGGCCCCCTCCCACTTCCCGATTCGTAACCCGATAGACGCCTTTGTTCTGTATCGTCTCAAGCAGGAGGGTCTGACGCCACAGCCGGAAGCCGACCGGTATGCCCTGGCCCGTCGCGTGGCCCTGGACCTGACCGGCTTGCCCCCTACGCCGGAGGAAGCAGAGGCCTTTGCCCAGGATCCTGGTCCTGATGCCTACGAGCGTTACGTCGACCGCTTGCTCAACCAGCCGGCCTTTGGCGAACATTGGGCACGCTTCTGGCTCGATCTGGCTCGTTATGCCGACAGTGCAGGCTATGCGGACGATCCGCCACGCACCATCTGGAAGTACCGGGACTACGTTATTGCCAGTTTCAACGCCAACAAGCCGTTCGACAGGTTTACTCTGGAACAGCTTGCCGGAGATCTGCTGCTGGAAGAAGAAGGGTACGTGCCTAAAGGCCAGCCGCTAAATCTGGACGAGGCGTGGCGGCTGCCCCCTGCGGCCCTCGACATGCTGATCGCCACGGCCTTTCACCGTAACACAATGACCAATAACGAGGGGGGGACCAACGACGAAGAGTTCCGTAACGTCGCCGTGGTCGATCGGGTCAACACTACCTTCACTATCTGGATGGCTACCTCCTTCGGCTGTGCCCAGTGCCACACGCACAAATACGATCCGATTAGCCAGAAGGAATATTTCCAAGTGTTCGCCTTTTTCAACAACACGGCCGATGCCGATCGATCGGACGAAAGCCCGGTTCTACCCCTCTGGACGGAAGAACTGATCCAGAAAAAGCAGCAGCTCCAGCAGCAGATTCGCCAGTTGGAGGAGCAACTAAGGGGAAAAAAGCCTGAGGAAATGCCGGAACTCCGTAAGCAACTGGAGGAGGTCCGCAAGCAGGCGGCGGCTATCCGCCCTGTCACCACTGTGCCCATCATGCAGGAACTGCGTGGCCCGCAGCGGCGGGTCACCCGCATCCAGCACCGAGGCAACTTCCAGGACCTGGGGGAAGTCGTCAGCGAAGGCACTCCGGCCGTGTTCCACCCCTTCCGTCCTGACTGGCCGAAGAACCGCCTGGGGTTTGCCCGTTGGCTGCTCAGCCCGGACAACCCTCTGACGGCCCGCGTGATCGCTAATCGATTCTGGGAGCAGATCTTCGGCACCGGGATCGTCCGCACCAGCGAAGAGTTTGGCACCCAGGGCGAGTTGCCTACTCATCCGGAGCTGCTCGACTGGCTGGCCCTCGAACTGCAAAAAGACTGGAACGTCAAGCGTTTTTTGAAGCTTCTGGTCACCAGCAGCACCTACCGGCAATCGGCCCGAGTGACGCCGGAACTGTACGAGCGTGATCCGGACAATCGTTTATTAGCCCGTGGTCCCCGGGTCCGTTTGACTGCTGAGATGGTCCGCGACCAGGCATTGTTTGCCTCGGGCTTGCTGAGCCGCAAAATGTACGGTCCGTCGGTCAAGCCGCCCCAACCGAACCTGGGCCTGACCGCCGCCTTTGGCGGCCGTATCGACTGGGAAACCAGCAGCGGTGAGGATCGCTATCGCCGAGGCTTGTACACCACCTGGCGTCGCAGCAATCCCTATCCATCCATGGTCATGTTTGACGCTCCCAACCGGGAAGTGTGCACGGTACGTCGCGGTCAGACCAACACACCGTTGCAGGCGCTAGTAACCATGAACGATCCGGTGTACGTGGAAGCGGCTCAGGCCCTGGCTCGCCTGACCTTGCAGCAGGGAGGCTCCACCCTTGAGAGCAAAGCCCGGTATGCCTTCCGCCGCTGCTTGATCCGGCCCCCCTCGGCACCCGAACTGCAGCGTCTGATCGAACTGTATCGGCAAGCACGGGACCGCTTCGCGGCCGAGCCGGCCCGGGCCGCCCGCTTCGCTACCGATCCATTGGGCCCACTCCCCGGCGGTGTCGACCCGGTCGATGCCGCCGCCTGGACCACAGTAGCCAACGTCTTACTCAACCTCGACGAGATGTTCCTGAAGCGCTGACCTGGATCCCTGATAATCAGTGGAGTTGGTGTGTGGCTATTCCTTGGTTACACCGCAAAGCATTGTCCGACACTCTGGTTAGCCAGGTCAAGAATGTAATGTATGGGGGTTATGTGCCAAGCGATCTCGAAACGGGCGATTGCCCGCTAACGGAAAGCCGATGGTGAGGGTTTCCCGAAAAGGATCGTCGATTATCCGCACCCACAATCCTGATGTTGTAGAGTGTGGGTAAGGGCACGCAGGAGCTATCGCGATGCATCCGCGTTTGGAACGTTTGCAGAGCTTAACCCGGCGGCACTTTTTAGGCCGTGGCTCACTAGGTCTGGGAGCGTTGGCTCTGGCGGAAATCAGCGGTAGTTGGGTTGAGGCCGGTCCGTCGGATGGTGTATCATCCGGACCGTCAACGGCTGCTAGTGGCAACCCGCTGACGCCTAAGGCACCGCATTTTGCGCCTAAAGCCAAACGGGTGATTTATCTGCACATGTCAGGGGCGCCACCCCACTTGGATCTGCTCGACTACAAACCGGAACTAGTCAAACATGACGGCAAGGACTGCCCTGAGGAATATATCCGCGGCAAACGGTTTGCGTTCACCTCAGGTGTGCCGAAGCTGCTAGGGACACGCCAGAACTTCCGACGCGTGGGCCGGGCCGGCATTTGGATGTCGGATGCCATCCGACCGTTGCATGCGGTGGCCGATGAGGTGACCGTTATCCTGTCGATGACCACGGACGAGTTCAACCACGCACCGGCCGAGTTGCTCCTGTTTACCGGTTTTGCTCGCCAGGGCCGACCGAGCTTCGGCTCGTGGGTCTGTTATGGATTGGGTAGCGAATCGCAGAACCTGCCCGGCTTTATCGTGCTTATATCCAGCGGTTCGCAACCTAGTGGTGGTCAGAGTTGCTGGGGCAGCGGTTTTCTGCCCAGTGTCTTCCAGGGAGTGCAATGTCGCAGTAAGGGCGAACCGGTTTTGTACTTGACTGATCCCCCCGGCCTGGACCGGACGACCCGCCGTCTGGGCCTGGACGCCCTCCGCGACCTGAACACCCTGCAGCACCAGGAACTGGGGCATCCCGAAACGGCCACACGCATCGCCCAGTATGAACTGGCCTTCCGCATGCAACTAGCCGCTAGCGAGGCCATGGACATCTCTCGCGAGCCTGCCAAGGTGTTGGAGGCCTACGGGGCCGTGCCCGGGGCCGGCACCTTCGCCAACAACTGTCTGCTGGCCCGGCGACTGGCCGAACGCGGTGTCCGCTTCATCCAGCTTTTCGATTGGGGCTGGGATTTCCATGGCACTGGCCCCAACGAAGATATCCGCGATGGCCTGATCCGCAAAGGTACTGTTACCGCCAAGGCGGTGGCCGCCCTTATTCAAGACTTGAAAGCTCGCGGTATGCTCGAGGAAACACTGGTCATCTGGGGGGGCGAATTCGGACGTACGCCGTTCCGGGAAGGACGGACCTCCCAAAGCGCGTTGCTCGGTCGCGACCACTACCCGGATTGTTTTTCCCTGATGCTCTGTGGCGGCGGCATCAAGGCTGGTTACGTCCACGGTGCTAGCGACGATCTGGGCTTCCGCGTCGCCCGCGACAAAGTACACGTCCATGACCTGCAAGCCACCTTGCTTCACTGCCTCGGCCTGGATCATACCCGTCTCACCTTCCGTTTCCAAGGACGCGATTACCGTCTGACCGACGTTCATGGCCAGGTAGTCCGTGAAATACTCGCTTGACAGTTACAGGGTTTTACTACCCCTCGACGCAAACAGTCGTGCCGATGGCTAGCACAACCACGCTCAACGGGGGAACCCAGCTCCACAAACCGGGCCGGTACAGGTAAGTGAGTCCCTCTTTTCCCGATTGCCGAAGCCCTTGGTTTTTTCCGTATAGCTAAAACTATGAGGCCGTCGGAGGCATTTACGCCTTTGTGGACTTGCTGTTGTGTTTTCTGAGTCGACAACGGTGGACTTTGTACCTGTTTAAGGATGACGTTCGGTAATCACAGAGTCCCAACGCTCTTGCTACAGCGTATTGCTGAAAAAATTTACGGTCGCCCTCCCCAGGGGAGAGGATAGCTGTCAAAATAGTGATTAGACGGCCTGGACTTTACGGGTAATTCCTTGTTGGACTGACTAGTTGGCGGCGTAACGGGTAGTGTCTGGCTTTTGTCCCGGGAGTGAAGGGTATGGCTTTGGATCTGACCCCCGAGCAGAAGGCAATCGGCAGAGCAAACTTCGAGCAAGCAGCGGGTGACCTGGCCCGCGAGGGGAAAATGACCACCATGGTCGTCGGTGGTTCGCCGGTGGATCCTAGCCACCCGGATCGCCGCGACTTTCTTAAAGCGGGTTTGGCGGCCGGTGCCGTTGTGCCTGTCTCCGCCGCTGTTTACTTCGGCTATCACTCCTGGAAGGGGAACAAAGCAGTCCGGACTGCCTTGATTGGTTGCGGTGATGAGGGCGGTGTGCTGGTGGGGGACCACAATCCGGAATTCAATGAAATCGTGGCCGTGTGTGACATCCGCCCGTCGAATCTCAAGCGCATTTTCGAGGGCGAAGAGCGTGGTCCGCGCAAGGGCCTCCGTCGCGTCTACGGCACCGACGCCGCACGCCAGATCCGCACTTACGACAGTGTCGATGCCTTGCTGGCCGACAAAGCCAAGCTTGGTCTGGAAGCGGTCATTATCGCCACGCCGTTGAATACCCACGACATATTGACCCGCAAATGCTTCGAGGCCGGGCTGCACGTGCTATGCGAAAAGCTGATGGCCCGCGACATCGCCCGCTGCAAGGCGATGATCCGAGCAGCCAAGGAAAAGGGTCTATTGCTAGCCATCGGGCATCAGCGGCACTACAGCACCTTGTATGCCCAGGCGATTGAAGTCATTCACAACGGCGTCCTGGGCGACATCCGGCATATCCGTGCTCTGTGGCACCGGAACAACTCCTGGCCGTACAACCCATCAGCCAAGGAACGAGCCAGCTTCGCCACCGGCAAGGATCTCGATGGCGTACCGTTCGACGTGCCCTACTATCGCGATGGCTGGTACAAACCCATTCTGCAAGAGGATGCCGAAGTATTCCTGCAAGATCCCAAAAAACTGACCGACGCCGGTTTCAGCACCATTCGGGAACTGGTCCGCTGGCGGTTGTATGAAAAGACCGGTGGGGGTCTGATGGCCGAGCTGGGTAGTCACCAACTCGACGCTGCCTCAATCATCCTGGGACATGTTCATCCTCTGGCTGTCCAGGGCGTGGGCGGTAAATTCTTCTACCGTCCAGGCCGTAATGACCGCGAAAGTGACGATGCCGTTTTTGTTACCTATGAGTTCCCTGGACCCAATCACCCCAAAGCGGGCAGAGGCGGCAACGACCCCGACGACATCGTCATCGTTACTTATTCCTCCTTCAACACCAACAGTTTCGAGAAGTATGGCGAATGTATCATGGGCAGCCGGGGCACCATGATTATCGAGGAGGAACGCGAGGTTTACCTTTTCAAGGAACCCGAACCGGGCAAGGCGGGAAGCGGCGGACGTGAAACCCGTCTGGTGGTTACCAACTCTGGCAAAGGCCCCGTCCTGGAGGCTACCAGTACCTGGGGCGGTGGCGGCGGAGCTGCCATTTCCAAATCGGCTAGTGCACCTGCCTGGGATAGCGCTGTTCGTGGCTACCGGACGGAGATGGAACACTTCGCCTATTGCGTCCGTCGTTGGCAGGAGATGAAACAACCCGTCAATTACGACAAAGACAGCAATGGACGCCTCAAATACGCCGACATCCTGCCCCGCTGTCACGGCGAAGTGGCCTTGGCCGACGCTATTGTCGCCCTGACGGCCAATCTGGCCATGGCCAACCGCCAACGCATCGTCTTCGAGGACGACTGGTTCGATGCCGACAAACTCTCAGCCACACCCGAAGCCCGCTATGCCCGTGTCCGCGCCTGATCCCTTACCAACCGGAGTGGAAAACCTGACTTCTTTAAGCACAATCTAGTCAGGTGTTCACTCCAGTCCGTGTCTGACGCAACTCATCTGCTGTCAGTGCCTTGCTCAAGACCCCTCATTCCACTCCTTCTTCACCATGTAGCCCCTCGGGGCTAATGGTGTACGGATATTTACCGCATATCGGGGTTTGGTAATGTGCATTGCACACATTACTGCTAGCGACCATCTTTGCGGCCACCTCGAGGAGGAGTCGAAAGGGAGGAGCATGAATGAAGCGAAAGAGGCAAGGTGAGGACATGTTCTATTGACGGACGAATGGTTATTTGTACGCCTAGGGTAGTGCAGGGGGAATTGGCCAAGACGAAGGGTCTGGTGGCAATGCAGGATGTTTCAGCTAAGTCAGCAAGTTGGTGGTTGGCGGAAGGGGGCGGCGGCTGTATCTGGTCGGCGGCGGGGATACGGGTAGCGTTAGGTGACTTGAGTCGGGAGGTGATAATCGTTCGTGACGAAACAGGTCGATGTGGAATAGCGCGGGGGGGACGGGTAATCGGGAACACGGAGCAACCACAGGTCGATTGTCTGGCGGTCATCGGGGTTTTAGCTCCTTTGGAACCCTGGCGGCTCGGTCACCCCGCTTTCAGAAACACCTTCGGGGTTCGCTATGCCTACATGACAGGGGCAATGGCCAATGGTATTGCCTCGGTGGAATTAGTGCAGGCAGCAAGTCAGGCAGGCTTTCTGGGTAGCTTTGGGGCTGCTGGTCTATCCTTGGAGCGGATAGAGGCCGCCGTTGAACGTCTTCAAAGGGAGGAGCGCCCCTTTTGTGTCAATCTGATCCACAGTCCGCAGGAACCCGCTTGGGAGTGGGGGGTTGCAGAGCTTCTGGTTCGCCGGGGTGTGCGTTGCGTTGAGGCCAGTGCCTTCCTTGAACTGACGCCTGCCATTGTGTGGTACGCCGCTAAGGGGAACGGTCAACACCGGGTCATTGCCAAGGTGTCTCGGGAGGAGGTCGCCCGCCAGTTTCTCAGCCCGCCGCCGGATGGTATCCTGGGCGAGCTGGTCAGCAGTGGACGCCTCAGCGAGGCGGAAGCCCAGCAGGCGGCTCGCCGACCCGTGGCCACGGCCATTACGGTGGAAGCCGATTCGGGCGGACACACGGACAATCGCCCCGCACTGGCTCTGTTCCCCGTCATCGCCAAGCTCGCCGATCAACAGCAGCGGCAACAGCGATATCCTGAACGTGTCCTGGTAGGCTTAGGGGGGGGTATTGCCACGCCGGAGGCGGTAGCAGCCGCCTGGGCCATGGGGGCCGATTACGTCGTAACCGGCAGCGTCAACCAGGCTTGCGTGGAAGCAGGCACCTCCGAAGCCGTGCGTACCATGTTGGCACAAGCCGGTATCGCCGACATGACAATGGCACCGGCTGCCGACATGTTTGAAATGGGGGTGAAGGTCCAGGTACTTAAACGCGGCACACTTTTTGCTATGCGGGCTCAGCGCCTCTACGAGCTATACCGCAACTATGACAGTTGGGACAATATACCTGCATCGGAACGGCACTGGGTGGAACAAACTTGCTTCCGTCAGTCTTTTGCGGCTGTCTGGCAGGAGGTGGAGGCGTATTGGCAGCGCCGGGATCCGGAGCAACTAGTGCGGGCCCAACGGGAACCCAAACATCGCCTGGCCTTGGCTTTCCGCTGGTATTTGGGCATGTCCAGCCGATGGGCCAATCGAGGAGAACGCGGTCGCGAACTGGACTATCAAGTGTGGTGTGGACCAGGCCTGGGGGCTTTCAACTGCTGGGTCCGGGGCACGGCTTTGGCCGCTCCGGCGGCCCGGACCGTGGCGGCCGTCGGCTGGAACCTGTTGTATGGCTCCTGTATCATGTTGCGACGCTTGCAGTTGCGTCTGTGGGGCATTCCCTGGTCCGACGAATGCTTCCCCCGCGGCCCCTGGCCGGTCGAACAACTGCAGCGATGGTTCGATACCCCCGAGCGTGTCTACAAATGCGAAGAGCCTGCTCTGCAGTAATAACACAAGGTGGCCACGACAATTAACGCAATCAATAAGGAGTAGCAAGATGGTCAATACCAGGGATGAGTGGATATAGCAGACCATGGTCATCCCTCAACTACAAGCTCACAGAGCGTGACTCTGACACTCGAGGAGATGACTACCTATCGTAGTAGCGAAATCGGCTTGACTGCTCGCGGAATTGCGAATCGGCCGGCCGATCGATCGGCAAAGCTGGACAAGCGGATGACGTGCCGAATCATAACAGGGTAAAGGTGAAGGCAGACGGACCATGCCAGAAGAGGGAACACCACAGACGAGCCAGCCATTAGCAGTGGTGGGCATCGGCTGCCTGTTTCCTGGGCGTAGCCAAGGGGCAGGCTGGTATTGGGCCACGATCAAGCGGGGGATCGATTGCGTTCGCGAGGTGCCCGCGGAGCGTTGGTCGGTCGCCGACCTGAGCGAATATTACGCTGCGGACCCCAAAGCCCCAGACCGGACCTATGCCCGCCGGGGTGCATTCCTGGAAGCAGTCGAATTCGACCCTCTAGCCTTCGGCATCGCCCCGCGAGACCTGGAAGCAACCGATAGCACACAACTTCTGGCCCTAGTCGCGGCACAACAAGCGTTGGCTGATGCAGGCATAACGATATTGGATGAGCGTTCGCAGGTCCGCAAAGGAGAGGCAAGCAAGGCAGCGATCGCCGCTGAGTCGAGGAATCGTAGAGTTGCCCGAGAGCGGGTGGCTGTCATTCTGGGAGTGACCGGTCCGCAGGAACTGGTTATTCCGTTGGGGGCCCGTCTGGCCCATCCCCACTGGCGTCGAGGGATGCGGGCCGCTGGCATCCCCGAAGAGCACATCGAGCGGGCGGTCCAGCGGATTAGCGAACAGTTTGTTAGCTGGCAGGAAAACAGTTTCCCGGGCCTGCTTGGTAACGTTGTGGCCGGTCGGATCGCCAACCGATTAAACCTGGGGGGCACCAATTGCGTGGTAGACGCCGCCTGCGCCAGTGCCCTGGCAGCGGTAGAAATGGCCGCCTTGGAACTGGAGACCGGCCGGGCCGACGTGGTCCTCACCGGCGGCTGCGATACCTTCAGTGACATTTTCATGTACATGTGCTTCAGCAAAACGCCCGCTCTTTCCCGCACAGGTGATGCCCGCCCGTTCGATGCCGACGGCGATGGTACCATCCTGGGCGAGGGGCTCGGTCTGTTAGTGCTCAAGCGTCTTTCCGATGCCGAAGCAGCGGGTGATCGTATCTATGCAGTGATCCGCGGTATCGGCAGTAGTAGCGACGGCCGGGGGGCCGCTATTTACGCCCCAAGTGCTGAGGGACAACAGCGTTGCTTACGTCAGGCTTACGAACGTGCCGGCATATCTCCAGCAACAGTGGAACTGGTAGAGGCCCATGGCACGGGTACCAAAGTCGGTGATGCGACCGAAGCCCAGGCCCTGATCAGCGTCTACGAGGCCGCTGCGGAACAGCACCAGCGGCGTCCCTGGTGCGCTTTGGGCAGTGTCAAGTCGCAGATTGGTCACACCAAGGCCGCCGCCGGGGCTGCCTCCTTGATCAAAGCAGTGCTGGCCTTGTATCACAAGGTGCTACCACCTACTTTGAAGGTTCGTCAACCGGTTGAACCGTTACGCCGCACCGATTGCCCGTTTTACCTGAACACGGTGATTCGCCCTTGGCTGCCTTGCTCCACACATCCCCGCCGAGCCGCTGTCTCGGCTTTCGGTTTTGGAGGTAGTAACTTCCACGCCGTCCTGGAAGAATACGACTCTCGCAAGGTTGCACCGGATTGGGATGGCCAGGTCGAAATCGTGCCATTGGCTGCCAATAGTCTGGACAAGCTGCAGGAGATGCTTCAACGCCTCCCCCAGCACGACGACGCTTTGTTTACCGTCGCCGAACAGTTGCGGCAACAGTGGCAACCGACGGCTCCCTGGCGACTGGTCCTAGTGGTGCATCGCGGCCAGGCCTCACGCTCGGAATGGTTCAACCAGATACTGCAGCAGTTGCCCTATGCTGCACAACAGCGTCGACTGAGCCTTACAGAAGGAGCCTATCTCGGTAACGGACCAATCCCAGGCCCATTGGCAGTGCTGTTTCCTGGCCAAGGTTCGCAGTACGTCGCGATGTTGCGCGAGCTAGTTTGCCTGTTCCCCGAAATGCTGGAAAGTCTGTCCGAGGCCGATGCTGTCTGCGGTGCAGAGGATGGCATCCGTCTGGTCGACCGGCTCTATCCGCCACCGGCATTCACTGCAGAAGACCAACAGGCTCAGGTCGCTGCACTACGGGCAACGGAATGGGCTCAACCAGCGTTGGGGGCCGTCTGTTGGGGCCTGTGGCGTGTGTTGCATGAACGCTTCGGACTGTCGGCCGACGCCTGGGCCGGCCACAGTTACGGCGAACTGGTCGCCTTAGCGGCTGCCGGCTGCTACTCGGCGGATAGTTTGTGGCATTTGTCCCACCAACGGGGCCGACTTCTAGCTACAGCGGCCCAACGCACCCCCGGCGGCATGCTGGCCGTACGCAGCCGTCGCGACACTCTTCTGAACTGGCTGTCCCAACAGCGTCTGTCTGTGGTACTGGCCAATCACAATGCCCCGGAACAGCAGGTTCTCTCGGGTCCGAGCACGGAGATCAACCTGGCGGCCCACCTGCTCAGCCAGCAGGGGATCGGCTGTGTGCAGCTACCCGTGGCAGGGGCGTTCCACAGCCCTCTAATGGCACCGGCCGTAGCCCCTTTTCAAGCCGAACTGGCAAAATGTATCGTTACACCCCCCCGCGGTCCCGTCTATGCCAATATCAACGCTACCCCCTATCCGAGGGAGCCGGCGGCGATTCGCTCCTTACTGGCTGAACAGCTGGTCCGTCCGGTCGCCTTTGTTGAGATGATCCAGAACATGCTCCGCGACGGACTTCGCTGCTTCATCGAGGTCGGACCCGGCACGGTCCTCACGCGGCTGGTCACCGCCATTACCTCTGCTAGTGGCATCCCCAACGTGTACGCCATGGCCTTAGACTCCTCCAGCGGCAAGGGGGCCGGTGTGCGCGATCTGGCAATCGCTCTGGCTCAACTGGCTGCTCTAGGTTACTCAGTAGACCTGTCTGCTTGGGAACGGGAAAGCCGTTGCCGGCCAGTCCAGCGGCAGATCCCCTCCGGCCGTTGGACGGTACCCATCAGTGGTGCCAACTATGTAGCTCCAAAGCCGACGCCATCCAACAATCAACCCCCTGCCTGTAGCGTAAGCCCAGCCACCCATGTTTCGTCCTCCGGTTCTGCAGCGGCTGGTGCCCCCGCCTTCCCCTCGGTATCACCTCCACCATCGCAGGCAGTCGCCTCAATGTCATCCGTATCCGATGTCCGCTCCGTCCCTCTTTCATCAAAAGAGTCGAACCAGCACACCCCCATTCGGCAGCATGCGGCAGAACCAGCCGCCCCGCTATCGGTGAACCCCCAATGCAACATCGACCAAATACCGGAACGATCAAGGATCAAAACTTGCGATACGGCGGTGTCATTCCAACCCGGCACGCCGCAACCTGCCTGGGCGTACCAGAGTAAGGATAACGTCTCAGGTGACTCCCCAGTGCCTGCTGTGGCACAAGCGGCCACAAGGGTATCATCGCTGACTGAAACCGACTTATTAGCCCCGGGAACTACCATGATGGAGCGTGCACTTCATCCTGGCTCTAATGCTGAGCGCCAAACTAATCCATCTGCCTCAAGCGACGGAAAATCGCAAACGACGGCCAATAGGGACATGCCGGTTAACCCTGCTCCCTCTGCGGTCATGTCCGCCCCCGAGCACGGAACACCGGTAGTTAACGCCTTACCGTCCCTACCCAATGTCGGCCCCACATGTACCAGCGGTATAGTTCCGTCCTGGCAGCAACTTCTTCACCTGACTCATCAAAGCCTAGCCACCGTCCAGCGGATCCAGGAACAAACGGCAGCGCTCCATAAACAATTCCTCGAAACTCAGGAAACCACGCAACGGACTCTGCTAGCGCTCATCGAACAACAGCGCCAGCTCTGGATGAACGCACTCCATCAACAGATTCCCCTCTTGTCCACGTCGGTTACCACTGCCGCTGCAGCTGCCGCTCTTCAACCGACTGCGGCAACTCCCTCTACGCCGCCACTCAGCCATGCTACCACTGGCCAAACTGTAGCGGAGGTGCCTACCACGGATGTTCCAGTACCTTCACTGGCCTCAACTGCACCATCAACTGCTCAGGATTCTGCCGATTTCGCCCATCGTGATCGTCCCCCCATCGTTGCCGCCCACTCGACAGCATCGTCAGGCCCCGCCGCCACTGACATACTTGCCGAGCAACAGCAAGAGCCGACCCCACGCGAGTATGCAAAAAAGATAGAAAAAGCTCCATCCAACCAACCTGACAACGCTACCACTCCGCTGTCCGTCTCCTCTAACGACTCTTCAGACGAAGTGGCTGCAACGGTTCTAGAGGTAGTGGCAGAAAAGACGGGTTATCCGGTGGAGAGTTTGGGCTGGGACCTGACCCTGGACGCCGACTTGGGTATCGATTCGATCAAACGGGTGGAAATCTTCAGTGCCCTGCAGCAACGCCTGCCTGACGCCCCCGCCGTCACAGCCGAACACGTCGGCAACCTCCACACCCTCCGCGACGTCCTCCTATTCCTGACCTCGAGTGGTAAAAACCCAGCTAGCAAGAGCGATCGTAGCGATGGACTCAATATCCCGACGGAGGGTATGTCATCCCACGCCATTCCAGCCCCAGGATCATCCCCTCGGCAGGGGGGGGCTAGCTCCCAGCCTGGGTACCAGCCAACGGTCTCCTCCAACATAGCGCAACCGCTAGCTGCATCCCCTCACCAAACGGCGGTTGCCTCACCGTCGGGATCAACGCCCCCTCCTGTAACAGCAGCCGCTGACCCGACTACGACCCCTACGATGGCTGTGCCGCCTGCTCGCGATGTTAATCAGGTGGACGTAGCCGAGGTGGTCCTAGGGGTGGTGGCGGAGAAGACGGGTTATCCGGTGGAGAGTTTGGGCTGGGACTTGGCCCTGGACGCCGACTTGGGTATCGATTCGATCAAACGGGTGGAAATCTTCAGTGCCCTGCAGCAACGCCTGCCTAACGCCCCCGCCGTCACAGCCGAACACGTCGGCAACCTCCACACCCTCCGCGACGTCCTCCTATTCCTGAGCTCATCAGGGAAAGACCCTTCACCTCAGGGTATGCCTGCTCCGGGGAACAACGTTTTTTTTCCCGCATCATCACCGGTAAATCCGCCAATGCCTCTTCCATCTGAAGCGGTTAACGTCGTTCCTGACGCCGGTGTGTCTGCTGGGACCGGCAACAATGGTGTACATCCAGAACGTCAGACTGATGCCGGTTTGGAATCCCTTCATCCCAAAACCACGAGTGTACCGCTGCAATCGCCGACCGGAATGCCCAAGCAGACATCAGAAGAACTTCGATCAGAAGATGGGCGGTACGCACAGTCCATACCAAGTAGACAATCCAGCCAACAGCAGGCGGAGTCAACCGAACGAGGCTCATCAAACGCGGATGCTTTAGCTGAAAGTCTACGGGACGGAGCAACCGCAACCTGGGCCGACATCCTGAGTCGTCAGGTCTTGCGAGCGGTGCCCTGGAGTGGGCAAAAACGCACTGCTTTGGAATACCCGGCTGGGAGCAAGGTCTGGCTCGTGACGGACAAGCAGGACTGCTTCGCAGACTTGCTCGCAGAGGCGTTGCAAGCCCGTGGGCTGACCGTGCAACGGTGGGACTGGGACGAATCCTCTCGTGCCTCCACCACGCCTCCTTACCCGGTCGGCCTGATACTGGTAGCACCCCTGCACGAACGGAACGTCAACGGAGCCGCCTTGAGCTGGCTGCAGCGCGTCTATCCCGGTTTTCAACAGGTCCACCAGGCGGGACTACGACCATTCCTAGTAGGGATTACCCGTCTGGACGGTGCCTTCGGTCTGGGACCGTTGCGACCAGACATACCCGTGGAGCAGGGGGGCCTGGCCGGTTGGATAAAAACTGCACGGTGCGAGTGGCCGTTTACAGCTTGCAAGGTCATTGACGTAGCCCCCGAATGGTCAGAAGCTCCAGAACTGGCAGCCGAACTGGCCATAGAAATCCTGACGGACGGACCCGTGGAAATTGGCATGCTCGAGCCGTGGCAACGGATCATCCCCCAATTGCAGGAAACACCGCTGGAGCCGATCGCGGCTGAAAAGCCTTTGGGACCGGACGACCTGGTCCTTTTAAGTGGTGGTGCCCGAGGAGTAACTGCCGCTGTGGCGGTGGCCCTGGCCGAAAGAGGGTGCCGTGGCTTGATACTCGTGGGACGGACACCGCTCCCAAGCGAAGCCGAACCGGCCTGGTTACCCGCCGATGACGATGAAACCGCCTGGAAACAAGCGATCGCTCAACAGTTGGGCCCGGGGGCCTCACCCCGCCAAATCCAGGAAAAGTTCCAAATACTATGGGCCCAGCGCGAAATCCGCCGAACGTTACAACGTTTATCTACAACAGGGGTACCCTGGGCCTACTACGCGGTTGACGTCACTGATAGTACAGCGGTCCGGCAATTAGCTACCACTATCCGTCAGAGCTGGGGGGCCGTCACCCGGCTGATTCATGGAGCTGGTGTGCTGGCCGACAAAAAGTTGCAGGATTTAACCACCGAACAATTCGACCGCGTTTACCAGACGAAAGTGGTCGGTCTGTATAACCTGCTTACGGCGTTTCATGATCATCCGTTGCGGACGATTGCCGTATTCAGTTCGACCACTGCTCGTTTGGGCCGAGCCGGTCAGGGGGCGTATGCCTGTGCCAACGAAGTACTCAACAAGTGGGCCCAGCGGGAAGCGCGACGGCGACCTCGTACACGCGTCATCGCCTTCAACTGGGGCCCATGGGACGGCGGCATGGTCACTTCTGCCCTGAAGCGAATGTTTGCCGCGGAAGGTGTAGGACTGATCCTACGTCCATGCGGCGGTGCCTATGCTTGCTGGGAAATCGAGCGTCGGGATACCGCCGTAGAAATCATCGTTGGAGCTCGATCGACAACAACGACAGTTGCTGGACCAGACGCTTCACTGCATGGAGCTACGATCTCCGTCCGGTTGTCCGCTGATCCAGGGTCAAAGGTCGAGCAACCAGGGGCGGGTGGCTTGACAGTCACGCGGGAGAATCGACAGCTGAACTGCAATGCAACGGAGCGGGATCGGCCGGGCAGCCGGCATTCACTGCCGCCCCCTACTCTTGGGATGAGTCTAGCTTTCGAACGTTGCCTGGATCTAGCGAGTCACCCGATTCTGGCCGATCACGTCCTGGACGGACGTGCGGTGGTACCTCTGGCCCTACACTTGGAGTGGCTAGCGCATGCGGCCCTACATCGTCACCCCGGCCTGCTGTTTTGTGGATGTGATGAGTTGCGGATTTTCCAAGGCGTGTTATTAGGTGCCGAGGATAGCATCCGATTACAGGCCTGGAGCGGGCCGGCTCGTCGCCAGGATGGCTGCTATTGGACACCCGTGGAACTGCGTTCCCAGGGTCCGGATGGCCGGGAGCGACTGCATTCCCGGGCGTGGGTAGTTGTCTGCGAGCGATCGGAAAGCGCACCGCCCACCGAGCCGTTACCCCATGCCCGTCAGAGTTGGCCTTGGAGCCTGCAAGAGACGTATCAACGGCTGCTCTTCCATGGTCCTGGCTGGCAAGGATTGCAGCAGATTGAAGTTCTAGGCACAAACCTCTGGCAGGCGCGGGTACGAGCAGCGCCACCACCGGTCCAATGGCTGGCCGCTCCTCTGCGGTCCCATTGGCTGGCTGACCCTCTGGTCATCGACGGTGCCTTGCAGTTGCTGATTGTGGCTGTCCAACAGCAATTCCAGCAGTTGAGTCTGCCCATGGCCGTGGGGCGATACCGCCAATACCGGCCACGCTACCCGTCTACAGAAACAATCGTTGTGCTGCGTGTCCGCTCCCAAGAAAAAGCTGTTGTCCATGCCGACATCGAGTTCCACGACGAACAGGGGCTGATTGCTCAATTACAAGACGCCGAAGTCGTGTTACAAACCGGTTTAACGCGGGCGTTCCGCCGGAACCGGTTGTCACTTTCGTCCCTGAGTTCCGCCAGCTCATGAGGATGCCCCAGCCATGACCCGCCCAGCGGCCGTGGCCATTGTTGGCATGGCCATTCGCTTACCTGGCGCCGAGGCTGACCTGACACGCTTCTGGCAAGCCGTGGTTGATGGTAAAGATTGTTCCCGAGAAGTACCCCCAGGACGATGGATCCTGCCTCCGGAAGCTTGTTACGATCCCCGACCGGGACAGCCGGACCGGGTCTACTGCCGCCGGGGCTACTACCTGGACCCGTTCGTTCCCAACTTGAACGGTCTGAACGTTGATCCAACTTGGGTAGCTCAACTGGATCCGCTGGTGCAGTTGGTTCTGGATGTAGGAAACCGGGCCTGGGCCAGCGCCCGTCTGGAACAGATCGACCGGCGGCGTGTGGGTGTTGTCCTGGGCAACATCTGCTTGCCCACGGAGCATTCGTCGGCGTTGTGTCAGGCATTGCTGGGTCCGGCTTGGGGATTGCCACCGGTTAATGCGGTCCATCCGGACAATCGACGTGTGGCCGGTTTTCCAGCAGCTTTACTGGCTCAGGCGTTGCGTCTAGGCCGCGGCGGCTACTCGCTGGATGCTGCCTGCGCTTCATCTTTGTATGCGTTGTATCTGGCCGTGCGAGAATTACAGAGCGGCCGGGCCGATGCCATGCTGGCAGGCGGATGCTGCCGTCCCGATTGCCTATACACCCAGATGGGTTTTGCCCAGTTACGGGCCTTGTCTTCGTCCGGCCGCTGTGCCCCCTTTGACGCCGCAGCCGACGGTCTGCTGGTGGGCGAAGGGGCTGCTCTATTCGTCCTCAAACGTCTCCAGGATGCGATCCGACACGGAGACCACATTTATGCCGTCATCACCGGCATCGGGCTATCCAATGACCGGGCGGGGAATTTACTGGCTCCTTCCTCCGAAGGCCAGTTGCGTGCGATGCAACGGGCCTATCAGCAGGCTGGCTGTCTGCCCCAGGAGGTGGATTACATTGAATGTCACGCGACCGGCACACCCATTGGCGACGCCGTGGAGTTCGCTAGTTTACGGCAGTTGTGGGGCAACGCCGGCTGGCAAATCGGCCAATGTGTGCTCAGTTCGGTGAAGGCTACCGTGGGCCACCTGCTGACGGGAGCCGGAGCTGCGGCCCTAGCCAAAGTCCTGCTCGCTTTACAGTACCGTCAGCTTCCTCCTCAGGCCAACTTCGTCCGCCCTGCCCCTCAGTTGGCGTATGAGGGCAGTCCCTTCCGCATCCTGACCCAAGCCCAACCTTGGGACCAACCGCGGCACCGCCCCCGACGAGCGGCCCTCAGCGCTTTCGGCTTTGGCGGTATCAATGCTCACCTCATTCTGGAAGAATGGACGAGCCAGCTAGCGCTGGTCCATACACCACCACGACGAGCAGTGCCAGTGGCCATCGTAGGCTTGGCTTGCCGCTTTGGACCCTATCGCAACCAGCAACAGTTGCGTGATGCACTTCACGGCAACGTGGTACGCCCCCCCCAGCCCAAACAGCGCGGTTGGGAAAGCGCTCCCCGTCCTTGCCCCTCCGCGTGGGCCATTGATCACCTCGAGTTTCCCACCGGCCGCTTCCGGATCCCGCCCCGGGAACTCGAAGAAACTTTACCGCAACAGTTGCTCATGCTCAACCTTGCCGATCAGGCTGTCGAGGACAGCCGACGCGCAACTCTTCCCAACCACACCTTTGTCAGCCCGCTTGCACCCAACTCAGCTCGACAGTTCTCCCCTGAGCACACCTCAACCAGGGCTTCCCCCTCCACCCAGCCTGCTCATCCGTTCATTCTGTTAACCACAGAAACTAGCAAGGAAAGCGGCCATAACCAGACCGATGTCGGCCCGACCAAGTCATTGAGCTCAAGTCCCCTTGGCGTGCAACCTCCTACGCCGTTACCCCCCGCCCCTTCCATGGCCAGCCCCTTGCCGATGGAACTAGGACTGCGAACCGGCGTGTTCATCGGCTTGGAGCTTGATGCAAATACCATGAACTTTCATTTGCGTTGGACCGCGTTGGCCCACGGCCGACCCGATGATGCAGAACGGATCAGCCCACCCTTGAATGCCAACCGCACAATAGGCGCGTTGGGTAGTATCGCGGCCAGCCGGATTGCCCGTGCACTAGGCGTGGGCGGTCCTAGCTTTGTTGTGTGCAACGAAGAGGCGTCGGCCTTACGAGCCGTTAGCCTCGCCGTTCAAGCCTTGCAAGATGAGGAAATCGATTTGGCCATCGCCGGTGCGGTCGACCTGGCCGCCGATCCCCGCTGCGTGTTACCTGCCAGGATCGACCGGCCCGGCGAAGGCGGTGCCGCCTTCGTTCTGAAACGACTTACCGATGCTCAACGGGATGGTGACACCATCTACGCCATTATCCGAGGGAGCGGCTCAGGCAGTGATGCCTTCGCCGCCTTCAACGATGCCTGTCAGCAGGCGGAGGGCGATAGGGCCTTCCCTCCCCCGCTTCCGTCCTCGCTAACGGTGTCCGTGGTGGGTGCTTGCGGGGCAGCACAAGCGGCCGCTGACCTGGTTGCTGCCATCCTGTCGTTTCAATCATCCAACATCAACCCGGCCTTGAAAGCGGATGCCGCCACTGCCCTCCTCGCATCATCGTTGCCCAACCAGGCGGCTCCCCGCCGCTACTCCTTGACGGCAGCCTCTTGTACCACGCACCTTACCCTGCTTCTAGAAGAAGCTACCCCATCAACTGCCTTATCGACACACAGCGTCTGTCCCGCAACACCGGCCGCAAACTTGACCGAGACCGGCACCCTTGGACACGCGCCGGTCGGAACTACCGCTACGTCAAACGAGAATCAACCAGCCCGAACGGCCTCCGACCACTCCGGCCAGAACGGTGTTCGTTCGCTCGCCGCAGGCACCTCCTTGCCTGTCGACGGGGCAACGGTATCATCATCTCCCCTGCCGTTTGAGTCTCACGACCCACAAGTTTCTCTCCTATCACTTCTGGCGGCCCAAGAACGGATCCATAGCAGGCTGTGCGACGCCCAGGCTGCCTTTCTACGGGTTCAGCAGCGTTGGAGCGGGATCGCCACGCGGTTGCTGCAAAACCAGCAGGACATACTCTTCCGCTATCTGATGGATTCGGCTCCCTCAGCGTTATGCGGTCCCTACTCTTCTATTGCCTCCGCGGCAAGCGACACGTGGCCGCAACCGTCCAAGGCAGCCGCTCGACCCGACCAGCAGTCCAAATCGCTACATTCCATCACCGCCGCCCTACAAACAATAACCAGCCCTAGTACCGGAACACACACAATTGTGGAAAACGAAACGACCATCAAGGCCAGCGATCGGCGACCAACACTTGCAGCGGTTCCCCTTGCCACGAGTTCATCCGACCGTGATGGTAAACGATCAGACCTTCAACCGCCTTGGACAGGTAACATTGCCGCTTCAAATTCTGCGGTTGATACGAATGGGGCTGAACCCTCGCCCCGGCTAATCCCATCACCGGTCTCAACCCAGGCGGCTCAGTTCCCTGCTAGTGTTCCTCAACCGCCGCGGTCTGAGGGGGGCGGTTCAACTCAGCAAGTCGTTGAGCGACCATCGTCAGCACATGCACGCCAACAGGTACCGCGATCGCTCAGTTATGAACAATGTTGCACCTTCGCAGCCGGCCGGATCGCCGATGTCCTGGGTCCGATGTACGCGGTAATTGATACCTATCCTACGCGGGTGCGATTACCGGATGGCCCCCTCCAGCTTGTCGATCGGATCGTGCACATTGAGGGAGAACCTTTGTCCCTCCGCGCTGGACGGGTAATCACGGAACATACGGTCCATGCGCAGCGCTGGTATCTGGAGGCGGAGCGAATGCCGACTGCCTTGTCGGTGGAGGCAGGCCAGGCGGACTTGTTCCTAAGCGGCTTTCTAGGCATTGATCTTCAAACCAAGGGGCAAGCAGTATATCGCCTGCTCGACGCTGTGGTCACCTTTCACCGTGGTCTGCCCCGAGTGGGCGAAACCATCCGTTACGACATCACCATTGACGAATTTGTTCAGCAGGGTGGCGTGTGGCTGTTCCGTTTCCGGTTTGACGGCACCATTGGGGGCCAGCCCTACATTACGATGCGGCATGGGACGGCGGGCTTTTTTACGCCAGCCGCATTGGCCGCCGGCAAGGGGATTGTTCAAACGGCTCTGGACCGGCAGCCCCGGGCGGGCAAACGCCCCGACGACTGGCGAGAACTTGCCCCCCTGAGTCCGACCAGCCTTAATGAACGTCAATTGGCTGCCCTCCGGCAGGGTGATCTGGCCACCGCCTTTGGTCCCGCTTTTGGCGAACTGCCACTGGAACGTCCCCGCACATTGCCAGATGGTCCGCTCCGCTTACTCGACCGTGTCCCAATCATCGACCTGCACGGCGGCCGCTTTGGACTCGGACTTGTCCGTGGCGAATTGGACATCCATCCCGACGATTGGTTCCTTACCTGCCATTTCGTCGACGACCCCGTCATGCCCGGTACCCTGATGTACGAATGCTGTCTGCAAACCTTGCGTGTGGGCCTGCTTCGCCTCGGTTGGCTAGGCGAAGGGGACCAGATCGCCTACGAACCGGTACCCGGCGTTGCCAGCCGCCTCAAATGCCGCGGTCAGGTCATCGCCACTACGCGCACTACTGCCTACGAAGTGACCATTAAGGAACTGGGCTACCGGCCACAACCGTATTGCCTGGCCGATGCTCTCATGTTTGCCGATGGCAAGCCTATCGTCGAAATAACCAATCTTTCGCTCCAAGTGACCGGCCTGGAGCGTGCCACTGTTGAACAGCTCTGGCACCATCGCCGCCAGCGCTCCGTTGTCCCAACCGGCCCTGCGGGTCTTCACTCGGCTGCCCGAACTGACAATTCTTCACGATCTGCCACGGCCTCTTTGCTGGATAACGATAACCAGAGCAAAGCCAACCCGACTACCGCTCCGGAGATCTCCTCGACACGGGCAATTACTACCGTTGAAACGGCTATGCCTGATGCAACGGGCAATGATTTCCCCACTTCTGTCCTGGCTGGTGATCAACCGCTCCGCTTTCTTTACGATTCCCGTCACATTCTCGCCTTCTCCAACGGCAAGCCCTCGGAGGCCTTCGGGGAACCCTACCGCATCTTCGACGAACAGCGGGTGATTGCCCGTTTACCCGGTCCACCCTATCAGTTTCTTGACGGCATCACCGCCGTGGGCGGACCTCCCTTTGTCTTGCAAGCTGGGGCTTGGTGTGAAGCGGTCTATACCATACCCCCTGATGCCTGGTACTTCGACGAATACCGCTGTGGGCAAATGCCTTACTGCGTATTGCTGGAAGTGGCATTGCAACCTTGTGGCTGGCTGGCCGCCTATTGTGGCTCGGCCCTGCACAGCGAGGACGATCTATGCTTCCGCAATCTAGGTGGCTCCGCCGTTCAGTATCGACCGGTAACCCGTACCAGCGGTCGGTTGATCACCCACACCCGCCTCACCCAGGTGGCCAAGGCCGCTGGCATGATCATCGAACATTTCAGCTTCCAGGTCGCCGATAATCAGGGCCCCGTTTACGCAGGCTCTACTTATTTCGGCTTTTTCACCCGCCAGGCCCTGCAACAACAGGTCGGATTACGCGAAGGCCACCTTCCCCCGGTCATCCCTGTTTCCACGGCTGATCACCCCCCCCGCCCATATCCCTCTGAACCGCCCTTTGCAGGACCCAGACTCCGCATGGTCGACCAGCTTGTCACCTACGACCCCCAGGGCGGACGAGCCAAGCTCGGATGGATCGTCGGCAGCAGTACCGTCGATCCGGCCGCCTGGTTCTTCCGAGCCCATTTTTACCAAGATCCTGTCTGGCCAGGATCTTTGGGCTTGCAAGCCCTGTTGCAGCTGCTACAATACACCGCCTTCCAGCGATGGGGATGTGGAACCGCTGACTCGACCGTACCCTCTTACCCGCCCTTAGGGCAGGCTCCCGCTCTCAATATCCGCCACGAATGGACCTATCGCGGCCAGGTTGTTCCCGATCACCGGCAAGTGATCGTGCAGGCCGAAATTACAGCAGTAGACGACCGACAACGTCGTCTAATCGCCGACGGCTGGCTATCTGTCGACGAACGCCCCATCTATCATATGCGACAATTTTCTTTACAACTGACATAGCCCCAATCAGCCAGTACTCTCCCCATTTCTGCCAACTGACATAAGATTGTGAAAGGCAGAGTAGTCACCGTCAGAAGACGACTTACTACTCGGCAAACCTCGGAAAAGCGGCCACCCCCAGCTTATCTCAACCTGCAACTACCTTGCAAATACCCGACTGCGGGGCATTATTAGCACAACTATAAAAACAACGGACAATGTGCTTGGAAAAACGGAAACCGTCCCCTAAAAAAGTGCGGAAGTATGGCTTGATTAATGGAATGACTTAAGGTCAATAAGTCGCATGTGCGGCAAGTGCGGCGGGAACGACTGGGCCCCGGGTGTACAAGAACTGGTCAGCAACAGAAGGAGCCAAAGCTGACCAGTAAAAGACCGACCAGGCAACTAGAAGCGCTGATGCAGTATTCACAAGTTCACATTGAGGCGATCGGGTATGAACTGCCGCCGGTGGTGGTATCGACGGCGGAGCTGGAAGCTCGTTTGCAACCCGTTTATGAGGCACTTCACTTACAGCCGGGGCAACTGGAGCTGTTAACGGGAATCAACGAGCGTCGGTGGTGGGAGCCGGGCTATCCGTTGTCGGAGGGCGCCGCCGCCGCCGCCCGCAAGGCCCTGGCGGCTGCAGAGCTGGAACCTGATCAGATCGATGTCCTGATTTACGCCGGTGTGTGCCGGGAGCAACTGGAGCCGGCCACCGCCTGTGCGGTGGCTGCCCGCCTGGGCATCGGTGGTCATGCACTGATCTACGACATCAGTAACGCATGCCTGGGAGTGCTCAACGGCTTGCTCGATATCGCCAACCGTATCGAATTGGGGCAAGCTAGAGCCGGTCTGGTGGTTTCCGCAGAAACGGCCCGTGAAATCAACGAAAACGTCATTGACCAGATCATCCGCACCCGTTCATTAGAGCTATTCCGTGCCTCAATCGCCACGCTGACCGGTGGATCCGGTGCAGTAGCGGTTCTGGTGGTCAGCGAGGAACTCTCCAGGCACAAGCGGCGCAAGATATTAGGTGCAGTAGCACAGGCGGCCCCCGAGTATCATGCGTTGTGCCGCTGGGGCATGCGTGCCTTACTACCTGCCACGGTCCAGACGGTGGAAAAGCTGTTTGGCACCCAAGCGGGGGCCTTGCTCCAACGGGGCCTCGATTTCGGCCTCAAACACGTCATGGTACCGTTCATGGAAACCCATGCAGGCGAGCTCCTCAAATACGGCATCGAATTAGGCCTGCGTACCTGGAAGCGTTTCCTCAACACCTTCGGATGGGCCGTTGAGGAAATCGACAAGGTCATCTGCCATCAGGTAGGAGCGGTCCATCGCGAAACAATGCTACGCGCGTTTGGAATTCCACCCGAGAAGGACTTCAGTACGTACCCCTATCTAGGAAACATGGGAACAGTCTCCCTTCCCCTGACGGCTGCTTTGGCCGAAGAGCGAGAGTTTTTGCGTCCGGGGGACCGCGTCGGCTGGTTGGGCATTGGTAGCGGCTTGAATTGCTTGATGCTCGGCCTGGAATGGTAAACCCAAGCCAGCCCGTTCTCTGGTATTCACGCGGGTATTATCCCCTCATCGCGATCGTGTGCAGAAGGCAGTTCCTAGCACTGAAAGCCATAGGCAACTATTGGTAACGCTATGGAGTCTGCTGACTCCTTACCAGGCTACCACCCGGTTTCTTGCACTAGCCGATAGGAATCTCATACATTCATGGCTGTTATGAACGCTGCTCAGAGCTGCGTGTTATTAGCCTGCACAGACAGCAAAAACATGTTGAAGCATCCGGAATATCCCTTTGAGTCACGTTGGCTGGTAGTAGCAGGTGGTCATCGTCTGCATTACGTTGACGAAGGCCACGGTCCAACCGTATTGTTTGTTCATGGTAATCCCACGTGGAGTTTTTACTTTCGTCGTGCCATATCGCACTTGCGGTCTTCATTCCGCTGTATTGCTCTGGATCACATCGGCTGTGGCCTATCGGACCATCCGACGCCCCAACAGTATCCGTACACGCTCCAACGGCGGATAGAGGACCTGGAAACGTTGGTTGATCGCCTGGTTCCCCACGGTCCAGTTACCCTGGTGGTCCACGATTGGGGCGGTATCATCGGACTGGGCTGGGCCGTCGATCATCTGGAGCGTCTGGCCGCGCTAGTCGCCATGAACACCGCGGCATTTCCTAAGCCAGCAGCCAAACGTGTGCCAGCGGGTTTATGGCTGGCACGGCACACAGCCCTGGGAAGCTGGCTGGTTCGCCACACAAACCTGTTTTGTCAGCTAGCAGCCCGCTGGTGTGTGGTTCGTCGGCCCCTGGATCCCGCAGTACGTCGAATGTATCTGCAGCCGTATAGCCGGCCGGCTCTACGCTGGGCTGTGCAGAAGTTTGTCCAGACCATTCCCCTACGGCCCACGGACGAAGGCTACGACATTGTTGAAAAAACAGCTGCCGCTCTCCGCCAGCACGGTTCGCGACTGCCCGCCTTGCTCCTGTGGGGATTAGCGGACTTCGTTTTCGACCAGCATTTCCTGCATGTCTGGCGTCAACTATTACCCCAGGCCGAAGTCCATAGCTGGCCGGATGCCGGTCACTACTTGCTGGAAGACGCTGCAGATGAAGTGATACCTCTGCTGGAAGCGTTCCTGCAGCGGTCGCTTATGCAGCGGGGCGAGGAGCCACGGGCGGCCACGGCTAGTTTTATCATGCCTGACTCTACCGACTCTGCTCCATAAACCATAAACAACATGAGGCGGCAGGCCAACCTACAGTTGGTGGCAAGGACGTGAGCTGATGAGCGCGATCATGGCTTCGCCGGGCACCGCGGCTCGCTTGAACGTAGCGTATCATCTGGTCCGACAGGCCAGCGAGCAACCGGAGCGGCCCGCATTGTACGTCCCCCTGCGTTCGGTCCGTCCGCACCGATCTACGCCGCACCGGCTAGTCAGTTACGCCCAACTGAACGCCCTCAGCGACGCTTTGGCCCATGGCTTGGAAGCGGCCGGGATTGAACGTGGCATGCGAACGGCCCTGTTCATTCCGCCGTCCGTGGATTTGTATGCTGTCGTTTTTGCTTTGTTCAAGCTGGCCGCTGTGCCGGTGTTTATCGATCCGGCCATGGGCCTCCGTGGCTTGCGGCATTGTTTGCAGCAGGCGGCACCCTCCGCTTTTATTGGTGTGGCACGAGCCCACCTGGCCCGCTGGCTGCTCGGCTGGGCAAAGGACACGCTCCGCATCCGCATTCAGGTAGGACGCCCCCATTGGTTCGGCGAATATGCCCTGGATAGCTTGTATCAGCTTGGGCAGTCCCGCGGAGCCTATCCGATTCCGGACGTAGCCGCCCACGACACCGCCGCCATTCTGTTTACCAGCGGGAGCACCGGGCCGGCTAAAGGAGCCGTATACACCCATGGAATCTTTGCGGCCCAGATCGAGATGCTCCGCACCGCTTTTGCCATCCGACCCGGCGAAATCGACTACGGAACTTTTCCGCTGTTTGCCCTGTTTGGTCCGGCGTTGGGGATGAGCTGTGTAATTCCGGACATGGATACGAGCCGCCCCGCCCGTTTGAAACCAGAAAAAGTGCTCGCCCAGATGCGGCAACTAGCCGTAACCAGCATGTTCGGTTCCCCGGCCGTGCTACGCGTGCTAGGGGAATGGTACCAGCAACAGCACGGCTATCCTCGTTCCGCCGTAGCATCGTTGCGACCATCAGAGTTACAAACCACATCCGAGACAGCAATACCGCTATTACCAACGGTCCGGCGAGTGATCACTGCTGGAGCACCGGCTTCCCCGCTGCAACTGGCCCGTTTTGCCCGTTTGTTATCCCCTCAAGCCGAGATTTTTACCCCCTACGGTGCCACAGAGGCTTTACCCGTGGCCAACATCGGCAGCGGGGAAATCCTGGCCGAGACCCAACACTTGACAGCCCAAGGCCGGGGAGTGTGCATCGGTCGCCCCCTTCCTGGTATTCGTGTCCACGTTATTCCCATCACCGACGAAGCGATTCCTTACTGGCGAGACGACTTGGAACTGCCCGTCGGCACCATTGGCGAACTAGTCGTGCGTGGGCCGATTGTCACCCCCCGCTACTACAATCAGCCGCAAGCCACCGCAGCGGCAAAAATCCTGGATCAGCATACCGGTGAGGTTTTGCATCGCATGGGGGACGTCGGCTATTGGGATGAACAAGGGCGCTTATGGTATTGTGGCCGCAAGTCGCAGCGAGTCGTGACGTTGCAAGGCACCCTGTTTACAGAGATGGTCGAGCCGGTTTTTCACGGTCTGGCTGGCGTGCGACGCACCGCACTAGTAGGGGTCAAACGTGGAACGGTCACTTACCCTGTGCTGTGTGTGGAGTGGGACCGGCGGGAGCCTTGGCCTGCGGTCCTTGCCCGTTTGTTAAGCCGTAATGCGGCTCTTTCACCACCGGGAGCGATTGCCGCCTTTCTCCCCTACCCCAAGGATTTTCCGGTCGACCGTCGCCACAATGCCAAAATCGCCCGTGAGCTGCTGGCCTGCTGGGCGCAACGGCGGCTAGGCGCTCACTGGCAGCCACTACAGGAAACTTCCCGATGAAGGTGCTGGTCACCGGCGGCGGCGGCTTCCTTGGCGGCGCGATCGTCCGTCTGCTCTGCCAGCGAGGAATGACGGTGCGCTCGTTTACCCGCTCCCATTACCCCTGGCTGGACGAACTGGGAGTCGAGCAGGCTTTGGGTGATCTGGCCGATGCTCCCGCGGTGGCCCGTGCCGTGCAGGGCTGCGAACTGGTGATCCACACCGCGGCCAAAGCGGGCGTGTGGGGACGTCCGACCGACTTTTACGCCACCAACGTCCTCGGCACACGCAACGTCCTGGAGGCTTGCCGCCGTCACGGTGTGCCCCGCCTCATTTACACCTCGACTCCCAGTGTGGTTTATGCCGGCCGGGATATCATCAACGGTGATGAATCACTGCCTTACCCGTCCCGTTACACCGCCGACTATCCCCGCACCAAAGCCGAGGCCGAACGAGCTGTCCTGGCGGCCAATAGCCCTGAACTGGCTACCGTAGCCTTACGGCCCCATCTCATTTTTGGCCCGGGTGACCCCCACCTGCTCCCACGCATATTAGAACGGGCCCGGCAGGGACGGCTCCGCCGCATCGGTCGCCGATCTGTCTTTGTGGATGTCACCTATCTCGACAATGCTGCCTATGCCCACCTCGACGCTGCCGATCGGCTCCATCCCCAGGCTCCCTGTGCCGGCAAAGCCTACTTCATCACCAACGGGCAGCCGGTCGATTTATGGGACTTCATCAACCGCATTCTGACCTTGGCCCAACTCCCTCCTGTTCAGAAAACCGTCCCTGCCTGGTGGGCCCGCACCCTCGGTTCTCTGTGCGAATGGCTCTATTGGCTCCTGAGAATCCCCGATGAACCCCCTATGACACGCTTTATCGCCGAACAGCTTTCAACCTCGCATTACTTTAGTATTGCCGCGGCCCAACGCGACCTTGGTTATTACCCGCGTGTCCCCCTCGAAGAAGGCCTCCAACGCCTGTCTCATCATCTTCGTCCAAGCACCGGTGCGTAAACCTGAATGTGTCGGGCAACACCTGCTTGCAAGCTCCAAATACTTGCATTTCCCGGCCAGACTCTTGCCGGATCACTTTTTGAGGAACCGGCTTGTACTTCTTTGGGTAGAGTACGGCTTTTACCAAAGCAGGGGCACCTGTCGTGAATAGCAAAGGAAACAGTTTCGCGCACGCTCAACGGCCCCGCTGACCATTGATCAATACTATCTAGAAGCAATCAATCTTGCCGATTGAACTTAGAGTATTCAGGGCGGCAACTTAAAGACGTGTTTGTCCAATCTATCAAACTCCCGCCCGGATCAACCCACGTAGATACCCGATAGTGCACTTAAGATACCCGGGGGGAACACTGCGGGCAGAGCGGCTACACTACCTGCACTTAGACGTAGCACGCGTAGCCAGGCGAAACTGCCGCTGGCTGGTGCGGTAACGAGGCTAACCCGTCCGGATCCGTCGATGTCACGGGCGAGCAGACGGATGCCATTGCGGTCGGCCAGACCATTGGCAAAAAACTGCATCCGTAAGGAGACGCTGGCGGCGGCGGGAGCACTATTCCATACCCGCACCAAAGACAAGCCACCGCTATCCAGGCTAGTCATGATTTCGGCCCGGCCATCGCCATCCAAGTCGCCGACCGTCACGTTCACCCCCTCGCGCCAGGTAGGATCAAAGGCAAAAAACGCTGGTTGCTGCAGGCGTATCTGACCACCGGCCAAACCTGCACCGTCGTAGACGCGTACCACCGGCGACCAGCCCGCACCGGCCGTGGCGATCACGTCCGCGTGTCCATCCCCATCCACATCGCCCATGGCTACACGCACCCCGACCCTCGCCTGTGAATTTAAAGCCAAGGTATAGCTGATAAACTGTAGCTGCCCATTCAGCACACGGGCCACCGCTACCACGGGATCGCCACCGGCGTCGGCACTAATGGCGACTTCGGCCCGGCCATCTCCATCGATGTCCCCTGCTGCTACGAAGATCCCTCCCCCAAAGCCACCTAAGACACTGGTGATGGGCAGCAAGTCAGCACCACTGGCACCATCGATGATGCGCAAACGGGCTCCCACCCCGGGACCGCTCGCAAACACGTAATCGGCCCAGCCATCCCCGTTGATGTCCGCGCTGACGGCGCGAATGACGCCACGGTAGCTTGCACCAAATGGCGTAAAACTCAGTCCGCTGAAGGTCAAATTGCCACTGCTGTCGTATCCGTACACTTGCACCGTACCTGTTCCTGCCGCACTGACCAGTACTGGTGGTCGCCGAGAGGTAAAACGCACGCTCAGACCTGCTGGTGCTGGTACGGCCCAGCCCAAATCATAAAGAGCCGCCTGATCCAACGCCGACCAGCCTACACGTCGACCATAATACAGATACGGACTCATCGCCGACGCCTGACCATTAACCCGTACCCCATCCGCCCAGTGAGCCCGATCTGCTGAAAGTGGTACCGGGCCACCATAGACACTGCGGGCTTGTCGCCCCACAAACTGGGTACCTTGAACCTGTGACCACCATTGCGGCGCTGTACCGATCCCCAACACGTGCCCTAATTCATGCACCGCTGCCGAGTAGAAATCGAGCTGATCACTGCGTAACCCTGCTGGATCTGTACCAAAATACCAGTTGCGAGTAGAATCAAAGGCGATGCTGCCCCCCCAGAGCGAAAAACCACCCCAACCACGTGTCGCCAGGGTCTGGCCCCAGCTTGCTGATCCGGACCAGCTATAACCTCCGTAGCCCCCGAAACCGGCTTCCGCTCCCGGGATCGACCGCCCCCCCACATACACAATGATGGTATTCGCGGGTACTCGCAGATTGGGGATTGAATACAAACTGCCGGTACCCGGATGATAGAGGGTGGCCGTCCAGGTATTACCGCCTCCGGGATTGATTGCTGCCAGCCGAGCGTCGATCCGTTGTCCCATCTCGTAGGCTACCTGGTCCATCACCTGCCGGGCCGCCGGATGGCTCTCGAAGAATCCCATACCTCCATTGGCACGCAAATCCAGCGAATAATCAACCAGTATGGTGATTGCCGGCACCTCGCGTTGTTCCAGAACCTCCAATTCTAACCGGATCGCTAGACCTGCTGCATCTCGTGCTACACGTGCCATGGGCATCGTTCCCCTGAATCAGTCCTCGATGATGCTCAGCAATTGGGAAGTAGCCGCCACTGGCTTCAGTGCCCGTGTACCGATTATGCCAATAAAACCGATTAATTCCGTTTGTTTGGTTTATGTTGATTGCGACTACTATTCGGAAGTGATCTAGTATGCGGTTTATAGCTAGAAAAATGAAAAACGGCCGTTGCCGGCCAAGCTGGTTATCTGATGGCCTGTCTAATTGCTATAACCCATCCAATCTGCATCAATTAGCCATCCCCCAGATCGAATGGGGTTACACCTCGATTTGCCCTGATTTGACGGATCGTGCGAGATAGTTTTTGCCTAGGAAACACCCAAGCACATTCAACGTGGTTATTGCAGGTAACATTGTCCAGGTGGGTCAGGCCAACTCACCTCAGAGTGCCCACTTTGATATCCGATGTCCCACACGCGACCATCTATGACTTGATAGGCAGTAGACTGAGCACCACAGTGACAATCCCTTCTCCTGAATTGACCGCGGAATACAAACATATTGACCTTGGCACAAGAGAAAAATATTGACGACCATGTTGATAATAAAAACAATTTTTAGTTAAATAAGAGTGGTCTGACGGTCCGCAAATAGCGATGGCGACACTCGGGGCATAAAAGCTGTTTATGAAAGATTCTGAGAGTGGTGTGTAGCTAGAGGTAGCTGACCAACAGTGTGTAGCCACCAGGTAGCGAACCGGCAGCCCAACTCTTTGGCACCATGCCACCTCCCCCAAGTGCATTCGGAGGACATCAACATAAGCGGCCAGGGGATAGCGAAAACTAGCAACCGATTGCACGTGTTATGGCATCGTCATACAAATGGCATCCACATGCTATCTGTAAGCCAAAAATCGCAACGAGAATGAAACGTTCGCAATACATCTGATTTTGTATAAGGACGGGATAAAGGAGGGGTGTATGAATCGTCCAAGGAATCTGATCTGTACTGTGGGGACCAGTCTGTTCCGCCCGAATTTGGAGGGGCTCAAAAGGGACCTGAGCGAGGGAAAGCTTCAGGATGGATACAAGGCTTTAGCTGAGGCCTACGTGCGTAAAGACTGGACTGCTGTAGCGACGGAACTGACGCACCTGTCCCCAGACAACCGTCTGTGCGGTGCGGAAATCAACTCGATTGCCAGCATGATCACCAATGGTTACGTTCCGTCCGATTGTGGTTTGTTCTTCCTCCACTCCGATACCGAAGATGGCCGACACATTGCTGCCATCCTGACAAGTTACTACACCCAACGTGGTCACGCCCCCGTTGAGGCCTACCCCGTCGTCGACCTGCAGGATCAGGATCCCAAACGCTTTCGGACCAAAGGATTGCGTAACCTGGCTCGTCAGCTTTGTAACGTCATCCGCCAGTATTCCGCCTCAAGTTGCGCCATCAATGCCACAGGGGGATACAAGGCTCAGATCGCGGTTGCGGTCCTGCTCGGTCAGGCCATTGGTGTGCCGGTGTATTACAAACACGAGTTATTCAGCGAAATTATCGCCTTTCCGCCCATGCCGGTGGCTCTCGATTTCGAAGTATGGATGCGGGTCAGTGGCATGCTATACGACCTGGCCGAGACTTACGACGCAGTTCCTTTCGACCTTTACAAAGACGAGTGGGACGAAAAGTACGAGAGTCTAGTAGAACGTGTCGCGATCGACGGCCGAGATTATCTCGAACTGTCGCCGACAGGGCAGATTTTCCACGAAACGTTCCGGGAGCGATTCCGTACAGCACGTGATCAGGTTCTGCCGCCCCCGGTCCCTCCTTCACAAAAGCAACCCCCACGTGTCGAGGATGCCGGCTGGCCCGGCAAACACCCGGAAGTCCTGCACTTCATGCAACGGGTGACCGACGAGATACCCCAAGTGAGACGTTGTCTGACTTTTTACTACAATCCAGACCTCCCCGAACGCACCCGTTTCCGCCTTGGAAGCAAAGGGATCGAGGGTATCTTTTCGGATGGACGTTATACCGTCAAATTTACCGTTGAAACCAGTGCCCAAACCCCAGGACAGCAAGTAGCCGTAGTAGCGCGCCTCAACGACTGGCTCAGTACCCAATACCGTCCCTCCGCATAGTACCTATCGTTCATTCCCCTCTCAGTTCAAACCTAACAAAATTGACTTTTGAACCACCATGGCGATTTTTGTATATATACAAAAGAACAAAATGACCGATGATCTTGCAATCGGTTATCCCGATCCTACATCGTAGTCCACATATGTTGCATGAATAATCATCTGATTGATATTTCAAAAATGAAAATAGTGATTTTGGTTCTAGTGACCAATGGGCGCTGATAGGTATGGACTATTTTGCTGATATATTCTCATTCTGAATTGTCCAAATGGTATGCTAGTACAGTCTATCATCCATTGTGCAAGCGGAGAGCATTAGTCGAAAAGGCATTTCGTCGGATTTTGCTTGCGTGCGAAAGAGGAGGCGAACGGAGAGCCTTTCAAGTCGGCAAGCAAGGTGTGTGGTGAGGAGCCATTATTTTACCAGGGGCAGCCACTTCCATGCGAAAATGGCAAACGGTACAATGAAGCGACAATCTTGAAGATCCATCCCCACATTGTGGACCAACGACTGGCTTACGTGCTCCGGGTGCGAAAATAGTTCTCTCCCCATCGATTCCCAACATTGTAGGTGCAGGCGCATCCAGAGAGCCTTGAGAGCGGAGTGTGTGCCATGCCTAGTCCTTTCCCTGGTATGGACCCTTATCTGGAGGATCCACAGCGATGGCCAGAATTCCAACATCAGTTGATCGCCACCCTCTTTCAGATGCTCCTCCCCACATTGGCTGATCGCTACCGCGTGCGTCTGGTATGCCGCCAATATACTTCTGAAATGCCGCTATTTACTTCGGTAATCCGCGAGGAACATCAGGAAGAATTCCTGGAAATCCGGCAACGTTATCCGCAACAGTTGGTGACCTTGGTGGAGGTAGTCAGCCCTGCCAACCGTACGACCGCTGCTGGCCGGCGACTCTATCTGGAGCAACGTCAGCAGGCTCTGCAGCAGCAGGCGGCTACCGTCGAAATTTGCCTGGTACTCCAAGGCAAACCCACATTGAACTATGCCCGGGATGGATTGCCAGAGCATGATTATACGGTTTCCGTGACGCGAGCGGGTAACCCTGAGAGGTACGAGATTTACACCGCCACGTTGCAGAAGCGTCTGCCCAAGTTCAAATTGCCCTTGGCAGCCGATGACCGCGATATTCTGATAGACTTGCAGACCGCTTTTCAGCGGGCGTACGACCAGGCTTTTGCTGGCCGCATCGATTACTCTCGTCCCCTCCACCCTGACGTGCCTCTGAGTGAAGAAAAACGCCGCTGGATCGATGGATGGCTCCACCAGCAAAAGCTGCGTTGAGCGGACACCTCTCTGAGGCTATGTTGAAAAAGATACGCTGTCAGGCGAATGCTCAGCCGGGGGATCCGACCGCTTACCTAATTCCGGCGGGCAATTGGGACCCCGCTGCGGGAAGGCGTACTATATGGTAGTTATGGTAATGGTAGTTATAGTGGCCACCGTCAGCTTAAGACCGGGACAAGCTGATGTATAATGGTTGCGTCGTTGGGGTAAATCGGGAGGAAAAAACCCCTAAGCCCGGCTGAAGTTATCGGCGATAGTGTCCGGTAACCAGTGCTCACCCCGGCGTGCATGGCCGGAGAAAGCGCCCATGACTCTGGACAGCTCGCAACTTTCCACGCTTGGGGATTACGACATCCTCAGCAAGATAGCCGAAGGCGGCATGGGAGCTGTTTACAAAGCCCGCCACCGGCACAGCGGTGCTATTGTCGCTATCAAGATCATTTCCAAGGATACGGCCCGTAACCCCGTTCTGTTACAACGTTTCAAGCAGGAATTTGATGCGGCCCGCTTGATTGATCATCCGAATGTGGTCCGGGCGTTGGAGTACCATTCCCAGCCGCAGCCGTATATTGTTATGGAATACGTCGACGGCGAGTCTGTGGGTCAGCGGCTGCAACGACGAGGCCCCTTCGATGAACAGGAGGCCATCCGGCTCATTGCGCAGGTGTGTGAAGGTTTGCACCGGGCCCACAAGCAGGGGCTTGTCCATCGCGACGTCAAGCCGGACAACATTCTGATTACCCGTGAGGGTCAGGCCAAGCTGACGGATCTGGGACTGGTCAAGGACATCGAGGCCGATCTGAACCTGACCCGCACCGGCCGGGGTTTGGGCACACCCCATTACATGGCCCCGGAACAGTTCCGTAACGCCAAAAACGTCGACGTCCGCAGTGACATCTACTCCCTGGGGGCCACCCTCTATGCCATGGTCACCGGTGTTACCCCCTTCGAAAATACCAACCCGTTGGACTGCTGGATGCGTAAGATCCGCAATGAGTTTCCTGGCCCGCGGGAGCTGAATCCCCGCATTTCGGAGCGTGTCGATTGGGCGATCCGCCGGGCCATGAGTGCCGAACCGGAACGCCGCCCGGCCAGTTGCCGCGAGTTCCTGGAAGATCTGACCGGTCAGAGCCGCACAGCCACCCGCACCAGTCCGTCGGGGAAACTGGCCACGGGCACTTCCGCTGATCTGTGGTACATGGTCTACAAAGACGAACAGGGCGTAACCCATACCGTCAAAGGAACAACAGACGGCATCCGCCGAGCCCTTCAGGATCGTCTGCTCGGTGATCCGACACGTATCTTTGTCAGTCGTCAGAAGACGGGTCCGTTCACTCCGCTGGGAAACGTTACGGAGTTCCGCGACCTGGTGGTCAATCCTGCTCCCTTGGAAGAAACTGGCCGACGTTCCGGTGTCGTCCGCAAGCCCAATGGTGGATCGGGGAGCATACCAGCCCCGTCCACACGCGCAGATTCGGACCCGGAGGCAATCAATCTTGGTGGCACCCCTTCACCTGAGCTACTGCGGTCGAATACCTGGCGGCCCTCTCCCTCGGGACGACTTGTCTCACCTTCAGGACGTCTCGCAGGTAGTTCCGGCACGACCGCTCCAGCCTCCTCAGTCAAGCCGCTGGTGGAAGAACCCGGTGTCGATCCGCATGCTGAGACAGTAGCGTACACTCCAGTTACGGCCACCCCACCGGAGGAGTCCCGGTTACGAACCCCTGCGACTGCTCCCAAAGTGCGTCGTTCTCCACCACCAACCCGTCCTCGCTGGACGATCACCGTGGGGATGGCTTTAGCTCTCGTCCTGATCGCCGCTGTCGCAGCCGGCATCGGTTACATCATCTTTACCCGTTGACTAATCCTATCGGTTACGGGTACGTGCCTATCTATCCAACGGGAACCGCCAAAAATTTGGCGGTGCTCGATCGTTTCATCTATGTCAGTTTTTGGTGCTGGCAGTTTACGTTACTGAGTTATCGAAACCCGGTCTCGCATTGCTTGGCCATTTCAAAGAGCGGCACCTGTTCAAAGTTAATACATTTTGATGAATAATGGTGTGGGCACTCAGCCAAGTTGCAGCGACATTGATGCCATTGCATGTCCAACTTGAGTTGTTGTGATTGGACTCTTCATGGTTAGAGCAGTTGGGGCAAGACGGGGTTTATCAGTCCCTAGTGAGAGTTTTCAGTCCGAGGTACTCGTGCACAGTTGACGGGCCAGAAGGAGGGCACCTCGGGCAGGTTCAGCGACGATCGTCACCGGTTCGGGGTGAACACCCGCTTCCTGCAAAAAGTGCAGGAAGCGTTCGCGATAAAAAGAGCTGTGGATAAACAAGCCACCTCCGAGGGCTAATGGCAGGTTGCGCCGAGGCATGTCGGCTCTACGCACAGCAGCGGCAGCCGTCTGAGCTAACGCATGTGCTTCAATCTGGACGATGTGACACGCTACACTATCCCCTTGCTGGGCCCAATCGAGCACCACAGGGGCCAACTGGGCAATGGCCGATTTGTCCCAACTACCGCGGTAGACGGCCGGAATCAGATCGCGGGGCTCTGCAGATCCTAGCCGCTGCAATATGGCAGCGGTAAGTGCGGTAGATGAACCAATTCCGTCGACTATTCGACATATGGTGCGCAAAGCCCGCAGGCCGATTTGAAAGGCACTGCCCTCGTCGCCCAGCAGCCAGCCCCAGCCTCCTGTCCGGTCGTAGTTTCCTCCAGCAGTGCGTGTATAGGCAATCGAGCCGGTGCCGGCAATGACGGCCAGCCCCCAGCCCTGGGGAGTACCCGCTGCAAACAGCAGGTGGGCATCGTTGACCACTATCAGGCGTTCACACAGGTTGACCAGATCAGCCCAGCCACGGATAACGTCTTCACCATCCAGATCGATGCCGGCCAGGCCCAGAGCAGCGGCCAAAACTGGCTGACGACGGATTCCGGCGGCAGTAAAGGCAGCAGCCACCGCGGCATTCAGCTCCCGTAAGGCCGCCGTCTCTCCCACTGCTTGTATGTTCGAGCAACCTGCCGTTCCACACCCCAGGATCCGTCCCGTCTCGACCTCTGCCAGCAACGCGGTAGTCGTTGTCGCCCCCCCATCTACGCCAAGTAACCAACGGCCTGCGGCCATCCCGCCTCCTCCCACGCTTCAGCTTTGTCCTTATCGGTGGGTTGTCTCCTTCCGACCTCCCGACGCTGTAAGGTTACATTACTCTCATCTGCAAGCCCGCTATCTATCCCGGTCTGACCCTGGCTTGTCGATTGGCTCAGCCTTGTTGGTTGGCCTTATGCCTGTGCCCGCTTATTGGGCCGTTTCTTGGGGATCTGCACACAAATTACGTTGCCCTTGTTATACCGCTCCCCTGTGTTTGAGAAAATGGCAGCCGTTTGCTTCAACCGTTACGATCCTTTCAACCGCACCTCTTTGATGATGAGAAATGAGCTCACTCTCTTGTGCGGCAATTCTGTCACTCGCTAAAATCGGGTAAACTGGGCAAATTGTGCTGTTTTTAGGTTTATTATCAGGAATGTTGTGAGAAGCTGCCATGATTATGCCGATGCGGATAGCGCGTGGGCTAGCTGGTGCCAGTTTGTGGTTGGGCCTGCTACTTTTGCCCCAATGGGGGTTTACGCAACCTCCCGCCTCGGGGGACGTCAGCAAGCAGATCGCTGAGTTGGAAAAGCAGATCGCTGAACTGCAAAAGAAACTGGAGGCCCTCCGTCAACAACAACAGGCCGGTCAACCGGTTGTAACGGTCAACGACGTGATTCAGAAGCTTACTTGGCGGTGCATCGGTCCAGCCAACATGGGGGGCCGGATAACGGCCATCGCTGTGGTCGAAAGCGATCCCTCTACTTACTATGTGGCCACCGCTTCCGGCGGCCTGATCAAAACCACTAACAACGGCACCACCTTCACGCATCTCTTTGACCGGGAAAATACCGTCTCCATTGGGGACGTCGCCGTGGCCCCTAGTAATCCCAACATTGTGTGGGTGGGTACGGGCGAGGCCAACCCGCGGAACTCCGTATCCTACGGTGATGGGGTTTACAAAAGCACCGATGGCGGCAAAACCTGGACCAACATGGGACTCAAGCAAACTTTCCAAATTGGCAAGATTCTTATTCATCCGAAAAATCCGGACATTGTTTACGTCGGTGCTCTCGGTCGACTTTATGGCCCTAATGCCGAGCGTGGGCTGTTCAAAACTACGGATGGTGGCAAGACCTGGAACAAAATTCTCTATGTTGATGACAAAACCGGCGTCATCGACATGGTTATGGATCCGTTTGATCCGGAGACGCTGATCGTAGCCATGTGGGAACGCCGGCGCGATGAGTTCGACGGTTTCTACGGTCCGAACACTTCCTGGCCCACCACTGATCAGTATGGCCCGGTCGTTACTCATGGCCCGGGAAGCGGTTTGTACAAGACCACTGATGGGGGTAAGAGCTGGAAAAAACTGAACGACCCCGCGAAACCCAACGGCTTGCCTACTGTCAAGCTGGGTCGGATCGGCCTGGACGTGTCACGCAAAACCAAGGGTCTGGTCTATGCGATTATTGACACGGAAAACGTGGGCAAGGGCCGGCCACCGATTACGGCTTATATGGGCATTTCCAGTGATACAGCGCCGGGAGGGGGCGTCAAAATCGAAGAAGTAGGCGACGGGCCGGTGGCCAAGGCTGGTGGGAAAAACGGCGACGTCATCGTGGCCCTGGACGGCAAAAAGATTGCCGACTATGACGCCATGCTAGAGTACATCAGCACTAAAAAGCCAGGGGACAAAGTTCAGTTTACAGTGCTTCGGGACAAAAAGGAGCTTCAATACACAGTGACGCTAGGGCGCCGGCCAGACGCTCCGCCGCCGGCACTAGGAATTACTGTGGGTCGAGGCCCTGCAGGCGGAGGGGTCACCATCGACAGTGTTACACCGGACGGCCCCGCTGCTAAAGCCGGTTTGCAACCAGGCGACGTCATTACCCAGATCGCCGGCAAAAACGTTAGCGACCAAAAATCGCTACGGGCCGTGCTTTTGGAGTTTGCCCCCGGGGACAAGGTGAACCTTGCCTACACCCGCGGCAACGAGAGCAAAAAGGTAGAAGTGGTGCTCGCACCGCCGGTTGTCTCGGCCCGTCCCTTCCTGCTCAGCCAATCGGTGGGCGGCCAGCAACCTAACGTTCAGCGCGATCAAGGCAAGGATGGTTATCAAACCGGTGGCGTTTTCGTCTCCCGCGATGGCGGCGAGACCTGGAGCCGGGTCAATAGTCTCAATCCTCGTCCTTTCTACTTTTCCGTTATTCGCATCGATCCGAATGATGACAAGACGATTTACGTTCTCGGCGACACCTCTTTGTGGCGTTCCACTAATGGCGGCGAACGCTTTTCAGCGGCACCGGCCCGCGGTGTTCATCCCGACCACCACGCCCTGTGGATCAATCCCAAGGATAGCCGCCATATGCTCATCGGCACGGACGGTGGTTTCTACGTTACTTACGATCGCGGCGAGAACTGGGACCATTTGAACGTTCTGGCCCTGGGTCAGTTCTACCACGTTTGTGTCGACAATCGCACCCCATATAACGTCTATGGTGGTTTGCAGGATAACGGTTCGTGGGGCGGTCCGAGCCAGACACTGCGCTCCACCGGACCCTCCAATGAGGACTGGATCTTCCTCAACGGGGGTGATGGCTTTACCTGCCGAGTCGATCTGTCTGACCCGGACATCGTTTATGCTACCAGTCAGAATGGGGGCATGCTCCGCCGCAACCTGCGCACAGGTGAAACGACCCGTATCAGTGCCCGACCGGTCAATCCGGGCGAGCCTCTTCGCTGGAATTGGAACACCCCCTTTATCCTGTCGCATCACAACCCCGCCATTTTCTACTGCGGCGCTCAGTACGTCTTCCGTTCAGTTAATCGTGGGGCAGACCTGAAGGTCATTAGCCCCGATTTGACGGCTAGCAAAAAGGGAACTATTTCCGCCTTAGCCGAATCACCGCGCAATGCGGACCTGCTCTGGGCAGGCACTGATGATGGCAACCTCTGGATCAGCCGGGACGGTGGTCAAAAATGGACCAACCTGACCGACAAGCTCCGATCCGCTGGTCTGCCCGGCCCCCGCTGGATCAGCTCCATCGAGCCTAGCCGCTTCGTCGAAGGCCGCTGCTACGTGGCCATCGACGCCCATCGCTCCGACGACGATAAACCCTACCTGTTCGTCACCGAAGATTACGGACAAACCTGGAAACCTCTGCACGCCGGTCTGCCCCCCTTCGGCTCTACCCGCGTCTTGCGAGAGGACATCACCAACCCCAACATCCTCTACTGTGGCACTGAATTTGCTGTGTTTGTCTCCTTCGATCGCGGGGCCCGCTGGTTCAAACTCAATAGCAACCTGCCTACAGTTGCCATCCACGAGGTGGCCCAACCCACTACTGCCAATGAAATTGTGGTGGCCACTCACGGTCGCAGTGTTTGGGTCCTGGACGTCACAACGTTGCGGCAACTGGCACCGCCTGCGACGGGGGCCGCCTCAACCGGCCTGAAGGCCTTTCAAGAACCAGCCACCCTGTTTGCACCACCCACCGTCATTCGCTGGAAACTGGAAACGGGACGCGCCTCACCCTACTCGCGTGAGGTCCGCAAATTCAGCGGCGAAAACCCCACCCGAGGTGTCGTGTTCGACTACCTTCTGACTAAACCTGCTAAAAGCATTAGCTTGAAGGTGACGGATGTTACCGGCAACACGGTGCGGGAGTTCCGCAATCTGTCGGCAGAAGCCGGTTTTCATCGGGTGAGTTGGAACCTGAGCGCCAGTGGCGGCACTGGGCGAACAGGTCGAGTAGCCGGCTTGGGAGTAGCCATCCCAGCCGGCACCTATCGTGTGGTCCTGACGGTGGACGGCAAGGAACTGAGCCAGCCTCTGTTGGTCGAAAACGACCCCAAGGCCGATCCAAAAGCCATCATCTCCTTCGATACGCCTAACCCGGATTGGGAAGAAGACGAGGACGAAACTGCACGCTCCGAACAACAAGAACGTCGCCACCAAGACGAAGATGACGACACCACCAGCCAACAAGCTGGGCTTTGGGGAATCTCTTGGACCATAGCTGCCTGATTCTGACACTTCTCAACACGCTTTCATCCAAGTAAGCTAAAGTAGTCCGTCGTCGACCCGGCGGTGACGATCTGACCACCGCCTGAGGGCCAGGTACTACCTTTGCCCTATGCTCTGAACATGGAACGGGTCCTTCGCTTTTTCCGATACGCTGCCGAAGCCGTCCTGGAAAACGGCGTGGGGAGATTGATCCAATGCCTGCTCCCCGCCGGCAGCTTCCTTGTGGGGGTTGCGGCCGGTATCTACCGTCGCTACCGCCAGCAACAGGAATTCGACCAGTTGCGTCAGGACGTCATGGCGGTGGCCCAAACACAGTTCGAGCAGGCCTGTCAACTGGCCAAAAGCGTGGTCGACCAACTCAGGCACTCTGCGGCCAAGGCAGCGGTGGGGGGAGGCGATGATCGTCAGTCGCTGGAGTCCCTGGAGTTGTATTTGTCCACCATCCCACAGGCGGTGCGGCAGTCGCTGAAACGGCCGGAGGACCCCACCGGCACCACCCTGCCGGCAGAGTTGACCTTCGACACAGCGGAGGGGCTGGTCCGTCTGTTGCCGGCCCGCCTGCCGCGGTTTCGACCGGGGGATGGTGTGCCGGGAAAGCCGCAGTGGGTGGTGGAGCGACTGCTGGGAGTGGGCGGCTTTGGCGAGGTGTGGCTGGCCCGTCACAGGCATCTGGAGAATCTGCGTGGTGCTTTGAAGTTTTGTCTGGGGGAGATGGGCCGTCAGTTGGTGCATGAGGCCAAGCTGGTCAACCAGGTATTGCAGGTCAAGCGACATGCGAACATTGTGCCGCTGCTGGACGCGTATTTGAAGGGAAAAACGCCCTGGTTGTTGTACGAGTATGTGGGGGGCGGTACGCTAGTCGACTGGATGCATCAGCTGGCTGGTCAACCGATTGAACAACGCTTAGGCCGTGTTTGGGTTGCTTTGCAGCAACTGGCCGAGGCGTTGGCCTACATGCACTCGTTGCAGCCGCCGGTGGTGCACCGCGACCTCAAGCCTGCCAACGTGCTGCTAGACCCGACCAACAACTGCTTGCGGATAACCGATTTTGGCATCGGTGCGGTGATGACCCAGGAGATGATTTGTGCCGAGGCAGCCAGTCTGATGTCGCAGTGCACGTTGTGGCGTGGGGCGTACAGTCCGTTGTATGCCAGTCCGCAGCAGCGTCGTGGGGAGAGGGCGGATCCGCGGGACGACGTGCATGCCTTTGGGGTGATGGGGTATCAGATGGTGGTGGGGCGGCTGGACGTGGCCCCAGGTCCGGGAGCGGCCCAACGATTGCGGAAGCTTGGGGTGCCGGACAGTTTGGTGGAGTTGATATTGCAGTGTGTTGATGAGGAGGCGGAGGAACGGCTGTCTGATGGGTCAGTGTTGGTGGAGCGGTTGGATCAGGTCAGATCTGTGGTTGGGGCAACTGGAGGCAGGTCGGGTTCAACTCGTGCGGCTGGGGGTCTGTTGGGTGCTTCGGTTTCCTCGGCAGCGTCGTCGGCTCCGTCTGCTGCTGAGTCGCAAGGGTGCAGGCGGGTGCGTCCCGGGGAGGATTTGGCCAGGGTTATTGCCTCGGTGTCGGCGGGTAGTGTGGTGGAGCTGGCAGCTGGAGTGTATCGGTTGTCGCGGCCGTTGGTGATTGATAAGTCAGTGCGTTTACGAGGTGTAGGGGCTGGTGTGAGTGTGGTAGTGAGTGGTGCGGAGGGGTCGGTGGTGGAGTTCAGGGGTGGTGGGGTGTTTGGTTTGGAGGGGGTGACGGTGCGGCATGTGGGGGATCGGTGGGCGGATACGGTGGTGGTTGGTGGCGGTGAGGTGGTGATCCGTCGTTGTCGTTTTGAGGGGGCGGTGCATGATAGTGAGAACCGGCGAGGGGGGAAGGGATTGTGGTTACGGGGGGAGACGGTGGGTGTGGTAGCTGAGTGTGAGAGTGTGGGCAACGGGTGGCATGGAATCGAGGTGGGCGAGCAAGCTCGTGTGGATTTGCTCAACAACCGCTGCGAAAAGAATAAACGTGATGGCATTGCCTATCATGGTTCAGCGGCCGGCACAGCCCAGAACAACCTCTGTGCGGCAAACGAAAAAAACGGCATCTACGTCGAAGGAGGGGCTCATCCGGATCTGCTCAACAACCGCTGCGAAAACAACATGTACGGCATTGCCTATCGTGGTTTCGCGGCGGGCACCGCAAAGAATAATGTCTGTGTCGGAAATGCCGAATACGGCATTAGTGTTAGTGATGATGCTCGCCCACAATTAAGTAACAACCACTGTAAAAATAATCCTATAAATTTTATGTATGAACTGTGCATAGTTTCGTCTACGATCCCTGGAGCTGTTGCTGGATCCATCATTGGATATAACTTTGAAAGAGTTATTACAAAAACATATGATTATGCTTCTGGGCTAATTGGGGCTCTAATTGGGGTTCCAATTGGGCTCGTAATTGGTCCACTGATTGCAACCCGAATTGGATACTTATGTTACACGTTAGTAAGGCGACTATGTATCTTAGGACTGCCGGCCCATCTAATTATGTACCTAATTTGGTGCCTAATTTGGACATCAATTTGCTTTTTATTATTACAAATATTGCAACTGTGACTGTGATATTAAAAGCTGCATAGTTGTTAACCATCAGACCAAGTGTGCTTGATAATCAGGCAAAAGTCATGAGTGCAACAGGCTAGGTTGTGTATGAGTATTGGCAGAGATAGCAACAGTGCAGGGGACGGTCGCCGACATGCCCCTTCAACCAACTACCGATTTAACCGTGCCCGGATCCTGAAGCACCTTTTTGAGGTCGTCTGCCACTTGGCCAACTTCCCAGCAAATCTTGGCCGACTGCAAACGCATCCTGGTCTTGCCCGAACCTTCCCCTGTGTTGGGCCGTCGACGAAAAGCTCTCCTTCCACGCTTTGGCCTATCCGGCACGCGACCTGCAAGAACAATTGCACCTGATCGAGACCACCCGACCGGATGTCGCATGGCTGCCTTGCCGCCCAACTCCCCAGCAATGGCCCAGCCCCACGCTGCGGGGTTTGCAAACGCTCAAGCAGGCGGTTTGCATGCACCCCACCCGCCGCCTGACCCCCACCAGCTGACTTTCTTTGCCCAGAAACGCTTTTAGCCTGCCACCAATCACCATCCCTCGGCAGCACCAATCCGTGAGAAGTAACGCCCCCCTCGGTCCTTAGCTCCTCTCGCCACATATCGGCCACGCTAGACGGTTGAGGTGTCCGCATGGCATTGCTTTGAAAAGGATGATCAGGTTGGCCAGGCTTGCGGTTTGTGTGATGTCGAAGTCCGCCAGGCATCGTAACCCACTGCGGTCCAGAACTGTAACATTTCTAGTAAACCAAACGTGCGTGATGGACCACCTGAACGGCTGCAAACCGAGGCAACCGTGCAACCTGCTGATTCGACTTTTCAGCATGGAGCAAAACTGGTAAGAACAGAGCGACGCTGCTGTCCGTGTGTCCTCCGTGCGTGCTATAAGGGTGGCATCTTGTAAAACGGATAGCTTGTAAAACGGATAGCGTGACGTCCTGCGGGGAATGACCGTGTACCGCCTGCTGTTGTGCTTGCGTTATCTGCAAACGCGCTACTTGGCATTCATCTGTATCGTCAGCGTCATGCTCGGTGTAGCCACTCTGATCGTTGTGAACGCGGTCATGAGCGGCTTCAGCACCAAGTTGAAAGACCGCTTACACGGTATCCTGTCCGATGTCATCATCGACACCAGCCGCATCGACGGCTTCGTGCAATATGATGCCTTGGGCTACCCCCTGTTCGATCCGGAAGGTCGGACCATTCCGCTGACGCCCGAAGCGATGATCAGCCGCATTCAGGCCAGTCCAGTGGCCGGAGCCATCGAGGCGATGACACCAACCATCGAAGTTTTTGCCCTCCTCCGCTTCCGGCTGGGAATGGAAGAACAGACCAAGCCAGTACGGCTGATCGGTATCGATCCGGTCGGCCGAGCCGCCGTTGGAGGATTCCGGGAATATCTGGTCCGTCAGCGCGGAACGGACAAACCTAGTTTCGAGCTAACGCCGGAAGCCCGGCAACGACATGAAGAACTGCAGCGACATGCTCGCTTATTGGCGCCCCCTCCGCCTGACCCGGCCCCGACAATCTCCGTAGGGGGTCTGACTATTCCGCCGCCCAACCCCCAGATGATGACCCAAGGGATGCCCCAGCCGCAGCTGCACGGCATGATCCCTGGCTACACCATTGCCCACTTCCGCTTCCGCGACGAACAAGGAAACGTCAGCGAGGAACCCGTTCTCAAACCGGGAGACGATGCTACCGTCATTACCATCGGCGGTCGGGACCTCAAGCCCGTCTGGGGTACGTTCATCGTTACCGATTACCTCAAAACCGAAATGAGTGAGTACGACCAAACGTTTGTTTTTGTCCCCTTGGAACAACTGCAAGCGATACGCGGTATGGAAGGCCGTTGTACTGCTCTGCTGATCAAGCTGAAAAACTACGAAGCCGACAAGGTCCGCGTGGTCGAGGAGTTGCGTCGCCTGTTCTGTCATCCGGAAATCCGCGTGGCGACGTGGGAGGAACACCAAGGGCCGTTGCTGGCTGCCATCGACATCGAGCGTGGCATCCTCAATCTGTTACTGTTCATGATTGTCGGGGTGGCTGGCTTTAGTATTCTGGCGATTTTCACCATGATTGTGTCGGAAAAATACCGGGACATCGGCATCCTGAAAGCCCTTGGAGCGAGTCACCGTGGGGTAATGAGCATCTTTCTAGGTTATGGTCTGCTTTTAGGGGTGGTGGGCTGTGTTTTGGGAACGCTGCTGGGCCTATGGATTACGGCCAACATCAATCAGATCGAGGCGTGGCTGACACAACTGAGCGGCCGGGCCCTTTTCCCACGCGACGTATACTACTTCAAGGAAATCCCGACCCACGTGGAGCCCCTGGCCGTATTGTTGATCAACCTGGGGGCCGTTATTACCGCTGTGGTATTCAGTCTGTTACCCGCCTGGCGAGCGGCCCGCTTACACCCCATTCAAGCCCTCCGCTTTGAATAACGGTAACCCCAAAGCAACCACTTACACCCCCAGTAAAACCCAAACCGGCGATTGTACCCCAAATGACCAGGCCCAAAGGCGAACATCAAGCCCAAACGACACAAAGGACCGAATATGCTAATTGCTGAGAACATCTACAAATCGTATCGCCGTCATTCCGTTACGGTACCGGTACTCAATGGCCTGAATCTGGAGGTAAAGGAAGGCGAGTTTGTCAGTATCGTCGGCGCATCGGGCTCGGGAAAAAGCACCCTGTTGCATCTGCTGGGAATCCTGGATGCTCCGGATCAGGGCCGCATTCTGCTGGACGGCAAACGTATTGACAATCTCCCCCAGCGGGAGCGGGACCGGTTACGTAACCGGACCTTCGGCTACATTTTCCAGTTTTACCACCTGTTGCCGGAGCTGAGCGCCTTAGACAACGTTTTAATGCCGGCTTACATCGCCCATTCAGTGACTGCCTGGTGGCGATCGCGGCAGCGGTGGCGGTCCCGGGCTGTAGATCTGCTCAAAAAGGTCGGTTTAGGGCACCGCTTGACTCACCGTCCACGAGAGTTATCCGGGGGGGAAATGCAACGGGCAGCAGTGGCACGAGCCCTGCTGATGCAACCCCGCGTGCTACTGGCTGATGAACCAACAGGCAACCTGGATGTTCAAAGCGGCACCGAAATCATTCGCCTGCTCCGCGAGCTGAACCGCCAGGAGGGGATTACCATCGTCATGGTAACCCACAATCTGGAAATTGTGGCGGCCACCGACCGCGTCCTGCGAATGTCCCAAGGAGTACTGCGTGAAGAGGTGTTTCCCTACCCGTACAGCCCGTTGCCCCGTTGCCTGACCCCCGCCCCTTCGGCTCAGCTTACCTGAACCAGGCTGGTCTTGTTTTTGCCAGCTACGCTGCATGTCCACAAATCCCCCCGGTATGGATACGGTTACACAACCACATAGCCGCAAGACCCACGGATAAGATCAATAAGCGAGTATGAGGAGTAACGAAGGGATAGCAAGGCCAAGTGGCGGAGGGAATCAGGGCGGCTGTAACGCCAGCCATGCTTGATCCAATTGTTGCCGCAACCGTCCCCAGTGGTACCAGGCAGCCTCCGTCGGTATGTCCGGTTCCTCCAGCATGACATCCAGTATTTGCAGCAGATGCTGAGCCAAGGCGACATAGTGGACCACCTGCTGGCGGTAACGGTCGAACGGGGCGTGTCCGGTAGGAGATTCCTGGAGTAGTTCCTGGATCATCTGTGCATCGTCCAGTCGCTGGCGTAATTGTTCATGGAGGTGAGCTACGGTGGCACTATCTCTGCGTGCGGCTGGCCGGAGTAACTGTAGGAGCGCTTTACGCTGTAACGACTCGATTTCTTGAGGTTGCAGCCGTTCCAGTCGAGGTAACACCTGGTGATTGAATTGCTCCTGGGCAGCCCACAGACGGCGACGCTGCCGCTCCTGCTGCTGCCACTGCCGCATCCCCTCCCATCCAGGTCCCCACTCCATCCATGCCAGCAATACGAGCACAGGCACCAAGAGTAAACCGAGACGACCAGTCAGGATCAGGGCACGCCACCTACCATAGCGGACCTGTCGCTCCAGCAGCAGCCAGCAGGCCGCTACCATCCCCCACACCCCTCCGCCCATATGCCCCGCCCAACTTATCCCCGGTACCAGACTGAGCAATACGTTCAGCAACAGGATGCTAGCCAAGTGCAAAAATGCCCGGTGAAACAAGGTCGGGGAGAGTTGACGTCTATAAGCGATCAACCAGACGACTTCGGCGGTTAGCAGGCCCCAAATTGCCGCTGAGGCACCCGCCAACACCACCTCGGGTGTTGTTGCTACAGCAGCACTGACGCCTCCCACACCGCTGATTAAAAACAACCACAGCAACTGCCAGCGCCCGTAAACCGTTTCAATCTCTGCCCCTAACAAGACCAACGCTACTCCATTGGCCAGAAGGTGCAACAATCCAAAGTGCACAAAGTTGGCCGTCAGCAAACGGTACCATTGTCCCTGGAGTAAGTCAGAACCTCGTATACCACCAAGGCGGTACACCGTACGAACATCCTGGCCTGTCAGATAGTCACGCAGTGAATTGCCCGTTAGAGTCGCCACAGCAAGCCCGCCCAGAAAAACGAGCAGGCACGCCCCGGCCAGTACCCAAACCATAACAAGCGGCTGGAGATTAAGCGGTAGTTTATCACTCGACTGAGTAGTAGTAGCGTCTGGGAGGGGCGGTGTAGCTGCCACCGATCCTTGCAGGGCTTGCCGCCCGGCGGGCGTGAGCCGATACCCCTGGCCACGTCCTTTGACCCAAGTGACCACTTCGATCAGGCCAGCCAACCGCAAATCAGTGAGAGGATCGTCTAATGCATCACGGGGGACCCCCGTCGCTGCCACATAAGCCGAAGGAAACCATGGCTGTTCCCCGGAAGCAGCTATCGCTGCCAACAATTCCTTTGGACCCGGTACACCCCCACCAGAAGGTGGCACGGCATTCGGAGCTGCCGACACATGCGATTCTGGTTGCGTTGCTGCTGTTGTCATGCTGGCGATTATCGGCCTGGAACGCTTCCGCGTCGATTGTTTGTCCCTTAATCCCCCCAAGATCTTACACGTTCTTCAGAAATGTCAATATTCAGCGGAATCAATATTCAGCGAACAGCTGTCTCCCTTTACTCCCGCCTAGCTTAGGCGGCCTGCATCAAAATCGCCTCAAACAGGCCAACGCGATATATCTAATTTGGACCACCTAAATCACTCTATCCCTGGGAAAACGCTAACTTTCAAGCCAATCGACTTACAAACTGACCTCGGGGAGGGTAGTTAGGGAACCGATACACGCCTACTGAAATGCCGACGGAGAGAATCCATCTGTAGCGGGTTGCACGAGGTGTAGGCCATTGCCGTCTGGGGCAGGCACACCATCCTGTACGCTGTCACACCCCACGGCTGGCTCAACCCACCACCACGACGACCGTCTGGTCTATGTGCCGGTCGTCGGCCAGGCAGTCCCTAACGCAGTGGTGCGATGCCCCCGCATTGGTTGTGCTGCCTGAAGTGTATCTCCCACACGCCGAAGAGCTATTCGCAGAAGGTTCGGGATGAGTCTCGTATTCCACGACAGCGGAGAGCAAGCAAGGCGGGTTTTGGTATTTTCTGAACTACTGTGGCACGGGATTTCGTGCTTGCGAAATTCGCTGCATTTGATATATCTTCCCATGCCTGTACTCGGGAAAAGCTCGTAGGCGACCAGGAGTGAACAACTGCAGGAGGCAGTTGGTATGAGCAGGACGCTCGCCTTATTCACGGCAGCGTGGGCGTCGGTACTGCGAGCGGCTCGTCAGGGCCAGCGGACCGACGCTCTGAATTTGTTGCGCAAGTATCTGCGTCTGGCGGATCTGCCGGTGCAGCAGCGGGCGCGGGCCGAGGCCTTGGCAGGCCGGCTGTGTCTGGCCAGTGGAAACTACGCACGGGCCCGTCGGCATTTACGCCGGGCTTGGATGCTTAGTCCGAGCTGCGGTCGATGGGCCTACCTGTTGGGGCGGGCCTGGGCTGAGGACCCCCTTGGTCGCACAGACCGGGCGGTGCGGTGGTTCCACCGGGCGTGGCGGTGTCAGCCGAGCAATCCGTTGTATCGGGCCGCTTGGGGCGAGGCGCTGGTACACGCCGGAAAGTACCGTCAAGGCTGCCGCTTACTGTACCAGGCTGCGCGGCTGGCACCCGCTCAGACCTCGGTGCTCCGTTATGTCGTGCATGGCCTGATTGGTGCTGGCCGACCAGCTTTGGCCCTGCGGCTGCTAGGTCCCGCCCGCTTCCTCTGGCGGACTACTACTGCCCAGCGACGCCTCCAGGATTGGATCCGACAGCTCCGTTACGAGCAGGCTTGTCGTCGTCGGCCCCAGTCAACCGCTAAACCCACCTGGGCCACACTGCCGTTACGCGCCGGTTGAACCGAGCGGTGCATCTGACCCTTGTTCACTGAAGGCATCGTGCCACAGCGCGGCCTCAAAGGTGGGACCGTCGACACACACCCGGCGATAATCCCAATTATGGGCTGTTCCGATCCGGGTGACGCAACTGAAGCAAGCTCCGATGCCGCAGGCCATGGGTGTTTCCAGCGAGACCCAACACGGGCGCTGCCACTGACGGGCCAGTCGGGCCAAGGCCTTGAGCATCGGTTCCGGACCGCACCCGATCAGCGGACCCGCAGGCTGCTCCGCCTGCAACCGGTCCAGAATCGAGCCGTGCCAGCCTACCGAACCATCGTCGCTGGCCAGGTAGAGCTGGGCACCGGCGGTCTGAAAATCGGTCAGTCCCGCCAGCCGGGCGGCCGTCCGGACCCCGTAGTACAACAAGACGCGACGGGCCTGCGGCCGAGCCGCCTGCCCGCCATAGCCGCGAGATCCAAGCAACCAATGGGTGTATGCCACAAAAGGCGTCTGACCGATGCCACCGGCTACCAGCACCACCTGCTCCAGCTCGGAAAACGCAGGCAAGGGACGTCCCAACGGCCCCCACACCTCGACGACACTGCCCGCCGGCACGGTACACAACCGACTCGTCATGCTACCTACCACTAAATACACAATGTCCACGCCCAGCGGCGAGCTGGAGTCGTCACCCCAAGTGTCATACAAAGCAAACGGTCGTCCCAGTAAAGGGTCGTTCGTGCCGGCTAGTCGCAGCATAAGGAATTGACCCGGCAGGATAACGCGGGCAATTTCAGGACAAATCAGCCGGAGCCGATAAGTCCGTTCGGCTAGTTTCTCCTGGGAGACAATTCGGACGTGACGCAGGTGAGGCATGGTCGCCGTGGGGAAAGAGGAATTCTAGCAGCGAAGGAGGGCAACCAGTGCGTAGTTCAAGTGGCCGTGGGGGAGTCGGGGGGGACAGGCGACGCTCGGCGGGCACGCAAGCGGCTTTGTCGCTCCGCCAGGCGTTGTCGGGCGAGTTGCACCCAGCGACGCAGGGCTTCCAGCTCCTTCTGGCTTAGCGGCCGGGACTTGCCCCGGCGTAAGCGGCCCAGACGTACCGGCCCGATCGCAATCCGCTTCAGACGCATCACTTTATGACCGAGGCGGGCCAGCATCCGCCGGATCTCCCGGTTTTTACCCTCGCAAAGCACCACGCGGAGCCAAGTGCTTTCGCCCTGATGCCCCAAAGTCCGAACGCTTTTCGCCCGCACCTTGCCGTCACTCAGCCATATCCCCTCGGTCAGCCGTTGTAATTGTTCCCGACTGGGTTTGCCCGCTACTTGCACCAAATAGGTCTTGGGGATGCCAAAGCGTGGGTGCATCAGGGCAGCGGCCAGATCACCATCGTTGGTCATCAGCAACAACCCCTCACTGGCCTCATCCAGCCGACCGACCGTATACACCCGCTCCCGGACGTGCGGCAGCAGATCAACCGCGCGGGGCCGGCCATCTGGATCGTAATTGGTACACAACACCCCCGGCGGCTTATGCAACAGCCAATAGACCCGCCGCTCCGGTCGTACCGGCTGGTCATCGACTGCCACCCGATGCACCAACGGATCTACCTTGGCACCCAAGGCGGTGACCACAACCCCGTCCACCGTTACCCGACCAGCGGCAATCAATTCATCGCAATAACGCCGGGAACCAACGCCTGCATGCGCCAGATACTTGTTGAGTCGTTGCATAGTGCCACTATTGTAGCAAACCCATCTGTCCGTCCCAGAGGTAAAAACACTGTCAAGTGTCCCTCCTCGTTATTACTATAAAAATTATCACGCACAAGGTAAGATGCCATGCCTCGTGGTCACCACAGGCGGGTCTGAATTGCACCGCTGTCAATTGAAGCTTGAACAAACAACGCCGTCCATCGCCCAGGCTCGAACACTGGCTGAGCAAGCAGCCATAACGTCAGAGCCCACCTTTTCGGCACGGAGATCACCTGCTGGGATGGTCAGGATAGGTGCTAAACCTGCCACCCCCTAATTTGTTTGCATCGTCACGGAGACACGAACAGATGCTCAAAGAAGCAGGCAGCTCACCTCCGCTGCAGGGCACCGGGGGAGCTGCAGTCCACGGAGTCGAGTTATTTGGTTAGCAGGGGCGTCGGAGAATAGGCCAGCGGGTCAGGCTGTACCGAGTTGGCTTGCTGTCAGGATTAGCCGAGTTGTTTCCAGGGATCGCGGCGTTCGCGGCTGAGCATTTTATTGGCTTGTTCGTCGTCGAACCGGTGGTTTTGAGGATCCCACTTGAGTTTTTGACCCAGTCGCAAGGCGATGGCAGCGATGTGGCAGACGATAACGGAGCCGGCACCGATGTCGACGTCGCAGATCGGTTTCTGGCGCGACTGGACGCATTCCAGGAAGTTGGCCATGTGGTTGGTCGGCCGGCTGGGATAGAGCATCGGCACTTCCTTGAGCGGTTCGAACAGTTTTTTGTCGGAGGCGACCAGGAACCCTCGGCTGACAAACAGGGTGCCTTCGGTGCCCACTACCAAGATACCGTTTTCGGCCGGGCTGATGTCCCGTTCCTTGCCGTTGGCATCAACAAGTTTCTTGACTTCACGGCCGGCGCCATGGCTGACTTCCACGGGCACACCGTTGGCGTAGGTAAGGCGTACCTTGAAGGTGGGATGGCAGTTGTAGCCGTCGTCTCCTTGATACGGTTTGGTTGATTCGATGTGCTCCACGAGTACGGGTCCGCTACCATCCATGCCGAGCATCCATTGGGCGATGTCGATATGGTGGGCGCCCCAGTCGGTCATTTTGCCACCGCTGTATTCGTACCACCAGCGGAAGTTGTAGTGGCAGTTGGTCTTGTCCCCGTCCTGACGGTAGGGAACCTTGGGGGTGGGGCCTAGCCAGAAGTCCCAGTCCAGTTCCTTGGGTGGGTCGACCGCTTTAATCGGCCCGCTGGTGGGGTTGGTACCGATGCGGCATTCCATGTGTTTGATCTGGCCCAACCGGCCGGCGCGGACCAACTCGGTAGCCAGGCGGAAGCGACCAGCCATCTCGCAGCGTTGCTGGCTACCTGTCTGCAGGACACGCTTGGTATCGTGGACCACCTTTTGCAAAACGAGAGCTTCTTCGACGGTCAAGGTAAGTGGTTTTTCGCAGTAAACGTCTTTGCCGTTTTTCAGCGCGGCAATGGCCTGCAAAGCATGCCAGTGATCGGGGGTGGCGATGATGACCACGTCCACATTTTTATCGGCACACAGTTCGCGGAAGTCCTTGTACGGTTTGACCTCGAACCCGTCCTTTTTGTATTGTTGGACGGCATAATCGAGGTGACGGCCATCCACGTCGCAGACAGCGGTAAAGCGGACATGTTTGTGGCGTTTGGCTTCAGCGTACAGGGCGTTGGAGCGTCGGGGATTGGGACCGACGCCGATGACGCCCACCTGGAGCATTTGGTTGGGCGAGGGATTGGGGGGCTGCTGGGCTGCGCGGGCCTGGTCGGCGAACCATTCGCGGGCGTGCCAGGCGGGCAGTCCGGCGGCTGTCAGGGCCGCCAGGGAGCGGGCCATGAAACCACGGCGGGAGAGATTACCTCGTTGCAGCATGGTGGGAACCCTTTGCAATTACGCCTTCTAGGCAGCAGGCGGTGTTGACCGGTTCTGCAATACCCACTCTTGCAGACCGGTTGCTGGTGTATCATAGCATCAAGGAACGAAAAATGGGAGCAACAAGCAGGCAAGCGTCATCGGTTATTCGTCCTGCCGCCGGCCTGTTATGACAGGAGAGGGATCATGGAGCTACGGGAGCGTTTTTTCGGGCGAGGGGAGCGTCGGCAGGGCGGGCCGCCGATCGCCAATCCGTTACTGGTGGATCCGCCGGCGGTAGGGGTATTGTTTGCCTCGGCACCGTTGTCGCTGCCAGCTGAGTCGATCCAGGCCACCTTGCGCGAATACCATCGCGATCTGGCCGAAGCGACCGTGGAGCTGACCGAGGTACCTGCCCCGGCCGATGTGCAGCAGATTCCAGCTCCTCCTTCGGCTATCATTGGCTTGTTGGCCTGGGGAGCCCATGTCGTCAAACTGGTCGGCTTCAATGCTCCTATGCCTGTCAGCGTTCTGGATTCCTGCATCGCCCCCGCTCATTATGCCCCTGAGCTCAAACAACAGGCCTATCAGCACGCCGCTCATGTTCTGCTCTACTATGCGGGGTATGATGCCGATCCGCTGGAACAGTACGTGGCGTTGGCCGCTGCTACTGCGGCCCTGGCTCGCTGCGGCGCATTGGTAGCCCTTAACGAGCAGGCGCACACCTCGGTACCCGCCGCGGTCTTCCTACCGCATGAAGAAGACAACGGCGATACGTTGCAAGCGTTACGTGCGTTGCCGTTGCCTTTTTTCTTCGCAGGGTTTGTCAAACTGGAAGTGGCCGGCGAGGAAGGGGTCTGGATGCGTACCTACGGTTGCCATACCTTCGGACTGCCCGACCTGGCCATACGCGCTGAGGGCCACCACCGTGGCTCGGCCGTCTTCACCCTGTTCAGCAACATGCTCGACTATCTGCGCTTTGAAGGGCAGACGTTCGCCGCCGGCGATACCATCGGCACCAGTGACGGAGAGTACTTGCGGCTGCGTGTTCGTCAGTCGACGGAATGGTTCCTGGAGGGCAACGAGCCATTATTTGTTCTGGAGCCATTGCCACCGGAAGAACGTGCGTTGTGGGTACCACCCACGGGACAGCAAGGGGGCACGGAATGAAAGGAGGTTATGCGCGGTCCACCAACGGTTGGACCGCTGGGCTGGCGTTGCTGGCCGTGTTGGCCTTGCCCTGTTCCGCCGGAGCGGGGCTGCATTACTCCGCGGAAAAGTACGCCCCTTTGCCCGCTCGCTGGTCCGGCTTTTTGCAAGACCAGCGAGCGTTGCGTACCATCGCACAGGAACGGCCCCGCGATGGCCTTGTCTCGCCGTTGCGGCAGCAATATTTGCAGGCGGCCGAGCATTATCACCGTTTGTCCCGCCACCGTTCCCTGACCGCAGACGAAGTGGCAGACTACGGTGCCGTCCTTATTCGCTTGGGTCGCCTGACGGAAGCGTTGGGCGTGCTGGAGGCGGGCGTTCGCCGCTGGCCCGACCATTTCGCGGTACAGGCCAACCGGGGCACCGCCTGGCAACTGGCCGGCGATCTGAACAGGGCCGCGGATGCCTTGCATGAGGCAGTACGCCTGGCCCCAGCCGCCTGGAAGCGGCCAGAACAATTCCATCTGAAGTTGGTACGCCTGCGACAAAGCGAAAAGAAGGGAACTGTCACAGTCGATGATTTGTTTGGCGTTCGCCTGGACGGTCCGGCCGGCCCCTGGAGTGACGATCGCCGCCGCGAACTGCCCGAGGACGCCGCCGCCTTAGTTCAACAATTGGCTTTATGGTTGCCTCAGGATGGCCGCCTGCTGTGGCTGGCCGCCGAATTGGCTAACGCTTACGGCGATGTACCGATGGCCGCGGCTATGCTTGACGGATGCGTTACCGAGTTTGGTCTGGCCTCAGCCACGCTGCAGGCACGCCGGCAACTATTCCGCGAGGCAGCCGCTCAGCTCCGCCTCCATGCCCGGCACGTTTCGTATCTGCGGCCCCGTTCCTCCCGACCGCTCCTGCAAGCGTTCGACGAACGGTTACTGCCCCCACCCCGCACCGACGGCCCTACTCCGTTGCCCTGGCCTCTGCTCCAGGCAGCCACTCCTCAGCCGGATAGCACCAGACGCTTCCCGGATTATTTGCTCCGGCTCGACGGTCAGATCGTCAGCCTGCAGGGTTTTATCCAGCCGATGGGTGACAGTCCGCAACTGCATGAATTTCTCTTATTGCCATATCCCGTCGGCTGCTGGTTTTGCGACACACCGGAGCCAACCGGTATGGTCTACGTCCGCCTGTCCGGTGAGCGACCCGCCGAGTACCGTCGCCTACTGGTTCTGGTCACCGGCCGCTTGCGACTCAATCGAGACAATCCGGAAACCTTCCTTTACATGCTTGAAGAGGCCGTCGTCGCCCTCCCGCAGTGATGAGGCATATCCCTATTTATTCAATACGGAAATCATTTCCCCGAATCTCCAATCACTGTCCTACGAGAATAGACCTTCTCCTCCCTGGTTAAGGGGAACGATGATCCTACGCAGCCGCTATCAAAATATTCTACTTGGAGCTGATGGACCTTGTCACATTGGAACAAATTCAATTACGATCAACGATTCGCAGGGGAGCATGTTCATTCATCGGGGCGGTGTCCCTGAATTTCTTTTTGGTTCGTGCCCACTCCTGCCCTTGATCAAACCGCAAAAGTTAACCAGATTCGAGTGTCGAGCCGCTTGATTTAACGTTCATCCAAGGTTTCAATATTTTTCACTTGAACGGTGTTAGGCGAAAAGATAAACTACAAGTCCACCGCTAAGGTATTTCCATCCTCGAACAAAACCAGAAGTTATGAAGATCCGGGGTGTAACTTGCGTAGCTTTGCTAACGGGCCTGATTATCTTGTCAGGTTGCTCATCAGGAGAAAAGTTGTACCCTGTGAGTGGCAAAGTCACTTATAAGGGTAAGCCACTGGCAGGAGCTTTGGTTACTTTTCATCCTAAGAACTCGAGCGATCCGCGTGTAGAACGGCCGGTAGGCTATACGCAGGAAGACGGT
>JANWVV010000160.1 GCA_025055795.1 Gemmataceae bacterium
TGTTGAATGCAGTGATGCCGAAAGGCGTTGAGCACCCTACAACGCGCAAAGGCAGAGAAACGTGGGAGCGTGGTGTTGAATGCAGTGATGCCGAAAGGCGTTGAGCACGCGCCTCCGAAGTACAAATAGGCCGGAAACGACGCATCGTGTTGAATGCAGTGATGCCGAAAGGCGTTGAGCACCGGAATGCGGGAAAGTCTATTTTGGGGCGGCTCAGGAAGTGTTGAATGCAGTGATGCCGAAAGGCGTTGAGCACATATCAAAACTAAAAAAAGATGGGGGTGCGTTAATCCGGTGTTGAATGCAGTGATGCCGAAAGGCGTTGAGCACATGGGTAGGGTTGGGATCGGATCGTTACCAGTCTGTGATGTGTTGAATGCAGTGATGCCGAAAGGCGTTGAGCACGAGTAGGTCGGACCACCCCGCTAGCCCAGGATGGCCCGCCGTGTTGAATGCAGTGATGCCGAAAGGCGTTGAGCACTCCTGATGCCGCCGGGTCCTTTCGCGGGGGGACTCGCGGTGTTGAATGCAGTGATGCCGAAAGGCGTTGAGCACCCGTATAGGGCCCTGATGGTAGGGGGGAGTAGCGGAAGTGTTGAATGCAGTGATGCCGAAAGGCGTTGAGCACACCTGGCACAGGACAGCTTCCTCTCGTCTTGTTCGTGTTGAATGCAGTGATGCCGAAA
>JANWVV010000161.1 GCA_025055795.1 Gemmataceae bacterium
CTTTCGGCATCACTGCATTCAACACCTCCCGGGGGGAGCCGCACCCCCGGGAGCAACCGGGCAGGTGCTCAACGCCTTTCGGCATCACTGCATTCAACACTCGAAGGCCTGGTGGGGGATGGCCTAGCAAGGTTGATCAAAGTGCTCAACGCCTTTCGGCATCACTGCATTCAACACCAAGGAAGATGTCTTGTCAGCGCCACGAGGCTTACAGTGCTCAACGCCTTTCGGCATCACTGCATTCAACACTGATGGGGGGGGAAGTGGCGTCACTTTTGCGTCTGCTCGTGCTCAACGCCTTTCGGCATCACTGCATTCAACACAAAGAAAAGAAATGAGGTAGAGATGTGGCGGGAGAAGGTGCTCAACGCCTTTCGGCATCACTGCATTCAACACTTTTCGTACATATACGAAGTATATTTAGCAACAGAGGTGCTCAACGCCTTTCGGCATCACTGCATTCAACACCGGCAAGTTTAACAAAATTGTCGTATATGCACTTGTACCGTGCTCAACGCCTTTCGGCATCACTGCATTCAACACTATATGTACGAAAATAGTATTTGTGGGTATCTGTCTGTGTTGTGCTCAACGCCTTTCGGCATCACTGCATTCAACACACTAGACTGTTTGATCCCTTTACTGTTTCGGCTATTTGTGCTCAACGCCTTTCGGCATCACTGCA
>JANWVV010000162.1 GCA_025055795.1 Gemmataceae bacterium
GAAAGGCGTTGAGCACGTGATCTCTTGGTCGCCGAGGGGCAAGAAGAGATGGGTGTTGAATGCAGTGATGCCGAAAGGCGTTGAGCACAGGTTTATGAAATCGAAAAAGCCGAAATTTGGGATGTGTTGAATGCAGTGATGCCGAAAGGCGTTGAGCACAGGACCTGGTGGTCCTTGAGGACCTTCAGGACCTGGTGTTGAATGCAGTGATGCCGAAAGGCGTTGAGCACACCTGCTGATATTTTCCTACCTGACGATGTGGGTTTGTGTTGAATGCAGTGATGCCGAAAGGCGTTGAGCACGATCCAGTATCAGGGAAAAACAGTTTTTTATACTGACCGTGTTGAATGCAGTGATGCCGAAAGGCGTTGAGCACGCTGCATCTTTGACACCAATACTTTCTCAGATAGAGTGTTGAATGCAGTGATGCCGAAAGGCGTTGAGCACATCAATCAAACTATATCGTTTTTTCGTAGAAATAAAGTGTTGAATGCAGTGATGCCGAAAGGCGTTGAGCACCAGTAGTTCCCCAGTTTGAAACATTTAATGTACTACGTGTTGAATGCAGTGATGCCGAAAGGCGTTGAGCACATCTAGCCGATATGTTTGTAATGTTTACACTACTCAAGTGTTGAATGCAGTGATGCCGAAAGGCGTTGAGCACGCTCCCGAACGGACCAGTCACT
>JANWVV010000163.1 GCA_025055795.1 Gemmataceae bacterium
GCATCACTGCATTCAACACTTGAAACCACCTGATAAGAGTACACTACTCTCTCTTGAGTGCTCAACGCCTTTCGGCATCACTGCATTCAACACTACGGCTGATACCCAGTCTCTACCCCGCTGGATAAAGTGCTCAACGCCTTTCGGCATCACTGCATTCAACACCTCGTACAGGCGAGCAATTTGCACGCTCAAATCTTTTCTGTGCTCAACGCCTTTCGGCATCACTGCATTCAACACAACTTGACAAGTAAAATTCAACCGGGAAGGAGCGAAGTGCTCAACGCCTTTCGGCATCACTGCATTCAACACTTGATGATGCCACGTTTCCCATCGGTCCATCATCAGGTGCTCAACGCCTTTCGGCATCACTGCATTCAACACTCGCTGCTGCGCCGACAACCGCCCTTTCAACGTTTTGTGCTCAACGCCTTTCGGCATCACTGCATTCAACACCTGATTCAGTGGTTTTTCTGAAGTAAATCCAGTCAAAGTGCTCAACGCCTTTCGGCATCACTGCATTCAACACTCGAGTCAAAATACCGTATGCTATACATGCTAAATTATACCCGTGCTCAACGCCTTTCGGCATCACTGCATTCAACACGAGGAAAAGGAAATGAAGATAGACTACGGTTAGTACGTGCTCAACGCCTTTCGGCATCACTGCATTCAACACGTAAAA
>JANWVV010000164.1 GCA_025055795.1 Gemmataceae bacterium
GGACCTGAGATGAAGTGGGGTGGTGCTCAACGCCTTTCGGCATCACTGCATTCAACACCTAGTCACCGTACTTCGCGTGGATGATCCGTGGGCGCTAAGTGCTCAACGCCTTTCGGCATCACTGCATTCAACACGAGACTCCGTACACTCCTGGTGGTCCGCCGGCGGAGAAGGAAGTGCTCAACGCCTTTCGGCATCACTGCATTCAACACGTAATACTTTAGCAATCATGATAGCTCCCCTCCCTGTGCTCAACGCCTTTCGGCATCACTGCATTCAACACTATAAATTCAAAATCTATGATTCGGATAGGTGTGAGTGCTCAACGCCTTTCGGCATCACTGCATTCAACACTCGACATCAACTACCTTGTAATGGTAAGATCGCTACACGGCGGTGCTCAACGCCTTTCGGCATCACTGCATTCAACACTTTTCTGCATTTCCATCACATGGAGTGCAAAGTGACACGTGCTCAACGCCTTTCGGCATCACTGCATTCAACACTACACCTGATACAGGCGCTCTTATGTCCGGATCGAAGTGCTCAACGCCTTTCGGCATCACTGCATTCAACACCTGAAAGCACATCAGCTCCTGCTGGAACATACGAGATTGTGCTCAACGCCTTTCGGCATCACTGCATTAAACACTGGGTGTAGGAGGTGATGTAGGAAGCTGGG
>JANWVV010000165.1 GCA_025055795.1 Gemmataceae bacterium
AGTGATGCCGAAAGGCGTTGAGCACACATCAGTCACCATGAAAATTTACAAATCTAGCTACGTGTTGAATGCAGTGATGCCGAAAGGCGTTGAGCACGCTCTCATCGGTCTCCCGATCGGCATAGGCATCTAGTGTTGAATGCAGTGATGCCGAAAGGCGTTGAGCACGCGGTGGTTAGCCGCCACCCACCCTTCTCCGCCTTTTCCTTGTGTTGAATGCAGTGATGCCGAAAGGCGTTGAGCACATGTTCCCAGTAGGCAAGGCGTATTGCAGCGTACATTGTGTTGAATGCAGTGATGCCGAAAGGCGTTGAGCACACATTGTAGTCCTCCCAATATAGTGACAGCTTTCCGGGTGTTGAATGCAGTGATGCCGAAAGGCGTTGAGCACTTTTTAGCAGCTACGTCCGCTAGTAAGCTGCGGAACTGCAGTGTTGAATGCAGTGATGCCGAAAGGCGTTGAGCACACCAGGACGACCCGTCACGGACGACGATGCTGGAAAATGTGTTGAATGCAGTGATGCCGAAAGGCGTTGAGCACAACGGTTAAACCCTCAGTCACCTGCGCGGCAGGTGCGGTGTTGAATGCAGTGATGCCGAAAGGCGTTGAGCACTACCTGTTATCCCTGTATACATTACCACCAGATCTAAGTGTTGAATGCAGTGATGCCGAAAGGCG
>JANWVV010000166.1 GCA_025055795.1 Gemmataceae bacterium
TAAATCCCGCACATGCCAACCCTGACCGCTCGCCAGTAGGGTTAACCGACGCATCGCCGCTCCTGAGTCCGCTGTCTGAGCCTTGCGATCGGCCGCTCACCGTGGTCCGGTTCGGCATCTGTTGCATTCCAGGATTTCTCACATCGCTCGCTTGGTACACCCTTATAACCCCACATCATACTGGCTACCGTCACACCTCCAACGACCGTAACAAAATATCGGGACGCACTTGACCAAAACGGAACGACCTTCCCGACCGCAAATTGCAGAAATGCACCTCCGCGGGACTGAAGAGCATCGGATCGATGCGATAAAAGTCGCCGCCTGCTTCCTTCAGAATCTCGACGAAAGGCCGACCAAACGCACTCGATGCACACGAGGGGACTCGAGGTCCCACTTCCGCTAGCCGCTCATCCTCACTCCGCACCCACAGCCACACCCGCGCCCCGTAGAGCACCGCATCATTCGACCGACCTATCGCCGCTAAAGTCCCTTTCGCCACAGGCAACAGCGGCGCCACGCCCCACCCGGATACGATTTCCGACAAAGGATATCCCAATTCATGTAATTTATGCAAGGCCGTCTCCACTGACCGCGCCGCCACCTGGATCATCCCCGCCAGGCTCGCGGTCGCCGCCGCCAACAACCGCAAACCTCCCGCAGGCACGCCCAACTTCTC
>JANWVV010000167.1 GCA_025055795.1 Gemmataceae bacterium
GCATTCAACACATGGCTACACGATGATTTTTTTGTATGCATGGAAAGGGAGTGCTCAACGCCTTTCGGCATCACTGCATTCAACACGTTCGTTGGGGGAATGGAATCCGCGCATTACAGAAGTGCTCAACGCCTTTCGGCATCACTGCATTCAACACGTTAGAGAGCTGGAACCCGCACTGCTCGGTCGTTGCCACGTGCTCAACGCCTTTCGGCATCACTGCATTCAACACATCCACGAGCTCGGTCATGCCCTTGGACTTGGGCACTGTGCTCAACGCCTTTCGGCATCACTGCATTCAACACCAGCGTTCGCAACTTTCGCGGCTTCTCCGCGGTTTAGTGCTCAACGCCTTTCGGCATCACTGCATTCAACACTCGTGACGACGATCGAGCGCGATCCTAGTGGAAAGTGCTCAACGCCTTTCGGCATCACTGCATTCAACACACGTTCGTGGACCAGTTTCCGAACTCCTCCGAAGAGCGCGTGCTCAACGCCTTTCGGCATCACTGCATTCAACACTACGCCTTTCTGTCATTACCAGTTATTGCCCTTGGGGTGCTCAACGCCTTTCGGCATCACTGCATTCAACACCCCCGGCTGCCATTTTGGCAGACGCCTTTGTAGTGCTCAACGCCTTTCGGCATCACTGCATTCAACACACTGGC
>JANWVV010000168.1 GCA_025055795.1 Gemmataceae bacterium
CACGACTTCGACTTCCTTGCCGTCGTCCTGGATGTGCTCAACGCCTTTCGGCATCACTGCATTCAACACAGCCCCCCGCAGTGTCTTAAATGAGCGGACCACGTTGGTGCTCAACGCCTTTCGGCATCACTGCATTCAACACTCGAAAAGCCCTATGTTCAATTCGTTGACACTGGAAGTGCTCAACGCCTTTCGGCATCACTGCATTCAACACTCAAGGCAGTCGTCACGGACCTGAAGCAAGCGATCAGCTTGTGCTCAACGCCTTTCGGCATCACTGCATTCAACACTATCTGCTGACAAGGGAGCATACTCAGTCTGATCGAGTGCTCAACGCCTTTCGGCATCACTGCATTCAACACCTTCTCCATAGGTAAAAATAATAACAATTTCAGAGGGCGTGCTCAACGCCTTTCGGCATCACTGCATTCAACACCGCACCTGCAGCCAGTAGTGCCGCCTGAGGGCGAATGTGCTCAACGCCTTTCGGCATCACTGCATTCAACACTGTAAACAAGTTGCCGATACCCTTGACAAGCTTATTGGTGCTCAACGCCTTTCGGCATCACTGCATTCAACAGACAATTTACAATGGTGAGCTACTTCTATTTGGTTAATCGGTGCTCAACGCCTTTCGGCATCACTGCATTCAACACGTCCTGATCGTCTTTGTC
>JANWVV010000169.1 GCA_025055795.1 Gemmataceae bacterium
CACAACGCCCTTCGGCATCACTGCATTCAACACCTTCTGCGGCGAGAGCGGACAGGTCGGCACTTCTTGTGCTCAACGCCTTTCGGCATCACTGCATTCAACACAAATCTTCCCCACCCTCCTTGGATAAGTAAAAATACCGTGCTCAACGCCTTTCGGCATCACTGCATTCAACACTACAAAAAGGCCCCTGTACAAAGGCGTCTGCCAAAATGGGTGCTCAACGCCTGTCGTAATCTGTGCCGTCTTCACGATTTTGCTCCATAGAGAAAGCTAGCCCTATCATAGTGCTCAACGCCTTTCGGCATCACTGCATTCAACACTCATCCGGATCCGCCACGAGTATATTTGAACACATGTGCTCAACGCCTTTCGGCATCACTGCATTCAACACACCCCGCATATACTGCAGTTGCTGACCGTCTAGGAGTGCTCAACGCCTTTCGGCATCACTGCATTCAACACGTGGGCACTAAGGCGATGTAGCGGTTAAGAGCGAACTTCTTGGTGCTCAACGCCTTTCGGCATCACTGCATTCAACACTTAGCCTCTGCTTCGCCTTTTTGATCCGTGCAGTAGGTGCTCAACGCCTTTCGGCATCACTGCATTCAACACAAAGACCTCGAGGAACTGTACAAATTGCTGGTTCAAATGTGCTCAACGCCTTTCG